>DYLX01000067.1 GCA_020721875.1 Leptospira biflexa
GGCCTGGTCGGTCAGTGTGTCTGGCTGGGCTGAGACGGACTTGGGCATGGCACTTCTCCCGAGTGGGATAGCCGCATTATGCCACAGTCAGGCCTGCCTCGCAAACCCTAAATCTGTGATGTACTGAGACAAGATTCTTACCGCCGAGAACGCGGAGCACGCTAAGAAAAAAATATGAAAATCTCTGCGCTCTCGGCGTGCTCTGCGGTGAATGGACTGATCGGTTTGAGGCAAAGCTTCGCTAGTCATACAAATGCTATGATGAACAGATTCGTTGTAGGTGCCTCGGCTTGGTTATCACTCTGTTAGTTTTACGTCAGGTGGATTCCTTACAATAGAGGCACGCCGCGAAGTTCAGTCGCCGTGACAATCGTCAGGGTACATCCTGAGCGCAGTCGAAGGGTCCGAAAAAGCGCCGGTGCGTCGAGACCAAAATCTGAATCGGAATCACTTGGGGTTAGATGAAGACTACATGGCGTAGCGCTTTGCTGCGACGCTTTCATCGCGAACCGACTCACGGCGCTGACGCAGCACTTTGGCACCAATGTCGCATCCTTTGCGGTTGCACGTGAATCGTATGGAGACCAAGAGGCTGAAGCGAGCGAGTATGTGGATCGCGTTCTCAATCAGCGGCTACACCGACGGGGACGACGGCGAAGAAAATGGCGAGACATATGCGTCGTAATCGAAAGGGTATTCGGCACTGCCGACCCCAATCCGTTAAGCCAACGTCTTGGTTGCTCCTGCCTGCGGTAGGCAGGGTGGAAGGCACTGATTCGGCAGGGATTCCTCAAAGGCGAATCAAGTGTGCACACGTTGCTGGAACAAGATGGAGCGATGAGAAATGCAAGTGGAACGTAATGTAACGCAAGCCGAGATCGATGCTGCTATCGTCGCGTGCCTGCGCATCTTCGCCGCGCGCGGTAGGCAACTGCGCCTGGAACGCGAGCAAGGCAAAATGGACGAAGTGCAGACGGAAAAAGAAACCGCCGACATTCAGTTCGGCGGCAACGCACAGAACAGCGCGGCAGGATCGCCTATGCCTGATGATATTGCACGCAAGGACTGATTGAGATGGCGCGGGAAGCCCTTTTCCCAAAGTGCACAAACCGATGACATTACCGCAAGCCTGCCAGGAGCGAGCCGCGCAATCGCTCGTAACACTTGACATCGCAGGCAATCCCAAGTGGTGCCTGCATTGCGGCGAAAGAATCAAGGCGAGTGAGACGGGGAGAAAAAATGCTTTTCGCCCGGTTGAGGTAACGGTAAAGAACAGACGGGCGCGGGTCAAATGCCGCGTTCCCGTTAGCGAAGGTGTATTGACTTTAGCACTCTAAGAAACGAGGGGGGCGTCGGCACATTCACAAGTGAATAATTGCGCGGTACGGTAAACCGGTGTAAAATTCAATTATGATACAAGAGAGGTGATGCGACAATGGCTGACGACTGGATTACAATTCGCGCAGCGGTCGGCCTTAGTGGTTACCATCCTGACCACGTGCGACGCCTAATCAAGGCTGGGGAAGTTAAGGGGCGGAAGTTTGCAACCGTGTGGCAAGTCAGTCGCTCAAGCCTCTTAGTATACCTTCGGAAGCAGGAGCAACAAGGCGAACGGCGTGGGCGCAAGCCAAGCCGTTTGACTTGATTGACAAGGTATGGTATAATTGTGTAAGAGTTAGACAATTCAACCTCTAAATCGTGCCGCGCAAGTGCTCGTAACACTTGACACGGCACTAACCCAACCCACCGGGATTGGCGGCGGGCGGGCTGACCCTATTTTACCACAACTGAGGGCAATCCGCTAACGCGGCGGGTTGCCCTTTTTGCTTTTCGGGCGGCACGCCTGCCCCTTTGGCAGGCACGCGGCGAACTGCAAACGCGGCGGGGGACTGGCGAGGTGATGTGCATAAGCCAAGACACGCGACGAATGAACCGACCAAACGAAAGAATTCTGATTCACGAAGGGAGACGATCGAAATGAGCAACACCCGTAACCTATGGGGCGAAGCGAAGGCGCAGGACGCCGAAGCGCGGCGGCGGCTGATTGAAAGCGGCGCGCGTTTCCTCTATACCTTCTTCATCATC
>DYLX01000037.1 GCA_020721875.1 Leptospira biflexa
GACTCGGGCATGTGGGAGAAATTCATGCCACAGACTCTCGCAAAAAAGGTGATGAGCGTGAATATCGCGGAAAAATCGGCAGAGACTTGCCTCCCGAATAATCCTGAGCAAGTGCGCACCTGGAAACCGGAATTCTTAGTGAGCCCGCGCGCTCCTGCACCACTGACCTACCCGTCTCATGGTAGTACGCCCGGAAACCGGAGCCCTTAGTGAGTTCGCGCGCTCAGTGAATCACGCCTTTCTTAATGATCATGCAGCCGTAGGCGCCATGTTCGGTTGTGGCGAGAATCGCGTAGGCCTGCTTGGCCTTCTCGTAAAACTCAAAGCGCTCGATCATGCCAATAGCGGCATCGCCGCGAGGGTCGTGCTTTCGCACCACCGCGCGGATGCGCTCCTGAACCTCGGGTACAGTGGGATCGCCCTTCACGACCTGCATAAGCGACACCGGCTCGGCGACGAAGGTATCCAGAGGAAAGAGGCTCAAGATCGCGTCGAGAAGCTCAGGGACGCCGTGCCCATCGGCCCGGACAAGGCGCTTTGCGTTGCTTGCTGCCGGGTAGTTTGAGTCGCCGATCACGAGGTCGTCGCCGTGCCCCATCTCATCGAGGATTTTAAGCAGTTCCGGCGAAATGATCTCAGGTATTCCTTTAAGCATACAATCCCCCTTTGGTAGTCTTTCGATAAGGCGCTGCGAGGGCTGCAAGGGTTGCAAGGGCTGCGGCGCGCTCACCGCAAGGGTTGCGGCTCGCTCACCGCAGATTGCTCATCGCAGGTAGGGTGCGGACCACCAGAAAGACAGGAAGGCCATTTCGCGCCCCGCGCCCCCTCGTGTCGGGCAACTCACACCATGCTCTTGCGCACCGCCCTCCGCTCAGCCCTCCACGAGAACAGCTTATTGAACACGAGCACAAGGATCAACACGCCGCCCCAGATCACATCCCGATAGAAATTCGAGATGTTGTTGAACATATTAAGACCTGATGACAGGAACTGGAGAATAAGGATCGCCATCGTGACACCGGTGATCGTCCCGAATCCTCCATTGGGATCGATGCCGCCGAGCACCGCGATGAGGACGCACTGGAGCGTGTAGGGCGCGCCATAGTCGGCCTTCGCGGAGTTCGCACGCGCCATCATGATGAGGCCTGCGATCGAAGACAGAAGGCCCGACAGCATGTAGGTGCGGAGAATGATCGTGGTGTTGTTGAGCCCCGCGTATCTAGCGGCGCGTGGATTCGTTCCCAGCATGTACATGTGCGTGCCGAAACGCGTCTTAGAAAGCATGAACCCTATGCCTAGCGCCACAACCGCGAAGAGCACAAAGGAAATGGGCACAAAGTTAAAAAACTCCATGTTGCCGATACGCGAGTAGAGAAGCGGCAGTCCGCTCTGCGGGCGACCGTTCGTGATACCGATCGCGATGCCCGTAAAGAGCTGCTGCGTTCCCAGTGTTGCAAGGATGGGGGGAATGTTGAAGCGCGAGATAAGAAGCCCTGCGAAGGAGCCGCAAATGAGTCCCACCGCGAGCGAAAGGAGCACCGCGACAATGAGGTGTGGAACCACCTGTTCCTGCGGGGCACCTCGGGGTACCATTCCGATGAGGTACTTCGCCGCCACGATGGCGGAGAGGTTGGCGGTGCCCACCACGCCGAGATCGATCCCACCCGTGATCATCGTAAGGCTTATGCCGATGGCCATGATGCCGTACTCAGGAAACTGGCGCAACATCGAGTTGAAACTCGCCATCGTGGCGAACTGATTCGGCCTCAAGATCGTCATCAGCACGAATACAAAAATCAGCATGATGAGGAGGCGGAGAAGATTCGAATCGCGGGTATGCCGAGCCTTGGAGATGGCATTCGATGTGTCTGTTGTCTTCATGGCTCCCTCCTACGCCGACGTCTTCTGGGCCAGGGCACGCCTGCGTCGCGTCACATTGATCTGCCGGGCGGTCACTCCCGTTCCGATGATGATTACCGCGCCGGTGAACACGCGGGTCCAGTAGGTTGGCACGCCGATGAGTATGAGACTATTGGACAGTATCGTCATCAGCGCAACGCCGAGGATGGTCCCTGTCAGAGTGCCGAGACCGCCTGTTACACGTGTCCCCCCAAGAACAACCGCTGCTATCACGGTGAGCTCCATGCCCAGCATCGTCGAGGGATCGGCGTAGGCTATCATCGATATGCGCGCGATACCCGTAATGCCCGCAAGCACGCCAACGAAGCAGTAGAGAAACATCTTGATCCAGCGAACATTGAAGCCCGCGCGCTCGGCAGCCGCCTCATCGCCGCCAATCGCGTAGATGCCCCGGCCGAGCATTGTGTAGCGGAGCAAAAAGAACACAAGTATCAGAATCCCGATCAATATCAATATCTGCACCGGCATGTTCGACGTAAGCTGGGTCTGCGGGTTCGTCGCGGTAAAGAGTATGTCCTTGCCGTGCCGCGCGATGGCCGGCGGCACATCGGAGGCGCTCGCCGAAAACGCGCCGAACATGAGCCCCGTAAAGAGGCTCGATGTGCCCAGCGTGACAACGAGTGTCGGCAATTTCAGAAAGCCGATGAGATAACCATTCAGCGCGCCCATAAGGAGCCCGAGCGAGGCCGATATTGCATAGGCGAGGAGCACACTGCCCGAGTAGTTCGACGCGAGAAGCATCCGGTCCGTCACGTACATCGCGAGCGACGCGATGGCGGTAAAGGATACGTCGATTCCTCCCGAAGCGATGACCATCATACATCCAATGGAAAAAAGCGCCGGTACAATGAGCGAGCGAGCGAGGTCGACTAGATTGTTGCCAGAGAAAAACTGTCCCGATTGCACCTGAATCAGTATGCTGAGCAGGACTATCGCAGCGAAAACGTATGGTTCCGATCTTCGAGTGAGTCGTTCCGAAGAAATCACCTTCGCTACCTCCCTGTTCCTTACGCGATGCCGGTTGATAATTCGCTGAGCATGGACTCAGTGGTTGCCGAAGGATCGAGCTCCTGAATAAACGCACCGTCGCGCATCACGAGTATTCTGCTCGCGCAGGCAAGCACCTCAGGAAGATCGTCCGATACAATGATGATGGCCAATCCACCCGCGGCGAGTTTCCGGATAAGCGTGTGGATGTCATATTTCGATCCGATATCCACGCCCATGGTTGGACCGTTGAGCATCAGAATGGAGAGATTATTGGCGAGCCAGCGGGCAAGCACCACCTTCTGCTGGTTACCGCCGGAGAGCGTTCTCACCGGAAATTCCGGATTTTTGGTAGCGATCGAGAGATTCTGAATCCACTTCTTCGTGGTTTCGGCAATCGCGCGCGTCCGGAGGAATCCAAGGCGGCTACTGAGCTGGTCGAGCACGGAAATGACAAGGTTGCGGCGAATTGCCTGTGGCAGAAAGAGCCCCTCAGTGAGTCGATCGGCAGGTACATAGCCTATGCCGTGCTTGATCGCGTCTTTCACGCTCTTGATGCTCGCTTCCTTTCCTTTGATCGAGATGTTCCCTGAGTCGGGCTTCAGTATGCCAAAGAGCGTTTCGACGAGTTCGGTACGACCTGATCCGAGTAATCCTGTTATGCCGAGAATCTCGCCGGGAGCAAGGTCGAACGAGATGTCTGAGTACGCACCGCTCAAACTGAGCCCTTTCACCGAAAGGACAGGCTGACCTATGCCGGCGGGCGCCTCGTAATGCGTATCCTCGAACTGTCGCCCAGTCATATGGTACACAAAAGTCTTTCTATCGAGATCCACTGTGTTGCCACTCGCAACGTTTTCGCCGCTCCTAAGAATCGTATAACGCTCCGAAATCTCGAACACCTCGTCGAGCTTGTGCGACACGAAGAGGATCGAGAGACCGCGAGCTTGTAACTGCTTGATAACCGCGAAGAGGGCCTTTACTTCCTTCTTGGTGAGCGCTGAAGTCGGCTCGTCCATGATAATAAGCTTTGCTTCCTGCAAAAGTGCCCTGCTTATCGCGATGAGTTGTCGGTCCGCAACCGAAAGATTCTCGACACGTTCATCAAGGTCAACTTCGAAGCCGATCTGCGCGACGGCGTGGGAGGCGATTTTTCTCGCGCGCTTGTAATTCATGAACTTACGATTGTCCATGAGCTCCATGTTGAGCGCGAGATTTTCCATGACAGAGAGGTTGGGGAAAACCGAAAAGTCTTGGTAGATGACCTGAATACCAAGTTTAATCGCCTCGATCGGACTCAAGTGCGAAAAGTGCTTTCCATTGATTTCGATTCTTCCAGCATCCGGCTCATGCACACCAGAAATAACCTTAATTAGTGTGGATTTTCCGGAGCCATTCTCGCCAGCGAGGCAGTGAATCTCGCCTTGTCCAATTTCGAGGCTCACGCCCTTGAGTGCCTGCACGCCGCCGAACGATTTCGCGATTCCCTCAACTCTCAGCACCGAGGTCGCCATCACCACCTCCCCTCTAGTAAGGGCGTGGGGGAGCGCTACCACTCCCCCACGCCTGTGAAGTTATGAACAGACTGAAATCAGAAGCCGAAGCTGTCGACATTGTCCTTGGTGATCGTGATCCAGCCCTTGCCCTGCAACACTTTCTTGGATCCAGGAGCAAACTGCATCGAGGTCCATCCAGGAGCGGTGAGGTTGCAGCCGTTCACAATTTTCTCTCCCTTGAGAATCTTAACCGCCAACGCCAGCTGCGCATAGCCCGCGTCCTTGGGGTCCCAGAGAAGCACTGTCTTGAGGGTGCCGTCCTTCAGGTAGACTTTGTTCTCGTTGGGCAGACCCACCGAGGTTACAAATGCCTTGCCCTGGAGGCCAAGCTCTTCAATGGCGCGCGCGACGCCGGGCGACGACAGCGAGGAGGTTCCGAAGATGCCCTTGAGGTTCGGGTATTTCTTGAACAGCTCTTTGGCGCGCTCGTAGGCCGTATCGAGGTTGTCCATGATCTCGACGCGCGGTTCGGCGGCGAGAAGGGTCATCCCGGGATAGTGCGCCTTGGCATAAGCCACACCAGCGTCCGCCCACTCATTGTGCGAGGCGTTGGTTACATTGCCGACCATCGTGGTGTACACACCTTTATAGTTCATCATCTTCGCGAGTTCCATCATGATCGTCTGACCGAGTCCCTCATTGCTGAACGCCTCAATGTCGTAGAGGCAGTTCTGCTGCGAGGCTCCTTCATGATCGATAACCACGATGCCTTTAGAGAGCGCCAGTCCAAGGACTGGTTCGAGAGCCGCGGGATCAACCGGTACAACGCAGATCGCGTCGACACCCTGGGCGATGAGGTCTTCAATGACCTGCGCCTGCATGGCAGCGTCGGTCTTGGGTGGCCCTTTCTGGAATACATTGAGACCGGTATCTTTGGCGAACTGTTTGACACCGACTTCCATGCGCACAAACCACGCGTTTGTCGCATCCTTGGGAACCAGGGCGATCTTCCATTGGCTCGACGGTTTCTTCGACTTGAAGTTCATTGGATCATAGTTCTGGGCGAATAGAGGAATCGCCAGCACAAAGATCATGACAAGCGAAACCGCAAGTAACATCCGTCGTTTCATCGTTGCCTCCTTGTAGTAAATTAGGGTCGCTTTAATTATAGCACCCTCGAATGAGGTGTCAAGAAATTTTTTAGTGATACTTAGAAGAAAAATTTACTAAATAATTAGTTTTTCTTGACAATCCGCACTCGATGACCTACCATAGTGCATCCGGGAATAGAGGATCAGAGCGCGCATGGGCATTCGAATAAAGGACATCGCCGAGGAGCTCGGCATCTCTCCCACCACAGTATCCCTCGTGTTGAACAATAAGCCTGGGGCAGGCGAAGAACTCCGCAAAAAAATCCTCCAAACAGCGAAGAACCTGGGCTATGAAGGCCCTCGCACATCAAAAGAGGGATCGCTCTGTCTCCTTCACATTGCCCGTCACGGTCACACCGTGAATCGCGACCACGACGTCTTTATCGCGGACTACATCGAGGGTCTAAGCCAAGGCGCAAAGCTCGCCGGTTTCTCGCTCGAGATCGTTATGTTCAAGCTTGCACCTATGGAGCAGGTGCTCGAGACCGCGCGCACCAAAGGCGACGACGGCTTCATCATTCTAGGCACCGAGCTGAACCAAGAAGACGTCGAATCCTTCAGCGCGATACGAAAACCGCTCGTATTCATTGATACCTACCACGAGTTCCTGAACTACGATTTTGTCGACATGAACAATGAGGACTCTGTATTCATGCTCCTCTCGCACCTGTACCAATTGGGGCACAGAAGCATCGGTTTAGTGAAGGGAACTATTGAGACACGGAACTTCCGCCTCCGCGAGGAGGGATTTTTCGCAGGTTTAAAAAGACTAGGCCTCAGTGCAGATCGCACTTTCATTTTTTCTGTCGACCAGACCTACCACGGTGCCTACAACGACATGAAGGCCATTCTGACGCGGCACCCGCGCCTGCCATCCGCGCTGATCTGCAGCAACGACATCATCGCGAGCGGTTGCCTGAAAGCCTTTTCCGAAATGAGAATACGAGTGCCTGAGGATATCTCAGTAGTTGGCTTTGACAATCTTCCGCTCTCCGCGATCTCCGACCCCCCTCTGACAACTATTCAAGTATCCAAGGCACAGATTGGAAAGATGGCGGTGCAACTCCTCATCTCGAGAATCCACGGCGATCAGGAAATTCCCGCCGTCAAAGTGCTCATCGGCGGCAAACTCATTGAGAGAAACAGCGTGCGTCGCATTGAAATACCTTCAGAAACAGGGAGAACAGGATCATGAAATACTCGATTATTCTTGGAAATCTTGGCAATACCTGCGACAGGTTCCTGTCGTCGGGCTACAAGGATCAGCCATCCAAGGAAACTATGATTCAGCAGGCCTCAGAGATCCAGGGTGTTACGGGTGTCGAGCTCGTGGGTACCTGGGACATCACACCTCAAAATGCGGACGAGATCGGCGCGCTTCTTCAAAAATACGGCCTCGTAACGGCATCGGTGCTCCCGGACCACTTTTCGCAGAAACGATGGGGTCGAGGCGCCTTCACCTCGCTCGATCCCGCGATCCGCGCCCAGGCGCTCGAGGAAACGATCATCGCCGCGGAACTTGCGCGCAAACTTGGCTGCGGCCTCGTCAACCTCTGGCCGGGACAGGACGGCTATGACTACCCGCTTCAGGCTGACTTTGTACAGGCGCGCACATGGATTGTGGACGCCATCCGCACCGCCGCGAAGGCCTTCCCCGACATCAAGTTCACCCTCGAGTACAAACCAAAGGAGCCACGCACCCACTCCTACATGGCTCGCGCCGCCGACACCCTCCTCCTTGCGCAGGAAGTCGGACTGCCCAACGTCGGCGTGACCATCGACACCGGCCATTCCCTTGTCGCTGGCGAAAACATGGCTGAAGCGGCAGCGCTCCTCACAAAGTCCGGAAACAAGCTCTTCCACATGCACTTCAACGACAACTACCGCTTCTGGGACGACGACATGATCGTGGGTTCGGTGCACTTCGTCGAATTCGTGGAGCTGCTCTACTGGCTTAAAAAGCTGAACTACTCGGGCTGGTACTCGATGGATCAGTATCCGTACCGCGAAGACGCCCAGGGCGCTCTCCGGGGCAGCGTCGAATTCCTTCAGGGCATCGACGCGATGCTCACCCCCAAGGGAATGGAGGAGATCCGGGGCGTGATCGCCGAGGGCGACGCTGTGAAGTCCGCCGCATGGATCAGATCAAAGATGTTTCCGCTAAGATAGCCACAGCCCGGGGCGGGCCGCGGCTATCGCGTCCTACACGGGATTTTACATTTATTTCTCACTCTGATACTATCGGCGCGCGAGGTAATTCATGCACTCTGTAGCGCAACAATTCTTAAAGCGAGGTCCAGGCATAGGGGCGGCTCTGCTTCTGGCGATCCCGGCGTGGATACTCGGCTCACTTGTGCCCATTATTGGCGCTCCGATATTCGCGATCGTCGGCGGCATGGCGCTTTCGTTCCTCAAACGGCCAATAGCGCTCGAGGAAGGCATAGCCTTCTCCGGAAAGATAATTCTCCAATACTCGATTGTGTTTCTCGGCTTTGGGCTAGATCTCGGCGTTGTGGCGAAGGTCGGCGTCGAATCGCTGAGCGTCATGATATTCACGCTCGCCGCCGCGTTTATAACAGCCTACGCGCTGGGGAAATCGCTCAAAATTGACTCCAAGGTCAACATCCTTGTGGGAGTCGGAACCGCCATCTGCGGAGGTTCGGCCATCGCGGCGACAGCTCCTGTGATCAAGGCGAATGAGGAGGAAGTTGCCTACTCAATATCAACAATCTTCCTATTTAATATCATCGCGGTATTTCTATTCCCCTTTATTGGGCACCTCGCGGGGATGTCTGAGCGGAGCTTCGGGCTCTGGGCAGGCACCGCTATAAACGACACCTCTTCCGTGGTCGCGGCGGCCTTCTCCTTCGGTGACGCGGCCGGGCGCTACGCGACTGTGGTCAAGCTCACCCGCACACTCATGATTATCCCCGTGACGCTCGCCCTCGCCTTCCTTCAGTGGAAAAAGGGAGCAAAGTCTCAGGGAACCCTCGATATGAAGAAAATCGTGCCGTGGTTTGTATTCGAGTTTCTGGGAGCTTCAATCGTAAGGAGTTTGGCGGTTCTTCCTGCGGTCGCATCCACTGCCCTACCCGAGGTGGGCAAATTCGGCATCTGCGTCGCGATGGCCGCCATCGGGCTGAGGTCGAATCCCGTCAAGCTCATCAAGAATGGCATAAAGCCCATTCTGCTCGGGCTCGCATGCTGGTTCGCCGTGGCGGTGGTCTCGCTCATCGTGCAAGGGGCGGCAGTGTAGCGACAGCAACGCGCGTTACAACCCGCCGCATGGTGTAGCTCGACGGAACGCAAAAATTACGCCTTCGTTACTTCTCCAGCCATGATATCGCAGAATGCAATGAGATCAGCCGATGCGATGTACAATTGGAGCCCTCTCCTCCCCGCTGAGACGTACACTTTTTCCTTCGAGCTCAGCTTCTCGGAAGCGAAGGTGGGAAATTTCTTTTTCATGCCGATAGGAGAGCAGCCGCCTCGAACATATCCAGTCACCTTCTCCAAGTCCGCTATGCGCAACAGCTCAACCGACTTGTTCCCTGAGAGCCGAGCGGCCTTTTTGAGATCGATCTCGTCGCCGACAGGAACGCAGATCACAAGATAGCCGGTTTTATCCCCGTGTAGCACAATCGTCTTAAAAACGCTCTCAAGCGGCAGCGAGGCAGTTTGGGCTACGTGCACTCCGGATAAATCCTCGGGGTCGACATCGTACTCAACAACTTCATAAGGAATGCCTGCTTCATCGAGCATGCGCATCGCGTTTGTCTTTTTCATGCCTGCCTTCTTTCACACATATCTCACGATAGCCGAAGAGATTATATCCGTTTTTTCACTTGAAGTTGAAGGCCAGTGCAACCATAATTGGTATTAAACTTACCCTGTACACAAGTCCTTATGGAGTCCTCGCGCTCATGGAGGAACGGCTATGGGCTACAAAATCATAATGTCTACGCGAAGATCCTTCCGAGTGAAGTCAGGCGCGGTATTAGTGCTGGCGCTGACGGCGTTTTGTCTATTTTCTGCTTTTCTGAGCCCTTTGACGGCACAGACATCATCAAAGTCCGAATACAAACCGCCCGACATGGTCCTCGTGCCCAGTGGAAGCTTCAACATGGGAACCGGTTTTATTACTGACGATGAAAAACCCATACACCAGGTCACCATTTCTTCCTTCTATATTTCGAAACACGAAGTAACGGTGGCGGAATTCAAAGCCTATATCGACACTTTTTATTTAACCGTTGTGGACTTTAAACATAACGGCAATGTGTGGAATGGCAAAGGTTGAACTAAAGACACAAAGGCGAACTGGAAGAACCCTGGATTCGATCAGAATGACGATCAGCCCGTTGTGTTGATCACCTGGGAAGACGCGGCAGCATATTGCAATTATCTCTCCGATCAAGAAGGTCTCGACAAAGTCTATATGCTCGATCAGAACACGGAATATAGAGCAGATTTCTCAATGAACGGCTATCGTCTCCCCACGGAGGCAGAGTGGGAGTACGCGGCAGGAGGAGGCCAGCTTCCCCAGAAATCCAAGACGCACTATATCGGTTCCAACCGACCGTACACAGTGGCGTGGTACTACTCCAATTCGGGAGGCACTACCCACGCGGTCGCGACAAAGCAAGCCAATCAGCTCGGGCTTTTCGATATGGGTGGAAACGCCGCAGAGTGGTGCGACGATTGGTTCAGTCCCTACACGAGCGACGCGGCTATAGATCCCCATGGACCGGAAACAGGCAAGGAAAAGGTGATCCGAGGAGGCAGCTTTATCTCGGGTACAGACGCGCTCATGGCTCAGCATCGCGATAAGGCAGGCAGATACACCGCCTGGAACGATACCGGCTTCCGAGTCGTCCGAGCTGTTCCGCCTGCAATCCCAAAACCTCTTGGATCAATGAAGCTAATACAAGTCAATGGAGGAACCTACAAAAATACTCAACTGCAGGATTTCTATATCGGAAAGTTCGAGGTCTCCAACGCTGAATTCAGCATGTTCGTCAGTGCCACAGGGTATAAGACAACAGCCGAAACTGGCGGCGGAGGCTACATCTATGACGCAAACTCTAAAGGCTGGGTCAAAAAGCCCGACGCCACGTGGATAAATCCCTATTTCCCGGCTACACCTGACACTCCTGTCGTTGAGATGAGTTATTATGACGCAGCGGAATTCTGCAACTGGCTCTCGGACCAGGAAGGGCTCCCACACGCCTACACAAAACAGGGAAACGCCTACAGTATCGACTTTAACCACGGATATAGACTACCAACTGAGCTGGAATAGGAGTGGGCGGCCAAAGGCGGTACCAAATCAAAGGGCTACAAGTACGCGGGCTCGGATAACCCCGCCCTAGTCGCTTACAGCCTCGCGCAATCCGCGACCAGCCCTCACCAAGGCGGATTCTTAGCCCCCAATGAACTTGGAATCTACGACATGTGCGGCAACGTATGGGAGTGGTGCGCCGATTTAATTCCCCAGACCGACAAGCCGGGCATCTACAAGGCCCCAGTCCGTGGGGGCGCATGGCGCTACAAGGCTGAGAGGTGCACAATCGAGTGGCGCAACACCGGCTACCTGGGAGGAACGGATTTTACCTTCGGTTTCAGGGTGATGCGCCCGAAATAACTTGACCAGAAAAGAGGCAGCACCCTGCACTATCCACACCCCATGAAGTCTACGCCCTACGGTAATTCTTGCCGCGCCCAGCTTTCCCCGCCTCCGCGATGAGCCCCGCCCGCGCGAAGCAGTAGAGAAGTTTACGGGCGCGTTCAGCGCCAATACCGAGGGCCTCGCCGAGGGAGCTTGAGCTCCACGGCGGCGGCGCGCCCTCCAGAATGAGCGCGAGCCAATCGTCGTGACTTTGAAACATGCGCGATGCGAGGACTTCGACGAGCTCCTTGTCGATGGTCCGATCGCCCTTGCGCCACCACGAACCCGAGCCGTCGCGCGTTTTAGTCTCAACACTGCGAATCATCAGCACCTCGACTATCACACCGGGCGCGGCGATGAATTCGGGAGCGCGTATGAGCTCATCGAAGAGGCTGTAGATGTCGCCGTGCTTTGGACTGCGGCGCGTCGAGCGCAGCTCCTGCGTCACCGGGTCGAGCCTTCGTAGCTCGCGCGTCGCGGATACCGGATACACCACGCGCACGTGGTACCCGCGCTCGGCGAGCCCGAGGACCTTTGCCTTGATCTGACTGAGGTGGCCAGTCTGTACCTCGACGAGTTCGCCATCAGCACGCACGAGATCGATCACCTTATCCTCGACCAGAGCTTCCAGCCGATCACCGGGACGCGCAAGGTACTCCTTGAGCTGCGCGTGGAGGCTGTACTCGGAGTAGAGATTGATGCCCGCCCGTTCGGCCGCCAGTGATCCCATGAGTTCCAGTATCCTCGATTTCGAATGATTGCGCAAATCGCCACACGCCCCACATCCGTGGCGAACATGCGGTATTCGGATTATAGTAAAGAAAGCGAAGGAGTTTTCGAGGGGGAGGCTAGCGAATGCATCGTATCGAGGTGAAGGTGTGCATGGCGACGCACTGCCATTTCGCGGGCGCGGAGACGATTGTCGAAATGCTCGAGGATGATGCAGACCTCGCGGAGTTCATCGATATTAAATGTGTCCCCTGTATGGATAAGGCCTGCGAGGGCGGGCGAGACTCGCCGGTAGTGGAGGTTGGCGGGCAGAGGATGATGCGCGCGACGCCAGAGTCGGTCATCGAAAAAATCGAGGAGATGGTGACAGGTGCCATTACGGGGACGACTTCGGGGGCGCCCAAGGGCACGAAGCGGAGCGAGGCACGCCATGCCTGAAGTGTTTGAGCGAATGCGCGGGCTCTACACGCCCTGCACCGATATCCGGAGAAAGATTTTCGTTGGCATTACACGCTTTGTGCTCGAGCGCAAGAAGCCCGAAGATATCGAAAAGCTGCCCTTCAGCATCATCGATATGCGCAAGCCGACCTACCGCTGCTGCTCGTACCGCGAGCTCTCGATCGTGCGCCAGCGGATCAGGCTCGCCTTCGGGCTCCCCCTCATCGAGGAATTCGACAACATGCCAATCTCCTCGGGAATCGAGGAGGCCTTCACCGAGAAAAAGATACTCGCGGCGCCGATCGTCAATGTGATTCGAGCAGCCTGCGAAAAGTGCCCCGAAGACCAGGTGATCGTGACCGACATGTGCCAGAAGTGCATGGCGCATCCCTGCTCGATCGTCTGTCCGGTGGGCGCAATCTCCTTCCCGAACGGTGGCCAGGCCTTTATCGACCAGAACAAGTGTGTGAAATGCATGAAGTGCGTTAAAGCCTGCCCCTATACTGCCATCACGCGGATGGTGAGGCCATGCGCCGCGGCCTGCGGGGTAGATGCGATCCACTCCGACGAGTACGGCTACGCGGAGATCGATCAGGCGAAGTGCGTCAACTGCGGGCTCTGCACGGTGTCCTGCCCCTTCGCGGCTATTTCGGACAAGACCGAGCTCGTGCAGATTCTCTACCAGCTCATGGGGCCTGAGGAGCAGCGGCCCTACGCGATCATCGCGCCGTCCTTTGTGGGGCAGTTTGGGCGGCTCGTGCAGCCGGGCGCGATCTTCGCGGCCATCAAAATGGTTGGGTTCCGAGACGTAGAAGAGGTAGCGTATGGCGCCGACTGCGACACGCTGCTCCTGGCGGATAAGCTTGCGCGCGAGCTTGTGGAACAGCGGCGCGCGGAATCGACGCAATCCGGGGGCGCAGGAAAGCCCTCATCACATTTCCTCGGCACCTCCTGCTGCCCTTCCTGGGTGCAGACCGCGCGCCGCTACTTTCCCGACTTTGCGGCAAACATCGCCGAGAGCTTCACCCCCATGGTCGAGACAGCGCGGCTCATCAAGAAGAAGGAACCCGACGCGAAAGTTGTGTTTATCGGACCTTGCATCGCGAAGAAGAGTGAGGCGCTTGATCCTGAGGTGCGGCCTTATGTCGACCATGTACTGACCTTCGAGGAGCTTGCCGCCATCTTCGTCGCGAAGGATATCGACCTTGCGGCCATCCCTCCGGACAAATTCCCGAAGGGCGCGAGCGCGCTCGGTCGAGGCTACGCGGTGGCTGGCGGCGTGGCGGGCGCCATTGCTGAAACCGCCGAGAAAAAGTACGGTGTGCGCGACCTTGTGGTCGCTAAAGCCGACACGCTGCGGAATTGCCGCGCAATGCTCAGCGATATCAAGAACGGAAAGATTAAAGCCGAGCTCGTGGAAGGCATGGCCTGCCCGGGCGGCTGCGTCGGCGGGCCAGGCACGCTCGCGGCGCTTACCTCAGCAAAGATCGAGGTGGGCAAATTTTCGAACGCGGCACGCGCGCGACTTCCGGAGTGTCCGGCGGA
>DYLX01000068.1 GCA_020721875.1 Leptospira biflexa
TAAATCGAACCCGATACAAGGGAATACAGCGCGTCGACTGTCTTCTCGATTCTCTCTTGGGGTGCCTCCACAAGGTGCAGGCCACCGATTACCGCCGCGACCTTTGAAATACCGCTTAACTCGATTGCACGCTTTGTAATATTAACGATGCCTGCGTGGCTGCACCCCGAGAGCACGACAATGCCTTTCCCCTTTATCGCCCCGATGACCGAGATATCGTCGTCCATTGCGTCGGGCACAATCCGACCTTGCGAGTCGATCGTTTTCAGCGCAATGCCCACTTCCTCAAAATCGGTGTGGCGTGGGATGTACCCTGTCGTCACAAGGCCAGGAAGGAGCTGGAGAGAATCCGCGGTGAGAAAGAGCAAGGCTCCATTTTTTTCCAAATTCTCTCTCGCATCCTTAGCCATAACACCCACATGTCGTAAGTAAGGTTTATCGATGAAATTGAGCTTGAATAGCGAAGGGTGTGCTATGACAGGGAGATCCGTTTTCCCTATCGCTTTGAGCACCTCTGCAAGCCCCATAGTGTGATCGTAGTGGCAATGAGTAAGAACGATGGCATCGATGCTCGCAGGGTCAATTGCCATGAGCTTCATATTATGGAGGAGAGCTTCGTGGCTTTGACCGACATCTATCAATATATGCCGCTCAAAACCGTCTTGCACGGCGGTGACGTAGAAAGAAATCCCGTGCTGGCCCCAGAATGGGCTTTCGTACATCACCGAATCTTCAGCCACCACTTTTATCGAAAGACTGTCGAGCATTTCCATAGGTATTTTTCTCCCGCTTTTACGCGTTCGCCGTGGTATTGGGCGCCTTGTTTTTGTGAATGAAAATGGCAACGATCTGGAACACAACGATAGCTATAATTGAAGGAACGAGCCAGGCAAGGCCTTGTGTACCCAAGGGCATTGACTTGTTTATTGTTGAGAAAAATGTATTCGGTACACCGATCCCAGGGAAAAAATCCCCTATGCTGAACACGATAGCGACGATCATCCCTGCCTGCGTGGCGAGCTTGACTTTGATAAAATCGGTGAATAGCGACATTATGATCAGGACGACAAGAGCAGGGTAGATGAGCATAAGCCACGGCACTGTGTAGTTGATGATTTTTGAAAGTCCGACGAGGCCTAGAAGGAACCCGACAATGCTGCTCGCGGCCACTGTGAATTTATACGTTATTTTGCCACCGCTCATCTGTTCGAAGGCATCGCCCGCTGCGGATGTAAGACCCACAGATGTCGTAATGCACGCTAAAGCCAATATGATCGCAAAAACAATTTTTCCGAAAAAGCCTAATAAGCCTTCCGCTACTTTGACAGTGAGATCTCCAATCGTCGCTTGAGGGAACAGGCTCCCGGAAGAAGCGCCCAAATAGGTAAGTCCAGTCGAGGTGAGCAAGAGCGCGGCGGCAGCAAAGATTCCGATAGTGACGATGTTGGAGCTCCGCGATTTTACGTCCTCTATTCCGCGGCGTTTGAGGTCGTTTATTATCCAGAGTCCGAATATCGATGCACCTAGGGCGTTCATCGTATTGTAGCCGTTGAGTATGCCATCGCTGAATGCAGTGGGCGAACCCGTCGCAGTGACTCCTGACAATGGCGTGAAGATTCCTTTGATGACGAGGATAATCATAAAGAGAATCAGCACAGGCGCAAGGTATTTGCCGATTCGGTCAATAACCTTAGAGCGATTGTAGGCGAAATAATAATTTAGCGCGAAGTATACGACCAGAGTGACCCAGATGGGCAAGTTCGGGAAAAACTGAGCGACCGCCATTTCGTGCGTAGCGGAGCTCACGCGCGGCAAAATAAAAATAGGGCCCATAATGAGGATGGCGATCGTTGTATACACGGTAGCGAATCCCTTGCCGAGCACATTAGAGGTAAGCCCAAACAGCGAAGTATTTTGTTTTGAGATAGCAAGATAGGCGAGTAACACCATGAGGCTGTTCACCACCCCATACCCGAGCGCCGCAATGAACCACGACGCGCCTGCGCCTCTTCCTAACATTGTGGGGAA
>DYLX01000069.1 GCA_020721875.1 Leptospira biflexa
TTCCTCTGGTAGAGGCTTGCGACCACGTCCATGTATATGATCTCGTCGGCTCCGTTGTCGCAGTAGTATCTTGCGAAGCGCTCGGGGTTTCCGAGGACCCTGAGGCCTTCAAGGTGTATGCCCTTCACGAGGTTCGGGCCCTTTATGTCGAGCCTGGGTATTACTCTAATGTTCTTAGGCATCTTCCGCCGTGCTGAATGGGTTTTCCTTTGAGCCGAACACGTCGAGGGTCTTCTTGTATTCGTCCCACTCGCCCGTGTCGAGGCGGGCGTTCGGCTCTATCGGGAAGAGGCTCGCCCTGCCGCCAGTCCTGATCACCTCCTTGATCAAGGAAGGGGTTCCGAATGGCTGCCCCGGAGGGATTAGCCTGATGGTCCGCTTGTTGAGGATGTATGATCCTGTGTTGACCAGATATGTGAACGATGGTTTTTCGACGATCTCCTTTATCTGCCGGGTCTCCTGCGACAGCTCTATCACCCCGTATGGGATCGTGAATTTCCTCGCCGTGGAGATCAGGGTCACATCGTTGCCCTGCTCCTTGTGGAACTGGTATATCTCGCTGAAATCGGCGTCTATGAGGGAATCGCAGTTCGTCAGTATGAAATTTTCGCTCAGTTCCCCGAATGGGAGCTTCGTCAGTCCGCCGCATGTTCCAAGGAGCGCGCCTTCGTCCACGAAATTCACCGAATACGGCAGTTCCGTGTTTTCAAAATAGGACATTATCATGCCCTTCTTGAAGTTGACTATCATGTGGAAGTCGTCCAATCCGAACGCATGGAATCTGTCCATTATCACCTGGACGACCGGCTTTTCTCCGATCGGGAGAAGAGGTTTTGGCAGGATCTTGGTGAACGGCTTCATTCTGCTTCCGATGCCGCCAGCCATTATCACCACCGACACCTTCTCGCCTATCCTGTTGAACTGCCTCTGCCCTCCGAATATTTCAGTCCACAGGAGAATGTCGGTCATGACTAGTCCATCGTCGACGATGGGAATGATGGTTATCTCGTTTGAAAGCATCATGTCCCTCACGGTTTCGGGATCAAAATTCTTGGGAAGCGAAACCGCTTTTCTGTTGTATATCCTGCTGACATCGGTGTTCAGAACTCCACCGCTGCTTAATATCCATCTTCTGAGGTCGCCAGCGGACAATGCTCCCTTAAGCCTCATGGCCTCGTCTACTACGAAGAGCGTCCGGTGTCCAGTCGTGTTCATCTTCGTCATGGCATCTATGAGGGAGATATCCTCCTTGACGCAGAAATCCTTGTAGTCCTTTTTCATCATTTCGACACCTCCTCCTTTGCTTTGTTCCTTGCAGGCACGCCTAGGACGGTGCTGAAGTCCTCGACATCCCTGATCACGGCCGCTCCCATTGCGATTGTCGCGCTTCTTCCGACCAGAACCGACTGTCTGACGGTGGCCCCCGCCCCGACGTGGGATGCCTCTCCCACGGAGACTGCCCCGCACAGGACGGCTCCGCTTCCGAGCACGGCGTGGTTTGATATCACGCAATCGTGCTCCACGATGGCTCCCGCATTGATCAGGACATTGTCCTTGAGCAGCGCGTTCGCCTGGACAATTGCCCCCGCGAGGATCTGGGCTGCGCGCCCGACCTTGGCACGTTTGGAAACGAAAGCGGAAGGGTGTATGAGTTCGGGGACAGAGAAATTCATGTCAATGAGCTTTTCAAAGATCATCTTTCTAGCCAGGCACGCCTCGGCTCTGGTGCCTCCAATCCCAACTACCGCGCCAGACACGCCGCTTGAGAGCAGGCTGGGCAGGATTTCGTCGCCTCCGAGGACGGGATAGCCGCATACCGAAGCGCCATGCTTCGATTTTGATGGATCCGTCAGTCCGACAATTGAAAAATCATTCATCTCCAAAATTTCAATCAGCATTGCGGAATGCATTCCCGCTCCGACAATTACTATTTTCCCTTTACTCATGCGCGAACCCCTTGACTGCCGAAACGACTCTCTCCACATCTTCTTCCTCCATCCCCT
>DYLX01000010.1:0-43951 GCA_020721875.1 Leptospira biflexa
CCGGGCTGGAGTGGTGATCGATTACCCCAGTCACACCCGCCTTGAGTGCATCGGAGCAGCCGGCGAGGGCGCTCGCGCGCAGAATCGCCGGGTCGATCGCCCGATCGAGCCGCCACCAGAGGTGGTCCAGCATCTGGGCGAAGTCCTTCGATGGTGCGATGTCGACGAGCATGCCGCGCGCGAGCGCCGAGTAGAGGTGCGTGTGGCCGCACACAAACCCCGCAGAGAGATAGCCGCCCTCACCAGCGACTTTCGCGGTCGGGTAGCGTGCGCTGAGGTTGGAACCGATGGCCGCGATAGTGCCAGGGGCACCGCTCAAGGGCGACCCCAGCGGCGCGCCTGTCCTCGCGGCGGCGCCCTCAGTGATGTGCGCGGGTTCGGTAGGGGTCGCAGTGCCCTCTGCTTCATTTTCACTAGGCTCAAATACCGCCACATCGGTCGGATCCGACACCGAAGGCGGCTCAAGCTCCATAATTCGCACCTTTTTGAAGATGATCATTTTTACGCCTCCACAAGGTACCGATGCTGAGCCCACACTACTCTCGCAATTGCAACCATATCGCGGTGCTCAGGGAGCGAAACCACCCCATTCCACGCAAAGTAGGGCAGTTCTACCACCTTGCCCGCAATCGAGGGACGCAATGCGAGGCTTGGCCGCTCCGCATTACCTACAAATGCAAAGCCGGCGTTTGTAGATGCTGCGAGATCTTCACGCGAGTCGAAGAGTGTCGGCTTGCCCGAGAAAGGCTCACCCTCCCAAGGACAGAAGAGCGTGCAGTTGCCGCACTCATTGCAAAATCTGTCAATGTGGAGAATTTGCGCCGGCTGGTCGAAGGCGCGCGCAGTTTCAATGACCATGTTCGCTCTGTTCGGGCAAACCTCGACGCAACGGAGGCAAGCTGTGTCGCAGGAGAGGCAGCGCTCGGCTTCGCGCGCGGCAAAACCCGGTTCGCCAAAACTGAGGGAAGGCAAAAGTTTTCCTCTTGTCGCACGGGACTTAGTACCGTAGCTTGAGGCGCGATAATCGTCGCGAGCGGGCTCGATTCCGTGCTTCTTCAGAATGGCGAAAGCTGCCGCGCGCCCGTCCGCCTCGGCTGAGATGATTGACGACGGTCCTCTTCGGGCATCGCCGCAGATATAGAGATTGGCGACTGAGCTCTCCATCGTGTTCGAATCGACCTCTGGCAGCCCTCCGCGGCCGGTGGCGATGCCGAAGCGCGTGAAGAGTTCGGTATCCGGCTGTTCTCCCACCGCGGTGATCATGAGGTCGCAGGGGAGTGTGAAGCTCTGGTCGGTGGGAATGGGGCTTCGCCGTCCCGATTCATCCTTGTCGCCGAGTTTCATTCGGCGAAGCGTCACTGTATCAGCTTTAAGTGTTTCAGGAAGCGAGAGCTCGATAAAAACCTGATCGGAGGCTTTGCCGCCCCGCTCGCGGTAAAGGCGCGCCGCTTCGCTGAGCGCGTTGGCAAGTTCCTCGCGGTCTGCGGGCATTTCGTGCCTCGTGCGGCGGTACGACCAGCGCACGGAGTGCACGCCGGGGATGCGCGTCGCCATTCGCACCGCGTCGCAGGCCGTATTGCCGCCACCCACCACGAGCACGTGACGCGCTCCCTCGAATGCGCGTATGCCCTCGTGCATGCTCGCACCAAGGAACTCAAGTGCGTCGATTACGCGCGGTCCTGAACCCTTAAGTTCGAGGGCACGCGCCTTGTGTGCCCCTTGGGCGATCACGATGCTGTCGAAGCCCTCGGCGCGAAGCTGTTTTGGCTCGAAAATCTCACTGTTGAAACGGAATTCGACGCCAAGCCGTTCAAGGCGCGCGATGTCGGAATCGATATCCTCGCGAGCAATACGGAAGCTTGGGATGGTGTTCGCGGGCACGCCGCCGGCACGCTGCTGCGCGTCGAAGATCACAACCTTTTGGCCATGCTGGGCGAGGTGCCAGGCGCAGGAGAGGCCGGCGGGTCCTGCTCCAATCACCGCCGTGGCGCCAACCGTGGCTGCCGGCCATGCCGCATACTCCTCGAAGCCTCGTGATGTGGTGCTGTCGGGGCTTGTTGTGGTTCCACCATGTGCCTCCCGAACCGTGGCGAGCTTCACGTCTCGGATGCGAACCGCTCCCTCATAGTCGACTCGTGAGCAGTGTTCTTGGCACACATGATCGCAGAGCACGCCCGTGATGGCAGGCAGAGGGTTGTCAGACAGCACGATGGAAAGGCCTCGATCGGCGTCGCCGCCTCCTGTCGCCGCGATGTAAGCCGGGACCTTCTGCCGGACGGGACATGCCTCGATGCAGGGCGCGGCGAAGCAGTCGACGAGAGGCAATGCACCCTTTATCGAGGCAGTGCCCTCTTTCCAGTCCTTATAATAATAGGGCTGCTCGAATACTCCCGCCGCGAGTGCGGCGATCGCTGCTGCGTCAGATTTGAGAGGAGCATTCTGCAGCGCTGCGAGCACCTCTCTCACCATGTGGGCCATTCTCTGGTAGCCACCTGGCTTGAGAATATCGGTGGCGATCGTGAGTGGGCCAAGGCCGGCTTTCACGAGGTCGGCTGCATTCATCGCCCAGACACCACCACAGTACGAGAAACGCAGTGGGAAATCGGGGATTGCCTTCGCAAGTTTGGCTGCGAGATGAATCGTGATGGGGTAGAGGGCCCGGCCCGACATGTAACGTTCTTTTCCAGGCAAATACGTGCCCGGATTCACATTGGCAAGCGTGTTTGAGAGCTTAATCCCGAAGCGCCGGCCATGCGCCGAGGCAACTTCGCTCAGCCGCTGGATGAGAGCAAGTGCCATGTCGAACTGCAGATCATGCTCAAAGCTCGCGCGCTTGAGCTCGATGTCGGTCCAGCCGAGCCGGTCGAGTATGTTTTTAGTCTCATCATAACCAAGAAGTGTGGGATTGAGTTTGATGTAGGTATCGAAACCCTTCTCTTCGATGAGATACTTTCCGATGCGCTCGATTTCGTCGGGCGGACAACCATGCATCGTCGAGAGGGTCACAGAGTGAACCGGGCGCACGGGCATGTGCTCAGCGATCGCCCGCGCTCGATCGAGTGCGGATTGGCCAAATGCACGCATGAAATGTGGCGACTCGATGAAGTTGCGCAGTACCGAGATCGCCTCGTCCCAATAATCGCTCGCTTCGGGGCGGCGCATTCCCTCGATGAAGCGGTCCATCTTTTCGCTCTTGATGCCATCGAGCGTATAGCCCACCGACATGTTAAAGATGAAGTCGCTCGGTTTGTGCGACCAGATTCGGGCGAGCAGGTTAATGGCGATCCATGCATTGAGATACTCGGCGCGCGCTTCGTCGAGGGTCAGCTCGGTTGACCACTCTACGTTGTGTCCCTCGTCGAGGGCGTCGATGCAGGGTTTTTCGATGTCGAGGTGGTCATTCTCCTGCACGGTCTTCAGCTCGAACACGCGGGCTCCCGAGAGGTAGGCTGCGATGAGGTTGGGGGCGATCTGGGTGTGAGGACCAGCGGCGGGGCCTAGCGGGATGGAGACATTGGAGGCCATCACTGTGATGCCGGAGCTCTCGGCCTCCTGCTCGAATACATCGAGCCAGGTGTCCTCAGGTATCTCGAAAATGGTACGCTTCGCGAGATACTCGCCTACAATACGCTCAAGCAACGCAGAGAGCGGTGTTGTTTTCATTATTTTACTCATCGGTACCCCCAGGTGAGGAATTTGCCATAGCCAGGACTCGAGCATATCGTGCCGGCGGCATTCGACATAGCACCTTTGCATGTGGTGCGAAGCGCAGCGGCAAGTCGGACCGAGGCGTAGACGCACGATCCACGCACGAAGGTCCCCTCGATGTGCCCAGCGAGGCGCATGCCTGCAAATGGCGTGATCGAACTTTTACTGAACATGGTTTCCGGAGTGAGACAGGTTGTACGCTTCGGGTCGACGAGGACGAAGTCCGCGTCTTTATTGGGGATCAACGACCCCTTGCCTTGCCAAAGTCCGTACCGGCGCGCGGCTCCCCCGCTCGTCACTTCGAGAAAACGCTCGAGGGTGAGCCGTTTCGCGAAGAGCCCCTCGGAGAGGAGGTAGGGGAAGAATGTTCCCGAGCCGGGAATGCCGCCGTAGGCGGTGAGCGGGTTGTCGGTGAATTTTTCATAGTCAGGGGCGCCTGCGTGGTCGGAGGTTACGAAGTTGATCTGTCCTTGGGCAAGTTGGTGCCAGAGGAGGGCTTTCTGCTCGGGGCTCTTGACGGGCGGGGCTGTCTTGAGCGCGGCACCGAACCTCGTAAAGTCGTCTTCGTCGAAGGCGAGGTAGTGGGCGCAGGTTTCGCAGGTTGCTCCTTTGTTGGCCGCGACGATCGCCGCCTTGGAGGTGCCAATGTGCACGATGTGGAGGTATTTCGCGTATTGCCCCGCGAGTTTGAGCGCTTTGATCACCGCTGCGATTTCCGCGTCCTTAGGCCGTGAAGCGTAGTAGTCTCTCCACGTTGGACGGTGGGAGCCTCTCATCGCCGCGAGATCCTTCTCCGATTCAGCGATGACATCGGGGTCTTCGGCGTGCAGGAGCAGTGGCCGCCCCACGGTGGCGCAGGCCTTGGCTGCCGAGGCGAACTGAAGCTCGTCCACGGCGGGAAAGCTGTTCATGCCGGAAATAAAGTATGATTTGAAACCGACTACGCGCGGGGCGAGCTCCTGTACTATCCCGGGGATGTCCTCGGGCTTCATAGAACCGTTGATTCCGCCGTAGAACGCAAAGTCGATGAGCGCTCGCTCCTGCACAATGGCGAGCTTCTCGTCGAGCGCCTTCGCCGAGGTTATTGGTGGCATAGAGGTACAGGGCATGTCGATAACGGTCGTTACTCCGCCCCGCGCTGCCTCAGCGCTGCCATGGAGGAAATCCTCGCGGTGGGTGAAGCCCGGTTCATCGAAATGTACATGGGGGTCTATCGCTCCAGGGAAGGCCATGAGCCCCTGAGCATCCAGTGTTTCCTCGTGTGCGTCTGTAAGCCCTGCCGAACCGGCCTCGTGGATTGTCTCAATCTTTCCATTCTTGATGCTGATATCGACACGTCGAAAATCGCGCTCGCCGGGGAGCGCCGCGGCTACATTTCGTATAATCATTCTTGATTCCTTTCGCCTTGCACCTTCAATCGCTAGTTTTGGGTTTTTAAGAAGCGGTTGAGGTTGACGATCGTGCATTTTCTCGCGCATCTCTGCGCGCATCGCTTTGCGCTTTACCCCACGCTGTGGCTTCTTGCTCATCTCCTGTCTCTCGCTGCGTTTCCGTAAGAATCGCCGAAATTTTTTCAGGTATAAGGGGAAGGTCGTAGTATGCCAGGGCTTTCTTGCGCGCGGCGCGCACCGCGTTGAGCACCGCAAAGTATCCTGCGATGCCATACTGGAGCGGTGGTTCTCCAACGGCCTTCGAGTTGTAGGGTGTCGTGGGATTTTCGACTGGTGGGAGAAATTCGATATCGATGTCCTCCGGCATAAAGGTCACATCAGGCACCTTATAGGTGGAGAGGGTGTCGGAGAGGGGCTTCCCGTCCGTGCCGAATCGCAGATCTTCGAGGAGCGCCCAACCGAGTCCCTGCGCGAGTGCGCCCTCGATTTGGCCGCGGTCGGCCGAGAGATCGATGCTTTCGCCGATGTCGTGCACAATGACGGCTCGATCGAGCGTGTAGGTTCCCCGCAGAAGGTCGACTGTCGCTTCGACGAGGGCGGCGCCGTACACATGGTAGGCGAAGGGGCGCCCACGCTCGGCCTTCATGTCGTACTCGAGAAAGGGTGTGGCGTAGTAGCCGTGCGCCGATAAGTCACGCCGTGCCGAGAGCATCTCTTCGACAAGCTTTTTCCACGAGAGATCGGTCTTTTTCCCCTTGAGAAAAACTTCGCCATCGCGGATATCGATATCGTCGTCGCGTCCTTCGAGGAGCTCGGATGCCCTCCTAATAAGGCGAAGGCGCAGTTCTTCGCAGGCGACTTTGGCTGCCATGCCATTGAGATCGGCGCCGGTACTGGCGGCGGTCGGTACGGTGTTCGCCACGGTGATAGTAGTGGTTCTCTGCACGGTTACCACGTCTATGGGCACACCGAGAGTCTTCGCCACCACGAGCGCGATCTTGCGCGATACCTGCTGGCCCATCTCGATGACGCCGGTCGAGACCTGTACCGACCCATCGCCGTAGATGTGGACGAGCGCGCCGGCCTCATTCATTTTTAGTTGTGTGAACGAGATACCAAAGGCGACCGGTATAAATCCGATACCTTTCTTGTAGAGTTTGTGCGCCGCATTAAACGCGGCAATCCGGGCTTTCAACGCGGGATAATCGATTTTTTCGAGAAGGCGCTCCACGGACTCAGAGGCGCGTACGCGCTCGAGTTTCATGCCGTAGTAGGTCTCGTCGCCCTCTGCGAAGAGATTGCGCCGCTTAAGCTCGGTGGAGTCGATACCCATCTTTAGCGCGAGCGCGTCCATGGCCGCCTCGATGACAAAAAAGGCCTGCGGCCCGCCGAAGCCTCGGAATGCGGTGAAGGAAGGCAGGTTCGTATGGCACATGTAGCCCGTTACCCGCACATGTGGGATCTGGTAGGCGCCGGTCGAGTGGAGCACAGTTCGAGCCAAGATGGCGGGCGACAGATCGCAGGTGGAACCCGAATTTTGGTAATAGTCTGCTTCGAAGGCGATGAGTTTGCCGTCACGGTCGGCACCTATGCGAAAATCGGTGGAGTAAGGGTGTCGCTTGCCTGTGGCGCGCATGTCGTCTTTACGGTTGAGATAGAGTTCCACTGGTTTTCCTGTCAGCCAGGACGCGACTGCAGCGAGGCAGGCCCAGCTGGTTGCCTGATCTTCTTTGCCGCCGAAGGCTCCGCCGAGCCGACGCGCTTCAACCTCGACCATGTTCATGGAGAGACCCAGCACCTGGGCGATCGCTCTCTGAACGCCGGTAGGGCTCTGGGTGCTCGAGATCACGTGCACTCTCCTGCCGTCGATGACCTGTGCAAGCGCGCCCTGGGTCTCGAGATACACATGCTCCTGGCCGGCAGAGTCGACACGGCCTTCAGCGATGAAGGCGCAGCGCGCGAATGCTGCGGATGTGTCGCCGCGGGCAATGGTACGGGGCGGGAAGATGAAATCTCCCTTTGCCGCAGCTTCGCGCGGATCGGTGACCACGGGGAGTGCCTCGCTATCTATTTCGAGGAGGGCGGCAGCCCGGCGCGCGAGTGTGCGCGTCGACGCAACAACGAGAGCTATGGGCTGGCCCCAGTATTCCCACTCGTCTTTGGGCAAGAGCGGTTCATCGGGTTTGTTGAAGCCGATCTGGTTGGTGCCGGGAATGTCCTTAGCCAGAATGACGCGCACCGAGGGGTCGAGGGCTTCAGCCGCAGTGGTGCGGATCGATTTGATCGCGGCGTGGGCTGAATCGGAAAGCCTAACTGCCGCTTGGAGGCAGCCATTCGGCCTTGGCAAATCGTCGATGTACTGTGTGGTTCCGAGGACATTGGGCAGCGATTCGGGAATGAGCGCCGAATCGGGAACAGTCTGTAACTTATTTTTTATGTTCATGGGAAGAGCTCCTCGGCAATGCCCGAACTCTCAAAGAGTCGAACAAAGTGGGCAAGCATGAGCTGATGAACCATGCGCCGCCGGTACTCCTCAGAGCCGCGCACATCGCTGATGGGATGCACTGCGTCGCGGGCTGCTTGGGCAACGGCGCGTGCGAGCGCGGCGAGCCGCCGCGCGTCCGAGGTATCACAGGGCTGGCCTTCGAGCGCTTCGATGGCGGGCTGGCAGAGTATCGGAATGGGGGCGATACCGCCGAGACTCACGCCGACCTCGGTGAACCGTCCATCGACCAGCGAGAAAGAGATCGCGGTATTGACCGTGGCGATGTCGAGGTTCTTGCGCTTGCTCGTCTTCTCGAAGGAGAAAAACCGCGACATTTCGGCGCGAACAAGGGGGATACGGATTGCCGCGAGCACTTCTCCAGGCAGAAGATCGAGTTTCTTGTAGCCGAGGAAGAAGTGTTCGAGCGGGACAATGCGCTCTGGATTACGCTCGATTCCGCTACCGCCAGCGCGCAATGCCCTCTCGCGCTCAACAATCGCAAGGTGCGAGCGGAGTGCGAGGAGCATCGAGGTGATATCGGCCACCGGCGAGGCATTGACAATGTTGCCGCCCACCGTCGCGAGATTGCGGATGAGGGTGCTCGCGAAAGTGGTTTCGTAGTGCTCTATACCAGGGACTGCGCGCCGAACTTCGGGCGACGCAAAAAAGTCGCTTACCGAAACCGCTGCGCCGATGTCGAGCCATGCCTGGCCGCTCTCGGACCTTTCCCGAATCCTTGAAAATTCCGGCACCATCCTCGTGATAAACGGTGCGAACCCCTCTTCGGGCTCAGGGTTCCGCACATAGAAGTCGGTGCCGCCGCCCACTACGGTTGTGCCCGCGACGGTGCCGCCGCCCACTACGGTTGTGCCCGCATCGGTACCCGCCGATTCTTCAATAAACTCCAGCACCGAAGGCGGCAGAACCTTTGCATCCACCAGTGCGCGCAGGCGCTCCTTTGGATCGAGTGGAAGACGCGCGAATTCTTTCACAAGCCGGGCTGCAGCTCGGCGAATGGCCGCATACCCCGTGCAGCGGCACAGATTGCCATCGACCGCCCGGAGCGCCCCGGCCATATCGGGCACGCGCGGCTCGGCGAGCCAGGATGTGAGCGAAATGATGAATCCTGGGGTGCAAAATCCGCACTGACTCGCGTTCTCTTCGAGGAAGGCGCGCATTACGGGGGTTGGACCGCCGTCCGCTCCCTCAACGAGGCCCTCGAGCGAAATAAGATGCTTGTCATGGAGCTCGCCAGCCGCAAGGAGACACGAGGGCATCGCGCGGTAGCGCACAATGCCATCTGCCTTTTCGCCGACCAGGACCGCACAGGCACCACAGTCACCTTCCCGGCATCCTTCTTTTGTTGAGTTGAGTCCCAGTTCGCCTCTAAGGACATCGAGGACTGGTGTTCCCTCCGACGAGCGGAGCGCCCTCCATGAGCTGTTCACTTTTGTATGCACTGAAGGCATGTTTCACTCCTAACCTCAAAAGTATAGCACAAAACTTGAGGAAGGGAATTATTCGAGACAAGCCCTCGGCCCGGCTTCAGGTCTCATCTTCGACATAGAGGGAAATTTTACTGAAATTGTCGACATCGACGAGACCGCGATCGGTGATCTTGAGGCTCGGTATGACAGGGAGAGCCATGAATGAGAGCGTCATAAGGGGGCTCGTGGCGGTGAGTCCCTCTTCACGGAAGAGTTCCTCGAAGGCGCTTAGCCGTTCGATCACGAAGTCGGCATCTTGGTCGCTCATGAGCCCTGCGACAGGTAGGGGCAGGTCGAGCACGATCCTATCGTCGAGGGCGAATACGAGGCCTCCCTTGATCTTGTTGAGGTGGCGTGCCGCCTTAAAGATCGAATTGTCATCGGCGCCCGCAATGATCATGTTGTGGGAATCGTGGCTAATCGTACTGCCGATCGCACCTCGCTTGAGTCCGAGACCCTTGATGAATCCTTTGCCGATGCTCCCCGTGCCCGCATGGCGCTCAATTACGAACACTTTGAGAATATCGTGGTTTGGATCGGAGAGCAGCAGTCCGCGATCCGAAGGCATGTGTGCGATGCCGTGTCCGGTGAGAAGCGATTCGTGCCGCACTTCAATGACACGCACGGCTGTACCCTTGTCGGGGATGGAGAAATCGTCTTTAGTGAGCCATTTGATATTCACGGAATCGCGAATTGGCGTGTGCGGCGCGGAGAACGGCTCCGTGAGCGCGCCATTTCGCGCGACGATCGTTCCTCCTTTTATTACTATCTTTACCTCGAAGTGTTCGAACGAAGGGAAGGCGATGAAGTCAGCCTTGTATCCCGGGGCGATCGCACCCTGCGAGGGTATGCCGAACCAGCGCGCTGCGTTACACGAGGCGATCCGGATCGCGTCGATGGGCTCGATCCCCGCCTCGAACATGAGCCGCAGTGAGAAGTCGATATGTCCCTCATCGCGGAGGTCATTGCAGTGTCGATCGTCGGAACAGAGCATGAAGCGAGAGGCGTTCTCACGCTGTACCGCAGGCATGAGGGCACGGAGATCCTTTGCGGTGGAACCCTCTCGCAGCATGATATACATCCCCTTACCCACTTTCTCGAGTGCCTCGTCGGCGCTCGTGCACTCGTGATCCGAGCCTATTCCCGCAGCGATATAGGCTGAAAGCTTTGCTCCTCGAAGCCCTGGAGAGTGGCCATCGATTGGTCTCCCCGAAGAGCGAAAGAGGGCGATTTTATCCATGAGTTGAGGATTCTGTGCGAGCACCCCCGGGTAGTTCATCACCTCTCCAAGTCCCAAAATTCGCTGCTCCTGGAGGAATTGGTGCATGTCCGAAGCGTAGAGCGCCGCTCCCGCCGAGTCGAAGTCAGTCGCCGGCACACAGGAGGGAACCATGAAGTACACGTCGAGCGGGATGTTCTGTGACACGTTTAGCATGTAGCGCATGCCATCGTAGCCCATTACATTCGCGATTTCGTGGGGGTCAGCTACAACCGTGGTGGTGCCGCGCGGCACCACCACGCGCGCGTACTCCGCAGGTGTGAGGAGCGAAGACTCAATGTGGACATGCGCGTCGATGAGTCCCGGCGCAAGCATCATTCCATCGAGGTCGATCGTTTCCTTCGCGGTGAGTCCATCGTTGACTCCCACGACAAATCCATTCTTGACGGATACCGTGGAGTTTTCGAGGAGTCTTCCCGAGAGCACATCCACGACTGTGCAGTGCGTGTAATTGACATCACAGGGCATTTTGCCGATTGCTGCATCGATATTGTCTCTCAGCATGCCACCACTTTCGCACGATGTGGCGGCGCCGTCAACGCGTGGTAATAAACGCGTCCTGGCTCGAACCCGGAATAGATTTTACCGTTCCTATCCACTTCTTTGCATCGCTTGAGCTTGCGTAGGGGCCGACCTTCACCTGATAGTAGGTGCGGCTGCCGATGACTTTCGTGGCGATGATCGCCGTCATGCCCCTGCTCTCGAACTGGCCGCGAAGTTTGTCGGCGGTGGCCTTCTCGGAAAAACTTCCGACCTGGATCCAATACTCGGAGCTGGAGGTGGACGAGGTTTTCGCGGAAGACGATGGGGCTGGGCTGGAAGTGGCCGCTGGCGCTGCTGGTGCTGCTGGCGCAGCTGGGGTGGACGGGATTGTCGTGCTTGTGGTTTTGGATGTGGGTGCTGAGGTTGATGATTTGGGCGAAGCGCTCACGGGCGCGGAGTTGCTTGCAGCAGGTTTTGTCGATGAGGATGTATTAGATGTCGCCGTAGGAGCGGCCGGCGCGGAGGAGGCTGGTGCGGTACTTGGGCTCGTTGCGGGGGCCGACGGCGCCGGCAAGACTCGCACTGAGGTATCGGAACTCTGTCCGTTCGCATCAAGACTCTGCGCATCGCTTCCAGAAGACTGTACCACAATACTGGGAAAGGCTGAAAAATCATTCGCAGACTGCGCTTTACCGGGTGAACGACCCGTCAGATCGAAGGGTTTTGAGGCTGCTACTCCGCTTGGAGGAAACAGGATGAAGGCCATGAGGAACACGACGAGGGTAAAGCCGCTCACTGCGACCGCGATCCAGAGTATCTTTTTTGAACGATCTGACATAGGTGAACCTCTACAATCTTATATCGGCAGTTTTCGCCTATTCGTAAAGCGCTGCAACGATGAAGGTAGATCGCCTTCGATCAGTTCTCAATCTTCTCCAAAATCGTCACGAGGCTCGCACGTAGATGCTCTTGAGAATCGATATTCCAAAGCATAAAGAGTGGAATCTCCTTGGGGCGCATGTTCCAATATTCGCGTTGGCTTGTGATCCGTTTCAATGCATCAGCGTTTGAAACATGGTCTCGGGATCGCGCGCGCGCAAGCCGCAGGTAGAGGGGGGCACGCACCTCAATGATCGCGTGGCAGGAATCGCGGTGCGGAAAGCGGTAGAGGAGGGCAGCGTTGATACAAAATCTGTCCGCCCCTTGCCGCTCTGCCGTATCGATCTCGCGATCGAGGAGCGTGTACATGACAGGATGAACGATGGATTCGAGCTTCTTGAGTCGGCGGGGGTCGTCAAAGACGATCTTCCCGAGCCGTGCTCGATCGATGCTTCCATCTCCCGAGGCGATCGAAGGTCCGAAGGCTTCGATGAGCGTGTCGATCGATTCCGCAAGCGCCCTGTGACCCAGCGTGTCAACATCGCAGACGCGCCAGCCATGTTCCTCGAGAAGAGCTGCGACTTCGTTTTTCCCCGCGCAATAGCCGCCGGTCAGTCCAAGAATCATCATCGATTTTCCTTTCCGTAAGATTGTAGCCTTGGCCTGCAATCGCGCCTGTATGTTCCACAATCTTGCTGCGCGTCCGCGTAATTAGAGGTGCATATCACCCCAGGATTTTGCTGCTTCCACGCTCACCCTAAGCGGTACATCGAGCCGCACCGCGCCTTCCATTTCCTCTTTTATGCGTGCCATCGCGGGTTCGACCAGACTCTCGGGTGCCTCGAAGATGAGCTCATCGTGCACCTGGAGCAGCATCTTCACTTCGGGCATCTCCCGCTCGAGCATGCGCTGCACGCGGATCATGGCGATCTTCACGATGTCTGCCGCACTGCCCTGAATTGGTGTGTTCACCGCAACCCGCTGCGCCGCCTGTTGCTCGGTCTTGTTCCTCGAGTCGATGCCGAGAATGCGGCGTCTTCGGCCAAAGAGAGTCGAGGAAATGCCGGTTTCCTGTGCGGAGAGCACTGTCTTTCGAATGAATTCGGCAATCCCCGCATACGTGGCAAAATAGGTATCGATGAATCCCTTCGCAACCGCGTTGGGAATGCCGAGGTCGCGAGCGAGCCTGAAGGCGCTCATCCCGTAGATCACACCAAAGTTGATCGTCTTGGCAATGCGGCGTTTCTCGGCGTCGATCTCGGACTCGGGCACGCCGAAAATGAGGGACGCGGTGCGCCGGTGAATGTCGACCCCTTCTTTAAAGGCCTTGGCGAGATTCGGGTCCTTTGAGAGGTGAGCCATCACCACGAGTTCGATCTGTGAGTAATCCGCGGAGATGAGAGTCTTTCCCTCTTCCGCTACAAAGGCTGCGCGGATCTTGCGCCCTTCTTCCTCGCGGATGGGAATATTCTGCAGATTTGGGTCGCGGCTCGAGAGCCGGCCGGTGGCGGCGCCCGTTTGGACGAAGGTAGTATGCACACGGCCCTGGACGCTTGCGAGATCGGCCAGGGGCTCGATATAGGTGCTTTTCAGCTTCGCGAGGAGTCGGTGTCGAAGAATAAGCTGGGGCACGGGGTCGAGGGGGGCTAACTCCTCGAGCACGGATGTATCAGTCGAGAAGCCGGTTTTTGTGCGCTTCTGCACGGGGAGCTTGCGCTCAGTGAAGAGCACCTCGGCGAGCTGTTTAGGCGAGGCGAGATTGAACTCGTGTCCTACGAGATCATAGACCTGTATCTGAACCCGCGCGAGCTCGCCCTCAAGCTCAACGCCGTAGGCTCTGAGGCGATCAGCGTCAACCTTTATGCCGATTCGCTCCATGCGCGCAAGAATCGGCAACACGGGCATCTCAATGTCGTAGAAAAGCGCGTGGAGGCCCGCCTTTTCAATCTCCCCCTCGAGCCGTTCGTAGAGTTGGAAGGAGAAATCCGCGTCCTCCGAGGCGTACTGGATCGCGCGATCGAGCGCTACCTCCGCAAAGGTTCCTCCTTTAGGCACTACTTCTTCGTACTCGAGACCGGAGAGTCCCAGATATCGGCCTGCAACGGCTGAGAGCGAGAACGAAGGCGACTCCGCATCGAGCACCCACGCCGCGATCATCGTATCGAAACAGCGCGATCGCACCTCGACACCGGAAGCGGCGAGCACATTGATGTCGAACTTGAGGTTGTGGCCGATAAGGAGGAGTTTTCCCGAGGCGAAGAGTCGAGCGAGCGCCGAGAAGGCGCGTTCAGGCTCCACACAGATAGTGTCGGGGGCGCGGAGCGGCACATACCATGCCTGCCTATGCTCGTACGAAATTGAAAAACCGAGTATGTGCGCATGGTGCGGGTCGAGGGAGTCAGTCTCCGTGTCGAAGGCAACCATGCCGGCAGCAAGTGCGCGCTCTACGATATCGTCGAGCAATTCGGGTTCGAGCACGGCGCGGTAGGTCGAATTGTTTGCAGCAGAACGGAGTGTTGAAGGCGCCAGGCTTCCGGGGCTTACCGGATGCGCAGTTGTAAATGCATCTGTGTTCGATAAAACGCCTGCGTCGCCAAAATCAAATTCTCGGTCGGCTTTTGCCACTCCTGCTTCAGTGGCAGCCTTTTCTGCGCCGGTCGCTGGGGCGGGAACAGGTGTCGTTTGCTGCTTTGCGTTCCGCAGCGCCTCTGGGACGAGGCTCTTTATGCCTTCGTGAAGAAGAAGCGGCGCGGCGGCTTCAAAATTAAGTTTGGCCCGAAGATTCGCCACATCGGTTGGACAATTCGGCACTTCATAGCAGAGCGAAATGAGTTCTTTCGAGAGAAAGGCATTCTCTCGGCCTTCCTCGAGCTTTTTTCGCAGCGATTCGGGCTCTACCCGGCTGAGATCCTCGTAAATCGAGTCGAGCGACCCGAAACGCGCGATCAGCTTCTGGGCTGTTTTATCGCCGATGCCCTTCACGCCGGGAACATTGTCCGAGGCGTCTCCCGTAAGCGAAAGATAATCTCGAATCTGGTCGGGCCGTACACCCCACTCGCCAAGCACCTCTTCAGTGCCCAGCTCACGGTACCCGAAGTTCTCCGAGGGACGCAAGGCCATCGTCTGCCCGCCGACTAGTTGGAGAAGATCCTTATCGCCAGAGACGACATAGCAGGGCCTGCCCTCTTTGGCGCATCGCGCTGCGAGCGTTGCAATAACATCGTCTGCCTCGTAGCCTTCACTCCTGATCGTAAGCACCTCGAGAGCGTTCAGAATTGCTTCAATTCGGGGAATCTGCGCAATCAGCTCCTCGGGAGTCTTGGGGCGCGTCGCTTTATAGCTCTCGAGCTGAATGTGCCTGAACGTTGGACCAATCGAGTCGAGCGCCGCCGCGAAGAGCTCTGGCTTCCGCTGCTCGAAGAGCGAAAAGAGAAATCGAAAGAAACCGAAAATTGCGGAGACATTTTCGCCCCTGGAATTTCGCAGGGGTTTGTGAATAAAGGCGAAATACGACCTATAGATGAAGGCGTACACATCGAGAATATAGAGCGGCTGTTTTTCTTTCATCATTGCGCCCGGGATTTGGTTCGAGATTCTTCCCATGCCTCAATAAGCTGATACGCGGCATTGATCCTCGCGCTCACTGCGGTCGCCTTTTTCATATCTTCGGGAGAAGCGTTGTGGCGGTCTGGATGGTGCTTTTTAAGTAGTTCTTTGTAACGTGTTTTTACCTCCGCAAAAGGAGCGTAGGGGGCGAGATTGAGGAAGCGATATGCCTCTTCGACTGCGATGCGCTCGGAATTCTCCCGTAGATTTGCGGATGAGGAGTGCCCTTGCTGCGCTCGACGCCGCGCTTCTTCTTCCCTGCGCTGAGTGTCAGTCTTCGATGGGTCAAGAAAAGAATTGAGTTCATCCCACGCATCGGCGAGATCCTGATCCTCGAAGACGCCCGCGTCGCGATAGTTCGCGCTCCCCGCACTCTCATTGAAGGCCGACGACACCCACGCCTGCACCAGCTTTCCCAGTCTGTCGAATATTTGATCCACACACACCCTCGCTCACGTTTCAGACTAATGATACTATACCATACATTACTTCGATCGTGGAGGAGCTTTGGGACACCGTGAGCCGTACTGTGTCGTGATCGGCGGCATCAATCTCGATATTCAAGGGTTCAGCAGCGCGCGGTATGTTGCCGGCGACTCAAATCCCGGCACCGTGAAGCGCGCGATCGGTGGCGTAGGACGCAACATCGCCGAAAATCTTGTGAGGCTTGGATTGCGCACCGAGCTTATTACCGCGCTCGGCGAGGGAGAAGAGTGGGGGGCCCTCATTCAAAGCACGGCTGAACTAGGAATCGGACTTGACTATAGCCCCCGCTTCCGAAACCTCGATATCCCGACCTATCTCTGTATCCTCGAGCCCGACGGGAATCTCGCGGGAGCGGTCGCGGATATGGGAGCGATCGATGCGCTCCGCGTCGAACACCTCGAATCGTGCCGTGGGCTTCTCAATGCCGCGTCCGCGATCGTGGTCGACGGCAATATTTCGAGCGAGTGTATTGCATGGATCGTGGCGAATTACGGTACGCGATCGCGCGAGGCGAAACATGGCTCCAAGACCGACTTGGACGCTGAATCCACTTCGCGGGTCATGCGTCCACTCCTCGTCGCGGATCCCGTTTCCGGCGCAAAAGCACATAAATTCATATCATGTCTTGGACAATTCGACATCGCGAAACCCAACGCCGCGGAGGCCGCGATAATCGCGGGTCTTTCTCCAGATGCCGAACTCAGCAACACCATTGCGTCGCTTACCGCTCACTCGAATTTTCCTCTCGAACTCTATATCTCTATGGGCGAAGGGGGCATCGCAGTCGCGCACGGCGAAGCACTCGAACTGATCGCTATGTGCCCCAAGTCGCTTAGGCCAGGTTTAGTGAATCGGTCTGGAGCGGGAGACGCTGCCTGTGCGACGCTCGTGTGGCTATCGGTGGCGGCTCGCCAGGCGCGCGCACCCACGCCGGCCCCATATGCGCCGAGCCCATCCGTGGCGGCTGGCCAGGCGACCGCCTCCTCATCGGCCCCACAGCCTCCGCACATCATCGTGCCTACTCCCCGCGAAAAGGCCCAATTTGCCATAGCCGGCGCGCTCTTCGCCGCCGCCGCCGAAGGGCCCGTAAACCCTAGACTCACTATCCAAAATCTATGCGAAATCGCGCGAACCTGTTATCCTGAGCTCGCACGGCTCACCGATGCCATTCGAAACGGAGGCTCACCATGAATCATTTTCTCGATATATCCGAAGAAGTCGCCGATGCCCAACACGTCAGAATGCCCGTGGTTGCGCTTGAATCCACCATTATTACCCACGGTATGCCCTGGCCTCAGAATCTCGAGACAGCCCTCAAAGTCGAAGAAGCGGTGCGCTCCGAAGGCGCCATTCCCGCCACCATTGCGGTGATGCACGGTAGGCTCAAGGTCGGCCTCACAATGGACGAGCTGACGCAACTCGCGAACGGCTCACTCGCTCCTACCAAAGCCTCGCGCCGCGATATTCCCTTTCTCGTCGCGCGCAAGGGAAATGGGGCAACCACGGTTGCCGGCACAATGATTGTGGCGCGGATGGCGGGCATTCGCCTCTTTGCCACAGGTGGCATCGGAGGGGTGCACCGGGGCGCGGAGAGGACATGGGACATATCGGCGGACCTCGAGGAGCTCGCCTCCACGGATGTCGCGGTGGTCTGTGCAGGCGCCAAGGCGATACTCGATCTCCCTAAAACCCTCGAGTACCTCGAGACCAAGGGCGTTCCCGTAATCGGCTATCGAACCACTGAACTGCCCGCCTTCTACTCGCGGGAATCCGGTTTGAAAGTGCCGATACGCGCGGAGAGCGCCGAGGAAATCGCGAGTCTGCTGCGTGCGAAGTGGTTGCTCGGGCTGAGCGGCGGCGCCGTCATCACGAATCCGATTTCTCCCGAGCACGCGATGCCGAAGGCGATTATCGATAAGGCGATCGCCACAGCCCTCGAAGAGTGCTCGGCCAAGGGCGTGCAGGGCGCTGAGGTCACCCCGTATCTCCTTGCCCGCGTTGCCGAGCTCACCGGTGGGGATTCGCTCGCATCGAATATCGAGCTCGTCATCTCGAACGCGCACCTCGCGTCGAAAATTGCGAAGGAGTACGAGAACCTCCGGGCGCTGGAGAGCGACTGAATTCTTAAGATCGACCACGCGCGTGTCAGCTCTATATAATTCTTTAAATCTTCCGATTGTGCGCATACTTCGTCCGTGGTAGTATGCGACCCAAGTCCAGGAGCGTTTACCTCAATTATTTTCTATAAAAAAGGAGCGGTCGCATGAGGATAGTTCGGTGTCTGTACGAAGGTCAATCGTATTATGGGAGCGTGAATGGAGATACGGTGGCGCTTTCGAGCGATTTTCCTACTATACGTGTCGCTGGTGGCGTAAAAAAGATTGTGTTCAGCAATGAGCTAAAGCGGGTTTCCCTGGCGCAGGTGAAGCTTCTCGCACCCTGCCGGCCAGGAAAGGCGGTGTGCGTGGGTTTGAACTACAGAGATCACGCTGATGAGTTCGGCCATGCATACCCGACATCGCCCGTGCTCTTCATCAAACCATCGACGAGTCTACTCAATCCAGGAGAATCTATTCACTACCCATCGCTTTCGAAGCGCGTCGACTATGAGGCTGAGCTTGTCGCCGTGATCGGCACCACTGCGAAGTATGTGCCGGTAGAGCGCGCGCTCGAGTATGTGCTCGGCTACACCTGCGGCAACGATGTTACCGCGCGAGATCTTCAGCCTCAGGATGGGCAGTGGACCGTCGCGAAGTCCTTTGATACCTTCATGCCGCTTGGTCCCTGGATCGAGACTGATATCGACCCCACCAATCTTGGCGTAAAGTCGGTGCTCAATGGGCAACTACGCCAATCTTCATCGACAAAGTATCTCATCTTTCCCGTCGCAAACCTTGTTGCGTACATCTCCCAGATCATGACCCTCGAACCCGGCGATGTTATCATGACGGGTACTCCTTCGGGTGTTGGACCGATGCAGCCTGGCGACACCATCCGTGTCGAGATCGATGGAATCGGCGTGCTGGAAAATTCTATATCATAATTTAATATATGGTATTTTCAAGAATTATCTCGATCTTTCTCTTGCTTGTGGTAGGCTTTGTGGCACGCAAGAGGAAGATTCTCGATGCCACGAGCATTAGGGCGATTACCAACTTTGTACTCTTCATCTCGATTCCTTTTACGATTATCGCGAGTTTCGACCGGAGCGTACCTTTTTCGGCGGCAGCGGACCTCCTCAAAGTCGCGCTCCTCGCGATCGGTATCCACCTGCTCTCGATTCTCATCTCCAAGCTGGTGTTTGGCAGGTTCTCCGAGGCCAAGCGCAAAATTCTCACCTACACCACCGTATTTTCAAACTGCGGATTCATGGGGTTTCCCGTCGCCGAGAGCCTGTTTGGAAAAACAGGGCTCATGTACGCGTCGATCTATGTCATGGTGTTCAATATTTTCGTGTGGACGTACGGAATCGCCCTTTTCTCAAAGCGAAGTGTCAGGGATCACAGTCCTTCGCGGATTAAGGACATCGTGTTCAACCCCGGCAATATCGCCGTGCTCATAGGATTCATTGTCTGGATCCTGCCGTTCGCCCTCCCCGAATCGATCAATTATGCGGTTGCGCTCATCAGCGCCAGCACAACGCCGCTTTCGATGATTGTAGTCGGATCGACACTGGCAGGATTGAGCTTCAAGGGACTTTTCACGGATCGTGCGGCATGGGTTGGTTCAGCGATGAGGCTCCTGGTCATGCCCCTCGTATTTTTTGTCATTATGCGAATGGCGAAGCTCAACGATGAAGCCACTCGTGTGACGAATATTCTTGTCGCAATGCCTGCCGCGGCGCAGACGGTCATTTTCGCAGAGCGCTACGACGCCGATGTGCCGCTCGCATCGAGCATCGTGTTTCTCACAACGGTGCTGTCGGCGCTCACCATTCCGCTCGCCGCCCAGATCATCGGCCAATGACCGGGCTCAGCGCACAAAAAAAAGGCCGCCCTGAAAAAGGCGGCCTTTTTGTCTCCTCCCCCGCGGTGGTTCGAACACCGGACCCAGTGGTTAACAGCCACTTGCTCTGCCAGCTGAGCTACAGGGGAATATAAACCTGCAACGAGCGCTACAATAGCCAATGATCTCATTTTTGTCAAGATCTAAAACTGTGCTTGACCCAGTGTTCTCCCTGCGTGAAAATGTCCTCTGCGCGCAAGCGCGATTTCAGTTCAAAGAGAGCAGGCGACAATGAAAAACTTGAAAATCGCGATAACCGCCGGCGAGCCCGTGCTGTACACGAACTTCGAGCCCATCTTCGAGGAGAGCCCGTTTCTCATTCTCATCGATGAGCGCGGGAACGTGCAGAAATATGCACCCGAGGCGAGCCAGAAGGGCGGCGCGAAGGGGCGGGCGGACTGGATTATCTCGAGAGGAGTGAAGATCCTCATCACTGGTTCGGTGAGCGACGTGGAATACCGCCGATTGCGGCGCGCAGGCGTCGCGGTTGCCTGGGAAGTATTTGGAGAGGTCAAGGAATTGGTCGAGCGGGCGCGGAACAACGCCGATTCTCTGCTGAATGGCCCTGAAGATGATCTCTAGAGTTCAGGTGAACCCCGTCATTCCTTGCGCGCGCTCAGGGGAGGTCGAGCCGCGCCGGGCGCTCTCACACGAGGCGATTTGTATTCAATCACTCGTCTTTTTTGTGTCGCTTGAGGGCTGCTTCAAGGAGTCCACCTGCGCGCTCAGGCTGAGTGGGTGCGCTCTTGGCTGAGGGCGCTTCGACGGGCAGCTCCGGCGCTTTGGACTTCTGTGCTTCTTTCGACACAGTGGATTTCTTGGACGCGTTCGAAGATCCTTTCGATGTCGTGGGTGTTGCACGCACCGCCGAAGCGAGGCTTGTCTTCCGCGCATCCGTAGACTTTCGCGGCGCCCGCTTCTTCTTCCCCGTTGCGCGCGACTCTTTATTGAAGAGTTCGGGAAGCTGATCTTCCGGCGGTGTCGGGGAGGGCACCTCATCTTTCTTGCTCTGGATAATCTCGCAGCGGACAACTTCTCTGTCGGTCAGATGGAGGCCCTGAGCCTGCCTACCACGCACGGGATATGCCTCCGCGTGGAAAGATTCGTGAGTCTTCTTCGTGCGCGGCTTCGGTGTGTACTCGAGGGTAAATTCAAACTGCGTCTCGGTGGAAAAACCGATGATGGTCGCGTTTTCGGGTACGAGACTGTAGTCCTTGCCCGTGAGCCAGCTGTCGATGCAGGCCCGCTTTATGAACGCGCCCTTGTGGTTCGCGAGCGTGAAGATGAGCGTGGCGGGTGTCTTCGAGAGGCTCTCTTTTTCCGCGAGCGCGACCCAGAGCACCGCCTGTCCCGCAAAAAACTTATCAGGTAGCGGAATCACGGTGTAGATACCGTTGTTTCTCAGCACGAGCACCTTGTCGTAGCGCGATGCCTCAAGGAGCTTTTCGCCATACACTTCGGTACCGAGGTAGCCGCTCTCCCGGTCGTATTTCAGCGCGAGATCGTGGCGCGCGATCGCCTTTGCCTCAATCTTCTTAAATGAGCAGATACGTGTTTTCCTGGGTGAGGAATCTTCGATTTGCGTGATGTAGCCCTTGAGAATCGATATCGCATAGGGCACGAGCCGCTCGAGATGCCTGGCGTTTTCCGCGAGCAAGCTCTCGATCTGCTTCATCTCGCTCTTCGCCTTCTCGATGTCGTAGAGCGAGATTCTTCGGATTGGTATTTTAAGCAGGAGTTCGACATCGTTCTGGGTGAGGGGGCGGGCGAGCTCCTTTGTAAATGGTTTGAACCCGTCGAGCACCGCCTTTACGACGCTTTCTGCGGTGCGCTTGTTCTCGATTGACTTGTAGATGCGCTCTTCGATGAAGATGCGTTCGATCGTGCGGGCGTAGAGCTCGTTGCGGAGTTCTTCGCGCTCGAGTTCGAGTTCCTGGCGCAGGAGGGTAAGGAGCTTGTCAGCGTGGTAGCGCACGATTTCGCTGACACTACTGATCGAGGGTTTTCCATCTTTAATAACGAGGCAGTTGCAGGAAATGGAGCGCTCGCACTCCGTGAAGGCGTGCAACGCGTCCACGACTTCCTCGGCGTACACGCCGCGCGCGAGCTTGAGTTCGATCTCGACCTTATCGGTGGTGAAGTCGGAAATCGACGCAATCTTGAGGTGTCCGGCACGCACCCCATCCTCGATGCTGGAGATGAGACTTTCCGTTGTCGATCCGTAGGCTATCTCGCGGATGACGATCCGCTTGGGGTCGGAGGTGTCGAGCTTCGCACGTACACGCACTTTGCCGTTGCCGTCGGCGTATTCGGAACAGTCAACGCTTCCGCCGGTGAAAAAGTCAGGGAGAAGGCTGAAACTCTTTCCCTCGAGGCAGGCTATTTCGGCGTTGATAACCTCAACGGGATTGTGCGGGAGAATCTTGGTACTCATGCCCACCGCGATACCCTCCGCGCCCATGATAAGCACCACCGGGATCTTAGCGGGGAAGACGAGGGGTTCTCTGTTCCGCCCGTCGTAGCTCTCGATATACTGCGTAATCTTCGGCCTGTAGAAGATCTCTTTCGCGAAGAGCGAGCTTTTGCACTCGATGTAGCGCGGCGCCGAAGCCTCATCGCCAGTAATGGGGTTGCCGAAATTTCCCTGTGTGTCGATAAAGAGCCCCCGGTTGGCGAGGCTCACGAGTGCAGAGGCGATCGAGGCGTCGCCGTGGGGGTGGTACTTCATGCAGTGACCGACGACATTCGCCACTTTGTGGAACTTACCGTCGTCCATCTCGAAGAGTGTGTGTAAGATTCGTCGCTGGACAGGCTTGAGACCATCGTCGATCTCGGGGATCGCCCGGTCCATGATGACATACGAGGCATAATAGAGAAAATTATCGTTCAGCAGCTTCTTGATGTAGGCCAAGATCTCCTCCGCCGGTCAGGTTCGAGCTTTCTCACAGCTCAGTGATGAGATTATCCATGATGAACTGCCGTCTATCGGGGCTGTTCTTTCCCATATAAAAATTGAGGAGTTGGGGAACCGACGAAAGCGTCTGGATGTCCACCTTCACGAGCCGTATATCTTTTCCTATAAATTGGCCAAATTCGGCGGGGCTGATTTCGCCGAGGCCCTTGAACCGTGTAATCTCGGCGCTCTGGCCGAGCTTTTTAAGCGCTTCATCGCGCTCGCGGATTGAATAGCAATAGATCGTATCCTTCTTCGTGCGAGCTCTGAAAAGGGGGGTCTCGAGGAGAAATATCCGTCCCTGCACCACCAGCTCTTCGAAGAACGTGAGGAAAAAGGTGAGGAGGAGATTGCGAATATGGAAGCCGTCGTAATCCGCGTCCGTTGCGATCACAATGCGCGCAAAGCGCAGATTTTCGACCGCGTTCTCGATGCCGAGGGCCATCATGAGATTGTAGAGCTCCTCGTTCTTATAGATCGCGGAACGGGGGCGGTCGTACATATTCTCAGGCTTTCCACGGAGGCTGAAGATAGCCTGCGTGTGCACATCACGGGTACTCACCATACTGCCAGCCGCCGAGATGCCCTCTGTAATGAAGATGGTCGAGCGTTCGCCTGCGGGCCCCTCGCCTAAGTGTGCTTTGCAGTCGCGCAGGTTGGGGATTTTGAGCTCGATACGCTTGGCTGCCTCTTTCGCCTCTTTGCGCACGAGGTTGAGCTCGGTGCGCAGCTTCTCGTTGGTGAGTATTTTCTCCTGAAGCGTCTTGGCCGCCTGCGGGTTGCGGCGGAGGATCTCATCGACCCCCTTCTTTACTTCCTGGAGGATCCAGGGGCGGATATCGCCATTGCCGAGCTTATTCTTTGTCTGGCTCTCGAAGATGGGATTCTTGATGCGGATTGCGATGGCCGCCGCGAGTCCCTCGCGCACATCCTCGCCTCGGTAGGAGGCTTGGAAAAACTCGTTAATCGCCTTGAGAAACCCCTCTCTGAAGGCCGAAAGGTGCGTACCTCCATCAGAGGTATGCTGGCCGTTCACGAATGAGAAGTGCTCCTCGCCGTACTCTTTGGTGTGCGTGAACGAGAATTCGATTCTGTCGCCCCGGTACCACCCGATGTCGTAGAGCGCGCTGCCACCGAGTTCAGAGGAGAGAAGATCGAAGAGGCCCTTTTCGGAGCGAAACTCGGTGCCGTTGAGCGTGAGGGTGAGCCCCGGGTTAAGAAAGGCATAGTTCCAAAGGCGCTTTTCGATAAATTCGAAGATAAAGCTATAGTCGCCGAAAATCTCCTCGTCCGGAATGAATTCGACCAGTGTACCGTTTTTCTCGCGTGTCCCACCCTCGCGTGTATCGACGAGGATGCCCCGTGCGAACCGCGCCTCAAAAAGCTTGCCGTCGCGGTAGGATACGACACGGAACTCCCTGGAAAGCGCGTTGACCGCCTTGGTGCCGACGCCGTTGAGGCCGACCGAAAACTGGAACACGTCGTCGTCGTACTTGGCGCCCGTGTTGATCACCGACACGCACTCGACAACCTTGCCGAGTGGGATGCCGCGCCCGTAGTCGCGCACTTTCACCTTTTTATCGGCGATCGTGATTGCGATCTGCGCACCTGCGCCCATGATGAATTCATCGACCGAGTTGTCGATGACTTCTTTTAAAAGGATGTAAATGCCGTCGTCGGGGCTCGAACCGTCGCCAAGGCGACCGATGTACATGCCTGTTCTGAGTCGAATGTGCTCCAGCGAAGAGAGGGTTTTTATTTTTGATTCGTCGTATGCGGGTTTGTTGGACACAGCTGACATTATAGCATGCGAGGCGTCTTTATGGTACAGAGTCGGCGCTTTTCTTGTGCTATACTCAAGGCATGTCCATTATTTTTATCGCGCCGGACAATCGGATCGAGAAAACAGTCAGGCAGCTTACCACATCGACTGAGGAGAAGATTGTCGTCGAACAGGGGCTCCTCGAAACCGCGATTCCCGTCGCACGGCGTCACCTGGACGAGGCGGAGGTGTTTGTGAGCCGAGGTGGCACGGTGCTCGTGCTGCGCAAAATGGGCTCGGGTGTGCCGATCGTTGAGATGCAGGTAACGGCGCGAGATCTCGCCATCGCGCTCGAAAAGGCTCGTCACCTCGTACAGAAGGATACTTTTCGAATCGGCGTCGTTTCCTTCCCTAACATGATTCAGCAACTCAAGGATTTTTTACCCTTTCTGAGTCTTGACATTACCTGCTACGAACTCTCGATCGGCGAGAATGTCGAAGATAAGTTACGCGCCGCGATGGACGATGGCATGGATGTGCTGCTAGGCGGTGTTACGACATATTCGTTTGCGCGGAAAAAGGGCCTGCCTGCAGTGCTCATTGAGTCGGGCGAGACTTCCGTAAAATACGCACTCGAAGAGGCATACAGAATTGTAGCCGCCCAAAGGCTCAACAGGCGACGCGCGGAAGAGCTTAGGATCATCACGGAGAGCATCAGCGAGGCGGTGATCGCAATCGACGAGAGAGGTTCGATCTCCCGCATGAACGGAGCAGCCAAGAATTTACTCCGCCCGTATATTCGCGGCAACCAGCGCGGAGATCCTGCGCTTCCCGAATCCCTCAAGGAGATACTCTCGCAGCGGCGCGAAGCGCGGAAAATCCTCCAGTTCGGCGATACTCGCGTCTTGGTGAATGTGCTCCCTGTTGCGGTAAAGGGCGCTACCGCGAGCTCGGTTGCCACGCTCCAGGATGTGAGCCATATCCAGGCGATGGAAGAGGAAATTCGCCGCGAAATGTATCTCAAAGGCTACACCGCAAAGTTTAAATTTGCCGATATTGTTGCGTACGATGAGTTGACCTTGCGTACAGTGTCGCTCGCGAAGCGCTTCGCCGCCACGCACGCGTCGATTCTCATTCAGGGTGAGTCCGGTGTAGGCAAGGAGGTGTTTGCACAGAGTATTCATAACGCGAGCGACCGCAGGCTTCGCCCCTTTATCGCAATGAACTGTGCGGCAATCCCAGAGTCCCTCATCGAGAGCGAGCTCTTTGGCTATGTGGACGGCGCCTTCACGGGAGCACGCAAGAAGGGTAAGCCCGGAATTTTCGAGCTCGCCCACGGGGGCACTCTTTTCCTCGATGAGATCTCGGAAATGCCTTTCCATCTCCAAGCGCGCCTCTTGCGCGTACTCCAGGAACACGAGGTGATGCGTCTCGGCGACGACAAAATTATCCCCATCGATGTGCGCGTCATTGCGGCGACAAACCGCAACCTTGAGAAGCTGACCAAGGAGGGGCTTTTCAGGGTCGACCTGTATTGGCGCCTCAATGTGCTTAATCTCTTCATTCCTCCTCTCCGCGAACGTCGACAAGATGTGCTCCCGCTTATCGGCCGCATGCTCTTGGAGACCGAGGGCTGCTCTGCTCAATTCACCCTATCGGCCGCCTGTGAGGACTACCTCGAATCCTATCACTGGCCTGGGAATGTGCGGGAACTCAAGAATTTCTGCGAGCGCGTATCGGCGATCTGCGATCAGGACGAGCTCGATATAGGCCTGGCCACCACGCTTCTACGCGCGGGAGGCGCTGAGGATCCGGAAAAGAGTGTTCATTTGGACGCACACGAGCTTCGATACCAACATGAGTCACCCGCTGAGGAGATCGTACCGATTGGTATTCTCGACGATCCTGAAGGCCTACGCGATTTCGTACACGCGCAGGGCAGCCTCCAGGACGCTGCAAAAAAACTGGGGCTTCATCGTACGACATTGTGGCGCCACCTTAAGGCTCGGCATGCTCCGCAGTCCTCGTGAGGTGTTTCAGGTCGGACAAGCGCAGTAGGTAAGCCGTTGCGTAGTTGCAATAGTGTTGCATTAATGTTGCAAAATGCAACGTTTCTGAACCAAATACCATGCTTCACCGCCCTCCGAATTGCCATGCATGCTCGGCTCAGTGCACTTCTATTTTCAGTTGATTCAAGAATAAAGTTTTGCGCCGCGGGCCTCCCCCATGTGGTGGATGCAATGGATTTGGTATTGGCACAGATTTTGCATAATTTCTTGCATGCACGCAATCGAAAAAATTCTAGCCCAGGCATCGGGCAAGCCCTCAGTTACCGCGGGAGAGATTGTCACCGCGGAAGTCGATGTGGGAGAGGTCAACGATCTCTACCTGCAGGTTGTCAAATCGTTCTACGAGCTCGGCGGCACACAAGTTGTACATCCTGAGCGGACGACCTTTGTCTTCGACCACTACGCGCCTGCACCTACCATCAAGGCGGCCGACAATCACCGTCAGATGCGCGAATTTTGCGCCAAGATGGGGATCAAGGCGCTCTTTGATATTGGCAAGGGCGTTTGTCACCAGGTACTTATCGAAAACGGTTTTGTTGCGCCTGGATCGCTGGTCGTTGAGACTGACTCGCACACCACGACACTCGGCGCGCTCGGGGCATTCGGCACTGGCGTAGGAGCCACGGATATGGCCCTTATTCTGCGCAATGGTTCGCTCTGGTTTAGGGTACCTGAGGTGATGCACATTGTTTTCGACGGTGCGCTAAAACCTGGCGTCATGGCAAAGGACCTGATTCTCCACGTCATCGGTGTATTGAAGCAGGACGCTGCGATCTACAAGTGCGTGGAATTCTCTGGATCGACCGTGAACGCGCTTCCAGTAGAAGAGCGCCTCGTGCTCTGCAATATGAGCGTCGAAATGGGGGCTAAGTGCGCCTATATCCAGCCTGATCAGAAGACCTGGGACTATTTGGCGAAGTATGGTGTTACTCGCGCCGTGCGCGATGTTTTCACCGATCCCGATTACCGCTACTCAGAAGAACACCACTTCGACGCGAGCGCGATCGAGCCCAGTGCGGCGCTCCCTGGCAGTGTCGACAACCTGGCCCTCGTGCAAGATCAGGTTGGTACGCACATCGACCAGATATTCATCGGAACCTGCACCGGAGGAAGACTTAACGACATCCGAACCGCCACTGAAGTACTCAAAGGTAAAAAGGTCGCAAAAGGCACACGGCTCGTCATCATTCCGGCGTCAGAGGTGATCTTCAAAGAAGCGTTGGCTCAAGGATATGTCCAAAGCCTGGTAGAGTCGGGCGCGGTATTTTCCACACCCGGATGCGGGCCATGCCTTGGCGCGCACGAGGGCATCATCGCGAGCGGCGAAGTCTGCCTCACCACCTCATCACGGAATTTCCCAGGAAGAATGGGCAGTACGGATGGCAAAATCTATGTGGTGTCGCCCGCGACCGCCGCGGCCTCAGCGATTTCCGGAACAATCACCGATCCGAGATCGCTCTCGAAGAAATAGGAGGGAGCCACATCAATGAATACGATTCACGGTCTTATATACAAATTCGGTAACAATATCGACACTGATCAGATCTATCCCGGAAGATACCTCGAGCTTACCGAACATGCCGAGATCGGGCAGCACGCGATGGAAGGAGCGGATCCCACTTTTCACTCGCGGTTTGTCAAAGGCGGCGTGATCGTCGCGGGAACGAATTTTGGGTGTGGCTCTAGCCGAGAGCATGCAGTAATCACACTGAAAAACGCGGGTGTGGCGGCGGTAATCGCCAAATCGTTCGCGCGTATTTTTTATCGGAACTGCATAAATCTCGCGTTGCCCGCCATTATGATTCCCGAACTCGACAATTATGGGCTCACCGAAGGTGATGATATAGATATAAATCTTGTTAATGGAATAATTAAGTCGAATGGTATTTCGTATAATTTTCAACCGCTTCCAGAAAATATTCTCGAGTTGATCGAGAAAGGAGGGGTTTTTGCGCTTTACAAATCACAATAATGGAACCAATAATAATTGTGTGAATGAGCTGTTCCCTTATGGGAAGGCATATTTTAAGGAGGTTTCCCATGAATACAGTCAAACGCCTGGCTGTCGTTCTCATCGTCGCACTCGTGTGCATCGGATCTGCGTTCGCGCAATTCCCGCAGAAACCGCTCAACTACATCATTCCCTTCAACCCGGGTGGTGAGTCAGACATCTTCGCTCGCGCCCAGCAACCCTTGATGGAGAGCATTCTCGGTCAGAAAGTCATTGTCTCCTACAAGATCGGTGGCGGCGGTGCGGTCGGCTGGGCAGCCCTCGTCAAAGAGAAACCCGATGGCTACAACTTTATGGGCTACAATCTTCCCCACATCATCCTACAGCCGCTCATGCTCTCTAACCCAGGCTACAAGACTAATCAGATCATTCCCGTGTACACCTTCATGTCAACGCCGGATGTTCTTGCAGTCAACGCGGCCAGTCCCTTCAAGACTCTCGATGACTTTGTGAAGTTCGCAAAGGCCAATCCCGGCGCCGTCACGATCGGTGGAAGTGCGAGCGCGTCTGCGAACGAGATCGGCACAGTTCTCTTTAGCAAACTCGCCGGCATTAAGACGACCTATATTCCTTTCACGGGCTCAGGCGACGCCATTCCCGCGCTTCTAGGTGGACACGTATCCGCGCTCATGACCTACACGACCATGGGCAACCAGTACGAAGGCCAAATCAGAGTGCTCGCGGTCGCGGCTGAGAAGAGAGTTCCCTCTCTCCCCAATATTCCGACCTTCAAAGAGCTTGGTTATGACCTCGTTGAAGGCGCCTACCGTGGTGCCGCGGTTCCTCCGAACACACCTCAGAACGTCATCGATGTGCTCGCAAAAACTTTTGAGAAGATAAACAATAATCCTGAATTTGCGAAAAAAATGGAAGCGAATGGCTTCAAACTAGAGTTCTATGGTCCCAAAGAGAGTCAGAAGCTCGTCGCCGATAAGGTGAAAGTATACTCGGAGCTCGTGGGCATGCTCGGGAAATAAGACTGTATCTGCATCGCTGTACACGTGGGGCGCACGGTTTTAAAACCACGCGCCCCTGTCGCTAGGACGAGAATTCCGATATAAGGACATTTCTTATGACAATGGATATTTTTCTACAATCGATTGCGTCGATTTTCACCTTTCAGAATTTCATCTATATGATGATCGCAATCGTTCTAGGCATAATGGCGGGAGCTCTGCCTGGTTTTACCGCCACAATGGCGATCGCGCTCATGGTGCCCTTTACTTTCACCATGTCTCCCGTCTCCGGCCTCATCACTATCGGAGCGCTCTACTGCGCGACGATCTTTGGTGGCAGCTTCTCTGCTATACTTCTCAATACTCCTGGCACTCCTTCCTCGATCGGTACTACCTTCGATGGGTACCCCATGGCTAAGAAAGGTCGCGGCATGGAGGCGATCTACACCGCAACGATCGGATCAGGTGTAGGCGGTGTCATGGGGACCTTCGGACTTATTCTCTTTGCCGTACCGCTCGCGAAGGCTGCTCTCAAATTCGGTCCTCCGGAATTCTTCTGGGTCGCGATTTTTGGCCTGACCATTATTTCGAGTATCTCTGAAGAGTCTCTCCTCAAGGGAATCACAGCAGGATTCCTCGGGATTCTCGTGAGCATGATCGGCAATGCTCCTATCGGCGGCGATATGCGGTTCGACTTTGGACTCGTCTCTCTCCAAGGCGGCGTGGAGATCGTGTCGGTGCTGATAGGATTCTTCTGCATTCCAGAAATCTTTCGAATGGCGATGGATCCCTCTTCAACCTACACCGACGCCGAAACAGGTTCTATGGAGAAGGGTTCACTCACGCGAGCTTTCGACCATATTTTCGGTCATCCCCTCGCCGTCCTCAGAGCCTCTATCATCGGCCTCATTGTCGGCATTCTTCCCGGAGCCGGCGGCAATATCGCCAACCTGATCGCCTATAATGAGGCGAAACGCGCCTCGAAGCACCCCGAAACCTTCGGAACGGGCGAACCCCAGGGCGTTGTCGCAACCGAAACATCGAACAACGCGGTCGTGGAGGGCGCCATGGTGCCGCTTCTCGCGCTCGGTATTCCAGGATCGCCCCCCGCTGCGATTATCTACGGCGCGCTCCTCTTGCAGGGGCTCTCTCCTGGACCGCAGCTCTTTGTCCACAACACTTCGCTTGTTTACGCGTTCATGCTCTCGTTCTTTATTTCGAATATTCTCATTGTGCTCGTAGGATTCCTCGCCGGGAAGGGCATGTACAAAGCAGTTATCAAGATTCCGATCCGCGTGCTTGTGCCGAGCATTCTTTTCCTGACAGTGATTGGTTCCTACGCGATACGTAACAACCCAATGGATGTCATCATCATGTTTGTGAGCGGCATTATCGGCTATATACTCAAAGACCTAGGGTTCAATACCGGAGCCTTCGTTCTTGGACTCATCCTAGGGCCGATTGCAGAGCGCGGATTTGTGCAGGGCCTTCTGATGGGCAACATGGTTTCGATCAAGGCGCCATGGATCATTTTCTTCACGAGACCTCTATCGATTACTCTGATCGTGCTATCGGTTCTCTCAGCGGCATGGCCTCTCTTTCGCGCTGCAATGAAGAAAAAGAGTGCAAAGGGTGGCATCGCAGAGGCTCTTGTATTGTCTGAAAGCGCCGCGGCGAAGGCAGAAGGTGGATCCGGAAAGCTTAAAAAGGTGAACACCGATTACATCAGTGCGGTGGTGGTTCTCGGAATCAGTGCGCTCTTCTACATGGAGATGGGGAAGTGGAGCAAATACGCGAGTCTTGCGCCAAAAAGCATCATTTTAGTGCTCTTCGTACTCAGTGTCGGACTTTTCATTAAAGGAAAGGTCAAACCTGAAAAAGTCGTGCTAACCTTCACACACATCACACGTTCGCTTGCATTTCTCGTGGTGATAGGTCTCTTGTGGGTGTTGCTTATGGATAAAATCGGCTTTGTGGTCACAAGCATGCTGGCATTCTCAGCGATTCTCATTGCATATCATCCCGGCAAGGGAGTTCGAGGAGTGGTCGAATCGATTCTTATCGCAGGGGTCATGATCTTTATCATGTACATGACCTTCGATAAACTGTTAAATGTCACGCTGCCGACGGGAATCCTTATTTGAAAAGGATGAACCGCGACGAGCCAAGGAGTTTCGAGTATGCACTTTGATATGAAATTCGGCGAGGGTACACTCCCGGTCGATGTTGAAGATTCGAAAATTCTCGGGGTAATGCTGCCGAATTCGAAGCCACCGCTCAAAAACGCGATTGAGGAAGTGCGCGCGTGCCTAGCCTCGCCAGAAGGTACGCCACCGCTCGAATCGATGCTGAGAGAACGCGCACCTAAAAAACTCGTCATCGTCGTCAACGATATTACAAGGCCGACGCCGTATTCGGTGCTTTTTCCCCCGCTGATGGAAGTGATCGCGAAGGCGGGAATTTCTGACGCACATGTGACGCTGGTGACGGCTACGGGTATCCACGACCCGCACACGCCTGAGCAAAATGTACAAGTGTACGGAGCTGATATCTGCGCGCGCTACCGCATAGTGTCGCACAACGCGACCGACAAGGCGGGGCTGGTCTATAAGGGCAAACTCCCCTCGGGATACGATTTCTGGCTGAACAAGCTTGTCGACGAGGCTGATTTTCTCATTACGCTCGGCGTCGTGATGCCGCACTACTTCGCGGGTTTTTCGGGCGGACGGAAGTCTATTCTCCCTGGAGTGGCGGGCAAGGAGACTGTTCAGAAGAACCACGCGCGAATGGTCGAGCTCATGGATAATCTGCCGCCGATCCGCCAGAACCCGGTGAGCCTCGAGATGATCCAGGCTGCGCGCACCGCGGGCGTCGATTTTATCCTCAATGTGGTGGTCGACGACAGCGAGAATCTCGTGAAGGTCGTCGCCGGCGATCTTGAGCGCGCCTGGTACAAGGCGGTCGAGATCAGCGAGGCGATGTACATGATCCCCATTGCCCAGCAGGCGGATATCACTATTTCTGCGGCCTCGGGCTTTCCCCGCGACATCAATCTCTATCAGTCGCAGAAGGCCCTCGACCACGCCGACAGGGCGACGAAGCGGGGCGGCACCATTATCCTCGTGGCCGAGTGCCGTGACGGTTACGGCGAGAAGCTCTTCGAAGATTTCATGAACCGGGGCTGGACTCCCCAGCAAATCATGGATGATATCAAAGCTCATTTTGTTATGGGTGGCCACAAAGCGTATGGATTCGCCAAAGTTGCAGCTGAGAAAAACATCATCATGGTAACCTCGCTATCCGAAAAAGTTGTCTCGAGTTGTTTCGCCAAAAAGGCGACCACGCTAGAAGAGGCGCTCGAGATGGCACGTGCTCAGCAGGGCGCAGACGCACGCATCATGATGATGCCCGAGGGCAGCATCACAGTTCCCGTGCTTTCCTAAGATGCCATTTCTCATTCGAGAAGAATTCAAGCACGCGGTTGCCGATGGCGGCCGCGCGCTCGTCGCTCGAGGACTCACTGTGGGGACCTGGGGAAATCTGAGCATCCGGGACCCAGCCACAGGTCTCGTGTACATTAAACCCAGCGGCATGCCCTATGAGACGATCGAACCCGAGGATATCGTGGTTTTGGATGCGGCAGGCCGCGTGGTAAGTGGAACGCGCAAGCCTTCCGTCGAATTTCATCTCCACCTGTCGATTTTAAACGCCCGTCCCGATCTCGCGGCGGTATTACATACGCATCCGTTGTATTCGAGCGTGTTTGGTGTGCTTGGCGAGGAAATTCCCGCGATTTCCGAAGATTTCGCACAGCTCATCGGAGAGAAAGCGCCGTGCTCGGTCTACGCGCTTCCCGGAACCGAGGAGCTCGCGCGGAATGTTGTCGCCGCGCTTGGAGCTGGAAAGGCGGTGCTTCTGCCCAACCACGGCGCGGTCTGCGTGGGGAAAAATATCGACGAAGCGATGAACGTCGCGGCGGTATTGGAAAAAACCGCACATATCTATCTATTGGCACGATCCATTGGTACTCCTCGCGTTATCGATCCGCGCGATATCGCCCTCATGCAGGAATTTATGCGCAACGACTACGGACAGCGGGGCTAAAGAGAGCGCTTGGCAGATCGCAGTACATCGTTGGATGCCGGCGCACATCATAACCATCGCGACACATCGACAAATTTCATGGCAATATCTGGATCAAAGTGCGTTCCTCTGTGTTCGCGGATATACTCGAGTGCTTTCTCCTTGGGCCAGGCTTTACGGTATGGCCTGTCGCTCACGAGTGCATCGTACACGTCGATGATGGCGAAAATGCGAGCCGCGAGCGGGATGCTCTCCGCCTTGAGTCCGAAGGGATAGCCACTGCCATCGAATTTTTCATGGTGGTAGAGTGGAATATCGATGCAGTCGTAAAGGGATGGAATACGGGAAAGTATCTCTTTTGAGATGAGCGGGTGCTGCTGAATTATGATACGCTCTTCCGGCGTGAGTGGCCCAGGTTTATTGAGCACCGCGTCCGGAATTCCGATTTTTCCTATATCGTGGAGCAGTGAGCCTATTCTCATTTTTCTAAGTTCATTCTCATCCCGAACGAAGTGGGACGCAAAGTTCATGAAAAGCTCAGTCACACGCACAGTATGCCCCTCCGTCTCTTCGTCGCGGAACTCGAGGGCGCTCGAAAGTCCCTCGATGATGGACTCGTTGGCTGCCTCCAGGTCGCGATATGCCTTGTTGAGTGCCTCGATAATGTTCTGCATTTGAAGCACTATCCCAATTTGGTACGCCGCAGCTTGCCCGAACGCAAGCCAGGTTTGATCCGGCTCGAAACGTGAACGGAAATAGAGTGTCATAACGCCGCGCACCTCGTTCGCGAGCACGACAGGGATGCAGTACTGCGTGATAAATCCCTCTTGCTCGATGAAGGCGCTGAATTGTGGTGAGAAACCAGCGCTCGTCCGAAGGTCTGGCTCGAAAACGATGCGCTTTTCTCGAGCGGCGATCTCGACATTCTTCTCGTCGTGCGGTAGGGCTGATTCGCTAAGGTGAGAATTGAAGCCCTCACGATTTCGAACCATCATTGATCCGTCGGGATTTTTAATATGGAGGCAGATACTGTCTGCGCGAAGAGTCTCCTTGATAATATGGATAATCTTCTGCATCGCCTCGTGCATGTTTTGGCCTGCGGCAAAGTATTCGTTGAGGATGTCGAGGAGGGAGAGGCGCTTGAGCCACTCTTCGGCGGTTTCCTGGGCGATCAGCTTCGAGAGCGGCTGATCGATCTTTTCGAGCGCGTGGGAGATGAGAAGGTCCGTGCCTTCGATGGGAGGGCGGTTCCAGTGAACAACGCAGAAGGCTCTCAGTGTGCCATTGAGAAGCAGGGGAAAACGCGCTTCATCCTCACCTGATCGCGGCATCGACGCGCCCATGTCATCGCCATACCAGCCACGCTCAGGTTCACCCTGCTCGAGCATCTTCGTGAAGCCTACTCTGTCGGCATTGAAGGCGCGTCGCAGGTAGGCGGCGGTTTGCTCGTAAAGGCATGCCTCGGTCTGGCAGTTGGCGAGAATAGAGGGGAGTTCGGCGTCGATTTCGAGCCTTGAACGGTACTGCTTGAGCGAAGAGATATCTTGGCGGATCAGCATAAAGCGCTGCGTAGTGTCGCCCGGTTTTGTCAGTTTAACCATTTGGCGGAATTCGCTGTAGCGGGAACCATCCTTACGCTTTGCGCTTCCCTCCATCTGGAAGATGTTCTTTGTCTCGAGTTCCTTGAAAATTTTCCTGCTGTCAGAAGGATCGTCCTGGTCGCAATACTCCCAGAAGTAGTGTCCCATGAGCTCTACGGTGGACCACCCAGTAAGCGCGTTGAAAGCGGGGTTGATCCACTCGATTCTTCCGTCTCGATTGAGAATGGCGATCGCGATGGGAGACAGTTGAAGTGCTCTGTTTTGGATCTCGATCTGTGATTGCTGTTCGGTTTCTCGCCTTTTTTGCTCAGCCCATTCGAAGGCTTTCGGAATGATATGCGTCAGACGATTGGCTTGGTTTTTAAGCACAAACTCGTAGGCACCAGCCTTGATGAGTGCGACTGCTGCAGTCTCGCCTATGGCGCCCGAAACGATAATAAAGGGGATAGTGGGGTCGATGCGTTGAAGTGATTCAAGCGCGGAGAACGCGTCATATCCTGGTACCGCCCAATCCGAGAGCACAACATTGAAGCGATCCTCTGGATCCGCAGATACGTTTTTTTCGAGCGCGGCTACATACTCGGTAAACTTCTGGACGTGCGTATAGCGGACAGTGTCGAAGGCCTTTTTAAGTTCGTACACCACGAGCTCAAGATCGTCGATGTTGTCCTCAATCATCAGCGCATTGAGCTTGAGATGCTCAGGGAGCTCTGCCATCGGCGCTTCCTTGCGGGGCTAGCGATTTTGGATTTAGGTTGGTATCCAACCAGTAGTGACAGATCAAGTCGATCTGGTCAAGAAAGGTCGAAAAATCGACCGGTTTCCGTATGAAGCTGTTCGCGCCGCTCTCGTAGCTTCTGATCATATCCTCTTCGAGCACCGAGGTGGTGAGCACTACAACGGGAACGTAGCGCGTGCGCGGAGTGGCGCGAAGGCCTTTGAGCACCTCGAGGCCGCTGCGGCCGGGGAGTTTGAGATCGAGGAGCACGAGCGAGGGGGGCATGGGTGCGATTGTCGCGCTTACATGGTTTCCCTGAGGGAGAGACGCGGCGTCGCCAAGGGCGAGGTGGAGCGCCTCATCGGCATCTTTGGCGATTCTGCAGGACGCCTTTATGCCGCGCTGCTTCAGCGCGATGATCGCAAGCTCAGCGTCGTCTGGGTTGTCTTCTACGATGAGGATAGAATTGCTCATGTTCTGGCGCTCCATAATCATTGTCCCTCATTGAATGAAAAATAGAAGGTAGTGCCCTCCCCAAGAACTGAATCGACGGACACCGTTCCTCCATGGCGCGCGACAACACGTTTCACGATAGAGAGCCCGATGCCGGTCCCCTCAAATTCGGAACTCTCGTTGAACCGCTGAAAAGGCGCAAAAATCCTATTTCCCGCGGCGGCCACGTCGAAACCAGCCCCATTGTCCCGGATAAAGAACATTTTTTTACCATCCCGCGACACCGAGCCTAGCTCGATGCGCGCGACATCTCGCTTCCGAGTGAATTTTATGGCATTGGACAGGAGGTTAGCAAGAAGAATTTGCACTAGATCGCTATCCGCGTTGGCGCGCATCCCAGGTTCGACGATAAAATCGAATTTTCTGTCGAGTTCGCCCTCGCAGGCATCTTTGAATGCCTCGGCGGCCGCTGCACTGAGATCGATCGGTTGAGGATTTATTGCCCGTGAACTCACACGCGACAGCATGAGCATGTCGTCGATGAGCTTCTGCATGCGTACCGCGTTCGCTTGAATCCTGTCGAGCATATGGCTGAATTCCTCATTGTGATGGAATGCCTGAGTATCCATCGAATCGCTAAGAATCGTGGAAAAGCCTGAAATAGCCCGGAGTGGCGCGCGCAGGTCGTGGGAAATTGAGTAGACGAACGCCTCGTATTCCTTATTGAGCTCCGTCAATCGCCGCGTCTGCTCTTCGAGATCCGTAGTGCGAGAGCGTACCTGCTGTTCGAGCGTCTCAGTGAGTTTCGTGAGCTCCCGCTCAGCTTTCACCCTCTGTGAATTGTTGTGCACGATAGAGAAGAGAAGCTGTTTTCCGCGGATGGTGATGGGACCGCTGTACACTTCGACATCGATTGGGGGCGCGGAGGCCCTGCGGTGCATGAAATAGAAAATGTTGTTTTCGTTCGACACTGCCTGTGCCATTCGCATTTTTACCTCTTCGGGCGGCAGCGTGTTGATGTCGCTTATACGCATCGTTTTCATTGTTGCGCGGTCCCAGCCATAGAATGTTTCGGCGGCTGGGTTCGCGTCGATGATCGATCCATCAATGGGATCGGTGATCAGCATGATCGTGTGATGGTTCTCGAAGAGGCTGCGGTATCTCGCTTCCGATTCGACGAGTTCGTTCGTAGCCCGCTCGAGGTTCTCGTTGTCGAGGAAGAGTAGGCAGATAAGCGAGAAAGCGAGCGGAAAAATGCCGAGGTAGGGCAGGATGAGGGAAGGGAGCAGCTCATACCAGAGTTCTCGGGGTAGGGCGAACTGCGAAAGCACCACCATGATGTGGATGATGAATCCCAGCAACCAGGTTCCCCAAATAGGTGCCAGCGGGTGGTGGCTCGAGAACTCGCGATAGCGGGGTCTGACCCCCCGCCCAGCGGACGCTACCAGCATTGCTGAGAGAATACTGAGCACGCCGGCAACCATTCCTGCTCCACCGCGTGTCACTCGAAATACGATTGCAATTATGGTCGCTATCACTGCCGTGAGTGGGGTACCGAAGAATCCAGCTATTCCGATTACTATGCTCCGAGTATCGTAAAAGATTCCTTCTTTAAATTGAAAGGGTGTGAGCATGGTCAGGATCGCGGTTGCCCCGAGAAGAAGCCCGTTCACGATGGAGCGCGCGTTGGGTTTTCCTTTGAGATTTCGGGTTATAAAATGGTAGAGGACGGTGCTGGAAATGAGGATAGTGATATTTTGAAAGAGGGCGGTCAGCACGATCGGCTCCTTGAGAAGGGCGTCTGTCAGAAGTATTGCAGTTTTTTAGGCTATGTGCAAGTTCACCGCAGTGCGGTCCAGGCACTCGAGGAAAATTTTTCCTTTGCGAGCCGGGCGGCGACTTCGAGCTCCTCGGGTAAAGGGGCGGATCGCACGAAATCGAGGTCAAGAGCTGTGGCAAAGCCTCGCTCAAGCGCGCCGACCGTTATCGAAAAGAGCGATTCGAAGCTCTCGGCGCCCGCCTCGGGGAGACAGTGCTTTACACTCGTAACCCTCGCTTTGATGTCGGCGATCAGCTTCCCTTTTGCTTTTTCTTGGGGAACCTTGAGAAGTCCAAACATTCGATCCACTTCCACATCGAGAAGAATGGTCCCATGCTGAAGTATGCAGCCCAACTTCCGTGTCTGCGCGTTCCCTGAAATTTTTTTTCCGCCTGCGCTAATGTCGTTGATTGGTGAAAATTCGCTTTGAATTCCGAGAATCGCGAGCCCTTCAATGATCCCGCCGAGAAGAAGCCTGTACGATTCGAGGATATTCTCTCGCGCAAGCGGGTGGCCGAGGGGGAGCACAATACTGTAGGTTACTTCATAGTGATGAAAAACCGCGCCTCCACCAGTGATACGCCGCACGATATCGACGCCATCCGAGGCGCAGGCATCTACATCGATCTCCTCGTAAAGTCCCTGGAAATAGCCGAGAGAAACGGCGGGTGGCTTCCATCCATAAAATCGAAGAGTCGGCAGACTCTTTCCCTCGGCAACGGCGCGGAGGATCGCCTCATCGAGGCCCATGTTGAAGGTAGCTGGATTAAAACCTGTCTCAAGAAGGCGGAAAGGATAGCTCATTGTTCAGGTCCTCTCGTGTGGGGTGGTCAGCGCATGGTGAACAATCTCGTCGAGACCTTCACCGCTGATTCCGGCGCATTGAAGCCCGCGTTCGTGCGCGCGCGCCGAGAATTCTCGACCAAGGTGTCGCAGCTCGATTCCCGCGAGTGCGCGTTCAAGAGTGTCGAACTCTTCTTCTGGAATCGCGAAAAAATCGCCACGGATGGAGATAGCCCGAATGTGCGCGTCAAGGCTCAAAGCTCCTTCGATTTCGATGGTAAGTCGAAGCAATTTGCAGCCTTCCGGCTTACCGATAAGTTCGAGTTTCATTGGTCGCCTCGGGCGGTGGCACTGTCCCACGCCTGTTTCGCATGGTAGCTTGTGCGCGCGAATGGGGAGGAGACCACCATAGAGAATCCCAGTTCGCGCGCGCGCTGCGCGAATTCTTCGAATTTGGCAGGCGACACATACTCCACCACCGGGATTTCGTGTGCTGAAGGGCGGAGATATTGGCCCATGACCACGATGGAAACACCAACCGCTCTAAGTTCTTTAAGCGCGTCGAGCACTTCGTCGTCGCGCTCGCCAAGTCCGAGAAGGAGGCTCGATTTTGTAGGGATTCCGGCCTGAGCCACAGCCCTTAGCGTTTCGAGACTCCTGTCAAAGGAAGCGCGGGGGTCGCGCACCGACTGTAGGCGACGGACTGTTTCGACATTGTGCGCGACCACTTCAGGCTTCTCTTTGAGAATAGGCGTGAGCTCCGGCCCCACATAGTCGGGAATCAGTAACTCGGTTATTGTACGCGAGCTCATCTCGCGAATCGCGCGAACGCAGGCGGCAAAGTGCCCGGCGCCACGGTCTGGAAGGTCATCCCTGTCAACTGAGGTGATCACTGCGTAGCTCAGGTTGAGAGCCTTTACAGCTTCTGCGAGCCGGCGCGGCTCCTCCGGGTCGAGAGGTACACCGGTCCGTCCCTTCGAAACCGCACAGAATCGACAGCCCCTCGTGCACACATCGCCGAGAATCATGAAGGTCGCCGTGCCGGCTCCCCAGCACTCGCCTTTATTGGGACATTTTGCCTCATCGCACACAGTGTGGAGGCCATGTTCGAAAAGAACGCGCTCGACCTGCTGCCACTCGCGGCCGTGTGGAAGCTGTATCTTGAGCCACGAAGGCTTAGGTTGGTGTAGATGTTCTTGCATGAGAGAGAGTATAGACACATTTTTGAGGATTGTCATGCCTGTCACGAAATTGACAGACGGCGAGCCGGGATTTAGACTCTTGTCTATTCATATTTTTGAAGCAGAGGCCCCCACATGCATGATTTTAGGAGTGTATTTCTTGACGATGAGGCATCAGAGCTTGTGTTGCTCGATCAAACACTTCTGCCCAATGAGCTGCGGTATCTCCGGCTATCCAGGCTCGACGATATCTGGGAGGCCATTAGAACCCTGAGAGTACGCGGCGCTCCCGCGATAGGGATCGCAGCAGCCTACGGCCTCTATCTCGCGGTGAAAAATGGAAAACCTTCATCGATTGACGATGTCACCCGCATGGTTCGCGAAGCGAAAAGAAAGCTTGAGACTTCTCGTCCGACGGCGGTCAATCTTTTCTGGGCTCTCCAACGGATGGAGCAGCGCGCCTCTCAGAATTTGCAACACGATGGATCAGCAGGCGCCAATGCTTCGGATGCAGTCGCAAACATCCTCCGTGAGCTCAGAAAAGAGGCAGATTTGATACGAGACGAAGATGCAATGATGTGCCGGAAGATTGGGGAGCATGGGCTTTCGCTCCTGAAACCCGGAATGGGCATCCTTACTCACTGTAATGCCGGCGCCCTCGCCACCTCGGAGCTGGGCACGGCCCTTGCTCCGCTCTATCTCGGAAACGAGCGTGGATACGGGTTTAAAGTGTTCGCCGATGAAACAAGGCCCCTTTTGCAGGGAGCCCGCCTTACCGCGTGGGAACTCTCGAGGAGTGGTATCGATGTGACCGTGATCTGCGACAATATGGCCGCGACTGTGATGAAACGGCGTCTCGTACAGGCAGTGCTTGTTGGATGCGACCGCGTTGCGGCGAATGGGGATGCGGCGAATAAGATCGGAACACTAGGGGTCGCGATCCTGGCTAAACACTATGGTATTCCCTTCTATGTGCTCGGCCCTACCTCGACCATCGATTGGGCTTGCCCCTCGGGCGCGCACATCGCGATAGAAGAGCGGAATCCCGAAGAAGTCACCACCGCGTGGTATTCGAAGCGGATGGTCCCCGAAGGCGTGCCTACCCTCAACCCGGCGTTCGATGTAACCGACGCCTCGCTCATCTCTGCGATCATCACCGAGAAAGGAATCGCGCGGCCTCCACTTTCGGAATCGCTCGGCGCCTTTCGGAATTGAAGGCTGACACTTCTCTTTCAGAAACTGCTTGACTCTCCGGGCCTCATATGTGTTTGTTGTTTTTCTTATTCATTAACTCAAAATATTGGCTTGGAGTAAAAATAAGTGGCTTTTTTACTTTTAATCATTGATACGAACAGAATGAACAGTCTTCCTGTTTTGCCGTCTTCCGACTAGGTGCGCTGCCTGTCTGAAACCATCTGGCTCTTGATCTGCAAGAACGTCTTCTCCTACTCGTCACGAAACTTGTAGATCCGGTAGATTTCCGTCGCCCCAATGTCCACCTTATGGGTCTTGATCGATCGGTTAGTTCCCCATGGTCATCTTTTTCTCTTTGAAGCGAAAAGCTTTAGAATGACGCATGCCCTCATGCGGCAACCCAGGCCTGGCCAGGTAAAACCGAAGACAACAGTCGAAGCTGGCTCTCAGCTTGGGGAAGGAGGTGTATAACCAAACTGCCTGCCAGGCAGGCTGATGATGAAACCAGGGAATTCCTGTTGATGACGATAGGGAAATCCTTATGATAATTCGAGTGTGCAAACAAAATCCTGGACATTAAACAAAGGTAGGGCGGCGCTCACACCCTAGCCCCGTTCAGCAAGAGGAACATAGGTCAGTCTTGGCTGTACGCATTTATTTGCCGGGCGGATAATACGGCCGCCTGCTATTATTTCCTCCATCCGATGGGCGCACCAACCTGCCACTCTGCTGATTGCAAAGATCGGGGTAAACAGTTCTTCAGGGATGCCCAGCATCTGGTAGACAAAACCCGAGTAGAAATCCACATTTGTGCAAATTGGCTTTGTGGAGCCTTTTACGCGTTGAAAAACCGTGGGTACCAGATGTTCGATTGTTCTGTAGAGCTGGAACTCCTTTTCGAAACCCTTTTCCGCCGCCAGCTCTTGCGCCTTGCTGCGCAGCAGCGTGGCACGCGGATCTGAAAGTGTATAGACTGCATGTCCCTGCCCGTAAATAAGGCCTGTGCGATCATATGCCTCGCCTTTCAATAATTTAGCTAAGTACGCCGCTACTTCTTCTTCGTCCGACCAATCTTTGACAGAGGCTTTGATATTTTCCATCATTCCCATGACTTTGATATTGGCGCCGCCATGTTTGTTCCCCTTCAGAGACCCTACGCCGGTGGCGATCGCTGAATAGGTGTCCGTATCCGTTGAGGTAACAACGCGAACCGCAAAGGTAGAGTTGTTACCGCCTCCATGTTCAGCATGGATGATAAGCGCCAGATCGAGTACTTCCGCCTCGAGGCGAGAGAATTTCTGATCCGGTCGTATGAGAGAAAGAAGTGTTTCCGCAGTCGATCCGTTGGCTGTAGGGGTATGAATGAACAGGCTTCCTCCGTCGTAATAATGTTTTTTAGCCATATAGGAATAGGCCACAATCGTTGGGAATCGGGCGATCAGCTCGAGGCATTGGCGCAGTACATTCCCCGCCGACAAGTCTTCCGGGGTGGGATCGTAGGCATAACAGGCGAGCACCGAGCGAGCCAGCTTATTCATTATATTAGGGGACGGAGCTTTCATGATGCTGTCCTCAGCAAAATTATCTGGAAGCGCACGCTTTTCTCCGAGATACTTCGTAAACTCATCAAGCTCACTTCTTGTGGGAAGGTCCCCGAACATCAAAAGATAGACAGCTTCTTCGTAACCATATCGATTTTCTAGTTGCGCATGCTTTACCAGCATTTCCACATCGATGCCGCGATAGTACAATTTCCCATCAACTGGCACGCGTTCGCCCTCATCCATGATATAGCCATGAACATCGCCAACCCGGGTAAGCCCAACGACAACACCGGTACCATTGGCGTTTCTCAGCCCACGTTTGACATCGAAGCGGGCGTACAAATCTTCTTCAATTTTGTTATTTTGGAAGATTTTGTTGAGATAATGCAGCATATCCATAGGCTCCTCCATCATAAGAACCATGAAATGCAGAGTACTAAATCATATTATGCATATTTATGCAATATGACCGCAGAACACTGTAATTATCTGTATAAAGTCTGTATGCCTCAGCGAAACAGGTTCGAAGCGAATCACGGGACGGCGCCTAAATGAGCGTAACAAAATATAGTGTTACAAAATTGAAGGTGCTATAACGCTTTCTTGTTTTGAATTCTGGAAGGGAATTATATCCAATATGGAATAGATGCAGCCTGTTTTTCAATATCGTTTATAGCCAGAAGGCAGCGCATATTTATAGATTTGAAAAATCGCGCCACGTTGTAAAGAAAATGCCCGCCTCCTGATTCATTTCGAATTACCAAATTATTAGAAAAGTCTTATTTTTCTTTCATTCTGTTCTCATATGGTTCCTTTAGTTTTATGTACAAGACACGGAGATACCGTGCCAAATTCAAATGACGAGGAGGTCATTATGAAAAAGGTAAAAATTGCGATTCTGGCCCTGATGGTTGGACTCATCGGGCTGTTAGGCGTTTCTGCCCAGTCAGCCACTCCAACGCCGCCGGTCACAGTACCTGCGCCAGCGACCTCAACAGCACCCGCTGCTCCTGCA
>DYLX01000010.1:44051-54696 GCA_020721875.1 Leptospira biflexa
GCACCCGCTGCTCCTGCAGCCACTGCTCAGACGGATCAGCAAGGACAACATGAATTCGAAGGCGAAGAGACCAACGGTACAGAATCCCAAGAAGAGAGCGCTTCGGTCGAGAATGGCGAAAAAAACGAGAATAACAAGGAAACCGAAGCAGTGGCAGAGAGTTCCGAATCTCAATCAGCTGCAGATACCGACAACGTCGAAGTCCAGGAGTAATTCGGAGATAACCGATTCGGCAGCTTAAACCTGCCGAATTAAGGGCGGCCTCGCGCAATACGCTAATGGCCGCCCTCTTTTTGCATTTTGCGGACGGTAGTACAAAGCTCTTTCTGTAAATTGATGGAGATTGAAGCGGTGGGCTGATCCGGTCTTCCATGGGTTTAACGAGAACTCAGGAGGAGGAACCGAATGACCTGCGGAACTCGCTCCAGGTGTTCTTGAACGCCGCATTAAGGCCGAGTAGGAACAGGTGCTGAAAGCCGGGCACTACGAAAGGAGCAATGAACGGGAGGCATACCAACGGCTGAACAGACCCTTTCGTGAATGTGCAGAAAAGAGCTTGACTAATCTCGAATAATCTGAAAAGCATAGCATACTTGCAACCGATATCTGCCCAGTTTAGTATAAATATCGTAGTTTTATAGCAGAATACCTGTTAATAAAGGGAGTTTATAAATGAAAAAAAATTGGATGCCACTAATACTTTTTATGACGACGCTGGCAGGATCCGCGTATGCTCAGAAGACCAACGGTCAGGCAACATGGGTCAATCCGAACTCGTTCAATATCAATATGGGCCTGGGACTTGGGTATATGACGGGCATGAGAATCGGCGGCGGGCTGGAGTATGGCCTTGGGAAATTCATCTTAGGCAACAAAGTACCGTTCACCTATGGCATCGCGGTGAGGACCGGACTGAGCCTTGTATCCACCCCGGTGTTCTCGACAGGTGTCTTCGGCACGCTCCATTTTTCTTGGGGAGCACTCAATCCGCCGAATGAGATCGATTTTATCGGACATTTTGAAAGCTACCTCGGTCTGGGCGTCCTCGTGGTTCCCTATGTGGATTTTGATTCTATCGGAGGATTGAGTTACTATTTCTCGAAAAATGTCGCCCTCAACCTTGAGGCTGGCATCAGAGCATCCTACATTGGCCTTCTTTTCAACTTGTAACGCGAACCGCAGGCGCCGCTCATGAATGCGGCGCATGAATATGGCGCATCTGCATGAAAAAAGGCTCCGGCGAAGGAGCATTTTTTGTGCTTTAACGGGAGATGATTGATCATGCCAAACTTTTATAAAGCGTATTACAGAAGTTTTTTCTTTTTCGCTTCATACATGGCTCTAAGACTGAGACTGCTCCATGCTTGCAACGCAGATCCTCTGCCAAATGGTGGCGAAAAGTACTCGACAGGTTCGGGCCATCCTTGCGCAAGCCCATATTCCCACCAGCGCGTTAAAGCATATCGATAATCCGGGTCCTTCCGCTCGGCCAGAATCCAGGCTAAAAGCCCGTCCCAATATGGCCAATCTGCACCGTTATGATAGCGATAGGCGAATAATGATTTGCCTCTTCTTTTTGTGCGCACCGAATATCCAGGGAAAACCGACATGACTCCCCAATCGCCGTAGGGTTGTGCTTGATTATCCTTTGTAAAAAGGAGTTGTTTTACCGCAGTGAGGATTTTTCTTGATTGCGCTTCTGTAGCCAGGCCAAAATGAATTGCGGTAATGGTTTCTATTGCGAGGTGTGTTTCTGCATAGCCGTCTGATTGCACAAATTCAGCAAAATAGCCTTTATCGTCAAGCCAAAGGCGCATGCTCGCGGCGCGGCGTAGTGCCTGTGCGCGTGCAGCCAGAGCCCCATCGAGCCTGGAAGCTTTTACAAGAGCACCATAGTAGAGTGCCACATCGTAGGTAACAGCGCCTTGCCTATATACATTATCTGCCCAATCTCTGTCGTGAAATGGTTTTACAGGAATACCATCTGCATCTTCCAGCGCTTTGTATCTCGAAAAGATAGTGCGTATTTTTTCCAGAATTGTGCGATCGATGCCTTCGTCCAGAATAGACCAATCAGCAGTAAAATCAATGTAGTCAAAAACCAGATTGATAAAGAATAGCGGTGAATCAAAGTGATCCGACCACCAATCGAGCGGCCGTATATGATCGCGCGCCAAAGCTGGGTCGGCTTTCTTACGCTCTTGCCAAAAGCGAATTCCTGCATTGGTAGGGAAAATCTTACCTGATGGCGCTTCGCCGTTCTCATAAATGCCCTTCTCAAGAAAAAGGATCTGCTTCCTTACGATATCGGGCATGAATGGTAAAAGTGCAAGGCATGTCCAGTACGAATCCCTGAAATAGCTTCGTGCAGGAATAGAGTAACCTATGCCGGCCGCAATTCCCGCAAAATTCCCGGAATCGTCGCTTTTTATGCAGGAAAATGCCGCATGAAAGCAGTGAATAGCCTGGGTGACGCAGGAATGTTCCGAAAGCCCGTGGCGCGTCAATTTTGATAGATACTGACCGACAGGGAAAGAGTGCGCCGCAAAATCGTTTGCTTCAAATGCATTGCGCAAAAGCGCGCTGAGCTTTATGATCGCCTTTTTGGTTTCTTGACCAGAGCCGATCACAAAAAAGGAAAGTCGCAGTTTTTTGTATTTATTTTTGTATTGAGAATTAAGCGCGCTATTTTCGTAATATATTGAGATATCTTCATTAATCGCCGACAGCCTTGCGCTTTCTTTAAAAGTGAATGATGCATGTATTTGTTCGCCGCTTTCCGTTTGCCATAAAAAATTCTTTGCTGGTACGAAAGTCATGGTTTGATTCGACGTGTCGCTGCTTCTTTCCTGATAAAAGAGGATCACAGGCTCATCCAAAAGCGCTTGCATGCGCATCAGGCGTGTTTTGCTTTTCAGTTCGAACACATTGGGTGAAGCGCGATAGGTACCAAAGGGCTCGCGCCCCGCGGCATGCCAAGCCTCTTTTACATACAAGGAGCCTATTTTGCCCACACCCCACAGCGCAATATCCAGAGCACCTCTCTGATTGAAAAAGCCCTGCAAACGGCTCCCCGAAAACGGAAGAAGAAAAGGAGCATCGTCCGCAAGCCAGCCATCCCCAATGTCGCGCAATTGGGTCATAGCGTATCAAGCAAGCTCAGCGCTGAAGTAAGCATGAGCGGTTCTGGGCTGGAAAAAGGCTCAGCATAGCGAGCGCCAATTGATGCGCCCCATAGTGCGTTGAAGGCCACCACATTTTTCACGATTTCGCTCTGCGAAGCGTGACACGAAAGCGCTTTCTGTTTTTCTTCCACAAAAGCGCTGATATCGACAAGAAGCGCAGGCTTATGTGCTCGCAATATATCGGTGGAAAATTGCAGTATTCGAGGCTTCTCGATGCGGTCATCTCCATGCCGACTTTTTCTGTTGGCAAGTGCCCAGGCAGTATCGACAATGTGCCAGACAAGCCGATGATCAGGGTGCCAATCGTCAGGCGAATGTGACAGAATCAAACGAGGCTGCATTTCGACAAGAAGCTTTTCAATCAATTCCGCGGCTTTCTCGAAGGGGATATGCAAATCCTGCATGCCAAGAAAATGCAGCGTATCTACCCTGAGAACGGAGGCCGCATTTTCTGCTTCTCTTTTCCTCTGGAGGCTATCGCCAAAAGCTCCGGCAGAACCATCGGATATGCACACAATCCCCGTGCGCAAGCCTTTCCTTTTAGCTGCGAGAAGAAAGCCGCCCGCACCAATCTCCGCATCATCGGGATGTGCCCCGATTACTACAACATCGATTTTCTCGATTTGTGTAAGCATTCGGCTACCCCTTGAGCCCTGTCATGCTTATTCCTTTTATAAAATATCTCTGAAAAATCAGAAAAATAACGAGTGTCGGAATAATAGAAAGTGTTGTCATTGCAAGAAGATCACCCCATCGAACTGCATATTGTCCAACAAAATTGGCGAGCGCGAGCGGGACTGTTCTTTTTTTGTCATCATTTATTACGAGAAATGGCCAGAGGTAATCGTTCCAACGCCAGACAAAGCTGAATATTGTCAGTGTCGATATTGCCGGCACGGAAAGCGGCACAATCAGTCTTGTAAAAATTTGATACTCATTTGCCCCATCGATCTTTGCCGCTTCCAAAAGTTCATCGGGAATACTTCGCATATGCTGCCGCAAAAGAAAAATTCCTGTCGGCGTCGCTGCGGGTGGAATAATTATGCCAATAAATGTGTTGATAAGCCCATATCCTTTTAAGGTTAGAAACATTGGAATCATTATTATTTCGAGCGAAAACATCAATGTCGCCATGACGCCAATAAATAGAATATCCCTTCCGGGGAACTTGAATTTGGCAAAACCATAGCCTGCCATGGTACTGATGATCACTGTGATAATGGTGCTCGTAATGGTCACGTAGGCACTGTTGATAAAATACTGAGTAAAATTGCCGAATTTCAGGCCACTTTTGAAATTGTCGAACGTCCAGTGCACAGGGAATATTCTTGGAGGATTGAGAAACAGCTCGCTTTCCCCCTTGAATGCACTGATAACAACCCAGGCCATTGGGAAAAAGAAAATGAGAGAAACAACAATTACCATTGCATATTTTAAAAATCCGATGAGAACATTTTTGTTTTTCATACGGATTCTTCCTTGCTAAGTTTGAATTGGGCAACCGACAATAGCAGCATTACAAAGAAAAACACAACCGATTGCGCTGCGGCATATCCTACGCTCAGTGGCTTTGAAAATGCTTCTTCATAGATATTTTGTACCAGAAACGCCGTTGCACGCCCCGGTCCGCCCGCGGTCAATACCGTAACGAGCTGATACACTTTGAACGCATTGATAGTAGACAGCACAAGTACGAGTAGTGTTGTTGGCCTCAGTAGCGGCAGGGTAATTCCAGAAAACTGCTGCCATTTGTTTGCACCATCTATCCTGGCGGCTTCGTAGTAAGAATCAGGAATCGTATTGAGACCACCAATAAAAATAACCATGAAAAATCCCGTCTGCGCCCATATGGAGACGACGATTACCGAAATTAGGGCTCGCGCATTGTCTATGAGCCAGGGTTGTTTATCTATATGAAAAAGGGATAGAAAATAATTCAGAATGCCTGTGTCATACCCCAGAATCCAGCGCCATGCGATACCTATGATTATTGGGCTTATCATGGATGGCCAATACACCATTGCGCGCGCAATACCGATCCCCCGCATATTCTCTTGCAAAAGCAAGGCCAGCGACAATGATACGACCATAATCGACGGTACTGTTATAAGCGTAAAAAGAATCGTCTTGCCGAAGGCTGTTAAAAATCGTGTGTCCGAAATCAGCTTTTGGTAATTAAGAAGCCCGACAAATCTCGAACGGAGCGCGGGAATATCCTGTCGCACAATTATACCCCGAGAAAAAAGAGACTGCAAAAATCCCTCCATTGCTGGCACAATAATAAACAGCAAAAAAATAAGTATTGCCGGCGCAATGAAAATATAGGGTGCTAACGGTATTTTTCTTTTGCTCATAGACTTCCATATGCAGCGGGGGAAGCGGTTTTGCGCCGCCTCCTCCGCCAGACACTACTAGTATAGTTTCAGATAGGTTACTTCCCGTACACTATGCGGATAGAATCTTCTATCTGAGCATTGACGGCTGCAGCTGCTTGCTCTGGAGTCTTGGTTTTGGTCAATACTGCGATGACATTTTCCTTTACCGTGTTCCAGATATAGCCCATAACCGGATTGGCAATATCAATGCTTGCGGACAATGGACTTATGGCGAGCTCGTAGGCCAAATTGTTCAGCGCAGAAGAAGCCTGCACATTGCCATAATTGATGGTACCGGTATCGGTCCGTGATGCAATGGTCATAAGAGATTTGGCATAGTCGCTGTTATTCTCTTTTGAAGTAAAGAATTTAATGAAGTCGGCCGCTATATCGGGATATTTGCTCGTGGAGAATGCAGAAACGAACTTGTATCCAAGAACGCTCGAGCGGGTAGTGACGTAGGGGTTCGGCCCTGCCGTCCACTCGAAATTCTTGATATTTTCGAGCATTGCTTTAATTTGCCAGCTTCCGCTCATCCATGCAACAGCCTGTCCACTGAAAAACATATCACGCGGGTTTTCCGAGCCGATCCAAATGCTCTTGGGCATATATCCCTTGTCGAACATGTCGGCAAATCCACGAAGCGCCTGAATTGTTGCAGGGGAATTGAAGTTGCTCTTGCGGCCGGTTGAATCGAAGAAAGAACCGCCATTCTCAAAAAGATAGGTAGACCAGCGATGCGGTGTGACATCCCATACAAGCGCATAGAGCGCTCCGGTTTTCTTTTTTACATCAGAAATTGCCTGTAAAAACTCATTGTATGTCCAGGCTTTTTCTTTAGAGGGGATTTTGACACCAGCCTTATCGAACAATGTTTTGTTGAGAATGATTCCATTCGCGGTCACATCGAGAGGGGCTCCTAAAATTCTACCATCTCGATTGAGAGCAGCCGCAACACCCGGGATGAATGGCTTTAAAAAGTCCTTGCCATGATATTTTGCAAGATCTAGGATAAAGGGCTCGATTTCCGGCCGAATATCTGTCAGTTTGACGATATCCGGGGGATTATTGCCCGCGACAAGCTGCGTAAGCCGTGTGAACAAATCGTTATACGCCACTGTATTTACTTTGATTGTCACACCGGGATGGGTTGCAGAATACTCAGCGGCCTTTTGATTTAAAAAATCCAGCTCTGATGGATCATCATAGAACCACAATGCTGTCAGCTCTTTTTGCGCCTGACCGAACGCAAAAAAACCTGTTGCAAGCAGTAAAATGCTTGCTACTACAAGCAATCGTTTCATCGCATGCCTCCTTGCTACGCTCTAAACTATATCCGGGCTCGACGAGTCCGGTACTTTTACGATTTCAACCTGGGCAGTCTGATCTTTATTGAAAAATTCAAGTGTATAGTGTGTGTGCAAAGTTGTTTCGTTTTCTTGATGGAGCACAAAGGCGTACTCAGGCGGTAAGGTGAGCTTAAGTTTTCTTGGTATTGGGCCATTGAATGCCTGATCTTTCATTTTGACGGAAAGTTCCATATTAGTGCTTCCAACCTTGTGCTGAAGAAATTCAAAACAGTAATAGCTTCCTTCTTGCACGTCGCTCAGGCCATCATCCTCATATACTCGCGCTATTGATGGTTGCCCGGTTTCGGACGAAACAGGAATAACCAGCACATTCAAACGATCGCGATACCCCTCAAGCGGGCCTGATTCTTTGCTTTCAAACGCAATGGCTGAGCCTTCCTTAAAAAAATACAAGGGCTGCTTTTCGGGGTATTGTACTTGCAGAGAGGATTCGCCCTGATACCAAGTGGTGAGATCTGAAGAAATCCACATTGAGCCTTGAGGGAAACGGCATTCTACCTCGTGTTCGCCCGTAGCACGAGGTGGTACAACCATAATGCAATCACCTACGAGATGATTTAGTGAATCGGCGTCGAGCGCGTAATCTTCGAAATATTCAAGCCATAAGGGAATTTCGAGCGGTACACTTTCAATAACAGATCGTATTGCGGATGAATACAAATACGGAAGAAACTTGTATCGAAGCTTGATAAGAGAACGAATGGTATCGAGAATTTCGGGATACAGCCATGGTTCTGTAGGTATACCGTCCGGATTCCATGAGTGCATAATAAAACGGGGCTGAAATACTGCAGACTGGCACCAGCGCAGAAGCAGTTCCTTCTCTGGTTTTGGTCCGTAAAAACCGCCGATATCATGCCCGTAAAAAAAGAGCCCCGAAAGACCCAGATTGAAGCCCATCGGGATATTCATAATCATGGATTTTTCGTCGGAAACGTTATCGCCGGACCATGTCGAGGCGAATTTCTGTATGCCGGTAAAGCCCGCTCGAGAAATAATCCACGGCCTTTTACCAGGGAATAGCTCCTGCGAGGCTTCATAGCTTGCTTTAGACATAAGAACTGGCCATGACTTCTTTGACTGGATTCCATCATCTTCCAGCTCGAACTCATTATTGTCGTTCCATATGCCGGAAATTCCCAATTCTAGAAAATTCTTTTTTATTTGCTCTTTCCACCAGCTATAAGCCGCTTCGTTCGAAAAATCGATAAGAGATGCATAGTTGCCCCAATAGTATTCTACTGCTGCCTGGCCTCTTTCATCCTCGATAAAATATTTTTCCGCTTTAAGCTTTTCATACCATGGATGATCTATAAGAAAACCCGGCTTTAAATTACAGCAGATACGATAGCCCCGGGCATGTATCGTCTGGATGAATTCTTTGGGATTCGGAAATTTTTCTTTGTTCCATATGAAGGTATAGCGGCGGCCATTTTGAGCTTTGATATACCCTGAAGAAAAATACATGCCTTCGCAGGGGATTTTGTATTTTTCGATCTTATTGAAGTATTCAATGATTTTTTGCTGAGCTTCTGAAGGCTCGGTATAGGACATCGAAGATCCAAAAAAACCAAAGGCAAATTTCGGAGGCAGAGCCGGCTTTCCAATTACCTCGAGATAATTCGCAAGGATTTCTCTGTAGGTATCGCCGACAAACACAATATAGGCATACGGGCCTTTTGCAAGCGATACAGCAGTATAGAAATTGCTCTCAGCAAGAAAATCTATCTCTTCAACCGCCTCGGATGGGAAATACACGGCAGCAATTGTTGAACGACGCCGATTCACCTGAAAATAAAACGGAATCGAAATATACATAGGGTCGGAAAACTCAGGATTATAACCAAGTGCATCCCTATTGAACATTTTAAAGCGTCGATACGCTTTATTCAGTTTTCCGGTCTTCTCACCCAGTCCCCAAAAAATATCTTCCGGGTCGGAGCGAAAATTGAATCGCGCCGGCCATTCTCCCGGCCAATCTCTAGAAACACTTTTATCTTTTAATTCCTGTGATTGGGCTCGTATTCTGAGCGGAAACTTGGGTAAAACGGTGTCACTATTGCCAATTGCACCGCCAAATGCAAGGCGCTCTTTCCAGTAGACACTGATAACACCCGTTTCTTTGGCTACTTCCAGTCTTGCGTCGCCCTGGATAATGACAAATTTGTCTTCGAGTTCTTTTATTGCGTCATAACTTTTATTGAAAGCTGTAGTGGATGTGTTCGCCGCTGGCAAAACCTGCGGAATGTTGTCCGTCGAGCTATGTTCACTATTGATGGTATATTCAACATGAAAGAAATGCAAAAAAGGTATGATACAAAGCGAGCCATTCTCGCCATAGAGCTCGACTTTGCCTTCCCGAAGTTCAAGTTTGGTCAGATGTTTAATCTCAACCTTCACAAAAGCTCCTTGAATCTGTAATCAAAAGGTTTTGATAAATGAATTATACGGTTGATTTTTCTATCTGTCAAGTTTCAAAATAAATTTTCTTTTGCGAAGTCCCGAAAGAATGGATTTTAAGTCTAAAAATGTGATATAAAGCAAAGGAATGCTATCCTGGCTCCTTTTCAATGTTCTTATGCACGGTTTCATGACCGAAAACAGGCGAGTATGGTTACCATAATCGATGTTGCGAAAGCAGCTGGTGTTTCCCCATCAACGGTAAGCCATGTGTTGAATGGCAAGCGCCCAATTAGCGACGCAACAAAAAAAAGAGTGCACGACGCCATACGAGCTCTCGGGTATGAACCCAATCCGAATGCCCAGGCCTTGCGATCGACATCGAGCGGCATTATTGCGTTTTATGCGTCTGATATAACAGAAGTGTTCTCAACCTTGATCATTCAGGGAGCTGAGCGCATTTGCCGGGAAAATAATTATTATATGATTTTCGCAAGCGGTGTCGAATTCAATAATGACATCGCGGAAGCAATACATTTTTTGAAAAAAAGGCGGATAGACGGGCTTATAATGTCCTTTGGCATAAGAAAGAAAATCAATAACTGGATTCCCGAAATGCTGGACTTCCCCGTAGTTTCCATCAACGCTCGCCTTTCAGATGCAATTCCTTCAATTCAGCCCGATGATTATTCCGGAGGGCGCGAAGCTGCAAAATACCTTCTGCATCGAGGAGCAAAAAATCCAGCTATTATCGGCGGGCCTAAATCGCGATTGGCCAGCGAACAGAGATTATCGGGCTTTGTCGATGAAATGGGTGCATGCTCAACTGTATTTGACAAAGACAGAATGATTGTCTATGGCGACTTTACCTTTGATTCGGGAAGAAAATGCATGGCGGAGCTGTTAGCACGCGACAGCACCATCGATGCCGTTTTTTGTGCAAATGACTACATGGCAGCCGGCGCAATTACCGAAGCTCAAAAGCGCGCTATTCTCATTCCGCAACAACTGCGAATCATCGGCTACGATAACCGCGAATTTGACTGGTTCTGGCCAATACCCATCACGACATTTTCACTTCCTCTTGCGGAAATGGGAGAGAAAGGGGCTCTGACCTTAATAAAAATAATCAAGGGTAAAAAACCCGAGCCCTTTCATGCTGTAATTCCAAGTAAGCTCGTAATAAGGGAATCATCGTAAGCTGGCATTGTACAAATCCACAGTATAAGGCCAATTCAGTATTTGAAAGTAAAAACAAAGAAGGCTGCCCAACGTCTTGGACAGCCCTTTTATTGTTTTAGCGGGAGAGGGGATT
>DYLX01000070.1 GCA_020721875.1 Leptospira biflexa
ACCATCGCAAGAGCGAGAAGCAAAACGATTAGCTTCTTCATGTCTAATCCTCCTTGAAAAGTAGATCGGGGCCGCGCCAACGGCTCGGTTCTCCCCTCTCTAAGTTCGTTTCGAAGTATATATCGGCACTTTTTGTACTGTCAAGCACATTTGATTCAAGTTTTTTTATAAAAGAGTAAGAAATTTCCATGCCTGTTTATGCGGTTTTATACAAAACGCGGGTAGTCGTCGAAATAAATATGCATTTAATCGCCCACACCATAAGGCATTCCGTCGGGATGCAGCCCGTGCCTTATTGCGCTTGAAACCGCTGTATCACCTCCTTTGCCAAAGTACCCATTCCTCTCAGAATATCGGCAGTGAGGGAGCGCTCCTTGAGCGGATCCTCACACCGAGCCGATTCACCGATTTGAAATTATGGCAGTTTCGCAACAATGTCCTTGAGCCAGGGCTTCTTCTCGAGGTCGCGCTGAAGGCCCTCGGCCCGGGCTTTGTTTACATAGCCACGGCTCTCGAAAAAGTAGTGGTAATTCGTGTGGACATCGTAGATTCCATTGATGAGCGCGACAGTGTCTTCGGTCATCACGAGCTCTTCATCGGTGGGGATAACAAACACCCTCACCTTTGAACCAGTACCGGTAATCTCCAGTTCCGCATTGCGGCACTTGGCGAGCGCGTTTTTCTTCTGATCAACTACGATACCGAGTTCTTCAAGCCCCTCGGTGGCGAGTTTGCGGATTTCGGGACCCATCTCGCCGACGCCGGCGGTAAAGACGAGCGCGTCGACATGGCCGAGCGCGGCGTAGTAGGAGCCAATGTATTTCTTGATGCGGTAAGCCTCAACCTGCTGCGTGAGGATGGCGATGGGGTCGCCTTTCTCGGCGGCGGTTTCGACGTCGCGGCGGTCGGCCCACTTGGTGGTGAGGCCGAGAATACCTGATTCTTTGTTGAGTCGCTTTTCGATTTCGGCGGCGGTCATGCCGGTCTTGCGCATCATATGGAAGATGATTCCCGGATCGATGTCGCCCGAGCGGGTGCCCATCACGAGGCCTTCGAGCGGAGTGAGGCCCATCGAGGTGTCGAAGGAGCAGCCGTTCTTAACGGCATTGATCGAGGAGCCGTTGCCGATGTGGGCAATGATGAGGTTGGTCTCGAAGGGGTCCTTGCCGAGCAAGACGGCGGCGCGCTTTGCGTTGTAAAGAAAGCTTGTACCGTGGAACCCGTAGCGGCGAACCATGTACTTCTCATACCACTCGCGCGGGAGGGCGTACATGTAGCTCGAGGCGGGCATGGTCTGGTGCCAGGCGGTGTCCATGATCGCGCAGTGTGGAACATTGGGGAGGATGCTCTTCGCGGCTTCGACGCCCATGAGGTTAGCAGGATTGTGGAGCGGCGCCAGGTCGTTGAGCGATTTGAAGGTGTCAAGAAAATCACCATTAATAATAGAAGATTTCGCAAACTTCGATCCACCGTGGACCATGCGGTGGCCGACTGCTTTGATCATCGAGAGGTCGGGAATAACACCGACTTCTGGATCGACAAGAGTCTTCAGGATGAGTTCGATGGCGACTATGTGATTGGGACACTCGTGCTCGACTTCGTAGTCGGGCCTGCCGCGCACTTTATGGGTAATGAACGAGCCGCCGATAGTGACGCGTTCGACGATTCCGTTCGCGAGCACGTCCTTTTTATCCCAGTCGTACACCTGGTACTTTACTGAGGACGAGCCGCAGTTGAGGGTAAGAATGACCATTTGAAAACTCCTGGCGAGAAAAGGTTTTTGTTATTGTACCACCGAACGCGAAGTCGCGCAAGAAATTACTACTGCTACGAACCTTGTTGAGAGAGAGC
>DYLX01000003.1:0-14409 GCA_020721875.1 Leptospira biflexa
CCTATTCTCTTCGCAGCACCGTCACACAGTTCGTGACGCTCGAGCCGCCGACATTGAAGGTGACGCCGACTTGGGGTCGAGTGCGCGTGAGCGTCGCGCCGATGGGCTGCCCGGTAAGCTGTTTGTACACGAGGGCATGCATCGAAACGCCTGTTGCGCCGACGGGGTGACCCTTCGCTTTGAGACCGCCTGAAAGATTGACCGCACAGTGCGGATCTTCGCGCGTGAAACGGCCATCCATGTAGTCAAAACCAGAGCGCCCATCCTCTGATAGGCCGAGGGCTTCGGTACACAGCAGCTGGTTGATCGTGAAGCAGTCGTGCACTTCGGCAAGATCCACATCGCCGATGGTGATTCCCGCCTCGGTGAATGCCTGTCGAACGGCGGCTTTACCAGCCATGAGCTCGTACATGTTGGGCCTTACCGAGATGGGCAGCCGCTCGTTAAGGTGTGCAAAGCCGGCGATCCTAACCGCCTTCTCGGTCTTGGCGAGCGGAACATCGTCGCGCACAAGTATCACTGCCGCCGCCCCGTCCGTAATGAGCGAGCAGTCGTGCAGTCTGAGCGGCTCCGCGATCATCGGATTCTTTTCCTCGGGGAGCGCGAGAATCGCGTCTGCGGTCAAAAGCCCCAGCCTGTCCGCCACACCGCCCTTGCCGAAGTGCGCGAGCGGATTATCGATTCCATTACGGTAGTTCAGAGCCGAAACAGAGGCGAGCATCTTTGCCAGCGTCGCGCGGTCAAAACCGTAATGTGCCGCGTAGCCCTTGGCGTACTCTGCGAAAAGCCCAGGAAAGGTATAACCCGCCGCACCCTCCTCCGGCCAGTATGAGCAGGTCGCGAGCGCATGCGTCACACCCTTTGTGTCGAGGAGGTTCATTTTCTCGACGCCGAGCACAAGCGCGATGCGCGCCCGGCCTGACTCGAGGGCATAGATCGCGTTATAGATCGCCACCGAGCCTGATGAGCACGCGTCCTCCACACGATTCATCGGCTTAAAGCGGAGCGCTTCTGGAGCGATCTCGGGCGCATACGCCGCAATGTGCTCCTGATTGGCGAACATGCCGGGCGCGCAGGAGCCGACCCACACGCCATCGATCTCGGACGCCTCGATGCCCGCGTCGGCGATTGCTCCCCTCCCCGCCTCCAGCATGAGATCGTAGATTGAGCGGAGATCGGTGACTTCGCCAGTCTCCTTGTTTTTTTTGACAAAATTGCTAAATTGCGTGTTGTACGCACCGACAATGCTGACTTTCGCCACGATGATTCTCCTTTTTTCGTGTTTCGCGCCGATAGGACAGCGCTCATCACTGCACAATCACTTCGCCCGGACCAGCGCGCGCCGACTACTTCGCGGTGATTATTTCACGCCGATTTCGGCAATAAATTCTTTCAAAAGCGTGAGAAAGAGCGCCGGGTTCTCGACGATCACCGAATGGCCCACGCCATCGAGCAGTCTGAGGCGCGCGTTGGGGTAGGCGGCAGCTGTGGCCTTTGCCATCTCCTCGGTGATGATAGGATCGAGACTTCCGCGCAGGACGAGCACCGGCCCTGTGTACAAAGCGCATTTCGCAGTGATGTCGAAGTGCGACAGGGCTTCGGCATTGCCGATCCACGCGGGAGCGGCCATCTTTTGCGCGTCGTCGACGAGTTCTCGGAAGAACGCTTCGTCCTTAAGCGTGGGGACAACCGCCTTCAGCGCCTGCTCGAGGATGGCGCGGTTTGTCCGCATCGTCTCGATGAGAGGGTGTCGATCTTTGGGGGTCACGAGACCGTTCGGCGCGCCCGAATCGACGAGCACCATGGCACGGACAAGGTCCGGTCGCGTTACCGCGAGAGTCTGGACCACGCAGCCACCGAGCGAATGGCCTACGACGACCGCGTTCTTAATCCCTCGCGCTTCCATAAAGCCCGCAATACTCTCCGCGTAGCGCTCGATGCTGATCTCTCCAGCGAGCGCTGAAGATCGACCGAAATTCGGCATATCGGGCGCAACCGTGTGGTAGCCATGCACGTCCATCACAAGCTTGAACCAGAGAGAAGAACCAGTGTTTCCATGCACATACACGAGAGGGAGCCCCGTTCCCATCTCCACGAAGAACATCGAAACCGCACCTACCGCGACAATACCACTCGCCATACTTCCTCCGCGACGCGCGCGGGCTGCTCGATCACGACCGCATGCCCCGCGCCTGGTATGATTTTCATCATCGCACCCGGAATCCCGCGCGCGATGATCTCCGAAAATTTCACCGGCTTTAGAATATCCTCTTTGCCGACGATAACAGTCGTCGGACAATGAATCTTGCTGAGCCTCGGCGTGATGTCGATCGTGAGAAATGCCATGCAGAGCTCGACAAAGCCGTCGAACCAAGCAGCCGGCAACAATGCGACACTGTCTTCGCGCGCCCTGAGCATCTCACGATTCGCGGCGATAAAGGCAGCAGAGTAGGTCCAGGGTAACATTGTCTTGTAGAAGAGCCGTGGATCAACCTTCGCGGCTTCCATCCAACAGACACCAGCCGCCTCCAACACTGGGTCGAGCTCGCTATCCACCCTCCAAAGCGCTCATACGCGAGCTTTACGCCGCGCACCGCCATCTCAGCCATTTCCGCCCCCTCGCCCCTAAATCCCCAGGTACGATTTAATCACATAGGGGTTCGTCTTGAGCCCCTCGGCGCTATCCGCAAGTACGATACGCCCGTTCTCGAGTACATAGCCGCGGTCGATCGCTCTGAGGCTCTCGCGCACATTCTGCTCGGTCACGAGAATCGACACTGAACTCTTGAGGCTCTTCAGTACATCGAACACCTCAGCGACAATCGAGGGCTGCAGGCCCAGCGACGGCTCGTCGAGAATGAGGAGCCTAGGTTTCGACATGAGCGCGCGTCCGATCGCCAGCATACGCTGCTGGCCGCCGGACATGGTGCCGGCGAGCTGGGTGCGCCGCTCTTTGAGAATCGGGAACATCGCGTAAATCTTCTCGATCTGCGCGGGAATATCGTCCTTCGCGTGCGGGATGTAGGCGGCGCCGAGCATGAGGTTATCCTCGACCGACATGCCGGGAAAGAGCTCGCGCTCCTGTGGTACGAGGGCAACGCCCATCCGTGCGATACTGTAGGTCTCGGTTCCGTTGATCTTCTGCCCATCGAGTTCTATGGTGCCTTTCCATGGCTTTACCATGCCCATAATGGCACTGATGAGCGTCGTTTTACCCGCTCCGTTGGGGCCGAAGAGACCAACCGACTCCGCACCCACCTCGAAGTCGATCGCTTCGAGCACTTTCATCCGGCCGTAGCCGCACTCTAGTCCTTGTATCGTGAGCATTATGCGGCTCCTCCTCCCAAGTAGGCTTCGATAACGCGAGGATTCTTCGATACTTCCTCGTAGGGGCCCTCGGCGATGAGTTCTCCAGCTTCAAGGACAATGACCCTGTTGGTCAGCTCGCGAATGACGCCCATCACGTGCTCAACCACGCCGACGGCGAGCTTTCGCTCTTTCGCGATCTTCTGGACCATCGCAATGAGGTCCTTGGTCTCGTCGGCGTTGAGCCCCGCCATCACCTCGTCGAGGAAAAGGACCTCAGGTTCATTCGCGAGCGCGCGCGCGATTTCCATCTTCTTAACTTCGAGGATGGTGAGCTTACTAGTATCGCGCTCTAAATTTGACAGCCCGAGTTCGGCGCAGATCACTTCTGCCCTCCGGCGGGCTTCGCGCAGATTGTTGCCCTTCGCAAAGATCGAGCCGACCATGACATTCTCGATCAGGTTGAGATTCTCGAGCGGATGGATGAGTTGATAGGTACGCGCGATACCGAGCCTTGCCCGCTCGTGCGCCGGCATGTAGGTAATGTCCCGGCCCTTGAACTCAATCTTCCCCTCACTGGGCATTATGATGCCTGACACGAGATTGATGAAGGTCGTTTTTCCAGCCCCGTTGGGGCCGATAATGCCGAGGATTTCGCCCTCGGCCATCGAGAACGAGACACCGTTCACCGCGACAAGGCCAAGAAAGCGTCTCGTGAGGTTCGTCGTTTTGAGCTTGATCATGCGCCCCTCCCCTCAGCCTTGGTCGACATCGGCTTCAGCACATTCTTAAGCCCCTGCGGCATAAAGAGGATGACCACGATGATCATGATTCCGTACACTACGAGGTGACCGTAGGGAATCTGCATTTTCAGCCATTCCGAGACGAGCCCAAGGAGTACCGCACCGATGATCGGCCCTGTCGTGCTGTAGGTGCCTCCGAGGAGGGCCATGCCGAGCGGCAGCAGGGTAAAGTCGGCGCTGAACACTGAGTCCGGCGTCGCAAAGGCGTACTCCTGCACAAAGATGCCACCGAGGAGCCCCTGGATCGTCGAAGTCACCACAAAAGCGAGGAGGAGCCAGCGGAAAATATTCACGCCGGAGGACTTCGCCGAGATCTCGTTGTTGCGGATCGCCGTGAGCGCGAAGTGAATCTTGCTCTTCTCGAACCAGATCGAAGCGGCGATTGCCACCGCGAGGCCCACGAGGGTGAGCCAGTAGAGCTTATGTGTGTTCCCATTAAAGATGATGCCTTGCTGAATGATGAGCCCCTGTGGTCCGCCGGTGAACTCGACGAGGTTTTGTATCACGATCATGAATATCGAGCTTAACGCGAGCGTCACGATTGAAAAGTAGATTGCCCTAAGCCTCAAAATGAGGAAACCGATGAAGAACGCCACAAGCCCCGCGAAGGCCGCCCCGAAGAGAATCGAGATGATGGGCGGGAAATTCGCATGGACGACACTGAGGATCGTCGCGTAGGCGCCAAGGCCGAAGAGCCCCGCGATTCCAAAGGAGACCTGTCCCGAGCGGATCAACATATCCCAGGTAATGGCAAGTGCCATGTACATCATGATGTTGCGCGCTACTTGGAGCGGATAGTCGCCTGCAAAGGCGGGAAGCGCGAGGGCAAGTACGCCGAAGAGGATGGCGAATACGAGCGAAAGGGTGCGATTCATGCCTTCCTCCCTTTATACGAGCGCGCCAAAATAACGCCAATTATGAGGACAAAGAACACAATTTCCGCCCAATCGCGCGTACCGCGGAACGCGCGCAGAAACTGCTCTGTTACGCCGAGAAGCACGCTCGCGCTAAGAATGCCGGGAATGTTGCCGACCCCCGCCATCGCGATGAGGCAAAAGCTCTTCATTGTGAACGGTGAACCAACACTGGGGAAAATTGATGACTTCGTGAGAAAGAGCGCGCCCATCGCACCGACGAGGGAAAGGGCCAGTGCGAACACAATGCCGTACGTTCTATACACATTGATCCCGACAATCGCGGCACCCTTAGGATTCTGGCCTACCGCCATTGCCGCCTTGCCGGTCGTGGTTTTCGTGAGAAAAAATTGAAGCCCATACATAAAGACAAGCGCCACCAGAACAAACACAAACGACCAGGTCCCGAAGGAGAGGTCGCCTATTGTGATCGAAGAAGTCACATAATCGAGCGACATCTTGTAGGTCTTCGTGCTGAATATAAGGTTGATACCCTGGCTGAAGGCGATCGCCAGGCCGTAGGTCATGATGAGCTGGTTCAGCTCAGGTGCCTTCAATGCGCGCCTAATGGTGATTTGGAAAACCACCCACCCAAAGATCGCCGTAACAATCGCGGTGGGGACGATCGCGAGGAGCGGATCCATACCCAAGGCCTTGCACGCGAAGTAGGTGGCGTAGGACGCGAGCATCATAAACTCGCCGTGCGAGAGATTGACGATGTGCACGATTCCGAGGACGAGCCCCATCGGAATCGCAATAGCGGCGTAGAATCCAGCCGCCTGGAGACCGTAGATGAGCACTGTCGGTTTCCAGAGAATCAGGACGATTGCGACCGCGATGCTTATCGCGGCAGTAATCGCATTACGTCGTTGTATTGCCATCTTGACTGCCTGTACATTTAAAGTATGCCGCCGCGGGGCTAAGCCCGCGGCGGACCTCATTTCATGCGATGTAAATCACTTCCATGCCGGGAATGGATACACGAGCGTGGCGGTCGCTGCCTCGAAGGGCCAGATTACCTGCTGCTCGCCATTCTGCCACTGGAGGATCTTCTGGCGGGTGATACCCTGGTGCTTTATGATCATCGAGGGGCTGAAGGTGATGGTCTCGCCAAGCGGAGATGTATACTTCGTTGCCTCAAGAGCCTTTACGAGCGGTGCGGTCTCGGTGGTGCCGGCTGCCTTAATACCATCCGCGACAATGTACACCGCGGCGTAGGCGAGTGGCGCGAAATAGGTGGCGGGCTCTTCTTTAAACTTGGCCACATAGTTCTTGTAGAACTTTTCGCTCGCGGGGTTGTTCTTGTTCATCGCGGTTGACCACATACCGTACAAGGTAACGTTCGGTGCGAGCTTGGATTTGCCAAAGTCCTTGGGCCATCCCGGAGGCGCTCCGAGGAAGATGCCGGGGCTGAACTTCATAGCCTTCGCCTGCTCGAGCATTGGGAGCGCGTCAGCGTCGTAGCCGGCCCACAGGAAAATGTCCGGCTTGAACGCCTTGGCGGCTTCGAGCATAGCCGTGTAATCGCCACCACCGAAGGCCGCGCTCTTGAAGGATGCGCCATCGATTGTGAAGCCCATGCTTGGATTGAAGAGGGTCTTTGTGGCAACCCAAGAAGACTGACCGAAGGCGCCATCTTCATAACCAAGGAACACTCTGGCGATCTTGATAGTGGGGTCTTTCTTGTTGATCGCGGTCCAGCCTTCGAGATAGGATGCACCCTGATTGTAATCCCATGGGTGCAGGTGGAAATAGAAATCCGACCCAGGGCTGGGGCCGAGCGCTTTTTCTACAACGGTGCTCGCCGCCGCGCCAGTGGACATGACCACTTTGTTATATTTCTTGAATGCTGGTATCTTGCCAAGCTCAGCACCAGATGCCATACCGCCGATGAAGACATCGACTTTGTCGACCGTCGCGAGTTTTTCGACCGCAGCGGCAGCTTTGTCGGCCTTGCCCTCGTCGTCGGCAACGATGAGCTCGAGCTTTTTACCGAGCACACCGCCCGCGGCGTTGATCTCGTCGACCGCCATCTGCGCGGCGGCGCTTCCCTGTTTACCGGTGATATCGGCGAGGGTCCAGATGCCGCCGAGTTTGATGGTGCCTTGCGCGTAAGCACTACCCGCGAGCATCACGAGCACTGCCAGTGCGAACATCATTCTTTTCATGAATGCCTCCTAAAAGCCGCTGTTGTGCGGCGTTTTTTATTATCCGGCCGGTTGTTTCCCTGCCGGCAGTAACCTTATTGACATGGGCGGATAAGGCGTTTGCACCGCGAATTCGCGCCCAACGCATACTCATAGCGCTCACAGGTATCAGCGCGCTGCATCCTCAAAGTAGGGTCCCCAACGCACTACCGTGCTGGCCCACACAAAGCCGAGCCCCGCCCCCACCATTACAATCCTGCTCCCATCCTTGATCTTCCCCGCATCCAACCCCAGCTTGATCGACAAAAGCTGGTCATTCTGTCCAAGGTGACCGTACTCGTCGAGGTAGATCGACTGCTCTTCCCTGAGCCCAAGCTCCTCGAGCACCGCCATGTGAGCGCTGCGCTTAAAGTGCAGAATTGCGAGGTAATCGATATCGCCCTCGCCATAGCCGCTCTTACGCATCGACTCACGGATCACCGCATAGAAATTCGGCATCGTGACCTCGCCAAGCTTGGCCTTGAATGCCTGCTCGTCGGGCACTACAAAGGACGCACGTGCGGTGTCGGCCGCCGCGGGAGGCCAAGCTTTCGAGCCGAATACAGGTACTACGCACATTTCGGAGAGCGACCCGTCGCCTTTGAAGGCCGATGCCAGCACAACATTGCGCCCAAGGTTCTTCTTGAGCACGCAGGCCGAACCCGCCGAACCGATATCCATCATAAAGCGTGTCGGCGGATAGGCGAGATCGATGAGATCGTTGTTGCGATAGCCGGAGACAAGGAGCACGGTGTTGAGGTCGTCGCGCGCCATCATGAGCGATTTCGCTACATCGATCGCCACCATCATGGAGCCACACATGGCCTCCATATCGAAACTCCAGGCACGAGTCGCGCCGAGCTGATTCGCCACAGAGAGCCCTGCGAGCCAACAGGGATAATCCTTGTGCTGAGCTCCACACCAAATTAAAAGATCGATATCCTCAGCCTTCGCGCCTGCCTCAGCAAGCGCTTCCTTTGCTGCCATAAGTCCCATATAGCTTGTCGTCTCGTCCCGATCGGCTACAGGTTTGTGCTTAATGCCAAACTTGTGCGCGATGACATCCTCAGGCACTGAGGTTGCCTGCGCCAGATCCGAGGCGCTCATGCCGTGTTGCGGTATATAAAGCCCAATCCCTGCGATTCCTACATGCATCTTTACTCCCTCTGCGAGCATGCACCGCCGCGCGCTATAGATGAATCAGCTCTCACAATATTGTTCTATGGAATCTTCAATCCGTCAAGGGATAAAATACAAAAAATCGGTTTAAAAGTATCGAGACTTGTGGTTTTAAGTTTTTTATTCTTTATTATATATTATTTTATGACGTATTTTGGAGCGATTCTTCCCCTAGCCCTTATCTGGATACATTTTTGCTTGCGCGCTTTAGAATCTAGGTATATACTGATAAATTGTAAGAAGTGAATCATCTCTCACTTCGAAGGACAGTGATGAGCACAGAAACTCGGCAAGCGCTCATAGAAAGCGCGACTACACTTTTCTCTACAAAGTGGTACGGAATGGTATCTGTCGCCGACATCTGCCGATCCGCCAACCTGTCAAACGGTGCCTTTTACCGCCACTTCAAAAATAAAGAAGAAATTTTCTGCGCGATCCTCGACCTGGTGGTGCACAAAATAGAATCGGTGCTCGAACCGCTCTCGAGTATGCCCCTCCACAATCGATTCCCCGCGCTTATCGCGTCTATTTATAATTTTTCGCAGCAATACACGCCGCTTGTGCGTGTATTCCGCGAGGGGCAGTACCGCTTCTTTAAGTACGAACGTGCGCTTAAGGATGTCTACAGCCACGCTTTCTCAGTGGTGTTCGGACACGATCCTACAGTCGCTGAATATCTCTTCGCTTTCGCAGGGCTAAGGTTCGTAGCAATACGTGCTGCGCTGCATCAAATCCCGGTGAGCGTCGATTCGCTCTCGAACATCATCAAGGAAGGTCTCTTCCGAGCCCAACCTGTAAACTGGGCGCACATATTTTCAACCTCGATCACCCCCCTCCCCATTGAGCTTCTACCCGACAGCAGGGCACTCCTTTTGACCGAGGGACGAAAGCTCTTCGGAGAGAAGGGCTACTTCGAAACCAACATACACGAAGTCACCTCGAAGGCACACCTTGCGATCGGCTCATTCTACCGCTACTTCGAGAGCAAAGAGGCTTTCTATAGGGATGTGATCCGTGAGGTCGGCCGAGATATCCGCCACTTCATCACCTTGAATCTCGGCAATGGCCTCAACCGGCTCGAGCGTGAGCTACGTGGGCTCTGGCTCTTCATTCTCTTTCTCTCGATGGATCGCAACTGCTACAACATCGTGCGGGAGGCAGAATTTGTGCTTCCCAATGAGGTGCGTGACTACTACGACGCCTTCCACCGAGGCTACCTGCGGCACGAAGATGCATCGCTCAATTGCGAATCGACTACTTGCATCGAATTCATGCTGGGGGTGGCGCACTACCTTGGCATAGAGATTATCTTCGACAACTCACCAGAAACCGCGCGCCATGTCATCGAAGAGATTGGGGATCTTTACATGAACGGTCTCATTGGTGGGAACGGTCGGGACGTGGACACAAAAACAGATCAATAAGCGTATGGAGGAACATATGCCAAAAGCGGTCATCGTCGGAACGGGGCTCTACGCTCCCGGCGCGCCGATCGACAATAGCACCCTAAAAAAACTCACCGGCATCGAGTTCGACGCAGAACGCCATGAGGCGAAACTGGGCATCGCAGCACGGCACATTGCGCGGCTCTCTGGAATCGCGGAATCCACCGCAGATTTCGCGGAGAAGGCCGCGAGGAATGCACTCGAGTCCGCGCGCATCGACCCCAAGGAGGTAGGGCTCTTCATCGTGGCGACGGATACACCCGAGTATATCTCACCCGCCACCGCGATCGTGGTCCAGGGGCGGCTCCAGGGCGGCGAAACGGACGCGAAATCATTCGACCTCGGCGCATCCTGCGCGAGTTTCGTGGAGGCGCTCGATGTCGCAGCGCGCCACCTCATTACCGACACAAGCCTGCGCTACGCGGTTGTGGTCGGCGTGTATAACATGCCGGCCTATATCCGCGACGGCGATGTCTTTGGTTGGTCGATATTCGCCGACGGCGCGGGAGCAGTGGTGCTCGAACGTCAGGAAACAAGCGATTCGGGCTACATCGACGGTGCCTTCGTCACCGACGGTACGCAATGGAACTACATTGGTGTGTATGCCGGGGGCACCAAGCTGCCCGTGACACGCGAGCGCCTCGATTCGGGAGAATATGGGCTGCAACTGCTGCAAAAATTGCCGGGAGATCGCAATGTAAAACTCTGGCCTCCACTCGCCCTCCGACTCCTCAAGAAGGCAAAGCTCCCTCAGTCGGCGGTGAGCCACTACCTCTTTACTCAGATCAACAAATCGGTAATCGAACAGGTTATGGACCTGCTCGGCGAGCCGCTCGAAAAGACCACGATGGTAATGGACCGTTACGGCTACACCGGTTCTGGTTGTATTCCGATGGCCTTGCATGAGGCGGTGCGCTCTGGCCGGATTAAAAAGGGAGACCTTGTAATGCTGGTGGCATCCGGCGCGGGCCTGGCAGTCGGCGCCTCGCTGTTGCGCTTCTAAGAGGGATATGCCACGCACAAGCCGGTGCCTGCGAAAATCGATGCTTCGCAGTTGCCCTCTCGATCAAGCAATACCGGCGCGGCTCCCCGCCGCGCATACAAACTATTACAGGAGGAATCATGAATTATCAGGATGAATATAAAAAACGACTCATCTCGATCCCCGAGGCCGTTTCCAAGATTAAAAGCAACGACAATCTCGTGGTTGCAATGTGCGCATCCGAGCCCCAGGGCTTGATGAGCCAGTTCCACACTGTCGCAAACCATGTCGAAAATGCGCGTGTGTTCTCCTGCCTCACCCTCAAACCCTATGATTTCTACATGAAACCGGAGATGCGAGGTCACTTCGAGCTCGCGAGCTGGTTCCACGCGCCGGGCTCGCGCGCAGCCATCAAGGCAAATACGGGAACCGTGACCTATGTTCCGAACATGTTGCACCGCGCCGCAACAGATTTTATTTTCGCGCGCAAGCCGCACATCTTCTTCGGCACCTGCACGCCGCCCGACAAGCACGGCTATGTCTCACTCTCCCTGGGTATCACCTACGAAAAGGACGTCCTTGAGGCGGCCGACCTTGTCGTCCTCGAGGTGAACCCGCTTCTGCCGCGCACCTTCGGCGACACCCTCCTCCATGTCTCCCATGTCGACTACTTTGTGGAATACGAACAGGAGGTGCCCGAGCTGCCTTCGCCGCAGCCGAGCGAGACCGACCTCATCATCGGCAATTACATCGGCGAGCTCATCGAAGATGGCTCAACCATCCAGCTCGGTATAGGCGGTATCCCGAACGCCGCCGCACTCGCCCTTCGCGACAAGAAGGATCTCGGGGTGCACACCGAAATGATCGTCGACTCCGTGATGGAGCTCTACGAGATGGGCGTGATCACGAACAATGCCAAGGCTTTCCATAAGGGGAAGGTCGTCGCCACCTTCGCGATGGGTTCGCGCAAGCTTTACGACTGGCTCGACGACAATGTCGGGGTGGAGTTTATGCGCGGCAAGTGGGTCAACAATCCTGCGGTAGTAGCCAAGAACTCGAAAATGGTTTCGATCAACACCTGCCTCAGCGTCGACCTGACAGGCCAGGTAGCAAGCGAGAGCCTTGGGCCACTCCAGTACTCTGGAACCGGCGGTCAGTCCGACACCGCCGAGGGCGCAGTCGAAGGCTTCGACGGCAAAGGCAAGAGCATCATCGCCTGCTACAGCACTGCGAAAAATGGAACGCTTTCGACAATCGTCCCTGTGCTTGCTGAGGGCACGGCAGTGACGCTCCACCGGAGCCTTGTAGACAATGTGGTAACCGAATTTGGCATCGCACGACTACGCGGCAAGACCGTGCGCGAGCGTGCTAAGGAACTTATTGCGGTGGCACACCCCAATTTCCGGGAAGAGCTCAGCGCGCAGGCAAAGAAGCTGGGATACTTCTGAGCGTTGGCTGGTAGGTTGATTGGCTGATTGATCGATTGATCGACCGATAATGAGAAGGCGCAGCGTGACTCGCTGAAATGGTGAGCCGGGCCGCGCCTCTTGCAATCGTTACTCTTTGCGAATGACAATGTCGCCAGACACTGTGGAGAGTCTGACTGGCACGAGCCCTTTCCCTATGCAAATCGATCCGTGCCCCGCCTGAACCGCATCATGATCGACATCTCCAGAGACCGTCGAAACGCTCACTCTGGCATCCCAGTCCTCCGAATAGCGGAGTGATATGTTGCCCGAGGCACTCGCCGCCTCGATCGAGTTGCACAGCTCATCCGCGAGGATCTCGATATCGCCCGAAGCTGTCGAAATTTTAAGGTCTTCGCGGCATTCGCGAACCGAAATATCGCCTGAGGCTGATTTCGCAAGAAGATCGCCATCGCAGGCTTCGATCTGAATGTCGCCCGAGGCGGTCGACACCGCGAGTGGACCAACTCTGTCGAGAACGCGTACATCTCCCGCCATCGTCGAGATCTCGAGATCGTCGATGGAGGCTGGAACGCGAAGCTCGACACGGTCGGGTTCAGGGACACCCAATGGCATAGAGATCTTGAGTGCTCCCTCGCTCGAATAGTCCACGCGCAAATGTGGCTTTTCTTCTCCAGGAGTTGCGACCGAGAGGCGATCGTTCGAAAAGAGCACTTCAACATCCGTAGACCGTGTCCGGAGCGAAACCCGTCGTACATTCGAAAACTTCATATCGCCAAGATTGAATGCATTGGCAAACATGTTACCGAAGGACTCCCCATCCCCCTCCCTCTGTCTGCGGCTAAAAATCTTCGCGATATCGAAGGCCTTCTTGAGAGCCTCGTGGAGCTCTATGTCGTCGATCGTGATGTGCATTTTTTTTCCGGATGTATTCGCGTCTGTGCTCGTTTTCGTGTTCCCTTCATGAGCGCTCCCCGAGTCGCTCGCGACTCCCTCTTCGGCCGTATTGTGCGATCTTTGATCTTTGTCTGTTCTCTCGGTGCGTGGTCCTTTATCTTGAGGTTCGATATAAGGTCCTAGGTTGGCCGCCTCTCTCAGGCTGTCGGCGAGCGATTCCGGCGATTCCAGCGATTGAACGATCTCCTCCGAGCTTTTCTCTGGGTGTTCGCGCTCAAGACCGTCGATATGGTCTTCGATTTCGAGAATGATATCCTGGAGCGACGCGTCATCAATACCCTGTAAACGATGGGTTAAAATGTCGATATACTCACTGCGGGTCATACTACCTGCCCTCCCCTCTCCAATATCCGCCGCGCTTCGGCACTCTTTTCATACTCTTCTTTCATAAGGGCGAGGAGCGCGCGCCCTCTGCTGGAAATTACGTAATATTTTCGAGGATGTCCCACTACTGGGGTTTCCCACTGCGCTTCTACGCTTTCATCCTTGGTCATACGCATAAGAAGAGGGTACAGAGTACCCTCGCTGACATCCACTCCGGCGCGCTTGAGCTGTTCCATGATCGCAAGCCCGTAACTCTTGCCGCTCGCGGAGAGCAACTCGAGCACGCAGAGCTCAAGAAAGCCCTTTCTGAACTGGCTCTTCCACTTCTCGTACAGTTCCTCGGCCGCACCCATCGCATACTTCCTTTCTGCCTTATGCAGCGTAGCACGCAATGTGGCGTAGCGCAGCACCTCATCAAGCTCGAGATGCCGCGTCCGCCGTTAAAATATCGCGCGCACGGTGGGCAATACTTTTTCGAAATGCCAAACCGGCGTGTATCGTCGCAGGATGATGCTCAAAGCGGAGGCATCTGGCTGAATGAAAACTTCTTATATAGCTCAAATGCCTCTTTGCCCGAGTAGATATCGATGAAATCCTCTCGGCCATACACATCTCTCACCACATGGCTTCCGATTCTCCGATAGTTAATCATAGTGTTCTCTCCTCGTAAGCCGCTCGACAGAGCATGCGCATCGCGTCGCGCATGCGCCAGATCAAGAATTGAGCGCCACAGGCGCCTCGCATCCAACATGATCGATTCCATGCTCTTCTCCTTTGCAAGAATATCTTGCTATACATAATATATTACGAGGCATTTTATTTTGCAAGTGGCAAACGATACCATTTTCACTTTTTTAGCGATTCGCGGACGAAGTGCCGTGGTGCC
>DYLX01000003.1:14509-145429 GCA_020721875.1 Leptospira biflexa
TGCGTTTCAGCGTGATTCATTGTATTTCAGCGTGTTTTCGCATAGTTCAACAAATTAGGGAGCAACGCGGGATGCGCATCCGGCCCCACCCACCGCGCATTGACCTGCCATCTGCAGAATCGCACAATGGAGCCATGTACTGCGACGCCCACTTACACCTTGTCGACCTCGAGGAGCGAGACCACACCTTCACATCGACGCCGTTGCCCTTTCCGTGGCGGGCTGCCGTGGTCTCTCACGATCCGGAAGAGTTTGCGCGAAGCGAAGCACTACAGCTCAAACTGCCCCCCACTATCGCCGGTTTCGGCATCCACCCACAGAACCCGGACATGAGGAACGCCGCATTTCTGTCGTCACTATGCGCCGCGCGCAGGATCGGATTTGTCGGCGAAGCGGGCTTCGATTTTTTTGGCGATCGCGCCATTACAACAAGAGAGCCAGAAGCCGTGCGAGTACAAACAGAAGCCTTCTTCTTCCAGGCCCGACTCGCTGCGAGCGCCGTACTTCCCCTCGTGGTGCACCTGCGAAAGGCGACAGACATCCTTATGGGCTATGGCAGAGAGCTCGCGGCATTGCCCTCAGTAATCTTCCACTGTTGGCCAGGCAGGCTCGAAGAAGCGCAGATGTTTCTTAAAAAGGGTATAAATGCCTATTTTTCATTTGGTACACCTCTCCTTCGCGACTCGCGCCACGCCATCGAATCGCTCCGGGGTCTTCCTCATTCGCGGATACTTTCCGAGACCGACGCGCCATGGCAGCCTCCACATGGTGCTCCCTGGTCGAGGCGCGAAGACATCGTCGCAGTGGTGGACAAGATGGCGATGGTCCTCGAGTTGGACTCAAACGCGCTTCTCCCGGTTCTTGAGCACAACTTTGAGGATGCGTATCTTCTCAATAGAACGAACCGTGACGCCGAAGGTGGCGTGCATGGCGCTAAGGGAGTCTGAAATTTGGAAAAAGGATCACCTGCGGTGGAAAAGACCAATCCTCATTCGCACGCAAGCTTCCTGGATCGAACGCGGATCATTGTCGGAGAATCTGGATTACATGCCCTCGAAACGGCGCGCGTCGCGGTATACGGCCTCGGGGGAGTGGGTGCCGCCTGCGCCCTCGACCTTGTCCGCGCCGGTGTAGGCTACCTCCACGTGGTCGATTTCGACACTGTCGAAATCTCTAACCTCAACAGGCTCGCCTTCGGCTACGAGCGTTACCTCGGCCAGCCCAAAACCGATGCTTTTATCGACGCGGCGCGAGGAATTAACCCCGACATCGATATCGTGGCAGACAAAATCTTCTTCACCTCTGAAACCGCACCACGCGCGATTGCTCATGAATGCTCCATCCACGCCGACTGTGTCGATTCCCTCAGCCCAAAGGTCAGCCTCATTGCAGCGCTCAGATTTCAAAATCTCGTGTTCATCGCGTCGATGGGTACCGCAGGTAGGCTCATGCCAGAAAGGCTCAGAATCGGTACGATGGACGCGGCCAAGGGCTGCCCTCTCGCACGCTCCGTGCGCCAAAAACTCACAAAGCTCGGCGTACCCCTCGATTTCCCCGTCGTCTGGTCGGATGAGCCGGCGATCAAGCCTGTGCCGAGAGAAGGCCAGCGCGGTATTCAAGGTTCGGCGCCCTTTGTGCCGCAGACCGCGGGTCACTTCATGGCATCGTGGATGGTCCGCGCGATTCTGGAGGACTCAGCGCGCCCGATTACTCTTCCCCAAAAAGGAAGTTCCTAGGATTCTCGGCGCAGAAACGGAGCTTGAGCTCATTGGGCAGATGCCCTTGTGAAAAATATTCCATATAATCTCTGTATGAGCGGATTTTGAGGAGATTAATGCTGAAATCCGACCCAAACAGAATCTTTCGCGAAATATTACGAGCGTCATCGGGACCTATGTCCACGAACACCTTGGCGAGCTCCTCATAAAATTGCGGCTCCACGCCAATAAATGAAAAATCCGTATAGACATTGGGATACCGGCGGATGAAGTCGAAAATTTCCTTGCGCCAGTCTGCCTGCTCCTTCCCGCGAATCGTGTGGATGTGCCGCTTGCCCATGTGCGCGAAGTTCAGCACGAGGTTCGGGTGGCGCTCAAGCACAGCCTCATACCTCGAGGGTGCGGTATAGAGCAGCGATTCTTCGAGGCTGATAATACGGTAGCCCTGATCGTCGCAGTGGGTCGTGATGGGAATCCGCCTCGATTCGGCAAAGCTATAGAGCAATTCGACCTTTTCCCGCTCCTCGGAGTCGTCTGGCCATGGATCAAAACCAAGGGGAGGATAGAGCTTGATGCCAGCAAAAAGCCCAAAATCCCGAGCCTCTATTCCCGTGCCATGGCGCGCTGCAACCCTGAAACGCCGTTCAAGGGCCGCCTCATCTCGTGTGTACTTTGAAAACCAAGTATTGAGGAAGCGGGCAAGCCCCTCAAGGCTGTGGTTTTTTGTATTTACACCTAAAAAGGGATACACGCGGAGAATTCCTTCCGGCCGTGCCTCGGTATACTTGCGGATCGCGTACATTACATCGATAATCTGCGTTTCGATGGGCTTCTGGGGAGGCCGCTTATAATAGGTATCGGGGGTGAAAGAGGCTGGTGTAGAAAAATCCATCACAAGCGGGGTCAGGACAATCGAAGAGAATTCCTGGCCAGCCATATAAAAAACACCGTCCCGCAGCGGCGGCTCTTCCTTGAACGCCCTGCTGCCCTTGGGAACGCTGAACTGTCCGGCAAGATCATCTTCCATCAGAAAGAGAATATCGGCGCAATCGTTGTCCATCACGGCGAGAAGGTTGCGCAGATGCTCGCCACCGCGTTTTAACAGCGATGAGGCAAGATAGTCGAAAGATGCAAGCTGCGAATAGATTACCTCGCGGGGGCGGTGCCGCATCGATTCGATGATGGAGACAAACGCAGGGTGAGAGAGGTTCATGAGGTGGCAGTGCACATCGTAGAACGCACGCATTTTCATTTTAAAATGCTCCCTTCATAAGAGCGCACGTCGCCTTCCGGCCGCCACTCTGATCGATGAGTTGGCGACCGCGACACCGAGCACAATGAGAAACACACTGAGGCCTTGCCCCCAGGAGAAGGCCTCATGCCGAATAAAAACTCCCACCAGCACTGTGATGACCGTCACCAGATTCGTGAACACCGCCGACTGCGACGCCTTGAGATAGGTGAGTGAGTAATTGATAAGAAAAAAAGCGCCCACAGATGAAAGGACACCAAGGTAGAGAATCCCGCCCCATGCCCCTGCTATGGCATCGCCACCCCTCAGCATCAGATGCATATGCCCCTTGCCGAGCAGATTCTGAATGAGGGCCGGTACTCCAAAACAGACAGCGCCCGACCACATCATCGCGAAAGTTCTCTCGGTGGCGGTGTATGTAGCTGAAGCCTTTTTACTGGCGATATTGAAGACTACCGCGCTGAGCATAGAACCGGTTAAAAAAAGAATGCCGATCGCGTTCGTCTCGGAAGCGCCGCCCTGCCCGAAGAGCGCCACAAGACCCACGCCAAGTATCGACATCGCGAGACCCGCGATCTGAATTCCGCTCAGCCGCTCATCGAGCACGAGTGCACCCATGATTGCCACACCCGCGGGGAGCGCACCAAGAATGATACCTGCAACGTTTGTCGCCGCGTGTGCGACTCCGTAGGTCTCGAAGATAAAGTAGGCAACCGGCTGCAACGCGCACATGAGCGCGAGGAGCCTCAAATCTTTACCTCGGAAATCGACCTTGATCACCTTAAAAAGCGTAAGCATGCTCATAAGGAGCGCGGCGATGAAAAAGCGCAAGGCAAGGAGCTCCATCGGACCAAGCACCCCTAGCGTTTCTTTTGTCATAAGAAACGAAAAGCCAAAAATCGCTGAGTATGAGATTCCTGCCACAACACCGCGCATTTTACTCATGTGAGGAAGGTATCATCTTTCCCAATTTCGTACCAGAACACTTGCTCGCTCCATAGATGTACAGAATCTTGATCCGCGCTATAGTAGAGATGTACCAAATGAGGAAAGAGCCATGATGGAATCAGATGTAGAGACGTTTTGGTCCGGCTTCGAGAAAGAGATTGGAGAGAAAATAGTGTCGCGGACCATGTGCCAGCACTTCAACTCTAAGAAGTCTCAAGGCGAGTGGGGGCTCCTCGTGCTCACAGAATCGAGTGTCCGTTTCAGGCCCACACCAGGAGAAAACTGGTTTCAGTCGCTTTTTAAAATAGCAGCCCCCAGAGTCTCCAAGGAGCCGCTCGAAGACACGGTGCTCCCCCTTAATGCGATCAGCAACCTTGAGTTACCAAAGAAGCACTTCTTCGATTTTCTCTTCAGCCCGCCTTTCACCGTCATTACACTTCGATACTCAGTCGGCGGGGAGGCACGCGAACTCCTTCTTGGCATCGACACGAAGGCGGAGCTTTTCAAAATGCTACTCGCCGCGGTACCGCACACGATAGGCGCATGAGCGAGCTGGACCAACAGCTGCGCGACGCGGGCATACCCTTTCTCGAATACGGAATCACTGCGATCGACGCATACTATGATCAACCTCCGCGCCCCTTCCGACTCATCGCGGCGCAGTGTACGGTCATAGACTTAGCGCGAATCTTTAAGGACCTCGAATTCTCCGGGCTGCCTTACGCCGATGCCTCGTTTGAAGATGCCCGCTTTCTCTGCGTAGAGCGTCTCAGAGAAGACGACCTTGGAGGCCCGTGGCTCAATTTTTATCACGACACCAACAACGGAACCTTTTTCGATCGGGACGGAATCTACGAGATGCTCCGCGCACGCGCCGTTACTCCTCGCTATTTAAACCTCGATCGCGCGCTCTTCGACGCGGCACTCCTCAGCACCTTCACAGAAGAGCCGCTACGGCTCACGCAGTCGATCGGACTTCCTAGCTCTCCCTCTCCTCACTATCAGCGCGATCTCCTCCTCGGCATTCTCGCGGGGCCGTACCCGGCATCCGGCTTTGAATTTCTCAAGCGGCTCGGGTTTATCGCGAAGGAGTGGCCTGAACTTGCGCAGCTCGACGATGTCGATCACTCCAAGGAATTTCACCCCGAAGGAAACGGCTGGATCCACACCATGCAGACATTCACCTACCGCAAGAACAGCGACCTGACGCTCTCGCTCGCCCTGCTGCTCCATGATATCGGTAAACCCGAATCCCGTAGCCGCGAAGGACGGCGCTTCGATAGACATGCGGAGATCGGGGCGGAACGCGCCGTTAACTTCATGTCGAGACTCGGCATTTCCTCGCAGATGCAAGATACAGTCGCATTCCTGATTCGCTACCACATGATGCCCGCCGCGCTGCCCATACTCCCTGTTCAAAAGACACGCGAACTCATCTCCGACGTGCGTTTTACTACCCTTCTCGAGCTTTTCCGCTGCGATGAATTTTCAAGTTTTAAGGATCCGGAACGTTACTACGAGGCGTGCGGAGCGTACCACGCGATAAAAAAGAATTTGAAAAACCCCTACCGAAACGCCGACGGCTCAAAAAAGGGCAGCGTCAGAAGGAGCGCCTCGCATTTCTGAGGCGGATAGGTCGAGCGACTCAACCCGCTTATGCAGAAAACATCCATGGGCTATAGGAAAGCACCCATTTCGGAGGCTTGAAACTACCAAGCTCGCCGTAGTGCTCAACGAGGATCGCGACAATGTGTTGATCGAGGGGCATCTGTTTCATCTTCTCGAAGGCGCTCGAGGGATGGATGGGATTGCGATAGGGGCGCTCGCCTACAAGTGCCTCGAACACATCGGCCACGGCGATGATCTTGGATTCGAGCGGAATGTCCTTTCCTTTGAGCCCTTCGGGATAGCCCGAGCTATCTTCGCGCTCGTGATGGTACAGTACGATGTCGCTGAGGCGGTCGAACTGCTTGAAGCTGTTGAGAATGCGCGCAGAAATCACAGGATGTTGCTTCATCTGAGAATATTCACGCGGATCGAGCTTCCCGGTCTTGGTGATGATGTTGGTAGGGATACCGATTTTTCCGATATCGTGCAGGATCGCGGCCACGTAGAGATTCTTGAGACGCTGCCGTGAAAATTTAAGCAACTTCCCAATAAACAGCGCAAGTATCGCCACATTTCTCGAGTGACTGGCGGAAGCCTTTTCGGTTTGCTCGAAGAGATAGATGATCGATTCGAGGCCGCGCATATCGAGGTTAAAACTTGACTTTTTATAGTAACGTTGCAGAAGGATCCATATAATCAAAATGCTTATTACGCTGATAATGAGAATATTCGGGGCGCTGAAAAGAGTCGTTCGTGCAACGATAGGGATGCCGTAGGCGCTCTTTCGCCCCTTTGCCGTATCGATTCTGTACTCATTGGGGGCAATAAAATTAAGGAGTTTTATCGCCTGAATAATGGTCACCGCGTAGGTGTCGGGGGCGGTGTTTACCTCGATGTCGTCGCGAATCGCGTACTCAATCCGTAAAAGCTCGCCGTCGAGCGTAACCACGTAGTTCTCGGGAGGCGGAGGTCCCTGATCGATCTCAACCGAATCGATGAGCGGAAATTCGTTTTTGATATCCTTGGCGAGGTCGTAGGCGCCCGTGAGATCGCCCTGCACGGCCAGATCGTAGAGTTTCGTCCACGCGAAATATCCGTTATAGACCGCTGACGCCTGCAGATCGATGACGCTTTTCAGCGCATGGTCGAGCGTGTCGATGTTTTTTTCATTGATGAACACATTGATAAAATAGAACGAGGAAGTGATAGTGAGTATGGTCGCGAAGACGACCAGAATAGGAACCAGAAGCTTTCTTTTCACATTGCGATCCCAGATTGAAAAATACTATTGCGCCGGCTGCTTGTTTTTTTTGAAATTTTCGACAATCGCGAGGGCATCCTGCTCGGCGTTGTCGGGTACAATGACCTTCGCACCCTTAGGCTCGATTGAATAGAATGGATTTACATCGAGCATCTGATCAGAAAGCATCTCAGCGGGTATACCAGCAGACTCAAGCATCGTCTTAACCACAATCGCATCTTCTAGGAACGCTGATATAAAAACAGTTTTCATATCGTTGACCTTGCGCTCTCGAGAGCGTCTACACTTTTATCGAATGCCGGTCCGAGTCGACGCGCGCCACTTTCCGTAACACACCAATCCTCTTCGATACGCAGGCCGCGGACAGCCATCCATGACTCAACTATATCATAATTAATGAATGTTGTGCAAATCCGATCGGTGCGCCACTTCCGTACAAGTTGAGGAATAAAATAGATACCCGGTTCCACCGAGTGCACCATCCCAGGCTTGAGCGTTTTCGCCAAACGGAGCGATCTCAAGCCGAATTGTGCGCTACGGCTGAGCTCCTCGCCGTACCCCACAAAATCTTCACCGAGGGCTTCCATATCATGCACATCAAGACCGATCTGGTGCCCGAGCCCATGCGGGAAAAAGAGTGCATGGGCACCCGCCTCAACGGCTTCCCGCGGATCTCCGCGCATGATGCCCAGCAAGGTGAGCCCCTCGGCGATGGCGATCGAGGTTTTTTTATGCACATCGATGAAGCGTACACCAGGAGCGAGGGATGCGGTCGCAACCTCGAAAGCCTTCCGCAGCGCCGTATAAATGTCTCTTGCGCGAGGATCGAAGCGTGTGCCCACCGGAAATGAAGTAGTCAAGTCTCCCGCGTAGCCGGACGGGACCTCTGCTCCGGCGTCCAAAAGAAAGGTGTCGCCCTCGGCAGATACATACTCCGTGGGCGCGTTATGGAGAACCTCGCCCCTACAGGTCGCGATGGTCGGAAAGCTAAGCTCGCAGCCGCGCACAGCAGCACGCGACAGTACATAGTCGGCAGCGCGCTTCTCGGTCCAACCCGGACGAAGATCTCGGAGTATGTCCTGATGAATCGCCGCGGTGAGCGTCACGGCCTTTTCGATTTCGGCGATCTCTTCGGCATCTTTGATCTCACGCAGCTCAACGATAGACTGGATAACGCGGGGATCGAGGTGCCGCGCGAGCGCGGCACCTGGCGCGCTCGCCTCCGCGCCAAAAAGCTCACCCATATACGCGACTTGGTCGGCCCTATAGGGCGGCAGAATGTAGATTGGGTCGCCAGCGCGTGTGGCGCGCTCGACGAGCGCGCGCAGAGCGGAGCGCTCCGCGCTCCGCTCGATCCCCGCCTGGGCGGCGAGATCGAGCGGCGAGGGCAGCGCTCCAGTCCAAATAATGTCATCGATCCCTATCGGATCGGCGTAGAGCACCGTTTCGCCGCGCTCAATGTCGAGACTCAGCGCGAGACTCGGCAGAGCGAGTCCCACAAGGTAGAGCCACGAGGAATCTTGTCTGAATCTGTAGCAATTCGAAGGATAATTTCGGGGAGCATCATTGTTTCCCAGAAGAATGAAGTGACCGGTCACTATTCCTCGCTGGTGAAGAACCTCAAGAAATCGCGCTCTTCTTCGCGCATACACATCGGGTGCGAACATAAGGTCATTGTAGGGAATCACCAGAGCGCGGTCAACCAAAGCATGAGCCCCGGCGACCGCTACCGCCTCTTTTGAGACGGAGCGCATCGCCTGGAATTTTGATGGTCGCTTCGCAATAGAAAGTAATTCACTCACTATCGCCGATAATGTGATCAAATTTGTAAGCTATTGTGTACATAATGGATTATGTGCGGTACTGTTTCTCTTTCAACCTCCGTGTCCGCCGAGCGATTCTGGGCATCTCTCAGGAAGAGCTTGCACGCAGAGCGAATCTCTCCTCCGGATTCATCGCAAATCTCGAGACAGGCAGAAATTTCCCCTCGAGCAAGGCAATCCTCAAGATTGCATCCGCCATGAAAGTGGAACCGTGGAAACTCTTCATCGACCCTCAGAAACAGGAAATGTACTTTTCGCGCGATGAGGTCTTCCAGTGGCTCGAAGATTCCCGCAAGCGTCTTATGGGTGAAGATCCGACAGAAAATCGAGAGCGGCACGGGCTCATCAGTCGCGAGTACGAAGATTTTTCCGATCAAGATTGACAACCATAGCCTTCGTTTCTACTATGGAAATGTGAAACATACTTACCTCAGCGCCGTATTGGCCATTGTGCTCGTGATAGGCACCGTATTCGCCCTCAATGTCAACGCCGAACCTCAGATTAAAACGCTCGAGAACGGCATGACGCTGCTTCTCAATCCCATTGAGGGGCAGGACAGCATCGCGATTGTGCTTGCGTACCACGCGGGAGCTGACGCCCAGACGCCCCAGACCGCAGGGCTCTTTAAATTCTTGGAGTATGTGTTCTTCAACGGACCGGCAACCAAACCGGGCATCGCCGAACCCGCGTCGGCCATCGATGTGCTCGAGCCCAGCGCGATCGAAGGTGGCGCCGGCATCGACCGCTTTGAGTTCGGTTTCTCGACGAAAAAGCAGAATCTCGTCACCGCGCTCGACACGATTCAGTACCTCTTTTCGCGCGAGCGCAAGGATGTCAATTTCGCGCAGCCCGACGGCATTGAGCTCGCGCGGCAGTCAGCGCGTGCCCTCATTCAGAATGAGCTCAATAACAGCGATCAGTTGGCCAATATGGCCATCGACAAGAAGCTTTTTTCGAGGGCACCCTATCGCGTCGATGTTCTGGGCGCCGATTACATTCTCGAAAAGGCCGATGTGACTGCCCTTAAAGCGCTCGATGCAAAGTGGCTCGTACCGAACAATGCGTGCCTCGCCATTGCAGGCTGCTTCGATACCGAACAGCTTCTCCCCCTCATCGAGGCACGCTTCGGTCAGATCCCCAAGGCGCAGAATCCTTGGCCGTCCACACTCCCTATTCTTCCAAAGCCTGGGGTTGTACGGCCCACATTCCTCGTTTTCCCCGACAGCAGCATTCCCTCAGGAAAGATGCATGTCGATATCCGCTACAGGGGCCCGGATCCATTGAACACAAAGGCATATCAGGCTTCGCTCATGTTGGTAGCGCTCGCAAGAGATCCAGCTTCAAGGTTCCAGACCGCGGTCGCAAAAGGTCTTCCCAAGGGCAGCTCCCCCGAGAATGTACAGATTGTCTACGCGCCCTCACGCAATGCTTCGTGGCTTGCTATTCAGTCGGATATCACGGTGCCCTCGGGGAAAAACCCCTCCGACCTTGTCTTTGCCTTTAAGGAGCTCGTGCGGGGCACGGAACTTTACATGATGAAGGTCAACGCTTCGTACTTTTCGACCGCGCAGTATCAGAGCGCCCGGACCGCGCTTCTCGAAGAGAAGATGGCGGACGCGGGAGACCCGATGCCTTCCGCTAAGCACATGGCAATGCTATGGGGATTCGGGATTCCGTCGTTCACACTACAGGAGACCGACGCTATCATGAAAGTCGGGCAGAAAGACATCGCCGAACTTGTCGACACATACGTGCAGAAAAACCTCGAGGTCGTCATGGTGCGAATCGACCCAAGCTTGTTTGAAAAGTATAAAAAGAGTTTTTCGAACTATGGCTTTGAGACGGTGAGCCCGCAGAACTCGCTCTGGTGGCGGTAGCGGGGAATAGTCGCGCGTTCGGCACTCGCGTTCACAGATCCGCAGGTTCACAGTTTCAGGAGGCGCGGCCCGCTCCGCCTACATCGTCTCTTCTTCGATCGAGATGATGCTTGGCAGCGTGCGCAGCGCCTTTGCCACGCGCTTCAGGTCTTCGCGAGAATCCACCTCGAGGATGAAAAAGCCCGACAGATTGCCGTCTCCGCGCTCTCCGAGTTTGCCTTCCTTGAGGCGCCCTGAACATTTCTTGATTGTCGCTTCAATCTCTGAGAAGATGTCTGCCGATTTCTTTGTGGTGACGCGATAGCGCGCCGTGGTATTGATCGCCTCTTCTTCCCACTTCACATCGATGCGCCGTTCCTCGAAATCCGCGATCGAGGCAAGGGAGCGGCAGTCCTCGCGGTGCACGATGATGCCTCTACCTCTCGACACATATCCTGTGATTCGGTCGCCGGTTACTGGTTTGCAACAGCCCGCGATGCGGATCATCATGTTGCGCATGCCGCCCACGGAGACGCCCGCTTTCTCGCTGCGCAACACAAGCCCCGGCTTGAGGCTGCGGAATTCCACTATGGATGGGAATTCTTCGGTTTTGTTGTGCTGGGCCTCCGCCAAGACTCTATCTTGAGGGTGCACCTTGGCCTGACCAGCCTCAAGTTGACTCTTGTTGCTCTTGTGAGCTGCGACAATGTGCTTGTCGATCGCAACGGCCTGGCCTGTCTGGACGAGCATCTGGCGGATCTTACTACGCGCCTTGCTCGTGTGGGCGATTTTGAGCCAGTTGAGGTTCGGCTTCGCGTTCGGCGAGGTGATTATGTCGACAATCTGCGTGTTCTTGAGTTCCGAATCGAGCGAGGCGATCGCGCCGTTGATTTTAGCACCGAGACAGTGCGCGCCCACATCGGAGTGGATTGCGAAGGCGAAATCGATGGGGGTGGCGCCGGCAGGAAGTTCGATGACATCGCCCTTCGGAGTGAACACAAAGATCGAGTCGCGCAGAAATTCGCGCTTGATCTCCTCGAGGTAGCTATCTCCCTCAAGGATGAACTGATTCCACTGCTTGAGTTTGGTAACAATAGGGAGATCTTCGAGTCGCGGCATCTCTGTGGTCGTACCCTTTTTGTAGAGCCAGTGCGACGCGATTCCGTGCTCGGCGACGATATGCATCTCGCGCGTGCGGATCTGGATTTCGAGCAGCTGACCGCCATAGGCGAGCACTGTGGTGTGGAGGCTCTGGTAACCGTTCGATTTCGGCATTGCAATGTAGTCTTTGAAGCGGCCATCGATGGGCTTCCAGAGACGGTGCACGAGCCCAAGGAGTGAGTAGCACTCGTTGACGCTTCCGCAGATGATACGGATGCCCAAAAGGTCGTACAGGTCCTCCGCGCTTTTTCCGCGTTTTCGCATCTTTTGATATATCGAGTAGAAATGCTTGGCGCGCGCGCTGATTTCGATCTCAATGCCCTCTTTCGCCGCTGAAGAAAGAATGCGCTCGGTGACCTTCTTCAGAAACTCCTGGCGCGCTTCCTTTCGGATATTGACGATATCCTTAATTTGATCGAATATTTCGCGGTTGAGCGATTTCAGCGAAAGGTCCTCAAGTTCATCCTTGAGCCACGAAATGCCGAGCCGGTCGGCGAGCGGCGCATAGATGTCGATGCATTCAGTGGCGATATCCTTCTGTCGATCCTCGGGAAGATACTTGAGCGTGCGCATGCTGTCGAGCTTGTCGGCAAGTTTCACCAGTATCACCCGGATGTCGCTGGTGAGGGCAAAGAGCATTTTGCGCATGGTCTCGGCGGCGTGGACAGACTTGTTCTTGGCTCGCACCGAAGAGAGGCGGTTGACGCCGGCCACAATCTTTGCAGTGTCTACGCCAAAGCGCTCTTCAATAGCTAGATCTGGGGTGGCGAGAAGAGAATTAAGGGTTCCTACCCCCTTCTCTTTATGTATTTGCTCCTGACGGCGATTCTGAGAGGAGGACTTTTGCGACCCCTGACCCGACTTCGCAAAACTCGATTCCAGGGCACTCGATTTTCCAGGCATTGTGCCCGGCGGGGGTGAAAAACCAGAGCTTCGCTCGGCAATCGTATCGTGGACGAGCCCCGCGAGAATGGATTCGAGGTCCATGCCCATATCGAGCAGCACCTCAGCGACCCTGATGTCGTGGTAGAAGGCTGGTTCGCCCGAGGCGCGTTTCTTTTCTCCGTGAACTCGCTGCGCATAGTCAGACGCATCGAGAAGTAGTATCATCTCCTCAGGATTGAAGCGATGTTCTGCTTTGGCGAGAAAATTTCGCGCATATTCATCCATGGTGGGCACCTATCACTCGTATCCTTCCCGCGAGGTCCTTCCAAGTCTGGATATCATAAAAACCGCGCTTCCGCAGTAGCGCAGAAGCATCTTCAGTCTGTAAAGGATCCATTTCTAATAATAGTACACCATCCTCGGATAAAAATTCAGTACAATGTTCAACAATAGATCGGATCAATTCCATACCATCCTCGCCCCCATCGAGCGCGAGAAGGGGATCTGTCCAGCCGCTCTCGATGAGCGCGACAGCTTCGCGCCTCGGTATATAGGGCGGATTCGAGCAAATGAGGTCGAAGCAGCCCTCTATGCGGGCAAAGAGGTCAGACTCCAGAAAGGTGATCTGCGCCGAGGGTGCAAGACGCGCAGCGTTCAGCTGGGCCACCTCAAGCGCAGCCCGAGAAATATCCGACGCGCTCACAACCCATCCAGGACGTTCCACCGCTATGGAAATCGCCACCGCACCGCTCCCCGTGCAGAGGTCGAGGACGCGGAGCCTCCCGCTCACCTCAAGGCCGGGTTCACCACGATGGATGCACGAAGGGAGCTTCGAGGAATCGCTCTGGCGCCTCGAGAGGAGTCGGTCGCCCTCTATAAGCGCGGCATCAACCAAGGTTTCCGTGTCCTGGCGCGGCGAAAGCACGTCGTCGTTTACTCTAAATTCGCGCCCGTAAAATTCTTTGCGGCCAAGGATGTGCGCCACACTTTCGCCATGCTGCCGCCTCTCCACCATCTGAAAAAAAGCTTCAGGTATATGCTCCACACGCTCCGGCAGCATCGCCAGCACCTTCTCCTTCGATGCTCCGAGACTCTCGGCTAAGAGGAGCAGTGCGTCCAAAAAAGAGGTTTCGCTCGTCGCGAAGCGCGCCGCGCTATCACGGAGCAGCTCTCGGTAGGTCATGCGGGCTCGTGCTCGAAGCTCTCCAGGCTCCGCTGGAGGTGCCAGGCCACGAGGGCGTCGAGAAGCTCATCGAGCTCTCCTTCCATAATGAGGTCGAGTTTGTAAAGGGTGAGGTCGATACGGTGATCGGTGAGGCGGTTCTGCGGAAAATTGTAGGTGCGAATGCGCTCCGAGCGATCGCCGGTGCCAACCTGGCTGCGGCGCTCGGCCGATCGCTCAGCCTGGCGCTTTTGATCCTCGATCTCGAAGAGTCGGGCGCGAAGAATGCGCATCGCTTTGGCTTTGTTCTTGATCTGACTCTTCTCGTCTTGGCAGTGGATCACGATACCTGTGGGAAGGTGTGTAATGCGGACGGCGGAATCTGTGGTATTCACGCTCTGGCCGCCGGGGCCTGAGGAACGCATTACGTCGATGCGGAGTTCGTCAGGTTTGATCTCGATTTCGGTCTCTTCCATCTCGGGGAGTACGGCGACTGTCACCGCGCTCGTATGGATTCTGCCAGAGCTCTCCGTGGCGGGCACTCGCTGCACGCGATGGACGCCGGATTCGCTCCTCAGGCGCTCATAGACAGCATCCCCCGCGATGGAGAAGATGATCTCCTTCATTCCGCCGAGTTCTGTCTCGTTCATGCTCATGACCTCGACTTTCCACATTTTCCTATCGGCATACCTAGCGTACATACGGTAGAGATCAGCCGCAAAGAGCGCCGCCTCCTCGCCGCCCGTGCCGGCTCGTATCTCCATAATGACTGCCTTGTCTGCCAGAGGATCGCGAGGTATGAGGAGTTCCCTGAGTTTCGTGTTCGCACTTTCAATTTGCGTCCGAAGCTCGGTCAACTCTATGTCGGCGAGCTCGCGGAGCGCTGCGTCAGCCTCCTCGCGCAGCATTTTCTCGGTCTCGTAGATCGAGTGTGCGAGGTTTTGAACCTCATCGTACACGGCGAGAATCTCGGCGGCGCGGGCCCGCTCTTTCATGAGCTCGCGATATTTCTGCTGATCGCGCAGAACTTCGGAGTTGGCGATGATATCGTCTATCTGGGCGACGCGCTGGCGCATCTGCTGAATTCGTTCTTCCACAGGTGGATGGTAGCCTGATTACGGTATATGGTTCAACTCCCGCTTGCGCGACCGGGCTCGTACCGATACTATCGAGCTATGCTTGACATACGATTTATCAAGGAAAACCTAGAGGCGGTCCGTCAGAATATTCGCGACCGTTACATGAACGCCGACGCGGACCTCGTGGTCTCACTCTACGATACACGAAACGCGAAGCTCCGCGAACTCGAGGTCGCGCGCCGCCGAAGGAACGAGAACGCGCAATCCATGAAGGGGCCTCTCTCCCCCGAGGACCGCGCTTCCCGTATTGAGGAGGGCAAGCGCCTCAAAGAGGACATCGCCCGCCTCGAATCCGAGCTCCAGCAGGTTGAATTCTCCTTCGCGGCCGAGATGGCGAAGATCCCAAACATGGCTCACCCTTCTGCCCCGCGCGGGAAGGAGGACAAAGACAACCTCGAAATTAAGCGCATCGGCGAGCCCACGCGCTTCGATTTTCCCGCCAAGGACCATGTTGAGCTCGGCCAAAGCCTCGATATCATCGACTTCGATACCGCCACGCGCGTGTCGGGCACAAAATTCTATTATCTCAAAAATGAGGGTGTCATCCTCGAGCTCGCGCTTGTGCGCTATGCCCTGGATATTCTCGCCACGCACGGTTATACCCTCATGATAACGCCCGATGTTGCAAAGACTGAGATCCTCGAGGGCATCGGATTCAACCCGCGCGGCGCTGAGTCGAACGTATACACCCTCGAAGGCGAAGACACCTGTCTCATCGGTACTGCGGAGATTACGCTCGGCGGTTACCACAGCGGTTCCATGCTCGACAAGGCTCAGTTGCCCATCCGCTATGCAGGCGTTTCGCACTGCTTCCGTAGAGAGGCGGGCGCCGCGGGTCAGTTCTCGAAGGGGCTCTACCGCGTCCACCAGTTCACCAAGGTCGAGATGTTTGTTTACTGTCGTCCCGAGGACTCGGACCGTATCCACGAGGAGCTTCGTGGTATCGAGGAGGAGATATTCTTTGGACTCGGCATTCCCTTCCGTGTCGTCGATACCTGTACCGGCGACCTCGGCGCACCCGCGTACCGTAAGTGGGATCTTGAGGCCTGGATGCCCGGACGCAACGGCGGTGAGTGGGGCGAGATTACCTCAACCTCGAACTGCACCGACTACCAGGCGCGGCGGCTCAATGTGCGCTTTAAAGATGAGGAAGGAAAGAACCGCTTTGTGCACATGCTGAACGGCACTGCGATCGCATGCTCGCGCGCAATTATCTCCGTGCTCGAAAACTTCCAGCAGGCGGATGGATCGGTGAAGATTCCGCCGGCACTCGTGCCCTATTGCGGCTTCGAGTCGATTCATCCGCGCGACGGCAGATGAGTTATTGGGGTAGAGTCTCTATCTAGAATTAACAAGGCTCGCCACGAGGTGGGCCTTTTTTATGCGCTCTCGGTATGCGCTCTCGGCTGCCGGCAACGAAGTTGGCGGCGGGGTTAATGCTCAGGGTAGGTTCGGAGACGAAATCATGGGCTTGCGCCATGGCTGCGAAGTACCAGAAGCTTCCCAACGCACTTTGCGCCGGATCTCGAGTTTGCCACCAGGGCCATAGGCACATACGCCGAACTGACCACTCCCGATGTATATGAGCTTCTCATCTGCAGCAAGGTGCTCCTCTTTAGCGAGCTGCTCAATTGCGCAGTCAAAGTGGATCGGTTCGCCATCTTCTCTCGAAGCGAGCGCCCCCGCGAGATCGAATATTGGTTTGCCACACACTTTACAAGTCTTGAGCTCCTGTTTGGGGCGCTCGCGCTTCGGTGGCCGCTGTCGTTGCTGTGGTTGCTGTTGCTGCTGCGGTTGCTGTTGCTGCTGCGATTGATCGGACGCGTTCTGCGCATTTGCGGGGCGCTGTGGCCGCCGCCGTCTGAAGCCGTGGCTCCTCGGTCTGCCGCCGCGTTTGTTGGGTTGATTGCCACTGTTGTTCTGTTCGTCGTTCATTTCGATTTGTCTCGCACTGTATTTGACAGCATTTCGGCAATCGATGCAATCGCTCCATCGAGATAGTGATCATCGATGAGTTTGTGCTTAAGATCGTACAGCTTTTTCCAGTTGGTGGCTCGCATCTCTTCCGAGATATCGTACTCCGAAAGCAAAAAATCATCCGGCGTCGAACCAGCCCACCCGGGCATGTCCCGTGACGGGCTACTCTGCTTCATCGTGTTCCGCAAATGCGCCTTCCATATGCCTGACACAGGCATTCCCTTGCACTAAAATCACATCGTATCGAATACGATACTGATTATATTTTCGATTCATCGCAAGGAATAGTTTAGAAGTTTCGATGATCGAATGTCGTTTTTTCGCGCCGATTACATGCTGCAGGTCGTTGAGTGTACAGCGGTTCATACTCTTCACCTCGATGAAAGCGAGGATGTTCCCCTTCACCGCAACAATGTCGACCTCGCCGTGTCTGCTCCGGAAGTTCTTGCGCTCGATATTCCAGTCTTTTTTCAAAAGCCACATGCACGCGGATTCTTCCGAATCCCTTCCTATGGCCACTGTGCATTTGTGTTCGGACAATCCTGATCGCGCTTCGTTCATCGTGTATGCTCATAAAATAGACGTGATTTTGCGAGGTGCGCGCTTCACCTTTTTATCGACCGAGCCCTTAAAAATAAAAAACTGCACGGAGTATATCCGTGCAGCATATGTAGAGGCTTTTTGCAGTATGCAGCCGTCGCCGCGAAATGACTTATTCGGTGACTTTCTGATCGCTCTTACGACCGCCAACGAGCGTTTTTACCTTGCCCTTCTTGCCTACTTTCGTGCGGATATAGTAGAGCTTTGCGCGACGCACCTTGCCGGTCTTCATGATCTCGACTTTCTCAACGCGCGGGGAGTTGTAGGGGAATACACGCTCTACACCGACGCCATAGGAATTTTTACGGACAGTAAAAGTCTTGCCGGCTCCTGCGTTTTTCGTCGCGATGACGAGACCCTCATAGGCCTGAATTCGCTCGGTCTTGCCTTCAACAATTTTGAAACTGACGCGGATAGTATCTCCAACCCTGAATGCGGGCAGGTCATTTCTCGCCTGTTCGGCCTGAATTTGCTGTACGAGGTTCATTCTCTCCCCCTTCGTCTATCACTTCTTTGAGCAATCTGCCGAGTTCACCGGTCAGATCGATTGTGTTCAAAAGCTCCGGTCGATACGCGAGTGTCTTGATAAGACTCGCTTTGAGCCGCCACCGCGCAATCGCCGCATGGTTGCCTCCTACCAGCACTTCCGGGACATGCATAGTAGCATATTCTTCAGGCCTTGTATACTGGGGATACTCCAATAGGCCTGACGAAAAGCTCTCCTCAGCGAGTGATTCTCCCGAAATCACTCCGGGAATAAGCCGATACACCACATCGATGAGAACCATCGCGGCGACTTCGCCGCTCGAGAGTATATAGTCGCCAATCGAAACGACATCGGTGACTCTCGTGTCGATGATGCGCTGATCGATGCCTTCGTAGCGCCCGCAGAGTACTACAAGCTTGTCCTCGTGCGCAAAATCCTCAGCCATTGCCTGGTTGAGAAGCCTTCCCGAGGGCGTCACGAAAATCGTCCGTACTCCAGGGGCGCCCACGGACTCAAGTGCCCTGTCGAGGGGTTCAGGCTTCATTAGCATGCCCGCGCCGCCACCAAACACCTCATCGTCGCATTTTCGGTGACGATCGTACGCGAAGTCCCTGATATTTATGAGTTCATAGGACACGAGACCCTTCGCGACTGCCCGCTTCATGATCGAAGCGGAAAAATAGGCCTCGAGAATTTCGGGAAACAGCGACAGCACCTTGATATTCATTCAAGAATCCAGGGGCTCACGATCTCAATCCCGCCCTTTTCCTCATCGACAGTTCCTACGAATTCCTTGCGAAAAGGAACAAGCGACGTCGTACCGTCCATTTTTCGTACTTCGAGGAGATCGTCGGCATTCCCCTCGATTACCGCGCTGATGCTCCCGATAAGGCGCCCGTCTACAGTGACGCGCATCCCCACGAGATCAGCGATGTAATATTCGCCCTCGCCCTTCGGACATGCTTCGGAGCGGGGCAAAAACAGTTCCCGCCCAACAAGTTTACGCGCTGCTTCCGGAGTCTCATACCCCTCGAAAACAATGCTCGCGCCCCAACCACCGACATTCACACGTTTGATGCGCATAGATGTGGCATCGGCTAATCCGGCTTCTCCACCGACCAAGATTTCGCGAACCGCTTCGATGTGAGAGTAGGCACCGGAATAACTCACGAGTCTTAGGCTGCCATCCAGCCCCCTCGCCGCCCCGAGTTTCGCGACGGCGAGAAAATCAGATTTGTGTGCTTCCATCGTGGAGTGGAACCTGTTTCAGTCCAGAATCTCCAGGATAACACGCTTGGACTGTGAAGAGGCGGAGGCGGACAGAATGGTTCTAATGGCCCGTGCGATGCGGCCGTTCTTGCCGATCACCTTGCCGATATCGTTCTCCGCCACGCGAAGCTCGAGGATCGTGGACTTCTCGCCCTCGATCACTTTAATATTCACGGCATCGGGATTATCGACAAGGGATTTGACGATATATTCTACAAGATCACGTTCCATAGTATACCAACCGGCTTAGCCGAGCTGGATCCCCTTCTTATTGAAGAGAGATCGGACCGTGTCCGAAGGTAGCGCTCCCTTAGAGAGCCACTCTTTGACCTTGGTTTCATTGATATTGAGCTGCTTTTCCGCGGCCTCGATCGGGTGATAGTAGCCAAGCTCATCGATAGTCTTCGAATCGCGCGCAGAGCGTGAATCCATAACGACGATGCGGTAATACGGTCTGGCCTTTGCGCCGAATCTCTTAAGTCTGATACGTACGCTCACGAGAATCCTCCTGAATTCGATACATGCTATGGGGGCTCCGTTCTATCCGCACTTCCGTTCCCGTGCGGAGCCCGATAGAGGGAACATGCGCGGAAAACTTATATACTATATCGGGATAAAAAGTCAACTCTGGGCTGTGGGCCGCGGCGCTTTATCGTACACGCTTCTAGGCCGCGATGGCGCGGAGGCCGGAGGACGGCGGATCGACTTGCCACAGCAAGCGCGATGGGCTAATTTGCTCTGCTATGGTGCTCTTCCCTCGCGGAGCTTTGATTCTCGCGCCCATGGTCGGTATCACAAACCGCGCGTTCCGGACACTCATCCATGAGCTGGGCGAAGCAGACTGGTATATGACCGAGATGGCCAGCGCCGAAGCCCTCCTCTCGGGTGGAAGAAACGAGGCTATCTACCTCGATCCAAGCCCTTGTCCGGACCGCACCTCTGTGCAGTTCACGGCGAAGAGCCCCGAGACGCTGGCCGCCGCATGCAAGGCCTTATGCAAACTCCCCGACGAGCGGCGCCCCGCTGGAATCGATATTAACATGGGTTGCGCCGCCCCCCATATCAAAGGCACGAGCCGGGGGGCCGCTCTCCTCGACAACCCGGCTTTAGCCCGCGCCATGGTCGAAGCCGCGCGCGCCAATTGGCCGGGACTACTCTCAGCGAAAATTCGCGTGAGCACCAAAGGTGGCGAAGATGGCACGCTGCGCTTTGCGCAGGAGATCGCTGCAGGCGGCCTCGACTTCCTCACGGTCCACAGCCGCTTCGACACCCAAAAATTGAGACGCCGTGTCAACCATAGCTTCACTGCGCGCCTTGCGGCTGAGCTCGACATCCCTGTTGTCGCGAACGGCGACATCTCCAATTCGAGCGACTGCCATGCGGTCCTGTCCTCAGGTCCCATCTACGCCGCGATGATCGGGCGCGCAGCCGTGCGGCAACCCTGGATATTCGGAGCACTCCGGGATGAGCTCAGCCGCGACCGCACCACGCGCCATCCTCTCAAACCGAATAACGGCCACGACCTCCTCGCCATCGGCACGCGCTACATCGACCTCGTCGAAGCTCTGCTTCCCCCCGAGTGGCAGCGCGAAACTTGCCGGAGGGTCTTTTCGTATTTCGCCGAAAAGGTGAGCTTTGCCCACTACCTCAAATTCTCGCTCATCAACGCGCCCTCGCTTGAGGAAATGCGCCGCACCCTCATCCAGTACTTCAACGAAGTACCCACTGATAGAATCGTCTGATCTTTTTCTCTTGACCCTATACAAATTTACATTTATAGTTATTTTGTCATTTTATGCTCTAGGAGGTTCCGCGAAATGGCACAGACAATTCCCCAAATGTTCATTGAGGTCGCACAACGACAGCCGACTGTCACGGCGCAGCTCTCGAAGGACGCCAAGGGCGTCTTTCAGCCGACAGACTACGAGACGCTCCTAGAAGAAGTCAGTATCTGTGCGCTGGGGATGCGGAATATTGGCATTTCGCGTGGCGATAATATTGGATTTATCTCCGACAATCGCAAGGAGTGGCTGATTGCCGATCTGGGCATGCTCGGCCTTGGCGCGGCCGATGTTCCGCGCGGCTGCGACGCAACATCCCAGGAAATTGCCTATATTCTGAGCTGGAGCGAGTGCCGGATCGCTATTCTGGAGAACGAACGTCAGCTCCAGAAGATTCTCGAGGTTAAAAGTGGGAAGCTCAGTTTTAGCTCGCAATCGCTCAATGAGGCTCCCTACGCGCACCTCAGCATGGTAATTCTCTTCGATCCGGCCTCAAAAGCGATTGAAAGCGAAGCTGTTCAGGCAGGAATCAAGGTGCTTCGTTTCGACGACCTCATGACTGAGGGGAAAAAACTTTATGCGACAGAACGCGCGTTCTACGCCACGGAGGCGGCCAAGGGGGCGCGGAGCGATGTCGCGACCATCATCTACACCTCGGGCACTACAGGCGACCCCAAGGGCGTCATGCTGAGCCATGGTAACCTTTTGCACCAAACCGAGTATCTCCCTGAACTCATTGGCATGAAGAGCGGACACGTGCTCCTTTCCGTCCTGCCCGTGTGGCACTCCTTCGAGCGCATCGTACAATACATCGTATTGCAGGCGGGTGCAGCCATCGCCTACTCGAAGCCTGTGGGCTCGATTCTTCTCGCCGACATGAAGGCGGTGCAGCCTCAGTGGTTTACATCGGTACCCCGCATCTGGGAATCGGTCATGGATAGCGTGTACAAAACGGTGCGGCAAGGCAGCGCGATTAAGAGAGCGATATTCTTTCTCTTCGTGAGCATCGGTAGGGGGCATGCATACTTCGAAAATATGCTGAAGGATCAGCTGCCCAAGTTCTCACCCCGATCGCGCGCGGTAGACATCGCTGTCTCAATTCTGCCGTATCTTATTCTCACGCCGCTTCGCGCCCTCGGAAACGTGCTCGTGTTCAAGAAAATCAAGGAAAAACTCGGCAGCCGTTTCATCGCGGGCATCTCGGGAGGCGGGGCGCTTCCGCCTACGGTCGACCACTTCTTTGGAGCGATCGGCATCCTTATTCTCGAAGGATACGGGCTCACCGAAACAGCGCCCGTACTTGGCGTACGCCTTAGGACTCACCCTGTTACCGGCACCGTAGGCCCAATCCACCGGGGCACTGAGGTCCGCATTGTCGACGAGAAAGGCAAGGTTCTAGACCCGGGGCAAAAGGGCATCATCCAGGTGCGAGGCCCGCAGGTCATGCTCGGTTACTTCAAGCGCCCCGAACTCACTGCCAAGATTCTCTCCAAAGATGGATGGCTCAACACCGGCGACCTCGGCATGCTCACCATTCATGGGGAAATTAAGATCGTTGGGCGGGCAAAGGACACGATAGTACTGCGCGGCGGAGAGAATATCGAACCCGTGCCCATCGAGCAGCGTCTGTGCGAGAGCGTCTACATTCAGCAGGCAGTGGTACTCGGGCAGGACCAGAAGTATCTTGCGGCGCTGATTGTGCCCAAGGAAGAGAACTTGATCGCCTGGGCCGAGGAGAACGAGATTCCCTTCGACGACTATGCCTCACTTCTCGAACAGCCGGAGGTAAAGGAGCTGATCGACAGCGAGATCAACACCTATGTCAGCATGAAGAATGGATTCAAACCCTTCGAGCGGATTTTCCGCTTCGCACTCTTGGCGAAACCCTTCGAGCCGGGCCGCGAGCTTTCAGCGAAACAGGAGCTCAAGCGCCACGCAATCAACGAGCTCTACAAAAGCCAGATCAAGCTGCTCTTCACTGAGTGAATCGAGCCCAGCAAGCTGGTTTTTTGACGAGTAGATTACAAAACGAAAATGAAAGGGTTGAGCGAGTAGCGCACCCTGGCAGCTCGCTCGGCGCGCTTCACGAAGCGGACTGCTGACATGAAATCAGTTCACTTCGATGTCGCCCAGCACACTCTTCACGTAGAGCCTGCGGGCGCCTTCTCCCGTACGAAAAGCGCAGCGTTGAGGGCCCATTCCAGCCGCGTTGACGGGATGGTTTGTGTCGATACGACCCGAGAGCGTTTCCGCTCTGAATTCGACTGAGCTATGCTCGAGCTGGATCAGGATGTCTCCCGAGTAAGTTTGCACTTCTCCGCCACCGAATCCGCCGATCACTTCAAACTCGATGTCACCCTTCGTCGCGATCAGCCTGACCCGTCCGCCCACATTGCGTACAGTGAGCTTACCCTGATCTGACACCGCGGCGACATTTTTCTCCACCCGATCGATGTAGGCTGATCCGTTCTGTATCTCAAGTTGGACTGATCCGGCGATTCTCGCCATCCGAAGCGTGCCAGAGATGCTGCGAACCGAGCAACCTTCGCAGAGATCGAGATCAATGGAGCCGCTGACGCTCGAAGCTTCGACAAACTTTACTCCAGCCACCGCGACCGAGCCGCTCTCTGTAATCGTGAGCACATTCGCAGGCAGATCGTGTATCTGTATAGACCCCTTCGCTGAGTGAATTTCAATATCGGTGATATAGGTGGGAATGTAGACATTGCATTTGCGTACGCGGACAAATTCCCCCGCCATTATGTCGAGTATCGCGATGCTCTCGGCGCGACGCAACCCGCACCTCCAATTATCGAGTACGCCGGACGCCCCCTCGAGTTCAATAAAATAGCGAAATTCACGATCTTCGGATTGGGTAATGTTGATCTCACCTTCAGAAATTCGCAGGACAATGCGGCGCACATTCTCCACGCTCTGGACATCCTCAATAAACCGAAAATCGATATCTACACCTTCGGTGCGCATTCAGCCTTGCCTCCACTCCTCGAATCCAATCTACAGCTGCCGCTCGCGTCCTGGCAGACTTTGATAATTTTTATTGATTATACCACAGACTGTACATTTTGGCGAGGACCTCTCTGATTTCAGACTTGACGCCAGCCAATTTTGGTCATATAATTTTGTTAGTTTGTAATACAAACTAGTTTGCAAAAACCAAGGGAAATGATATGAATATACCAGATAACAAATTACAAGAATTCGAAACGACCCTCAAAGAGATTCGCGATACGGTGCTCAGCGACTTCAGCCTCTTCGCCGATCTCGCGTTCAGAAAGGCCACACGACTTCTCGCTTTCGGATTCGGCACGGTAATCGCGATCTTCTGCTCCCTTGGGTTTTTCATAAACAATAGTAGCCCAGGGTCTCCTCTTCCCTCGGTAATGATATGGGTCGCGGTCCTTGTAGTCGCGTGTGGAGCCTGCATCAAGCTCATCACCTTTTCGCGGATTATGCGACAGAAAAATAAAACGATTTTCAACCTGATGCGAGTCATCTATGGGAAAAGTCCGGTCTCATTGCTCATCGCGGTTATCGTTGCGATCGCGGGGAGCATGACTTTCTTAATTTCAAGGGGTGACGGAGTGTTCGCGGTGTCTTTTTCCGCGATCTTCATCGCGTTCGGAGTCTTCGCCCTCAACACGCGCATACGTCTCCCAGAATTCATGTCACTCGGGTGGTTTCTATTCGCGGGCGGGCTTCTCTCACTGTTCATCATTGAGAAATCACCATGGCTCTGGGGAGGCCTTCTCTGGGCGGGAGCTTTTTTCACGCTCGGATTTGCGAGTTTTTTACAAACAGGAAGAAAATGAATCTCCCCGACCTGGATAAAATCATACACGAGCGTGCGAGACTCCGCATACTTGCCTGCCTTGCGTCGCAAGCATCGCATCAATGCTCATTTTTAGAGCTGAAAGACAAACTCGACATGACAGCTGGCAACCTTTCTTCACAGCTTTCAGTGTTAGAGTCGAACGAGTATATCGTAATTGTAAAAGGATTTCATGGTAAAAAACCTTACACGGAGATAAGCCTCACGCCAAAAGGATCGGAGGCACTCGACGACTATCTCGACACGCTCGACACCATGATCGCGGCGCTTAAGCCGCGTAAATGAGAAGGAGGTCTACATGGCAGAAACCATTCTCGCGCTTCGCGATGTTACAAAGGTATATGGAGTCGGCGAGGCTGAGGTCATCGCTCTTCGCTCCATTTCTCTCGCCTTCGAGCAGGGCGAATTCGCGACCGTTGTCGGGCCTTCCGGGTCGGGCAAAACTACCCTTCTCAATATCATTGGATGCCTGGATTCTCCAACATCGGGAGAACTTCTCTGGCAGGGCTCGCCCATGAAAGACATGGGCAAAACGCGACTCGCGGCGTACCGACGCACACATGTCTCGTTCGTCTTTCAATCCTACAATCTGATTCCAGTCCTCACCGTAACCGAGAATGTCGAGCTGCCCCTCCTCATCGAGGGCGCGCACGATACAAAAAATATTCGCGAGCGAGCGCTCGAGATTCTCGCGATGGTAGGGCTCTCCGACAAGGCAAACCGCAGGCCGACCGAACTCTCGGGCGGACAGGAGCAGCGCGTCGCGATCGCGCGGGCACTCGTGAAAAAACCGAGTATCGTGCTTGCTGACGAACCGACAGCGAATCTCGATTCCCATACCGCCGGTGAAATCATAGAGCTCATGCGCAATATCAACGCAAAGACGAACACGACGTTTCTCTTTTCAACCCACGATCAGCGGATCATGGACATGGCGCGCCGTATTATAACGCTTCACGACGGTCAGATAGAGCGCGACGAGAGGCACGAAAAATGAAGACGAACACTCGAATGCTCTTTCAGATCGCGCTCAGAAATGTCGAGCGGCACCGCAAGAGAACTCTGATCACCGCCATTGTGCTCACTGTCGGCATCGCGGTGTACATCATGTTCCAGTCGATGCTGGCGGGTATGGACAGAATTACGATCGACGCGGCGATCGACTACGACAACAGCTCAGTAAGTATACGCTCGAAGGAATATGAGGCGCACGCTGCCACACAGCCGCTCGAATATGGATTACAGGACCCGAAGTCGATCGCCGCGAGCCTGCCGGGAATTTTGCCGGCTGGAAGCTCATGGACTATGCGCACACGATTCTATGCTCAGGTGTCAAACTGGATCGACGAGACTGCAGCTTTGGCCGTGGTGGTTGAACCGGGTGCGGATAGCGGGGTGTTTAAGACCGCCGGCGAGGTGAAGGAAGGAAGCTGGGGGGGCGCGGGCGAGGCGGTGCTCGGATCCGATCTCGCGAATGATCTGCGCGTTAAAGTCGGAGACAGCATTGTCATATCAGCGTCGCTGCCAGATGGTACGCTCAACGCGATCGATCTCGTGGTGGGTGGTATTGCCGACTTGCCTCTCTCGTCTCTCTCGCAGCAGGCGATCTACATGACCTGGCGGGATGCCGAGCGGCTTGTCGGAGCGCCACTTCCTGTCACCGAAATCGACATTCGGCTGCCAGCGGTCGCAAAGCTCGACAGCATCATCGCGAACGCCGACGCGGTCGCGACGAAAATCGAAGCGAGCGACAGCGGAATCGCCGCGGTCAGCATCGGCAAAGCGATGGGCGATTATCTCGCGATGCGAAACATGAAGTCGAAATTCGCTTACATTCTCGTGGTGATCGTCCTCCTCATCAGCTCGGTCGGCATCTTCAACACGATTCTCATGAGCATGTACTCCAGGATAAGAGAGATAGGTGTGCTCGCCGCTTATGGCCTCGAGCCGAAACAGATACAACATCTCTTTTCTCTTGAAGGAATAATGATCGGCGTCATTGGAAGCGTCGGCGGGCTTATTCTTGGCGCGATCTTTGTGTGGTGGCTCACCGCTTATGGCATTTCATTCTCCGGAATGTTCGGAAACCTCGACTTGGGGAGCCTGCCTAAGTATCTCACACTCAAGGGTGAGTGGAACGCGGCGACTTTCGCGCAGGGGTTCTTCTTTGGAGTTCTCGTCTCATGGTTCGCGAGCCTCATGCCCGCGCGCAAGGCGAGCCGCATTGAGGTGACCGAAGCGCTGCGCTTCGTATGAGGAGGGAGTCTATGAATCTCTATTCTTTTGCGTGGCGAAATCTTCTTCGCAACAAACGCCGAAGTTTCCTCGCGGTGCTCTCAACCTTTCTCGCGACACTCTGTGTCGTCGCGGGCAATGGATTCACCGAAGGCTTCCTCGACTCGATGGTGCGCAACTACACGAAGAACGAAACAGGCCATATTTCCATCACGACAGCGGCGTACCGCGATCGGTCGAGGTTCATGCCCGTCGACACCTACATCGAAAATGCAAACAAAGCTTGCGCGGACATTGAGGCACTTGGGAAAACAGGCGCCATCCTCGCCGCGCCGCGCATACGCTTCGGCGTGCTGCTCTCGTCGGGACCCTTCACAAAACCCGCCGCCGCGATCGCGGGTGACCCTGAAAAGGAAAGGTCCCTTCTCATGCTTCAAAAAAGTTTACTGCCTGGCGGCACGTACTTGGACGCGCCCGGCACCGCGATTGTGGGGAGCGTGCTCGCCACCGACCTCGGGCTCAAGGTTGGAGACCCCCTCAAGATTATCGCGACAAAGTCCGACGGAGGCATAGGGTTCAAATCGCTTAAGATTTCGGGCATCTTCAAAACTGGAACGAATGCCCTCGACGGCTCTGTGTTCCAGATGCGTCTTGATGACGCGCAGGCGATGCTCGCTATGCCGGGCGGCGCACAGCAGATTCTCGTGATACTTCCCGACTATCGTCAGGCCGCCACCTGGCAAGGAAAGATAGCCTCCACGCTCAGCGCTGCCGGCTACACCGACCTCTCGGTTCTCCCCTGGACTGAAATAGGCGACTACACCAAGGTAATTCTGCTCGCGGGCGCTGTCTATTCGGGGATGTGGTTCTTTATTGCGCTCCTTGGAGCTTTCATCATCGCAAACATCATGACGATGGTGGTTCTCGAACGGCGAAGAGAAACTGGCATCCTAATGGCGATGGGCATGCAACCAGCAAAGGTCATGGGTTCATTTCTCATCGAGGGAACCATGCTCGGACTCGGAGGTTCACTGCTTGGAACAATCGCAGGCGAAGTTTTTAACCTGGCGCTCTCAAAGCGCGGCCTCGATCTCTCAAGCAGTCTCGCGGGTTTCTCCTGGCCACTCGACAACATTATCAAACCGACAATTTCGCTATCGGGTGTGCTGATTGGCATGAGCTTCTGCACGATCGCGGCTGCCTTGATGTCGATCCTTCCAGCGTGGCGCGCTACGCGGATGGAAGTTCTCGACTCTCTTAAAGCTGCGCAGTGAGGAAAAATCGTTATGAACACAACAGTATTCAGCAGAATAAGGAACATCACCATCTTGATTTTTATAGGAATATTCGCGGTCGCGGCGACAGGCGCGCAGGGCAGCCCCGGTGACGCGCCACCATCCAGCGGCGCGGGCAGCTCCATGGCGGCGAGCTCGCAAGCCGCGCTCGCCTTGCTCGACGCCGTGGACTCCGCCCAGCAGTACTCGAGCATCTCTTACACTGGCGCCATGGAGATCACGCAGGGCTCGCGCGTCCTCAAGAAACAGTACATAGCATATGCGCGCGGCTCGGACCATGTTCTCCTCGAATTCACGAACCCAGAAGACCGAGGCGTGCGCATGCTGCGCCTTGACGCTTCGATCTGGATGTACTTCCCCTCGGAGGGCGACACAATCCGAATCTCAGGCAGCCTCATGCGCCAGGGGCTTATGGGTTCGAACTTGAGCTACGAGGAAGTCGCCGAAGGCGAAAGCCTGCGCTCATCGTACAGCGCGGAAATAGTAAAGGAAGAAATTCTTGATGGCCGGCCCTGCACAGTGGTCAAGCTCACTTCGTCGAAGAGCGACATCTCCTACCCCGTGCGCATTCTCTGGGTAGATTCCGAACGAAAGGTGCCGCTAAAGATCGAGCTCTACGTTCGCTCGGGTCTTCTTATGAAGACAATGTACATACGAAATCTCCAAAAAATCAGTGGCCGGCTCCTTCCAACAAGCATCGAGATCGTCGACGCGCTTAAAAAGAACTCGAAGACGCTTTTCAGCATGCATAATATCAAACTCGACATCGCGCTTCCCGACAGCATGTTCACGATGCAGGCGCTGACGAAATGAACCTAATAGCGCGCACGCTTTTCGGTTGCGTGGCTATCCTAGGAATATATTCGCCCTCAGCTGTAATGGCTCAAGTCGCCTCAGACCTTGTCCTCACTTCGACTTCGAATGCGTCATTCGGTGTCGCCGCGCCTGGGGAAAGCGCGCGATTGGGAGCGGACGAACAGCTCGATCTGAGCGGGCGCGCGCGCGTCGGTCCCGTAAGACTCTCGGCCCTGCTCTCCACGAACCTTTCGGCCGGATTCGGCGCCACCGCGCGCTGGTCTACCTACAGTGCGGCTCAAACCCTCCGGTGGAGTTGGCCAAAGTGGTCGGCGGCAGGCTCAGGAGGCGGCGCGGCCACCACGGCCCCCGATCTTCTCGCTGCCCTCGAAGTTAAGGAACTGGCCGTGGCGGTTTCGGGGGATGTGGCGGGGTTGGGGTTCAGAGCGGAGTTGGGCAAATTCCCTTTAAAATGGGGTGTGGGGAAGGCCTTTCGGCCCTCCGATATCTTCAAGACCATGGATTACTCCGCGCTGATTCCTCAAGCTGGCGGAACGCCCGCGGCGCGGCTGTCGGTATTCCCCTCTGCGCTGAGCAAAATTGAGGCGGTGGCGGCTGTCGATGGGCAAGGTACGATCGCCGCGGGCGCGCGATATCTCACGTCGATAAGCGACAGCGGAGCCTTTGCCGCGAGCGCCGGCTGGCGCCGCCCCTCGAACGCGACCGAGGAACTCTCAGCCTCGATCGAGTGTCAGCTCGATGTCGGAATTTTCTCACCTTACACTGAAATTTCGGCTCATTACTCAGCCCAGAAATACTACGCGTACGCAATGTTCGGAGCAGGTGCCGCGTTCGGCACCCTCACCCTCTACACAGAGGGACAGGGCGCGATCGGCCTTTCCACTTCAGACTTCAAGTTTTTCATCCTCCCAAACTGGAAACTCTCCGAGCTCACGAGCATCTCCATGCCTCTCTTCTGGTTCAATGACACACAAACCGCTTCAGGAGGTATTCTTGCTCAGTTTGAAGGTATTTTCGGAGGCAGATTCAGCTTTTCGGCGAGCAGCGCCTTGTTTTGCGCGTTCTCACCATTAAAAGCGATCTGGAACCTGAGCGCCGCATGGGCACGAAGTCTCTCTACCTATTGAAACGAATTGCAACATACAGCATTATTCCTCAATCTATCGAGGAGGAAATCGTGTACAAGCCCGTTGACCCCAAGGTCAACTTCCCCCAGCAGGAAGAATCGATCGTCACATTCTGGAAAGAGCGAAATGTGTTTGAAAAGTCAATCTCGCAAAGGGACGGCTCGCCTGAGTTCGTATTCTACGACGGCCCGCCATTCGCCACAGGACTTCCACACTTCGGCCACTTCGTACCGGGCACGATCAAGGACATTTTCCCTCGATACAAGACTATGAGAGGCTACCGCGTCGAACGGCGATTTGGCTGGGATTGCCATGGCCTCCCCGTCGAGAACCTCATTGAGAAGGAGCTTGGGCTCAACTCAAAAACCGATATTGAGAAATACGGCGTCGCCGAGTTCAACGAAGCCTGCCGCGCAGCGGTGCTCCGCTACGTCAAAGAGTGGCGGCAGATCGTCACGCGCCTTGGACGCTGGGTCGACTTCGATCACGACTACAAGACGATGGAGCCCGACTATATGGAGTCGATCTGGTGGGTCATCAAGTCGCTCTGGGATAAGGGGCTCATCTACGAAGGCCACTATATCCTGCCTTATTGCCCCCGCTGCTCCACCGTGCTCTCGAACCACGAACTCTCGCTCGGCGGCTACCGCGACGTTCACGACCCCGCAATTTCCGTGCGCTTTAAGATCACAGAAGTGCCCGCCGCATCGTCGGACCCCGACCTCGCCTCGCTGACGAACGGTTCAACCTACTTTGTCGCCTGGACCACGACACCCTGGACTCTGCCGTCCAACCTCGCGCTCGCTCTCGGCCCGGACATCGAGTATGTCTGCGTTATCGACGGAAGCGACCGCTATATCCTCGCCGAGTCGCGCCTTGGCGCGTACTACAAGAATCCCGAAACCCTTCAGCTCGCCTGGAAAAAGAAAGGAAGCGAACTCGCAGGCATCCGCTACGAGCCCCTCTTTCCCTACTTCGCGTCGCTTTACGAGAAAGGCGCCTTTGTCACGGTGCTCGGCGGACATGTCACTACCGAGGACGGCTCAGGTATCGTCCACACCGCGCCAGGTTTTGGCGAGGATGACTACGAGGTGCTGCGCGGCACCGGCATCCCCACAGTGTGCCCCATCGACGCCGAGTGCAAGTTCACCGACGAAGTGCCCGACTACAAGGGCATCTTCGTCAAAGACAGCGACAAGGCGATCATGGAGCGCCTCAAGAGTGAGGGCAAGCTCATTAAGCACGACCAGATTCTGCACGCCTACCCGCACTGCTGGCGCTGCGGCAGCCCCCTTATCTACCGCGCGATTTCAAGCTGGTTCGTGAAGATCGAACCGGTCAAGGCGCCCATGCTGCGCGCGAACAAGAGCGTGTACTGGGTTCCTTCGCACATCCGCGACGGCCGCTTCGGCAAGTGGCTGGAGAACGCCCGCGACTGGGCAATCAGCCGCAACCGTTACTGGGGCAATCCAATCCCCATCTGGAAGTGCGACGACTGTGGCAAGACTGTCTGCGTCGGCTCTCGAGAAGAGCTTGCAGCCCTCGGCGGCGACGTACCCGAAGACCTCCATAAGCACTTTATCGACAAGGTCACTCTGCCCTGTTCATGCGGCGGTACCATGCACCGCATTCCCGAAGTCCTCGACTGTTGGTTCGAGTCGGGCTCAATGCCCTACGCCCAGAATCACTATCCCTTTGAGAATAAGGAGAAATTCGAGGCTCACTTCCCTGCCGACTTCATCTGCGAGGGTCTCGATCAGACGCGTGGCTGGTTCTACACACTGACTGTACTCGCCGCGGCTCTCTTCGACAAACCGGCCTTCAAGGCCTGCGTCGTCAACGGCCTCGTCCTCGCCGAAGACGGCAAAAAAATGTCCAAGAGCCTCCGCAACTACACCGATCCTTCACAGGTTATGGACAAGTTCGGCGCCGACGCGCTCCGCCTCTTCCTCATGAACTCCGCGGTTACCAAAGCCGAGGACCTCTGCTACTCCGACGAGGGCGTCAAAGAAGTACTCAGAAGTGTCATCATTCCACTCTGGAACGCCTACAGCTTCTTTGTTACCTACGCGAACATTGACGGCTTCCAGGCGGACAGCTTCGACTGCTCCGACATCGAGAACCCCTTGGATAAGTGGATTCTCTCGGTCTGTGAGAAGCTCATCGCCGATGTCACCGAAGGGCTCGAGGCCTACGATCTGCAAGCCTCTATCGGCCCCATGGTCGAGTTTGTCGACAGTCTCAACAACTGGTACATCCGCCGCTCACGTCGCCGTTTCTGGAAGTCCGAAAACGACGCCGACAAAAAGAGCGCCTACAAGACCCTCTACCGCGTGATCCGCCGCCTCACCCTCGTGATGGCGCCGGTTATCCCCTTTGTCACCGAAACGATCTACCAAAACCTCAAGCTCGAGCACGAGCCAGAGTCGATCCACCTCTCCTCGTGGCCCGTTGCCGAAGAGCACTACCGCAACCCAAGCCTCGAGCGCGACATGCGCATCGTGCGCCAGGCCGTCTCGATGGGCCGCGCGCTCAGAGTTGCAAGCAATCTCAAAATTCGCCAGCCCCTTGCCTCGGTCCAGCTCATCACGCGCCAGGCCGAGGAGCGTGAGGTGCTCTCCCGCATGGAAGACATCCTCCGCGAGGAGCTTAATGTGAAGAGCGTCGTCATCCACGCCGAAGAGCAGAACCTTGTCGAATACCATGCAAAGGCCAACTTCCGCATCCTTGGCAAGGAGCTCGGTCCTGAGATGAAAGAAGCCGCCACCCGCATCGCAGCCCTCGGCAAGGCCGATATCGTCAAGATTCTCAACGCCGAACCTGTGCCGCTCACGCTGGCCTCGGGCCGCGTTGTCAACCTCGACACCGCACGGGTCGAGATCGTGCGCGAGGAAAAATCCGGCCTCAAGGTGCTCAACGAAGGCACGCTCACTATTGCCCTCGACACCACGATCACCCCCGAGCTCCTCTACGAAGGCTATGTCCGCGACCTCATCCGAGGCGTGCAGAACGCGCGTAAGGACGCGGGGCTCGAAGTCACCGACAGAATTGTCCTCACGCTCGGCGGCGACGCCGAACTTCGCACCGCACTCAACCAGTTCCGCGACCTCGTCGCGGAAGAAACCCTCGCGGTGGGCATCGAGTGGAACACCGACTTCACCTCGCACGACGGCGCTAAGAGCGACAATGGCACGAATAGTGGAGCCGCGCCTGCTGGCACCTTAGGCGGCACTTCTGTGGAAGCCGGCGAAAAGACTTGGAGTCTGAGCCTCAGAAAGGCCTGATCGCGCCTTTCAGATACGCTGTTACCTGGTCCCATGGGAGCAAGACGATGAATTCTCCCATGGCCCAGGGCGCGATCTGATAGCGATCGTACTCGAAACCTAATCCGTTCATGCACACAAATACTTTGTCGGGCGCGGTGAGTTCAGGTTCGAAGAGGCCCATCGCCTTCAACCCGTCTTTAGAATCTATACCTGCATAGCTTCCCTGTCGCAGAAGTTCCGCGCTCAGCTTGGGAAGGAGAGCTTTCCTCCATCCAGCTTTCAGCACATCGTCCGGACCGAGCCGTGCGCTTTTCGTGAGATCGATCACATCGAAATCCGTCGATGCCGCCCCGTGCGCTCCTCCATTAAACAGATAACGCTGCGTCGCCACGCTCAGAATATGTGTCGATAGAAAGACCGGATACTGAAGTTCTTCGTACACAAGCGGGGGCTGCGTCGAGCTCTGCTCGTAGACCATCACCGGGCTTCTTTCTTGCTGGGCACGACGGAATATCGCAGTGTCCCGAATTGTCTTTCCACGCCTGAGCAGCTCATCGAGCGCTTTCCGCTCACCTGTCAGCGACGATGTCACATACTGCAGGCGTATCGAGATACCCCTACCGCTCTCTTGTTTTTCGTTAAGCACACCGGCAGAGATGCGTATGGAGGTTGGAATTACAGCACGCTCCGCAACAAGCTTTGCGTTCGCAACCTGGCTTCGAAGCACCTCGGGTGCGTCGATCGGCAGTTCAGCGCGCACTTCGATCGCGTTTTTCCTCATGGCGATCCTAAGTTCAACGCCTTGCATGCCGCCATCGCCCAGCGAAATCGACATCTTGTCGTCGGCTTTCGTGACACTCACCACACGCCCGTAGATACCGAGTTTCCCCCACTCCACGAATCCCTGCGCCCTGTCGGGATTCGTGATAAGGGTGAGCGAAAAACCTTCGGCAGTGTTCCGCCACATCTGGAGATCCGCGCGCAACTTCCGATAGCCGTGCGGAAAGCTATCAGAAAATGTGCAGCCCCAAAGCAGCACAGTGAGACATAAAATCCCTATCGGTGCATTGCTCAAAAAGGGGCGCGGTCGCCTCTTCGCCATATCTTGTTTCATGAAGTCGCCTTTCGCTAAAATTTCGTTGTTCATCAATGCGAGCACACTTACCATCATGAAAAAAATCCCATGAGAAACAAGTCGCCCACTCCAGAATGTGATATAATTATGATGTACTTTTGTATTATTTTATACGTAATATTATAAGGGAAGAAAAAGGAGGTTCTTTCTGAAAAGAAAAGTTGTTTTCTGTGTTTACTCAATCGCAATATGGTTATATCATTGACTAAAAGACCGAAATATCCCAGGAGGGTAGCGATGAAATTTGTGAAACGGTTTCTCCCTTTACTGGCGATTGTTGCGCTTATTTTAGCATCGTGCGCTACTAACGCCGGTCAGGTACCAAAGGGAACAGAAACTCCGTCAGCCACCACACCGGGTGAGCAACCGACAACGACCGCTCAAACACCGGTGCAACCATCAGTTGAGAAATACGAGCTGCAGAACCTGTTCCAGCAGGCAACGACGCTCAAGAGCGAAGCGACCAATTTCGCGCTAGACTCTGTGCTTCCCGATAAGTTCAAGGCCGCGAGCGACGAATACGACGCTGTCGCTGCTGAGTATAAAAATCTTGTTGAGACGCCTGCCCAGTATGATGGTGTAAAGGCCTATCCGCTCAAAGACAAGCTCACTCAGCTTGTCGCGACGTGGGATGGTGTCGTTAAGGAAGGCATGCCGCTCCGCGCTGAAGCAGAAAAAGCAGCCGCCGATGATCTGCGCTTTGCCGCGATGAATGTCGACGCGCAGACCCAGGCCCCCACCCAGTATGATGCTGGTCTCAAAACCTACTCGGACGCTGCTGCATTCGTAGACGCTTCGAATTTCTCCCAGGCGATCGAGACCTACCAGCTTGCCGGGGCGATGTTCGATAACGCGGCGGCAGCTGCCCAGGTGAACGTGCTTCGTGCCGACATTGAGAAGAACGGTTATGCCAAATACGACACCATCACGATGTACTACACGATGGCCGAAGACAGGTACAACGCCGCTCAGGATCTCTGGCTAAAAAATACAAAGGACGATATCACTGCTTCAACGGCGGCGCTTAAGGAAGCCCAGACATACTATGCCTTTGTCGATGCAAAAGGCGCGGAGCTGCGGGCCTATGAGGGCAAAGACCTTGCCTCGAAGGCCCAGGAAGGCGCCCTCAATGTTAAAGCCGACATCAACGCTCCGGATGAGTACAAAAACGCAATCGATATCCAGTCCGAAGCAAACAAGAACATGCAGGACGGCTCCTATGTAAGCGCGTACCTCTGGTACCAGGATGCCGCCACCGCCTTCGACGCGGCGCGCGATGCCTCCAACGCCAAGGCTCCTGATGTCGAGAAGGCGATCGCCCAGGCCGAGAGCAACCTTGCTGATGCCAAGAGCAGAGCCGCCAAGATCAATCTCGACAACAACATCTATCTGCAGGCAGCATCTGAGCACCTCGACAAATCGAAAACGCTTTTCGCTCAACTGCAGTACAACGACGCGACCTTCGAGACGAACGAAGTTTCCAACTATATCGGTCTTTCCGATAATATGGTGAACCAAGCGATTCAGGCTCAAGAGAAGGCTCGCCTTGAGCAGCTTGCGAAGGATAAGGAAGCCGCCGATATCGCGATCGCGGATGCCAAGGCGCGCATGGCCTGGGCCGATCAGGTAAAACTCCAATCCGATTATCCACAGCAGTACAAAGACGCCTCAACGTCGATGTCCGGCGCCGAAATCGCGTATGGTATTGAGAAATATACCTCCGCGAAGACGCTCGCTGATGAGGTTTCCACGATACTCTCAGATTCATTCCAGAAAGAAGTGCTCGCTGCGCGCGAAGCCGCCAAGATAAAGGCCGCCCAGGCTGAGGAACAGAAGCGCCAGAAGGCCGCCAACAAGCAGGCAGCCGACGTAGCGATCGCCGATGCCGAAGCCCGCATGGCGTGGGCCAACGAGAACAATATTAGCGCGGATTACCCCGAACAGTACAAAACCGCGAGTACTGCGATGGTTGGCGCGTACACCGCGTACGGCAACGAGGATTATGTCGCAGCCTCTCAGAAGGCGCAGATCGTGTCCAACACCTTCTCTGAAGAGTTCGCCTCGCAAGTGGCTGCGGATCGCGCCGCGAAGGAGCAGCTCGCAAAGGACAAGGCAGCCGCCGACACCGCGATCGCCGCCGCAAAGGCGCGCATGGCCTGGGCCGATCAGAACGGCATCAAGGCTGATTACCCCGCTGTCTATAAAGACGCTTCGACCTCTATGTCCGGCGCCGAGATCGCCTACGGCATCGAGAAGTACAGCGCCGCCACCGAAATGGCCAACCAGGTTACTGCTATCCTCTCGTCCGACTTTGAGGCGAAGGTAACGTCCGACCGCGAAATCAAGAAAGCAGCCGATGCCGCGGACGCGCTTGGCACCGCTCACAGCCGCATGGCATGGGCTGACCAGGTGAATCTCTCCTCCGACTATCCGAACGAGTACCGCGACGCCAGCACTTCGATGCAGGCCGCCGATCAGGCTTACAGCGAGAAGCGCTACGACGCGAGCCTTGCGCTCTCCAAAGATGTCATGAATATCCTCTCGGATGAGTTTATGGCAAAGGTGAACAACGAGAGAGCCGCTGCCGCGCAGGCCAAGGCACTCGCCGAACAAAAGGCCGCCGACAAGAAAGCGGCTGATATCGCTATCGCCGACGCCGAGACGCGCATGGCATGGGCGAATGACAACAATATCCGCGTGGATTATCCAGATGAGTACAAGATGGCGAGTGTCGCCATGGTTGGCTCTTATGTCGCGTATGGCAACGAAGATTACGTGACGTCTGCCCAGAAGGCTAAAGAGGTCTCCGATGTCCTCTCCGACAGCTTTGAGGCACAGGTAACCGCGGATCGCGCTGCCGCCGCACAGGCCAAGGCACTCGCCGAGCAGAAAGCCGCCGACAAGGCAGCCGCTGACGTGGCGATCGCCGATGCCGAAGCCCGCATGGCGTGGGCCAACGAGAACAATATTAGCGCGGATTACCCCGAACAGTACAAAACCGCGAGTACTGCGATGGTTGGCGCGTACACCGCGTACGGCAACGAGGATTATGTCGCAGCCTCTCAGAAGGCGCAGATCGTGTCCAACACCTTCTCTGAAGAGTTCGCCTCGCAAGTGGCTGCGGATCGCGCCGCGAAGGAGCAGCTCGCAAAGGACAAGGCAGCCGCCGACACCGCGATCGCCGCCGCAAAGGCGCGCATGGCCTGGGCCGATCAGAACGGCATCAAGGCTGATTACCCCGCTGTCTATAAAGACGCTTCGACCTCTATGTCCGGCGCCGAGATCGCCTACGGCATCGAGAAGTACAGCGCCGCCACCGAAATGGCCAACCAGGTTACTGCTATCCTCTCGTCCGACTTTGAGGCGAAGGTAACGTCCGACCGCGAAATCAAGAAAGCAGCCGATGCCGCGGACGCGCTTGGCACCGCTCACAGCCGCATGGCATGGGCTGACCAGGTGAATCTCTCCTCCGACTATCCGAACGAGTACCGCGACGCCAGCACTTCGATGCAGGCCGCCGATCAGGCTTACAGCGAGAAGCGCTACGACGCGAGCCTTGCGCTCTCCAAAGATGTCATGAATATCCTCTCGGATGAGTTTATGGCAAAGGTGAACAACGAGAGAGCCGCCGCAGAGGCAAAAGCTCAAGAGATTGCACAGAACATGAAGTACGCGCAGGTCGCGATCTCCGACGCTCAGAGCAGATACGACTGGGCAGCTTCCAAGAATGCTATTCACAACTATCCTGAGCTCTTCACCAAGGGTGGAAGCCAGCTTGCGGATGCGAAGGCTGCGTTCAACGCTGCAGACTATGTGAAGGCGAAAGACCTCGCTGGCCAGGCATATTGGACACTCATGCAGATTGGCGAATTCGCCCCGTTGCCCGCTGCCTACACGGTGCGTCTCATACCCGCCCGCAGGGACTGCCTCTGGAGAATCGCTGAGTACTCCTTCATCTACAACAACCCGTACAAATGGCCAGTACTCTACAAAGAGAACAAGGCAACCTTTAGAGATCCTTCGAACCCCCACCTGATCTATCCGGGACAGGTGCTGAAGGTTCCGAGCATTAAGGGTGAAACTCGCGAAGGCATGTGGGATCCGCTCAAGACCTACCAGCCGCTTGCGAAGTAACGCCACAACGAAGTAACACCACAACTAGAAAACGAAGGCCGCCCTGTTGGGCGGCCTTTTTTAATACACTCGACCTGTGAAGTTCGCGGCAAAACTCGCGATGATGCAGGCGGAAACGCCAGCACGCGCGACCCTTTATATTTGCCTTGCTCACCAACCTACGCGTAAAATGCTTTGAGAAATGTGATCATATCGAGGTGATCGGACACGGCGATGGTTTCGCGGATTGCGTGCATCGCGAGAAGCGGGTGCCCCACATCGAGAGTCGGAATACCGGTGTGACTCGCGGTGATGGGGCCGATGGTCTTTCCGGGCTGGAGATCGGCGCGGGCCATATAACGCTGCATTGGAATACCAGCCTTCTCGGCGACAGTCACCGCGATGCGCGCCGAAACAATATCGGTCGAGTAGTTCATATTGGCGTTCGATTTCAGTGCGATGCCTCGGCCAAGGATCGGCGTGTAGTAGTTATCGAACTTTTCCGGGTAACCGGGATGGAGGGCCTGCGCCGCGTCGACCGAAACAAAGGATGAGTTGGCGAGTGCACGGTAAAAATCTTGGCCTGTGCTTCGAGACGCCAGCGTAACACGCGCGAGGATATCGCGGAGGTAGGCAGACTGGGCGCCACCCGGCGTCATCGATCCGATTTCCTCTGAGTCGAAGAAGCACGCGACCTGCGTTGCTGCCTGCGCCTCGACACCGACAAATGCCTCGACGATCGCTGCGCAGCCGGCGAGGTCGTCGAGTCTCGGCGAGTTGACGAGAGCGCCATCGATCAACCGTGAGCCCTCCATATCGAAGAATCTAAGGTCGGCAGAGACCACCGAGCCTGGGTCGATGCCTAACTCGGATGCGATGCGCCGCATGATCTCGCTGGATGGCTGCGATGAGTCGCCCTCGTCCCTTGCCCTTGGGTGGGCAAGCCCGAAAAGCGCGGGCATGTGCTGGTGAAGGTTGTACTCGAAGCCCTTGTTGATCTCGCGGTTGAGGTGGATCGCGAGGTTCGGAATAATCGCCAAGGGCTCGTGGCTTATGAAATAGCGGGTTGAAATGGTGCCACTTTCGCGCACCACGATACTACCTGCAATGCCGAGGGGCCTATCGAGCCAGCCTGAGAGAATCGCCGAGCCATAGGACTCAAGCGAGAGCATAAGGTAGCCCTTCGAGTCAAGTTCCTTCTCGGGGCGGAGTTTTAGTGTAGGGCTATCGGTGTGCGCGCCTGCGAGTAAAAAACCACCTTCGGAGGCTGGCTTAAGACCAACCCTGAAGGCGATAAGAGCGCTTCCGCCGCGTTCAACAAAATACAGCGCCCCAGGCTCGAGCTGCCACAGGTCATGTTCATCCAGGGCAACCGCGCCCGCCGCCACAAGTGTGCTCTTAAGACTGTCAACTGCCTGGAATGGCGTCGGCGATGCATCAATAAAATCCATCAAACGTCTAATGCGCTGATCCATCAAACTGCTCCTCTCCCGATATTTTCAACACTGATGAAACGCGAGTGTACTCCTGACGCCAACGTTCACTCTCCACCATGAGGAGTAGCATCTCATCGCGGAGCGCTTTAGCCCTCGCACGGAAATCTTGATCTTCGTACAAAAGCTCAAACTCAAGTATGCGCTGCGCGCGGTGCAGGCCGAGCTTGCGATCGAGCGCCAGATGCTTAAGCCGCGCAATGAGCGCAGCCTCGCTAAGCGAGTATGTACGCCGGCCCGATCGCGAGCGTGAGGGCGTCAAAAAGGGAACAGTCTTCTCCCAGAACCGCAGTGTCGACGCAGGAACCGAGAGAAGCTTCTCCAACTGCCCAATGCTCAAGTACGCCACACCTCAGCTCCTGAATCTGTCTTTCCGCGAGGCGCGGAGCTCAAGCTGGACAGGAATGCCATCAAGCCCCAATTCGAGGCGAATTTTATTTTTAAGAAAACTCCGATACGACTCCGCCACCGCTTCGGGACGGGTTACAAAGAAAATGAAGCGCTGCGGATTCACCGAAGCCTGAACCGCATAGCGCAACTTAAAGTGCGTCCGAAGCCCGACAGGTGGTGGATTTTTCTCGATCCACGAAGCGACCGCCTGATTAAGGCGCGCAGTCTCGATGATCTTATTCGCTTTGCCATAGAGCGAGACAACCGTCGACATCAGCGTATCGATGCCCTGCCCTTCCTTCACCGAGAGCGCGACGACCGGTGCATAGCTCATCTGCCCAAAGAAAAAGCGAAGCTTGTCACGTGCAGCATCGAAGGCGTTCTTGATATTGGGCATCTTGTCCCACTTACTGAGCGCGAAAATGACCGGGCGCCCTGCCTCCACTGCAAAGGCGGCAATCTTTTTGTCCTGTTCCGAGAGTCCCTCTACGGCGTCGATGAGGAGCACGACGATATCGGCGCGGCTCACGACCGCGATGGACCGTGTAACCGAGTAATACTCGACATTGTCGGTGACTTTATTCTTGCGGCGGATGCCCGCCGTGTCCAGAACTACGATCCCTCGGCCTTTGTGCAAAAAGCGGCTTTCGACCACATCGCGGGTTGTGCCCGGCACATTTGAGACGATGCTCCGCTCATGCCCGACGAGCGCATTGAGGAGCGTCGATTTGCCGGTATTGGGTTTGCCCATGATCGCGATGCGGATATCCGCCTTTTCGAGATCAACCGCGCGCACGCGCGAAAAATCGAGTCGGGCTGCGACTGTTTCCGCGAGCTCATCAATATTGCGGTTGTGCTCTGCGGATACAAAAATCATCGGAGTGAAGCCCCAGCGAGCGTGCGACCACACGAGGGCATCGCGCTCGGGGCTGTCAGCCTTGTTCACTACCAGTACTAGCTTCGCCGCGAATGGCCTTAGAAATGCCGCGAACTCCTCATCTTCTGGCGTAATTTCGGTCGCATCCACCATGAAAAGAATAAGATTCGCCCGCTCAATGTAGGCGAGCGTCCGCGCCACCACGAGCTCATCGAGCCCTTCGCGTTCAAGCTTGAAACCACCGGTATCGACCACCATGACTCGCTTGTCGGTGCCGCGCAATACGCACTCTTCTTCTATGGGGTCGCGAGTTACGCCCGGCGTAGGGTCGGTGATTGCACGACGTTTGCCGATAAGACGGTTAAAGAGCGTGGATTTGCCGACATTCGGCCTTCCCGCGAGCACCACCAGGGGCAGATTTTCGTAGCGGACCAAAGACTCGAGATCTTGAACCTCGCTCTCCAGCGGCGCAGGCCCCTGAGTAGGTTGAGGCAAGGATTTGGGTGTGGCTTTAGGTACGATTTTGGGCGTGTTCGATCTTTTTGACTTTCCGGGAATTCGCGTGCCAGGGGTCGGAGATGAACTCTTGGCGTTTCTTTTTATGTTCATATAATTCCTATAGGCTGATTCTAGAATTGAGAAGCGCGGATACCTGCGTGGAGGTCCGCAAGGAGAGCGCCTGCTGCGCGATGGATTGCGCCTCCTCGAGACTGATGGACAAGAGGACGCGCTTGATCGCAGGAATCGCGCCCGCCGACATGGACAGCGTCCGAAGTCCCATGCCCACAAGAAGCACCGCGCTTGCGGGGTCGGCAGCCATCTCACCACAGAGACTCACCGCGATATGAGCGTGTTCGCCATACCCGATAGTCATGCGGATAAGGCGGAGCACCGCGAGACTGTAGGGCTCGTTGAGGTAGGCCACTTTCTGATTGCCTCGGTCTACCGCGAGCGTATACTGACTAAGATCATTCGTGCCTATCGAGAAAAAATCGCAGGAGCGCGCGAGCACATCTGCGCAGACTGCTGCCGATGGTACCTCAATCATAATACCGGTTTCAATGTTCGTGTCGATCGCGTGTCCGTGGGCCTTGCACTCCCACTTGGCCTCCGCCAGGAGCCCTTGCGCGCGAATGAGTTCATCGATGGTGCTGATCATCGGGAACATGATTTTAACCTTGCCATGCACCGACGCGCGAAGAATGGCCCGGAGCTGCGTCTTGAAGAGCTCGGTCTTTTCGAGACAGAAGCGGATTGCGCGCCACCCGAGGAGAGGATTTTTCTCGCCTATCGCGCCAAGCTCGGGGAGGACCTTGTCGCCGCCGATGTCGAGAGTGCGGATCGTTACGGGTTTGCCGTTCATCGCCTCCACCACCTTGGTGTAAGCCTTGTACTGCTCTTCTTCACCAGGCACATGGCCACCAAGGAAGAGAAACTCAGACCTAAAGAGCCCGATACCCTCAGCACCGTACTCGTTGACATTGGCGACCTCATCGGGCATCTCGATATTCGCCACAAGCATTATATGAGTACCGTCCTTGGTGTGGGCGGGCACCTCGCGGAGCTCTCTGTTCTCGATCTCGCGCTGCACTCGGGCGGCGCGCGCCGCCTTTTCGCGCTGCACAAAGACGCTGTCGGGATCGACCGCGACAATACCCTTCTCACCATCGACATAGATCAGCTGGCCTTGCTTCACCTGATCCACAAAATTTGGACCAATGCCAAGCACGGCGGGAATTTCGAAGGCGCGCGCGAGAATCGCCGCGTGGCTCGTTCTGCCCCCCGATTCCGTTACAATGCCCCGTACCATGCTTCGCGACATGCCGACCATGTCCGAGGGAAGCAGATCCTTGGCCACAAGGATGATCTCAGTCTGAATGTCCGAGAGGGAGATTCGTTCCTTTTTAAGGAGGTGACGGAGAATACGCCGCACCACATCGTGCACGTCCGACACCCGTTCCTGAATGAGCGGATCAGGCGAAGAAGAGAGCTTGTCGACCATCTCGGTTTCAAAGGCGAGAATCGCGGACTCGACATTAAAGAGATTGTCGTTGAGAGAAATCTCAATTTGATCGTGAAGCTCAGGATCGTCGAGCATCATAAGGTGCGCGTCGAAGATCGCCGCCTGCTCCTCCCCTGCCTCATTTTTGGCATGGTCTCGGAGGGCCTCGATCTCTTTACGCGCGAGCATCGATGCCTCGTGGAAACGCGTGAGCTCGCTTGCGACCTCCGCCGGATCGATGTGATACTGAGGAATTTCGACCGAATCATCCGCGAAAATAAAGGCTGGAGCTATCGATACACCTGGAGATACGGCAATTCCCTTTGTGATTCTCATGATGAGACACTCTAGCAGATATTTCCTTGTGCGTCAAACAAGAGGATCTGGCCGAACCTTAAGGCAGATAGTTCAGCGGGTTTACAAAACTCCCGTTCTTGATCACCTCGAAGTGGCAGTGCGGCCCTGTTGAATACCCAGTGCTACCGATACGGCCGATCGCCTTACCCTGCGAGAGGTACTGCCCTTCGGCGACGAGCACCTCGGACATATGGCCATAGAGCGTTTTCCAACCGCCCGAGTGCGACATCATCACGTATTTCCCGAGTATCGGAGAGTAGCCGGACTCGATGACCCTGCCTTGCATGGGAGCGGTGATCGTCGTCCCGTAGGGAGCGGCAATGTCGATAGCATTGTGGAAGGAGCGTCTGCCAGTAAAGGGGTCCTTACGCCACCCAAACCACGAGGTGAGACGGCCATGTACCGGCCACTGGAATACATTGCCGACTATTTCGCGGAGTGTGGCGGATGGTAGCCGCACATCGGGCAGAAAGAGCGGTTTTCCGGAGGCGATCGTTTCCGAGAGCAGGCCATTTGCGTCGATCACGCGGTCTGGATTGATGTTGTAAGAGGCGGCGATTTCCTGGACTGTGGAGGCGGTTTTGGGCGTGTAAATGATGCCGGACTCAGAGGGAATTTTAATGAGCTGGCCTGGGCGAAGCGATTTGGCTGAGGTAAAACCGTTTATACTGATGAGCGTGTCGAGGGTGAGGTCGTACTGGTTGGCGATCTCCGAGAGCGTATCGCCCTTCTTGACCTCGTACACGGAGTATTTCACAAGCTTATCTTCAGGTTCAGGCATCGCGATGTTTTCGCTGACGGCGAACGTGGTTATATCGGATCCGCCTCGGGCGGAGAGCGGTCCGGGCGCTGGCCTGAAACTCGAACCAAGCAGCACAAGCATGCAGCCAATCGAAAACAAAAGGGCTTTGAGGTTGTTCCCGCGTCCGATGTAGTACACCCAGTTGTTCCGATCCAGCCAAAGTCTCATTCTATCCTGGTACCTCTCCTCACAAGTATTCATTATTATATGAGCATTGCTCGGAATTTAGCAAGTGACACTTTTCATTCGCCTTGATGAAGACGAGGCCTTCAAACTATACTTCCTGCTCAGAGATACCCTATGAGCACCACCGAAAAGAGCGCTGATGTCGCGCTGTTACGCTGTGAATCCTACGATAAGAAATTTTTGGACGAAGCAATCGCGCGTGCGGCGCGCATCGCCGGATTCCCCGATGTGCAGGGCAAGACGCTCCTCCTCAAGCCAAATATTCTAAACGCTTCGCCTGCGGCGAAGGCGGTAACCACGAACCCCGCTTTCCTCGGCGCGGTGATACGATTCGTAAAATCGAAGGGAGCCACGCGCATTCTCGTCGGCGATTCGCCGGGTTGGCAGCCGGGAGTGCTTGCCGCGAAGGCCTCCGGCATCTACGACGCGGCCCAGCGTAACGGCGCCACCTGGGTCGACTTCCACGAAGTCGCGGCTCACGCCGTCCCCAACGGAAAGAAGCTCAAGAATATCCCTCTCACGAGCCTCCTCGGCGGAATCGACCTTGTGATTAACTTGCCTAAGCTGAAAAATCATCAGCTAATGACCTACACCGGCGCGATGAAAAATCTCTTCGGCCTCTTGCCGGGAACCGCGAAGAGCGCGATGCACCTTCAGTATCCTTCGGTAATCGATTTTGGCGAAATGCTCGTGGATATCGCGATGTCGATTCCGTGCTTCTCCTTTATGGATGGCATCGTTGCGATGCAGGGCGAGGGCCCGGGTTCGGGAACACCCTTCCAGCTCGGAATCGTGCTCGCGTCGGGTAGCCCGGCGGCGCTCGACTGGGTAGCGGTGGAATGCGTCGGCTACGATCCTTGGCGCATTCCATATCTGGTCGATGGCATGCAGAGAACCCAGGGAGTCGACACCGTCGCTGAACCCTCAACCGCCCCGCTCGCACCGGGAGACATAAACCACGAAGAGTTCGAGCGCCTGCCTTACTGCAGCGAGCTCGGCAAGCGGCTCGACTCAATTCCTAGCACGTTGCGACGAATTCTTGGTTCAGCCATCCGACTCAGGCCGATTTTTCACACCAAACCCTGTATCGGCTGCAAAGCTTGCGTCGAGATCTGCCCCGCCAAAGCGCTGGAACTCGAGAAAAAGGGCCGTGTGAACCGCATCCGCATCGACGACCACCTCTGCATCACCTGTTTCTGTTGTCACGAAGTGTGCCCCGCCAAGGCAATCAGTATCGGAAAGGCACCCTTACGAATTGCGCATCGAGCCCTGGCGCGCTGAAAAATAGTTTGTAAACTGCGGGTATCCGGCTAAGCGCGTTGTGCCGCGCGAAGAAAAAGGAAGCATTATGGCCCATGTGAGCTTGGAAAATTACGTCGAGCTCGGTTTCTCCGATGATTTCGAGCCGATGGAACTTCCCCCTCCCCGGGAAATTGAGGGGAGACTCTCAATCTCCGCCCCAGCACTCCAGGAGTGCTCGCGCATTGCATTCACTAAGATCGCCTACGCAATGCCGCCTCTTCAATACGCAGCGTTTGAATCGATTTTGAGCGACCCATCATCGGGCGTGCGGGAGCGCTTTGTCGCCGCCAGCCTGCTCGAAAATGCTGCGATCGCGGCAAAGGGCGTTTTCCCTATTTGCCAAGATACGGGAACCGCGCTCGTCTACGCTTGGCGCGGCGACCACACTGACATTGAGGGCGACAGCGATGTTGAGCGCCTTCTTGCCACGGGCGCCCGCGAGGCCTATGCCCTCGAAAAACTGCGCAATTCTCAGCTTGGCCCTCTCACGATGACGGAAGAGCGCAATACTAAAGATAATTTGCCTGCGGGAATCCAGATCCGTGCCGTGCCTGGCCAGCAATTAAAGCTACTCTTCGTCGCGAAGGGCGGCGGTTCGACCTCGCGCGCGTCGCTTACGATGGAGAGCCCTGCGATTCTTCGCCCTGAGAAGCTCGAAGAGGTGCTGCGCGAGAGAATTCGCGCGCTTGGTCCGTCCGGGTGCCCCCCCTATTCGATTGCTGTCGTGCTTGGCGGCGCGAGCCCGAGCCAGACGCTGTACGCCGCTGAGCTCGCGGCCCTTGGTGCCCTGGACGGGCTTCCTGAGGTAGGATCGGGCGATGGCGCGCCGCTGCGCGACAGGCAGTGGGAGGAGGTCGTGCTGAATATCGCGCGGGAGAGCGGAATCGGCGCGCAATGGGGTGGCACGCACATGGCAGCGTCGGCGAGGGCGATCCGGCTTGCTCGCCACGCCGCAAACCTCTCGCTTGCTGTCTCGATCTCCTGCGCCGCGAACAGGCATGTCGCCGTAATCGTCGACCGCGAAGGCTGGAAAATCCAAAAATTAGGTCAGGCGGAAGATCGGTTTGAGTCCGTCTACGGAGAGATTCTGCGAAACATTGAGCCTGAGGCAACCGCGATCACGATATCGCCAACCGACGACTCCTGGCTCAAAACGCTTAGGGCACTCCCCGCGGGATCGATTGTCGCGCTTTCGGGACCTGTCCTCGTCGCACGCGATGCCGCCCATGCTCGCTTGCTGCGCATGCTCGAAACTGAAGGAAAGTTACCGGATTGGTTCCTCGGCCTGCCGGTTTTCTACGCAGGGCCCACCGAGACAAAGACTGGTTTCAGAACTGGAGCCTTCGGTCCGACCACCGCATCGAGAATGGACAGTTATCTCGATCCATTCATGGGCGCAGGGGCGTCATTGGTCACGATTGCGAAAGGAAATAGAAGTGCGGTGGCGCGACAGGCTATCGTGCGATACGGTGGTGTCTACTGCGCAGCCATCGGCGGAGCCGCCGCGCTCAATGCGGAGCACTCCCTGCGGTCGCTGCGCTCTATTGCTTTTGAGGATCTAGGGATGGAGGCGATAAGGCTCGCGGATCTTGAATCTTTCCCCGTATTGGTCGCCATCGATTCTTTCGGAAACGATATCTACAACACGTAAATCCGCTCATTCGCCAAGGGAGGCGACAAGTTTATCCGCCAGGTGAAGAGCGGTTACCATCAGTGCGTGTGTCAATTCGCCCTCACCCATGCCTTGTCGAATCTCATCCGCCGGTACAAGGTGCGCATCGATGATCTCATTCTCGTCGAGATTGCGGTCGACTGCGGGTTCGGGATCGAGCGCCACGAAGATATGGAAGTAGTTGTCTTGAATCGCGGGATTGGGAAACACCTTGCCCGCGCGGAGAATTCTATTCGATACCCAGCCTGTCTCTTCGGCGAGCTCGCGTGCCGCGGCGGCCTCAGGTTCCTCTCCCGGTTCAATGACTCCGCCAGGAAACTCGAGGCTGACCTCATCCGCCCCATGCCGGTACTGGCGCACCATTAAAAAGGAGAGCCCTGCCGCTGTTTTCACATAGGGCACAACCACTGCCCAATCTTTGGCCTCGAGCACCGAGAAGTGTCCTCGCCGACCATCGGGCCCCTCGCTCTCGCGTTCAAAGACACTGAACACATTACACTGATACACTTTACGCGAAGTGAGCGTTCTCCATTTTCGCGCGCCGTTGCCATCGCCTGCGATCATCTATCTTTTTCTCCGAGCCCCATCCTAGACCGACATGCTTTTTTGCGCAAGTTCGGCGGGGCAGTACACATTCAAAAGATAGTCACCCGCCGTCGTTGCAATCAAAGCGATACTCGCTCGAATTCCCTGCGAATTTACTTGCCTGACCGCGCCAAACTTCTTACAATAACGTGATGAAAAACCGCATTTGGTTTACCGCAGCTTCTGCATTCTTCGTCCGCCACGCTCGCCAAGCCCGCGGCGCATGCATCGCGCTCTTACTCCTTATTGCGCCGGCGGTGGTTTACAGCCAAGGCGCCCCACACGATCTATCTATGGAGACACTCACCATGAAACAAGCTCACCCGCTTGCCATCGCTCATCGTGGATTTAGGGCAATTGCGCCCGAAAACACCCTCCTTGCGGCACAGAAAGGCTTCGATACCGGGGCCGACATGTGGGAACTCGATGTCGCGGAATCAAACGATGGCGTTCTTGTCGTGTTCCACGACAACACACTCACACGTACCACGAACGCGACCAAGGTATTCCCCGCGCGAGCCCCTTGGAACATTTACACCTTTTCGATCGACGAGCTCAGATCCCTCGACGCCGGCTCCTGGTACGAGAAGACCGATCCTTTCAAACAGATCGCTTTGCACAGAGTCGGCCCCGATGATCTAGCGTCCTTTAAGGGACTCAAAATTCCGACGCTCCGCGAAGCGCTCGAACTCACGAAAAGTCTCGGCTGGCGCGTCAACATCGAGATCAAGGACGCCAAGGGTTTTGCCTGCGATGCATGGATCGTCGAAAAGACCACCGCCCTTGTGCGCGAGCTCGGTATGGTGGATTCCGTGCTGATCTCCTCTTTCAACCACGACTACCTGAAACGCGCGAAGAAAGCTGCTCCCGAAATCGAAGTTGCCGCACTCATCGACCGGCCGCTTCCCGACCCCGTCGCAACATTGCGCGCAATAGGCGCGGTCGCCCTCAACCCGAACCAGAAGTATCTCGATGAGGCGACGGTGAAAGCTGTGCGCGCAGCGGGTTTTGGAGTGCTGCCCTGGACAGTTAATGATCCCGCTCGGATGACAACTCTCCTAAAATGGGGAGTTACCGGTATTATTTCAGACTTTCCAGATTTGGCAATCGAACGCACGAGAAGCTCATTTTAAATTATTTTTAACAGCTTTCTCTTGCGCGCTTGAAAAAGCGGTTGTAGACTAATATTTGTAAAAGAAGTGCCGGTTGAATATCCGGCAAAAACCTAATCTCTTTGGAGGCTAAGTGATGAAACGAGTCATTCTTTTAATGGCAATCGCACTCATGGCCGTGGGTGCCTATGCCCAGACGACTTTTGAGTTCTGGCATGCTATGACCGGTCACAACGGCGACATGATTACCACGATCTGCGACCAGTTCAACGCGAGCCAGAAAGATTTCAAGGTTGTACCCGTGTATAAAGGCGGTTATGTTGACACCATGAACGCAGGTATCGCAGCATACCGCGCCAAACAGGCCCCGGCGATCCTTCAGGTCTACGAAGTCGGTACCGCTACTATGATGGCATCCAATGCGATAAAGCCAGTCTATAAGCTCATGGCTGAGAACAACATGAAGTGGGATCCGAACATCTACATTCCAACCATCAAGTCCTACTACTCGACCTCTGATGGCCGTATGTTGTCCATGCCCTTCAACAGCTCAACTGCGGTCATGTACTACAATAAAGACGCGTTCCGCAAGGCTGGTCTCGATCCCGAGAAGCCGCCCGTTACCTGGCCCGAATTCTTCGATGTTGCGAAGAAACTCAAAGCCTCCGGTATGGAAGGCGGATTCACTACTGCGTGGATCAGCTGGATTCAACTCGAGAACTTCTCTGCCTGGCATAACCTGCCCTTCGGCACCAGGAGCAACGGTTTCGATGGCCTCGACACCAAGCTCGTATTCAACAACCCAGTCGTCATTCGCCACTTCCAGAATCTCTCCGATCTCTCCAAGACCGGCGTGTTCATCTACGGCGGACGTGAAGGGAAGGCTGACCCACTCTTTACCTCCGGCCGCGTTGGCATGTATTTCCAGTCAATTGGAAGCTATGGCAACATGAAAGCGTCCTGTAAGTTCGATTTCGGCGTCGCCCGCCTCCCCTACTACCCCGATGTGCCCGGCGCTCCTCAGAACTCCTGTATCGGCGGTGCTTCACTCTGGGTATTCAACACCAGGCCCCAGGCTGAATACAAAGGAGTCGCTGAGTTCTTCAATTTCATCTCCCAGCCCCAAATTCAGTCGCTCTGGCACAAGGAAACAGGCTATCTGCCTGTCACTAACGCCGCATATGAACTGACAAAGTCTGAGGGATACTACAAGAAGAACCCAGGCCTTGAAGTCGCCATCAAACAGCTCACCAACAAGAAGCCTACCGCCAACTCGATGGGTATCCGCTTTGGCAACATGCCCATAATCCGCGAGATCGAAGACCAGGTATGGGAAGATATCCTGGCTGGAAAGATCTCCGCCAAGGATGGTCTCGATAAGATGGTGAGCGAAGGCAACAAGCAGCTGAGAGCCTTCGAGAAACTCTACAAGTAAAAACGCGCGAAATGGCCCGGCAACGGGCTGCATCGCCGCGGAAAAATCAAAAAGAGGCCGCTTTAAAGCGACCTCTTTTTAGTGTTACACGCAGTATGATATCCAGCTGTACAACACATTTTTTAACCTGTATAATCATTTAACTCTCCCTCAGGAAATGCTATGGCAAAACAGTATGAGTTTAAGGCACCAGTATTACCCTACATCCTCGTGCTCCCGCAGATGATTATCGTGTTCCTCTTTTTCTTCTGGCCGGCCGCACAGGCAATCTTTCAATCCTTCTATTTGCAGGATCCCTTCGGCGGCAGAATGATTTTTGTAGGTTTGAATAACTACTCGGCGCTGATGGCCGATCCGGACTACTGGCACTCCTTCACCGTCTCAGTCGCGTTCGCAGTCTGCATTACCTTCAGCGCGATGGCGATCTCGCTCTTCCTCGCGATTCAGGCAAACAAGAAGATCCGCTTCGGATCATTCTATAAAACAATGCTCGTGTGGCCTTATGCGGTCTCCACGCTAGTCGCGGGCGTTATCTGGCTCTTTATGTTCAATCCGAATGTCGGCGTCATCGCCTATGTGCTCAAGCACACCTTTCAGGTAGACTGGCAGTACCTCCTCAATTTCAACCAGGCCTTTTTACTGCTCACCCTCGCCGCGAGCTGGAAGCAGCTGGCGTACAACTTCGTCTTCTTTCTCGCAGGCCTGCAGAGCGTGCCCGCGACGCTCGTCGAGGCGGCGGAGATCGATGGTGCAGGTTCTTTCAAGCGCTTCTGGAAAATCATCTTTCCCCTCCTCTCTCCCACGACCTTCTATCTATTGGTTATGAACCTTGTATACGGCTTTTTCGAAACCTTCCCCATCGTTCACCAGATGACGTCAGGCGCCCCTGGGAGATCGACAGAAATATTGGTGTATAAAGTCTGGCGCGATGGTGTCATCAACCTCGACCTCGGAAGCTCTGCCGCACAGTCGGTCATCCTCATGATAATGGTCATTATCATGACAGTATTTCAGTTCCGCTTCCTTGAGCGGCGAGTCAACTACTGAGGCGGGGGCACAGCATGACAGAACAACAGCGAATCAACAAAGCCGCGCACCGAGCCAAGGCGCTCAGACGCCTCGTTCCCCATGTCATTCTATGGATAGGCATCGCGATTATCGTGTTTCCGATCTACTTTATCTTCTCGGCCTCTTCGCACACGAATGCCGAAATCCAAGCCGCGCCCATGCCGCTCGGCATCGGGCCGCATCTTATCGAGAACTACAAGCAAGCGCTCTTCCAGGGTACCCAGAACATGGGCACACCAGTATGGATAATGCTGAAAAACTCCCTCATCATGGCGCTTGGCATCTCAGTGGGCAAGATTGTGGTATCGCTTATGGCAGCATTTGCGATCGTGTTCTTCAAGTTTCCGCTGCGCAACTTTTGCTTCTGGGCGATCTTCATCACCCTAATGTTGCCGGTTGAGGTGCGTATCATGCCGACGTATAAGGTCATATCAGACCTGGGCATGCTGAACACCTACGCGGGCCTTATTCTGCCGATGATCGTGTCGGCAACGGCGGTATTCCTTTTCAGACAATTCTTCATGTCGATTCCGCGGGAGATCGCCGAAGCGTCGCAGATCGATGGCGCCACCCCGATGCAGTTCTTCCGCCATATTCTCGCCCCGATGACCCGCACGCCAATCGCGGCCATGTTCGTAATCCAGTTCATCTACGGATGGAACCAGTACCTATGGCCACTTTTGATTACCACAAAGCCCGAATTTTATACTCTGCTAATTGGCATAAACCGCATGATTTCCGGGGCTGATGTCGAGATACAGTGGCAGATCGCTATGGCGACGACGCTGCTGGCGATGCTGCCGCCGGTTATCGTCGTCGTGCTGATGCAGAAGCAATTTATAAGCGGCATGACGGAAACTGAGAAATAATAAAAGGGCGGAGAGCCAATAAAACGCGCGCGCCGCACAACACCTGACGCGCCCTCCTCCGCTCTCAACTCTCACAAGAAATGAGGCCCTCGGCATTGCGCCGAGGGCCTCATTTTGTCAGACCGCTGTGCTGCGCAGGCAGCGCGTCCGAGCGACATACTCGGCTGGCCGCGGCGCGCCCCAGATTACTTCATGCCAAAGTAGCGCTCGGCGTTCTCCCAGCAGATACCGCGTACAAGGTCGTCGGTGTAGCGCGGATCGTCGGGTAGCTCGCCGTTCTCGACCCACTCGCCCACGAGGTTGCAGAGGATGCGGCGGAAGTACTCGTGCCTCGGGAAAGACATGAAGGATCTCGAGTCGGTGAGCATGCCCACCCATGCGCCGAGGAAGCCGGCGCCCGCGTACTCGCGCATATGGCGCTCCATGCCGTCCTTCTGGTCATTGAACCACCAGGCCGCGCCGAGCTGAACTTTGCCCGGCACCTGCGATTCCGTCGCCTCGGGCGCGGTGCCCGCGAAGCTGCCCGCGATGGTGGCGAGTGGATTGTGTTTGGAGGGATCGAGGGTATAGAGGATCGTTTTGGGGAGCTGGCCCTCGCCCTCGAGTTGGCCTAAGAATTTTGCCAATGGTGGAGTGATCGGCTCGTCGCTGGTGCTGTCGGCGCCGATATCCGGACCGAGCGCGGCGAAAAGACGAGGATTGATGCTGCGCAGCGCGCCGATGTGGAGCTGCATGGTCCAGCCGCGTTGTGCGTTGAGTCGCGCGAGGTGCAGAAGGAGCGCGGTTGAAAGTTGCTCTTGTTCGAGTACCGAGAGCGCGGTGCCCGCGCGTCCCTTTTTTACCATCGCGTCAAGCTCTGCTTCCGCCGCCGGTGCGTAGGGTGGCACCAGTATGGCATGGTCGGAGAGTCGCGAACCCATCGCATGGAAGTACTCGTGGCGCGCAGCCAGCGCGGCCGCAAGGGCGCCATACGACTGAATGTCGGCGCCGACTACTTTTTCGAGCGCATCGACATATGCATTCCAGGCGGCGATATCCCTAGTATTCAGTGCCTTGTCCGGCCTAAAGGCGGGCAGCACCCTTGTTTTGAACGACGAGCCGGCAGCCTGCTCCGCCGCGATCGCCTTGTGCCAGCGTAGATCGTCGATGGGATCGTCGGTGGTGCAGATCACCTTCACGTTGAACTTCGTGAGGAGGAAACGCGGCGTGATGTCGCCTTTTACCAGCACTCGGTTCGCCCGTTCGCGAATCTCGAGCGCATTCTCGGGCGTTAATACATCTTCGATGCCGAAGATTCTCTGGAGCTCGAGGTGCGACCACTGGACGAGGGGGTTACCCGCCGCCTTGGTAACCGCTTTCGCGTACTCGACAAACTTTTTATCCCAGGGACCGTTGCCATCGCAGAGCGCCTCGGGAGAGCCGTTCGCCCTCATAATGCGCCACTTGTAGTGATCGCCCTCGAGCCACATCTGCGCAATATCCTCGAAAGGCTTATTCTCCGCGATCGCCTTGGGCGAGAGGTGACAATGATAGTCGAAAATCGGCAAGTCTTTTGCGACTTTAAAGTAGAGGCGTTTCGCGGTCTCATTCTTTAACAGAAAGTTTTCATCAAGAAAACGATTCATGATTTCTCCACGTTCAGATATTGTCGATGAGGTATCCGCCATCGACGGGAATGCTTACGCCCGTTACAAAACCAGCTGCCTTCGGGCTCGCCAGATAGAGCGCAGCACCCCAGAGCTCCTCGAACTCGCCAAAGCGCCCGAAAGGAGTGCGCGCGATAATGGACTTGCCGCGCGCCGTGAGTTCGCCCGTAGCCGTATCGAAAAGGAGGGCGCGATTCTGGTTGCCGACATAGAAGCCCGGCGCGATTGCGTTGACCCTGATGCCGTAAGACGCGAGTTCCTTGGCGAGGCCCTCGGTGAGATTGAGTACGCCCGCTTTCGCGGCGTCATATGCCCAAGTGCCGGAGAGCGGCTTGTAACTCGCCATTGAGGTCATGTTGATAATGGACCCCTTGATGCCCGCGCCAATCCACGCTTTCGCAAAGACTCTCGAAGGAATCATGAGGCCCGACATGAGATTGAGCCTGAGGATTTCCTCAAATTTCGCCTCATCGAAATCGAGAAAGGGCCCCTTGCCCATATTACCGCCGACACCGTTGAGGAGAATGTCAGGGGCGCCGAGCGCCGACACGGTTTCGTCGTACGCAGCCACGCAGGCTTCGGTTGAGGCCGTATCGACCGTAATGCCTATCACCACGCCGCTATCCGCGGGTAGCCCCGCCTGTTTCTTGACGAGGTCTGCAGCCTCGCTCATGGGATGGTGAGTCCCACGCCCCCAGAGCGCAACTTTTGCCTCAGCCTTTGCGAAAGCAACCGCGATCGACGAGGGCAACGCGCCCCCGCCTCCTGTTACTACTGCAATATGCCCATTCAGCCCAAAAAATGACTCAATAAATGACATACGAAAACTCCTTCCTTACGGCATGAGCAGATTTGGTAAGAACATGGTAATCTCTGGGATATAGGTCACCAACATCAGCACCACAACCATCGCAATATACATCGGGAGCATCGCCTTTGTCACTCTTTCGATCGAGATTTTGCCGATCGCGCAGCCTACGAAAAGGGCTGAGCCGACGGGCGGTGTAGTGAGGCCGATGGCCAAATTGATCATCAATATGATGCCGAAGTGTATCGGCGAGAGTCCGAGCTTCCCTACCACAACGGGGTACAGAATTGGAGTAATGATGAGGATGAGCGGGGCCATGTCCATGATCATACCGAGGAAGATTAACAGGATGTTGATGAGCAGCAGGAGAAGTATCTTGTTGTCCGTGATGCCCAGGAGAAAATCGGTCGCCATCGCGGGGATTCGCAGGTAGGCCATGAGCCATGAGAACGCACTGGCGGAGGCAATGAGCGCCATGACCATCGTCAGCGTCTTCAGCGTATTATACAGAATCATTTTGAATTGTCGCAGCGGAATTTGTTTGTACACGAAGAATGTGATGATGAATGCATAAATCGCCGCAACCGCCGCCGATTCTGTCGCGGTGAAAATACCAAGAATTACGCCGCCCATGATGATGACTGCGGTCAATAGGCCGAGAAACGCGTCGCCGAATATTTTAATGGCTTGTCGGAGGGTGACTTTCGGCTCCTTCGGATAATTCCGTCTTACCGAAATAATATACGAAATGACCATGAGCGAGAGACCGATCATGATTCCGGGGATATAGCCGCCTAAGAAGAGTCGTCCCACGGACACGCCGCCTGCGGCGACCGAATAGATGATCATGTTGTGACTCGGTGGGATGATAACTCCCTGGGTTGAGGTGGTGACGGTGAGCGCGACCGCGAAATCCTCGTCATAGCCCTTCTTTTTCATAAGCGGAATGATGATCGAACCGGTCGACGCGACATCGGCCACTGCCGAACCTGATATTCCACCGAAAAACATACTGTCGACGCAGTTGACCATCGCCAGCCCACCTCGAATCCGCCCCACCACTACATTGGCGAGATCGATCAGTTTCTGCGCAATCCCACCCTGGCCAATCATTTCACCCGCGATGATGAAGAAGGGAATCGCCAACAAGGAGAAGGACTTCACACCCTGCACCATCTGTTGGACGATCGCCATGAGAGGAATATTGAGGTACAGCGCGGTCGCGATCGAGGCGGTCGTGAGCGAAAACGTGATCGGCACGCGGAGCACCACGAGCAGGATGAATCCGCCCATGAGGATAAATGTTGCGGTGGTTGGGTCGTTCATGATTCACTCCTGAATATATCTCGTATCTTCCCGCCTTCGCCGGAAAGGTATTGATCAATTTTTTCATCAAACATATCGAGCCCAAGTATGTGGAAAAGCGCTTCGACAATGACCACAAAACCAGAAAATGGCAGCACGAGGTAGAGAATCCCTGCGGGCAGCTTGGTGGCGGGCATGATAGAGCGCATCGTGAAATTGACAAGCTTGGATCCATATATGATCATGATGACGCCCACGAATATGTAGATCGCATCCGCGAGAAAATCGAGTGCCCTATTGAACCATTTCGGGAGGGACTCCCGTTTCATCAGATTGATGGAAAAATGTAAGCGGTGTTTTACTCCAAGGCCGAGCGAAAGGAAAATGAACCACACCTCCATGACGAGAGCAATTTCCTCGGACCAGTAGATGCCACTATTAAAAACATATCTAAGCACGACATTCGCGAACACAAGCAGAAGCATCGCCACTACCATGATCATCGAAAAATTGATGAGCAGGACGTGTATCAACGTGACCGCCGTGACCAATGATTTCTTCATATCTCACCTCAAAGACTCGAATTCATACAACAAAATACCGGCATTGCGCCGGCAGAGTATACAAAGTTGGGAAACCGCGCGACGAGCGTGCGGCTTCCCGCAAAACTTAACAAAATATTATTTTACTGCGCGAATACGAGCCACGAGGTCCTGAACCTCTTTCGGTTGTTTCTTGTACATGGGTTCGACAGTCTTCATCCACTCGGTCTTGTCGGGAATGGGGATGATGGTGCAGCCAGCCGCGGTAACTTTGTCCATGGAGAGTTTTACATAGGCATTCCATTGGGTGCGCTGGTAGTCGATCGCGTCGAAAGCAGCCTGCTTGATGAGATCCTGATCAGCCTTCGAAAGCCTTCCGAGGGAGATCTTGGAGCCGACGATGATCTCGGGGACCATAGTATGCTCGTCGAGCGTGTAGAACTTCGCGACTTCATAGTGGCTGGCAGAGTAGTAAGATGGAGGATTGTTCTCAGCGCCGTCGATAACGCCGGTCTGGAGGCCGGAGTAGACCTCGCCGTAGGGCATTGGGGTCGGGACCGCACCAAAGGAACGGACGAGATCAAGCATGAGTTCACTCTCCTGGACCCGGATCTTCATCCCTTTGAGGTCGGAGGGAGTTCGGACGGCCTTCTTGCTGTTGTAGAAGCTGCGGGCGCCGCCATCGAACCAACCGAGGCCGATAAACCCGAAGGGCTCGAGGCTGGCGAGAAGCTCTTTGCCAATGTCGCCCTTGAGCACTTTCCACATGTGGTCAGCATCACGGTACAGATAGGGCATTTGGAAAGCATTCAGTTTCGGGACAAAGCTGGCAAGTGGGCTAATGGAAACACGGGTCAGATCGATCGCACCGAATTGGACCTGTTCGATTACGGCTTTTTCCTCACCGAGCTGCGAGCCCGGATACACTTCGATGATAATACGGCCGTTCGAACGCACATTGACGAGACGCGCGAACTCTTCATCTCCCATCTCGGTGGGATATCCCTTTGGATGCGTCTCAGCGAGTCGCAGCACGATCGGCTTTGCCTGCGCAAAGAGCATCGCTGGAACGAGGATAAGGAGCATGAAGAACGCTACCTTGATGAACCTTTTCATACAATAAACCTCCTTAAGGTTTTGTAAGATATGATTTTGATCGCGGAGATCCCGCATCTTTACGATTGTAATGGGAAGAATCGATTCTTAGTCGTGGTAATTCCGTGCTGAGGTGTGGTAATTTCATGCGCCGATCGCGCGATGCGGCAAAATCCGCTTTTTTCTGCGCTTGCCGTCTTCTGCGCTTCCCGTCTTCTGCGCATACCGTCTACTTTATTCGGCATCCTCGGTGTTCAGCGTCCGATCCGAGCGAAGAAGGTAAAACCCCCTCAATCTTCAAGAACACTTTGGTGAAGTAACTCTGATCGCCGAAGCCCACTAAGAAGCTCGCCTCTTTCGCACTGAGTCCTGTAGCGAGGAGGCTTTTGGCGTGGGCTACACGGATACGGGCGAGCGTTTCTCGAAAGGAGAGCCCAATCTCACGCTTTAAAGTTCGGGAGAGGTGAGAAGGGCTCACCCCGAGCGCCTGGGCGGTGGTTTCGATGCCAATGCGCTTCATGAAATTTTCATGAAGCCAAGAGAGCGCGCGGCCGGAGAGTATACTGGAGCCCAAGATCTCGGTTGAGCTCCCGCTGAGTGCGGAGTCGGGTGGTATTGGTCGCAGGAAAAGAACAGGTTTGCGGGTGCTGGTGAGGTCGAGGGCAGTCTTCGCGGAAGAGAGCGCAAGTCCGAGATACTCTGGTGCTCCGATACTCAGCCCAAAACCGAGAGTACCCACGTGCGCGTCGACGCAGTGCGTGTAGAAGGTTTCGATCTTTGACCGCACCAGGGCTTCGCTCCGTAGACACAGTTCTTGAACCTCCGAGTCCAGGCTACGGGACGATTCCGATTCAGCGAGCACAATGAGGAGCGCGGTGACGACGGGTTCAAAAATGGCATTTGTAAGGCCACGCTCGGGATCCCCGCCCCTCGCTGAGGTGAAGATGATGCACCGCTCGGTCGGCAAGTCTAGATCTTCGGCGAGGTAGCGCCGCGCCAAGGCTGCAAAGGTGCGAGGAAAAGCGTGGGCGGCAATAGAAGTCGACGCGGCCCCCCGTGGCGCTGCACGTACACTCGCGGCAAGCACGATTCCAATCCACTCGCTGCGCGGCGATTCGAGCGACACATAATGCCGCAACTGCGCGCTGTCGACATTACCCGAACCAAGCCCGTCCTCAATGCTGACTTTCAGGGCGACTTTGAGATTATCGGCGATACTCATGGTTGCTCTCTGGCGCTCTGCTGCCGCTCTCTTATTGATCACAGCATGGAGGCATTTTTGAAACACATCGAGCACATCGGAGGCAGAGGCGGGTTTCAGAAGATATTCTCTCACTCCGAAACGGAGCGCTGCGCGAGCGTAGGTGAAGGTGTCGTATGCAGTGACCATTACAATCTCAGGAGGGTCGGAGAGTGCTGCGAGGGAACGCGCCACTTCGAGACCATCGAGGCCGGGCATCCGAATATCCAGAAAGGCGATATCGGGTGTTGCACGCCTCGACACCTCGAGCGCATCGACGCCGTTCTCAGCCTCGACAATCTGAAGCTGCTCTGGGAGTGTCACAGTTCCTATAATTTTTAGAAGCGCGCTTCGTTCAAGCGCCTCATCGTCGGCGACGAGCACTCGAATCATGCCTCAACTACCTCGTAGGGAATCATCAATCGAATAAAGGTTCCCCTACCCTCTCTCGACTGAATGATGAATTGGACTTGTTCGGCATAGAGAATACCGAGCCGCGTTGCGAGGTTGGCGAGGCCGATGCCGGTGCCGGCGAGCAGTGAGTCTTCGGTGCTTTTCGGGGGCGAATACGATCTCTGCGCGAGCGAGGTTTCGATGATCATCCTTACTTCTCGCAATCGCTCCTTCGACATACCGATACCGTCGTCGACTACCCAGAGAATGAGACTCCCCTTCCGCGTTCTGACTCGAATGCGCACGCTGCCGCCTTCGATTTTCGGCTCGATCGCGTGTTGCACCGCGTTTTCCACGAGGGGCTGAATGAGCAGCCTCGGTATCCTCGCCGACTTCAGTATCGCCGGCACATCAATGTTCCACTGTAGCCGCGAACCAAAGCGCGCATGCTGAAATTCCAGGTAGGATCGAGCAAGCAAGACCTCATCGTCGAGCAACGTGAGGGGGCCGGTCTCTTTAATGGTCGCGCGGAGCAGCGCCGCAAGGCCCAGTGCCAACGATTCTGTCCTCGAGGCGTTTTCAAACATGGCGCTGCGGGCAATCGTGTTAAGGGCGTTGAAAAGAAAATGCGGTTTCATCTGCTCCTGCAGATTCATGAACTGAGCTTCCCGGAGCGATTTCCCCATACTTACGAGCGCAAGCTCCTCTTCATGAAGGAGGCGCTCAAGCTCAGCCTTCTCCTTGAGCCCCTCGACCATCTCTTTGATGCTCTTCGCCATCGAGGCAAAAGAGTGAGTGAGGGTTTCGACTTCATCACGCGTGTGCGTCTCGACAATACCCGCATCGAGATCTCCGCTCGCGAGCTTTTCCGCCTCTTTGGCCAGGCGACGGAGCGGTGAGGTGATCGCCTCGGTGACAAAGATTATGACAATGAGCGCGAGGATGCTCGCGAGGATCATGAAGATGAGGATGGTGCGGTTGAGCATCTCAGCCCTTGCGAAGAGCACTTGATAAGTGTCCTCGCCGCTTTTCATGAGTTCGGAGAGCATCCGGTTGAGGTAAATATCGATAAAACCTTGGATTCGAGTCGCTTTGACAAAAATCTGGTAGTAATCCGCGGAGCCGCCCGCCCTCAGTCCAACGGCCTTAGAGACGAGGGGCAAGTACGCGTCGAGCCCATATCCGGTGGCTCGAACCTCAAACATAACAGGGATTGAGATGTCCTGGAGAGGAATGAGCTTGGCGTACTGGGTGTTGAGGGCCCCAACCCCCTTGTAGACTGAATCTATGTCGATAGAGCCGGGTTCGCGGAGATAGCGGTCCGCCTGCGCGTGGAAGGCAGTCAAATCCAAACGAAAGCGGTGCGCAAGCAAAAAGTTTGAGAGGTTGAGGCTGTACTCCCTTGAGAGCTTCATGGTTTCCGACTGCATGATCAGCGTGAGCATGAGAAAGAACGCGAGGAGGATCGCGAAGCAGAGCAGAATCTTTCCTCGAATCCCCGGACGAAAATGTCGCGAAGAGAGAGTCTGTAAAAAGCCACGCTCTGCTGACATCGGTACACCGCGAAGAAGGGTTGTGCTCAGCCGAGAATAAGGGGCACGAGGTGGCGCTCAAAAAGATTGTTGCGCACGTTTCGCGCGACAGATTCGCGGTACACTCTGAGCGCGCTGAGATACTCATCGCCCATTTCCGCCGCAATGCGGAAACCAACATGCATGAGTTGGCGCATATCCGACCGCATGGTGCTCGATCCCGGCTCGTGGCGGAGCGCACTCACAAAGGTTACAGAATCCCAGGTGGCCACCTCTTCAGGTTTTGGTAAACGAGATCGGTCGATCTCCACCACATTCGCGTAGGGTGCAGTGAGTTCGTCGATCCGGACATAGGCGCTTGTGTAGACTCGCTTTGCTATCGCAAGCCCGTCGCCGCCAGCCTCGGCGAGACCAACAATCTCTTCAAGCCATGTTGTGCCGGCGGTTTTAAGATGCACACCAGCGCCGAGCCTTGTGATTATTTCATGTATTCCTTTATAAAGTTTATATTTATCGCTGCCTGTATGGATTGAGAGCTTGAGATCTTCGGGTAGACCGAGCGCTTTGGGAGCCCACTGCACGATTTTTGTCTCGGCTTCGAAGGAGCGCATGAACTCGGCGACATCGCCCACGTAGTCGACGCCTTTGAGGAATTTGCCGGGAAAGCGGGGGGCAAAGGTTGCAATCGGAAGCTTCTCAGCCGCAACCGCGACGAGTATGGCAGCTACCTGCCCTGGTGTCTGCGGCGTGTCGGTTTCGTCCATGGAGAGCTCAACCACGAAAGACCCTGGAGCACGACGTTCGGCGATGTGGCGATAGGTGATGCCGGCCTCTTGAACCGCGGTAAGAAATTTGTCCGCCACTGTTTCAAGATCTGACTTCGTTACCTCCACAGGTGCGCTGCCTTTGTTCAAGAGGAATGCGGCGCGCGCGAGATAGGTGTTTCGCGCGTCTGGCGAGGCTGGTGTGCCGATAGTTTCAGCAACATCGATGGTGAAAAAATTGCAATGTGGAATGAACCAGTCGACCGTTTTCATGGTAATGTGGTCTGCATCGACGAACCATTTGCCATTCCAAGCAGTATTTCGAATGGATTCCGCCGCGGCGCGTTCCTGATCAGCGGGGCTTGATCCGATGATCACATGTTCACGGTTGCTCTTGTTCCACACAATATCGGCATCTCCACCGCGCTCGCGAAGCGCCTTGAACGCGGCAATCTGAGCTTCACCCTCGAGACCGAAGCGATCTCCCGTACCGATGGAAAAACGCGAAAGATGCATAAATGTTCCTCCCATTTTCTTTTTTATATAATGTCGATAGAATTTAGAAAGCGCAAGGGTGAATCGTCTGGCGGCATCCGAGCGTTCTTTTTGACATCATCGAACTACTCCGAGAGGTGCATATGCTCATTTCCGCAACGAATATGTTCGAAGGCATCGACGATCGCGTACTCAGCGAGCTTGTCGAAAGAACAATCGTGGCTTCCGGCGCGGATCGCGCGGCGCGCATCCTCATTCTCCCGCCCGACATCACCCGCTACCACTCGCGGGCTGGAAGAATCACCGATCTCCTCGTTGAACAACTCGGAAAGAAGGTCGTGGCGATCATGCCCGCATTGGGAACGCACGCGCCCATGACACGGGATGAGATCGCGAAAATGTACCCTCGATCGTCCACGCTGCTCTTTAGAGTCCACAATTGGCGAAAAGATGTCATCGATCTTGGCCGCATCCCGGAAGCGCGTGTCGAGGAGATCTCAGGTGGAAGAGTGCGTTACGAGTATCCAATCCAGGCGAACAAACTCCTCGCGTCGGGCGAAGTGGACTTTATCTTCTCTGTCGGACAGGTCGTACCCCACGAAGTGGCAGGCATGGCGAATCACGCAAAGAACATCTTCGTGGGAACAGGTGGCAAAGAGGCGATCGACCGCAGCCACTACCTTGGAGCCGTCTGCGGTTTAGAAACAATTATGGGGCGGGCAAACACGCCCGTTCGCGCGCTCTTCGATGATGGACTCAAAATCGCCAGCGACAAGCTCCCACCTATCGCCTGGATTTTGACCGTGGTCGGCACGGCACGCGACGGCTCGTTGGCAATGCGCGGATACTTTTCCAGTCTCGACAGAACTTCATTCGAACAGGCAGCAGCCCTCTCCGCAAAAGAGAATATCCAGCTCTTGTCCAAACCTATAAAAAAGGCTGTAGTGTGGCTCGACCCCGAAGAGTACCGGAGCACCTGGCTTGGAAATAAATCGATATACCGCACGAGAATGGCGATGGCCGATGGGGGCGAACTCCTCATCCTTGCGCCTGGGCTCCGTAGTTTCGGAGAGGACCCGAAGATCGACGCGGTAATCCGCCGCTATGGGTATCGCCCGAGCGCCGAAATCCAGTCCCTCGTCGCCCGCGAGCCCACCCTCGCTGACAACCTCTCCGCCGCCGCCCACCTCATCCATGGCTCCAGCGAGGAACGTTTCACAATAAGGTACGCGCCAGGCCCCGGCCTCTCGCGACAGGAAATTGAATCGGTGGGCTACCGCTGGGCCGACCTCGACATGGCGCTACGCCGCTACCGCCCCGAGGGTAGACTCGCGGGCTACTACCACGCCCCCGACGGCGAAGAATTTTTCTTCGTGCCTAATCCGGCGCTCGGGCTCTGGTCGACGGAATCGCGCATGCATGGCGCCTGAAACACAAATCGGCACAAAGACGCCTATGGGAGTGGCTTGGTACGGCAGGGCGCACGACAGCCCGCATGCGCGCGGGTCCCCTGAGCCCGCATAGGCGCGGGGCCTGACACGGCTGCGCACCAAGGCCCGCCAGCCAAAACTGCACCTCCTGTTATACGTACACACGCACCGCCCCGCTTCAACGCGGCGCGTTCATGCCTTCATCTTTATCGATATGATGAGACCATGCGGCATGCGGTTATGCGCCTCGATGCTCCATCCGTGTACATCGACGACCGATTTCACGATCGTGAGACCGAGGCCGTGGCCTGCCTCCTGCCGCGAGTGCGACCCACGGTAGAATGCATCGAATATGTATTGCAGCTCCTCGGGGGGAACACCCGGACCATTATCAGCGACTATAAGCACGGGCAGTCCATCCTCGAGAGCAATGAGCATCTCGACCGTACCCCCCGGCCCAGTATATCTGAAGGCATTCGACACAAGGTTCTCCACCGAGCGCTCGAACAGCATTCTATTCATCTTTACCTTCGGCATGCCTTGCGGAGGCTCCAGTGACACTGGGCCATTAAGTGTACCGTAACCGTGGACCAAGTTCAGTCCCAAGAGGCGAGCGTCTTCTTCGAAGCGTTTCCCAAGGCTGGTCATGAGGGCGGCAACATCCACGCTCTCGAGCGGTGTATCGAAATCATCGATCTTCATGAATTCGATGAGGTCGGACACCAGATCCTCGAGCTGCGCGCTCTTCTCGCGAATAATCTCCAGATAGTGCACGCGTGTCGCCTCATCGCTCGCCAAATTGTCGCTGAGCGCGTCAGTGTAGCCTTGAATAAGGGCAATGGGGGTCTTGAGATCGTGGCTGACCCCAATAAGCATATTCATACGCCGCGTGATCATGTCGCGCAGTGTAATGCGCATTCGGTTGATACTGTCGGCGAGCGATCGCAGCTCCTCGGCGCCACTCCCCTTCACCTCGTGGTCGAGCTTGCCGCGCGACACTGTTGCGGTGTCGTTGATAAGGTTTTTGATCGAGCGGTTGGTAGACCTTAATATGAGGAGCGACATAAGCCCTGCGACCAGAAATGCCCCGAGCGCGAAGCTCGAAACGAGCATCAGGTTCTTGTTTCGTATATCTTCCCTCGACCAGAAGGGTTGGATATCGAAAAGGAGAAGAGGGCTCGTTTCCAAACTTTGATCGATAGGCAGAAACCTGAGTTCAGGCCTCGGCCTTTCCGCAGGGAGCAGCGGCGGTTTCACAAGGTCAGCAACCTCGAGCTTGAAGCCTACGGGTAGATTTTTGAACGATGAGATGAGCACGGCGCCATCGGGGGCGATGAGCGCCGCGTTGATGATAGGAAGCCCAGCGGCTTCGCCCGCGTCGCGAATGTCCTCGATAGAGAGGTGCTGGTCAATTTTCCACCGCGCCGCCACTTCATTCAGAAATGCCCTCGTAGGCTCGCGCGGATCACGCTTGGTCTGCTGGTTGGTAAAGACGAGAAACCCAAAAATGATGGGAAAGAGTGTAACCGCGACTGTGAGAATAAAAAACTGCGTACGGAGCTTCAACGTCATGCGTTACCCTCAACGAAAGCCTCAGGGTTAAAGCGGTACCCCATGCCGTACTGTGTCTGTATATAGAATGGATTCGCGGGATCGCTCTCGAGTTTCTTTCTCAGACGCTGTATATAGACTCCCACCGCGCTCACGTCACCGTACTCCTGTCCCCAGACGCGGGCGTAGATATCCTCTGGCGAGAAAGGCTTTCCAGGGTTCCCGACGAGCTCCTTGAGAATATTGAACTCTCTGGCCGAGAGACTTATGGGCTCGCCGTTCTTAGTAAGGTACATTCCTTCTACATCGAGCTCGTAGGGACCAAATTTGACAACGCTGCCATTTTGTCTGGTCTGGATGGCGATAGTGCGCCGTATGTGCGCACGCACACGGGCGGCGAGGACTTTGGGCGGACATGGCTTTGTCACAAAATCGTCGGCGCCAACACCAAGACCAAAAATCACGTCCTCATCAGCCTCACGAGCGGTGAGAATCATCACCGGTACCGACTTCGACTTTCTGAGAAGCTCAAGAAACTGAAAGCCATCCATGCCGGGAAGGTTGAGATCGAGCACAATGAGATCCCATTCTTCATGCTGCGCCATGGGCAGGGCGCTCTCCGCGTCGTAGGCCAGCCTGCACTCGAAGCCTTCGTTTTGCAGATAGAGCATGTAGAGCTCAGCGAGCTCTTTCGTATCTTCGACAATCAGGATTTTCCCGTGCATGCACTCTCCTTGTGCCGGTGGTCGCGGCCCGAGGTCGTACTTAGCATAGTTAACCTCAAGCTGTCCCGCACTGGCGATTGCCGGCATTAGTATACTATACCTTTCACCATTCAATACTGAACCGCGTTCCAGAATATGCTGAATTCTGTCTGGACTTTTTTCACGGAAAAATCGCTATTGAGCGAAATCGGAACAGAGGCCTGGAGATCGACCGCGTCGTTGAGTATGCCCACAGTGACCGCGGGTGTCGTCTTGTTGCCAGTAGGCGCGTACTCGGAGAGGCTTGGTCCGATGGCGGTAAGCTCAGAGAAGGTGAAGGTCGCACGCCCACCTTGGTCGCCGACCTGAATTTTCAGCTGGGGATTTACGCGGAGCGAACCATCGGAGAAGTTCGTCAGCGCGTAGACCGAACCCGTCACTTGAGTAAGATTTCTGCCTTCGCCAAAGCGCCCCGAAAGCGATGCAGAGCCGGCTAAATACCACATGCCCGCCTGTGTCAGATCTGTCGTTTGATAAGTACTGCTGGTTTTTACTGCGGTACGAGCGTCGGCGGACTGCAGAATGCTCGAGTCCGCGTAGCCCGTGCCATTGTAGTAGCCCTGCACGTGGATGGCGTAGGAGAGCCCACTCGAGAAGCTCGCAGAGTACTTTATACCAAGGGTCGACTGGAAGAAGGGCAGATCCTCGATTCTGTACGTTTCGTAGGTACCTGGAGTCGAGCCAGGGCGTACATAGGTTCGGTCTGATCCATAGAGGAGCACGTTCTCGCCATACACGTCGAAGGGGCCGACTGCGCCGGTAAAGGTGAAGATTCCGCGGGGCCTCGCCAACATGTCGGCGCGAGCGTATCCCGCGAAGCTGAGCTCCCAGCCGTCCACCACAAGGTCGTACTTGCTCGCTACGGACGAAGATGAGGCCAATCCGGTGACCGGCGGAACCATGTAGACCATGAGGTGATTGAGCTTCATGGGTACATCGACTTTAAACGCGAAGGGGCCTGCTCTCGCCGCGGTGGGATTGTCGGGATCGATCCCGGAGAGACTAAGTACATCGGAAGGTTTATACCAGTAACCGACACCCCAGCTTATGCGCTGTTTGCCGAGTCGGAAGAAGATTTCATTGTAGATCTGCGTATCGACAAAGAGTTCATCGAGGCTGAACGCGGGCGATATGTAGGCGTTCGTCGACAGATAGCTCGTGGGGTCGTAGTTGAACGAGCCCGACGCGTACAGGCGCACGAGGTCACTCCGACGCAGATCGGTATACCCGGAAACCGAGGCCGCAAGAATCTGATTCGGTACCGCCAAGAGATCGTTGGTCAATGAGAAGTGCAGATCCTTCGTCGGCAAATAATCGAATTCGAGCCCTGAAATAGCGACCGCACCGAAGAGAGTCTGAAGGTCTGAGGAGCTCGAGCCTACCGGCGTGTAGTTGCCGTAGAGCCCTGCGCCCGCGGAACCGCTAATGAGAAAAACCGGGTATGTTTTCGTGTCCTTGACAAGCTGCACATCTCCCGCGGCCGCGGTGGCGGGATCGATCACCGTAACAATATCCTTCGACCCGCCAAAGAGCTGGTTTTCATCGATCACCGCGGGAGGCATTACAGTAGATGTAGAGGGCGTCGCGGTTACACTCGTCTGCGCCCAGATGGTCGTGGAGAATAGAGCAAAGAGCGCCACCGCCACGATCGGTATGGAGCGTCTCGTTGTCTTGTGTTTCATGGGCTACTCCTACTGGCTCACACGCTCAAGGTATTCCTTGGTGAAATAATAGTCGGGAAGCGGTTTCGTGGAGATGTCGGTGTAGGTAACCTGGGAGCGCTTCTCAGGGATGAGCCCATCCTGAAAAATCTGCACTGTCGGAATAAGAGAGTCCCCGATCTGCACGTACTGCGTGTAGTAGGCGGTACGCAGCAGCTTCATCGAGAGGCTATACTCCTCAACCTTGAGCACGATCTTCCGGTCAGCCTCGATGTACATCTTGATATAGGGGAAGGGAACCTCATCGTTGTTCGCTTTGAGCTCGCCGATGATCACCTTGTAGTTTCCGAGCGTGCCTGTGGTGAGATTCACAACAGAATAATCGATTGAACGCTGCCAACGGCGGAAATCATTGTTGGTCACCGTGGAGTTCTCATAGGTGTCCTTGAGTGTCGTGTGCGTGAACTTACGGCTTGTGGGGTCGTAACGCCACATATTGTTGTCTACGCGGAGCATTCCCTGCCCTTTTCTCGACTCGGGCTCAACGATAAGCATCAGAAAGGCATCGTCCTTATCGCGCCTGAAAATCTGCTGCTTATTCACAAATGTGCCGCGGTCGGGGCTTACGCTGACCATGGAGATAGTCGCGCTCATATCGCTATTGTAGAAGCTTGAGCGAATGTCTGTGCGGCGCACGAGCATGAGAAAATCTTTGGCGCTGTACTTTGTGATATCGTCGGGGAACTTGTAATCTTTGTCGGCTTGAAGGAAGTTGAGGGGAAGGCCGATTCCGCCCATAGGTCCTCCTCCGCCACCACGACCGCCGCCCACCGAAGGACCGCCCTGCGCCTTCGCGCTCAATACGAGTACGAGACCAAAGAGCACAAGACTCAATTTCCCCGTAATTTTAGCATTCATCAATTTTACCTTCACATCTCTGACTCGGTTCATCTGATTCTCCTTACGTTGCATTGCATCACGCGATTTTTCTGAGAGCCTCTACGGGCACCACTTCCGCGGCGCGCCGCGCGGGGAAATACACTGCCGCGATGGCGACAATGGTCACAAACACGAATATAAGGGCGAGCTGACCCAGGGTCGGCGCGAACAGCAGGTGCCCGCGCACGAGCGCCGATCCGAAATCGCTGTGTGGATTGAAGGGAATGAGCTCGATACCCAGCCCGACGGGGAGCGCGAAGATTGCCCCGAGAAGCGCCGAACCACCCGCGAGGATGATCCCCTCCGCGATAAACGAGGAGAATACATCCTTTTTCTTATAGCCGATGCAGCGCAGCATGCCGATCTCCTTCGTTCGCTCGAGGAGCACCATGCGGTAGGAGTTCGAAATGCCTGTTGCGCTCACAATCAGCATGAGAGCGAACACGGCGTACCCTATCCACCGTATTGAGCCGAGCGCGGAGCCGATCTCACCCGCAAGATCCTGAATGGTCGAGATGCGGTAGCGGGTAGTGCCCTCGGCGAGGTGGGGGCTCGCACTCTGAGACTGAGCTTGCCCGTTGCCCTGGAGCAGTCTGCCGCCTTGTCCTGAGCCGCCTATCGGGGCGGTGAGCGCGTCGCTCGAGGTGAGACTCGCTTGTTGCGCCTGATTCGAGGTACTCGACGCCGGAGTTGCCCCTCTACTTACTATGTAGCCCTGGGAGCTCATGAGCGAGGAGAGCTTCGTCGCGACCGCCTGCGCGTCGGTGCTGTCTTTAAGGAATACTGCGACTTCCTGCTGCTCGTTCGATTTCAGGTTGAGATCAGCGGCGAGGTCACCGAAGGACACAAAAGCGGTATTCATACCACCCGCCGCCGCATCGTCGTATATCGCGCCTACATTGTAGTTAGTGACATTTTCCTGGCCCGAGGCAGTAGTGAGGCGCACAATGACTTGGTCGCCCACGGCGAGCCCGAATCGATTCGCGGTCTGGGCGCTCATCAGCATGGTGCGCGCGGGTTCGAGCCCCTTCCAATCGCCTTTTGAGAGAATGAGCGAATCGTGGTAGAGCTTATCTTTCGTCCAGTCCACCCCACGAATAGTAAGTTGAATCTCGCGCGTGCCGAACACCACAGTCGCCCTCGACTGCGCGAGGGGCGATACTGTGAGCACACCCGCGCCGACACTCTGGGCGATCTGCGCCACCTTGTCATCCTCAAAACGATTTTGGAGTTTGCCACTCCAACTCGCTGTATAGCCCGAGATAAGCACATGGCCGCCAGAGTAGAGCGTCACATTGTCTTGAACCGCGAGGTCCATACCGTTCACGAAGCCGGAAATGAGCGTCATGATAAGGGCGCTGAAGGCTACAGCACCACCAAGCGCAAGCGTTCTGTGTGGTTGCCGCCGCACATTTCTCGCCGCGAGCTTGAGATGAATGACGCGCATAATCACTCACCCCTCATTGCGATAACAGGCTCGATCCGTAGCGCAACGATCGTCGGATACCACGAAGCTCCAAGCCCCATGACGAGAATCCAAATAAAAGCTCTAAGCGCCGCGCCGCCAGAGACCATCGGCTTCAGCACTTGCCCTCCGAAGAGCGCTTCGAAAAAGAGATTCGGCGCAGGTATTCCAATCTTGCCAAGTGCGAGCAGCACGATGAGCCCCACAAGGAGCCCCGCCACGCCCGCGATAATCGCGAGGAATGTCGTCTCGTAAAGGATCATGCTGCGCACCACCCTCCGCTTTGCTCCAATAGCCCTGAGCGTTCCTATTTCGTATAGGCGCTCGTTTACCGAAATAATCAGCACATTCATCATGATCATGACGACAACAACCGCCACCACCGCCACAAGGAGATCGAAGGCGAGCCGGATCGTCACCGCCGTGCGCGCCACCGCTCCCGCGCCCGCCACCCAGTTCTGCACTCGATCGCCGTCTCCAATCTGTTTTGCGTAGGCTGTGAGATCGGAGAGGAGTTTATTCGTATTGGCGCCAGGGGCAGCCCGAATGAGAAGGAATTGCCAGGCGGGAATGAGGGTCGGCGCCACGGCGGTGATAGTCGCGGGCATGCTTGTCGGGGCGCTGGTCGGGTCCGATGAGGAAGCGGCGGTACTCGTTTGGGTGGAAGCCTCTATGGAGCCAACAAAAAGATTACTGAAAATGCTGTTGGGATCGAAGCTCGACACAAATGCGGCTTCCTGTACGCTGAGCTTAGGAGCGCCGTCGCGGAGGCTCGCAAACCCAAGGAGGTCGCGCATCGTGTCTGCGTCGACAAGGGTGATGCCCGCAAGCTGCCGATTGCTCTGATTGAATTTGATAACGCCCGCCACGGTGACCTCGCGGATGACTGTTCCCGCTGAATTGGCGAGCGCGGTCATGATGATCTTGGTACCGGGCTTCACGGGAGTCGACGCGCTCCTATTGATCATCGCGAGCGTAGGCTCAGAGAGAAGCACCCATGGGCCATCGCCGTCTTTCGGCCATGCGCCGCTCACCAGCGTCACATTGTTGGGAAAGAAACTGCGGTAATTATCCGCGTTGACGCCAAAACAGTAGCCTGAACCGAGTTCGGTTTCGCCTATGCCGAAGGAAACCTGACCGCTGAGGATCGGCAGCGTCGCGGCGACATCCTTTCGCTTTGAGAGAAAATCCTGATATTTATTTATCGCGGCGATGTGCGGCAGCACCTCTTCGCTTCCCGCGGTCTCACCGAGCACCGTGGTGGGGAACTCCGTCGGGCCAGTGACCATGAGGTCGCCGGTGTAGCCCTGCACAAACATGCGCTCGAGCCCCGAAAGCGCTGTGTCGATGAGAGAATTCCCCAAAAAGAGAATGAGGATTCCCAATCCCATAATCATGCCTATTAGGAAGGATTTTCGCCAATGAAGACCGAGATTGCCCCACGCGAGGCGAGCAGCGATCATAGGCTCTCCACCTCAGCCGCGCGGCTTATGCGCGTTGAAACCTTATTTCTTCGCCGATCCTCGACGATCCTGCCATCTTTAAGGCGGATAATGTGGTCTGCCTCCTCGACGATTTCGGGGTCGTGAGTGCTGAAGATGAAGGTCGTTCCGAATGTCTCGTTCATGTGATGCATGAGGCGGAGAATGCCCTCGCCCGTAGCTGAGTCGAGGTTCGCCGTGGGCTCGTCCGCGAGCACGATAGCGGGCTTCATAACGAGGGCGCGGGCTATGGCAATGCGTTGGCGCTGGCCGCCGGAGAGCTCCGCGGGTTTGTGAAGCATGCGATCTTTAAGGCCGACGCTCTCGACGAGGTAGTCTACCCAGTCCTTTCTCTCAGCTTTGCGCTCACTGCTCTGATTGTCTAAAAGAAGAGGAAGTTCCACATTTTCACGAATATTGAGCACCGGGATAAGGTTGAAGGTTTGAAAAATGAAGCCGATCGACTTGTGGCGCAGTTCGGTGAGGCTGTCGTCGTCGAGATCGCTTGTGTTCTTGCCGTGCACGATAACAGTTCCAGAGGTCGGCTTGTCGACACAACCGATGAGATTGAGGATGGTCGTTTTCCCTGAACCCGAAGGCCCCGCGATGCTCACAAAGTCTCCCGCGCGAATATTAAGAGAAATATCCTTGAGGGCGTCCACTTCGACCGTATCGAGAAAGTAGACCTTCTTCACTTTTTCTAGACTGATGATGACGTCGGACATGGCACTTCCTTAGGTAAATTTCACTGTGAATCCTACTGTGCCGCGCCAGCGTATTCCATACGAGAAGCTTGAAAATACAATGAATAATTATAACAGGCCTTGGACAATCGCCCACCCAAGGCTATACTCGAGCGCATGGCATACCGTGGTCTTCAGGATTTCATCGCGCTCCTCGAAACGAAAGGTGAACTCGTGCGCATCGCGGTCGAAGTCGATCCCATTCTCGAAATCGGGGAGATCGCGGACCGCGTCATGCGCCGGGCAGGGCCTGCCCTGCTCTTCGAGCACGTACGCGGCTCGAAGTGGCCGCTCCTAATCAACGCCTATGGCTCAGAGAAGAGAATGGCATGGGCGCTCGGAGCGGAGAGTCTCGACGCGAAAGCTGCCGAAATCGAATCGCTCATCTCATGGGCATGGAGCCAGGTGAGGGACTTTTCATTCCTCTCAGCGCTTCCCGAGGCGCTTCCCAAGCTTTCGGTGGCTCACTCGCTCATGCCAAAAAAAGTCCGCCGTGCGCCCTGTCGCGAAGTTGCGGACGAGGGCGGCTTTGAAAGTTTGCCAATCATCAAGTGCTGGCCCCAGGATGGCGGACGCTTTCTCACGCTACCTGTGGTCTGCACGGTCGATCCCGAGACGAAGGCGCAGAATTGGGGCATGTACCGCATGCAAGTTTACGACAACCGAAGCGCGGGCATGCACTGGCATGTCCACAAGGACGGAGCCCACTTCTCACAGAAGTATGCAAGATTGGGCCGACGCATGCCGGTCGTCGTTGCGCTGGGTGGAGACCCCGCCGTTACCTACGCGTCCACCGCCCCGCTCCCGGAGGGTATCTGGGAAGCAATGTTCGCGGGCTTTCTGCGCGGCAAGGCCACCGAAGTCGTCGAGATCGGCGACACAGGAATTCTCGCGCCCGCCGACGCCGAGTTCATCCTCGAGGGCTACGTCGATCCCGGCGAGACAAGGCTCGAGGGCCCCTTTGGCGATCACACGGGCTTCTACTCCCTCCCCGACCTGTACCCCGTCTTCCATCTCGAGCGGATCACGAGGCGTACAAACCCCGTCTACCCCGCTACCATCGTCGGCATTCCGCCCAAAGAGGACTGCTTCCTCGCCAAGGCAACCGAGCGCCTCTTCCTACCTCTCCTCAAACAGCTCTGCCCCGAAATCAGCGACATTAATATGCCGCTCGAGGGCGTCTTTCACAACTGCGTTCTCGTTTCGATCAAGAAGCGCTACCCGGGCCAGGCGCGCAAAGTAATGCACTTTCTTTGGGGCATGGGGCAGCTGATGTACACTAAGATGATCGTCGTGGTCGACGATGACATCTCAGTCCAGGACCTCTCGATGGTGGCCTGGCGTACCTTCAACAATATCGACGCGAGCCGCGACTTTGAACTGTCGGAGGGCCCGCTCGATGCCCTCGACCACTCCTCACCCCAACCACGATATGGTACTCGCCTCGGCATCGATGCCACGCGTAAGTTGCCCGAAGAAGGTCACCCGCGCGAGTGGCCGGATCCGCTCGAAATGACGCCCAACATCGTCGAGCTCGTAAACAAACGCTGGAGCGAGTATGGCATCGGGTGAACGCGAGCGAGAGCATTTCAGTGCGGCGCGCAGGAAGGCGCGCCTGGATCGCGGCACAAGCATCCACCAACGCGTCTTACGTCCTGTCTTTCACCGCCTCAACGCAATCGGCGACTCCGTAATGATCACGCATACCCTTTTTTCCCTCCCCTTTGTAGTGAGCGCGATTCTCCTTGAGACCAATGGGCAACCTCCCTTCTGGAAGTTGTTTTGGATTGTGGTGGCGGCCTTTGGCGCACGCAACGCCGCGAACGCCCTCAACCGCATCATCGACAAAGACATAGACGCGAAAAATCCTCGAACCGCAGGTCGCCACCTTCCCTCAGGGCGTCTGTCTGCGCGTGACCTTTGGATCTTCACCGCTGTAATGCTCGCGTTCCTCGTGCTCGGTGCTGCCATGCTCAACCTTTTGTGCCTCGCCCTCTTGCCTGCCGCGGGCATTTTGCTCTTCGGCTACTCATACACCAAGCGCTTCACATGGCTCGCACACTACTGGCTTGGGCTGGCCTGTTCCGCCGCGACCATGGGTGCCTTTCTCGGCATTTCTGGCGCATTTCACCTCCGCTATTTCCCGCTCACCGCGGGAGTCGCACTCTGGGTTGCAGGATTCGACATCATCTACGCGCTCCAAGACATCGAGTTCGACCGTGGAGAACACCTCTACTCGGTACCTGCATGCTTCGGCGAGCGTGGCGCGCGCACTCTCGCAGCACTGACTCACCTTGCCGCATATAGCGGATTTGCAAGCATTTATCTATTCTGGAGGACACCAGGATTATTTTCAGCGATCGCGCTCGCCGCGTGCGCAATCCTCATCACCGCCGAACATGTGATTTCAACGCGCAAATCCGCGTCGCGCATACAATTTGCAGCATATACCATAAATCAGATAATCCCCATTATTTTCCTATGCGGGATTGCGTTAGATATCTACCTCGGCTAAAATGACAGTATGGCTCTGCGGTACCTTGTCTGCATAACCGGCGCATCGGGCGCGTTATATTCACTCCGTCTGATGTCGGCGCTGGCGGCGAGGGGAGTCACGCTTCATGTCACCGCGAGTTCCTGGGGTGCCCGTGTCCTGTTGGAAGAAACCGGCAGACCGCTCGGCTATTGGCTCGGGAAACTGCGCACGCAGGGTGGCCCCGACGGCGGCCCCGCCCTCATCACCCTTCATAATAGCAACGACTTCTCCTCGGCCATCGCCTCGGGTTCCTTCCGCCTACAAGGTACCGTGATCGCGCCATGCTCTATGGGCACCCTCGGCGCCCTTGCCACCGGTACCTGCTCAAATCTGATTCACAGGGCCGGTGCAGTCGCGCTCAAAGAAGGCTGGCCTCTCATTATCGTGCCTCGGGAGACACCACTCTCCCTCATTTCTCTACGGGCTATGGCTCAGCTCAAAGAGGCCGGGGCGGTCATCCTCCCCGCATCGCCCTCGTTCTACAGCAAACCCCGCGATATCGAATCTCTTGTCGACACCGTCGTGTACCGAGTGCTTGACCATCTTAGCATAATCGATAAAAATGCATTCAGATGGAGTCGAGAGGAGCTATAAGTCCCATGAAAATCGCATATCTACTCATATTCGCATTGATCACGGCAACGCAGTCGTTCGTGCAGACCACTGTGCCCACGGGTGCTCCAACGAGTGCAAATACGCCGCACACAACTCTTAAAATCGGCATTTTCGCCGACGCTGATTCGCTGCCGCTCATCGTCGCGGACACCGAGGGCCTCTTTGCCCAGGAGGGCGTAAAGGTTGAACTTGTGCGCTTCTCGAGTGCGATCGAGCGCGATTCGGCGCTCCATGCGGGCAAAATCGACGGCGCAGTGACCGATGTGCTCGCTGTTGTTCTGGCCAATCAGGGTGGCTTTCCGCTGAGAATCACAAGCCTCACCAATGGACGCTACGGCGTGGCGGTCTCCCCGGACTCCACCATTACTTCGATGCAGGGGCTCGAGGGCAAGGATGTCGCCGTCTCTCTCAATACCATTATCCACTACTTCGCAGAATGGAGCGCAACGCAGGCCAAAATGAGCCCATCCGCCATGCGCCTTGTGCCAATACCCAAGATGCCGGTGCGCCTTGAGATGCTACTTGCGGGCAAGCTCGCAGCCGCGGTCATGCCCGAGCCCTTCCTTACCGAGGCAAAACTCCGCGGCGCACGCATTCTCGTCGCCTCCGATGACTCAGGCCTCGAGGCGGGAGTGATGGCCTTCCCAACCTCAACTATCGCGCGCGCCCCCAACGAGCTTGCAAGCTTCTACCGCGCCTACTGGAAAGCCGCTCAGCGCATCAACGAAACGCCCGATAAATATAGACAGGTTCTCGTCAATTCGCTCAGCTTTCCTGAAGACGCCGCGCGTGCCTTCGTCTTTCCCTCTTATGTCGCGCCCCGGCTCCCCTCGCGGGCAAGCATAGAGAGTGCCGAACAGTGGCTTCTGGCGAAAGGGCTCATAAAGACCGCACCAGACCCCTCGAGCATTGTCGACGCGCGCCTGGTGGGCGGATGGTAAGCCTCGACAATATCAGTTTTTCTTATACTGTACGCGGGAACCCAATCCCCATCTTTTTACATTTTTCGACGAGGTTCGAGGAAGGACGGATCACTGCGGTAATAGGCCCCTCGGGTTGCGGCAAAACGACCCTCCTCAGGCTTATCGCTGGTCTTCTCTCTCCCCAGTTCGGCAATATCCAGACGCAGCGGTCGAGAATCGGTTTCATCTTTCAGGATTTCGGTCTCTTGCCGTGGCTGACCGTCGAACGGAATGTCGGCTTGGGGCTCGAGGCACTCGGTGTGCCCATCGAGGAGCGCCGAAAGAGGGTCAACGACATTCTCGAAGAACTCGGGCTTTCCCAATGGCGAAAGGCATACCCAGTGCGACTTTCCGGAGGCATGCAACAGCGGGTTGCCATTGCGCGCGCGCTCGCCCTCGACGCCGACCTCATCCTCATGGACGAACCATTTTCGAGCCTCGATGCCCTGACGCGCGAGTCGGTTCAGGACATGCTGCGCACGATCCAGCACACGCACCACAAAACCATCGTTATCGTCACGCACTCAATCGAAGAAGCGGTGTACCTTGCCGACGATGTCCTTATCCTCGATGGATCGATGCCCGTAAAAACGGCACTATTACGGCACAATCCACATTTTTGGGAGGTAGACACCGAGCGCCTCCAGGATCTCGGCGAGGATCTCGGCGCGATGGTCCGCCACGAAGCGCCCCTTGCCCAAAGAGTGCCTCTTGCTCAGAGTGTGGCGCTTGCCCGCGGCCCCAGCTCCACTTCCGGCGAACGCATGCGGCAAACAAACCCGCGCGAGCACGAGGCATATCTGGAGGCGGTGGGCGGGCTCCGCCGCGCCTTCGACATTGCCGCTTCCCGCCCCCGGGACACCACGCTCAATGCCATGCCCTCTCCCTCCAGCCTCGAACCCGAACGAAGCCAGAATCTCGCGCCCTCGGTTGCGAAGTTTTTGGGAAAAACCGCGCAGATTGTCGGCGCGGCGCTATTCCTCAGCGCGTTGTGGTGGATCGCGGCGGTCCTCCTCAAGCGGCCCTTTCTGCCCTCGCCCGCACTCGCCTTTGAGCGATTCATCCAGAATCTGCGCGACGGTGTCTTTACCGTCCACGTCGCGGCATCGGCGCGACGTGTGTTCCTGGCCATCCTCATCGCGGGGCCACTCGCGTGGTTTCTTGGCTTACTCGCGGGAAGAGTGAGAATTTTCGATAATTTCTTCGCGCCGCTCGTCTACCTCCTTCACCCCCTGCCTAAAGTAGCCTTTTTACCGCTGCTCATGCTTTTCCTCGGCCTTGGAGACGCGTCAAAAGTCACACTCATGGGGCTTGTAATCTTCGGACAGCTCTTTGTTACGGGGCGAGACGCCTCGAAAGCGATTCCCTCCGCGCTTATCGACAGCGTGCGAGTACTCGGTTTTTCACCGATGTCGATCGTTCGCCTCGTCATCGCACCCTCAACCGCGCCTTCCCTCATGTCGGCGCTCAGGGTGAGCCTTGGCACCTCGATTGCCGTGCTCTTTCTCTCGGAGACTTTCGCCTCGGTCGACGGGCTCGGCTGGTATATCATGGATGCCTGGTCGCGCATCGATTACCCCGACATGTACGCGGCGATTCTCGCGCTCTCGCTTTTTGGACTCGTCCTCTACCTCATCATCGACGCCATTGAGGCATACCTTCTCAGGTGGCGAGAGCGAAACTGAGCCGCGCGCGCCGCCAGCCACCGGAGGCCAGCCGCTAGCCGCTAGCCGCCAACCTTCAGATTGGCCATAGGCCTCTCGTCAAACGACTGTTACAATTTTACACACATATATGAGTCATTCTAATACAAGTGTTTCTTAGAGAAATACTCCAAGGCTCCGCTTGTGGCGGCGCGCGCTCCATTCGCGCCATACCGCCCCATGGCTACTCTCGGAATCCATACCAACAGCTCAAGAAATCAAAATTATCTATTTTTATTATATATATTTATTTTAAGCTCTTTTGATTTCTATATTTTTGGCACATCTTTTGCTGCAATAATAGATGAGCGCCAAAAAGGGCTCCGGATGGGTGTCGAGATCCCGTGAGGATCCAAACCCACCGCATTCTCCGTTCAATGGAGGTTCATTATGAACAGCTTGGTACTTTACGAAAACAATCCCTTTGATCTCTTCGAGAAATTCTTCAGCGACGATGTATGGTTGACCCCACGTCATCGCACTCCCGAAATCGATGTCTATGAAGAGAATAACAACTATGTGCTCGAGGCTGATCTTCCCGGTTTGACTGAGAAGGACATCAAGCTTGAGGTGCGCAATGGCGAGCTCACCTTCTCTACCGCGAAAACCGAAAAGAGCGAAGAGCAGTCAAAGAAGGGTCGCTGGATCCGCAGAGAGCGCCGCGAGTTCCAATTCGCACGCAGCTTTACTCTCCCCGAGGATGTCGACGAGAACGGCATTCAAGCCACGTTCAAGAATGGCGTTCTGCAGGTGATCATGCCCAAAAAGCCCGAATCCACCCCAAAAACTATTGAGGTGAAGATCAACGCATAAAGAACCTTGCTTCGGTGCTCGCTCCACGCATTGGCACCGAACGCGCGGTACATCGCCAAAAGCGCCATGTGGACAGCACACACAAGAGCCGGGCAATCACCCCGGCTCTTACTTTTTGTAACCTGTGTTACTGTCACAGATTCGCTCAATGCGCTATTATAGAGAAAGATCGAATATAAGCGCGGCCAATGCGCCGCCTAAGGAGATACTATGGCTGATATATCTTCTCGTTTGCCCGGAAATGTGAAGGGCCCTTGGTATGTCGATTCGAACTGCATTGGATGCGGGCTCTGCTCCGCGACGGCGCCCGACATCTTCGAACTGAATAATGAAGGCCAAGCGATTGTCAAGCGCCAGCCCTCGAGTCCGGATGAGACTGCACAAGCAGAACAGGCGCTCAACGACTGCCCCGTGCAATCGATAGGAAACGACGGCGAATGACCGCGCCAGACAGTAGGTACGCTGCGGGCGCCCCGGCGCGGCCGCGCCGGGGCGCTTTTTCGTAGAGGCACACGGGTGCGCGGTTCAATAGTTCGAAGACGCAGGCTCACAAGCCACGAAGCCTTGGCCACTTCACCTAGCCCTTGAGTGCATCCGGATTGAGGCCGGCGAGCTCCGGGAGCACGAAGAGTCCATTTTTACGCACAAGCACATCGTCGATCCAGACTTCGCCCCCTCCCGAGGTTTCGTCCTGCATGAGCACGATGTCCCAATGAAGCGCCGAGTGGTTGCCGTTGTCGCAATCGTCGTACGAATTGCCCGGAGTAATGTGCAGGGATCCGGCGATCTTCTCGTCGAAGAGCGTTTCCAGCATCGGACTTGTGATGTACGGGTTGAGGCCGAATGAGAATTCGCCGAGGTAGCGCGCGCCAGAGTCGATGTCGAGAATCTTGTTGATGCGTGCGCTGTCGTTGGCGCGCGCATCGATTATTTTCCCATTTTTGAATGTAAAGACGATCTGTTCAAACTTAAAACCATCCTTCTCGCTGGGGGTGTTGTAGCTGAGCATGCCGTTGACCGATTCGCGTACTGGCGCGGTGTAGACTTCGCCGTCGGGAATATTCATGGTGCCATCGCATTTAATAGCAGGCATTCCCTTTATTGAAAATTCGAGATTCGTGCCGGGACCAAGAATCTTGACATGGTCGCTTCGTTCGAGAAGCTCTTTGAGCGGATCCATCGCCCTCGACATCTTTTGGTAATCCATGGTACAGACATCGAAGTAGAATTTTTCGAAGCTGTCTTCGCTCATACCCGCGTTCTGCGCCATTGCGGGACTCGGGTAACGCAGCACCACCCAACGCGTATGCGGGACACGTCGCTCTATGTGCACTTTTTTCCAGATATAGTTGTTGTAGAGTTCGATCTGATCCGAGGGCAGGTCTTTCCATGCGAATGAATTGCGCATGCTTGTAAATCCAATGTACACATTCATTTTTTCCATGCGCGCGCACTCGAATTCGGCTTGGAGCGCAAACTGCTCCTCCGGTGCGTCCGCGAAGAGTGTGCGCTCGAGGTACCGGTCTCTCAGTGAGAGAAAGGCTTTCGCACCCGCGGCGTGCACTTCTTCGATGAGGAGTTTCAAGAAATCAGGTTCAGGATTGACATTCTCGATGAGGACATTGTCTCCCGGTTTTATCGCCGTAGAATAGTTAACAAGCAATTTCGCCAGTTTTCTTAGTCGTGGGTCTTCCATAGTGCTCCTTTCTTGTCATAAAGCTCAGTCTATTTCGTAGTAACCGCCCTGGCGTACTCTGCACGAATGCTCAGATCCTTTTTAGCCTCTTTGATCCAGGCTTCGCGGACAATAGTATAGCTCTTTTTAAGACGCTCACGGTAGGGAGGTGTCACTTCCCAGCCTGTCCAGAGATATGGCGAAGTGGTATTGGGTGAAAGTCGTCCGATCACGGCGCCGGAAGCGCTGTCCAGCACGCGCGCGTCGAAGACGAACCCGTCAGTTACAGCGGTTCTCAGCTGATCCGCGACGGGGTCGCCAATGGGACGATTATCGTTCAGTACATTGAGCGAGGAAGGATCCGAGACATTGAGCCTGTTCCAGGGAATCCGCACATAGATCGCGGAGCCGCTGGCATACCACAGATTCCCAGACTCGTCGTAGAAGCCTTGGCGCATAATCGAGGCGTTGAAACGCTTCTCGGGTATTTCGGTGCCGTTCTTCGTGGTCACTTTGCCATTCACCAGCATATTGATATCCTCAAAGGAGCCGTCGCGCATCACCGAACTTGCGAATTTCGCCGCGGCAATGTTGTAGGTCGGCATGACCTGAAGCCGAACATCCCGATTTTTCACATCAAGAAGGAACTCCATTCCCGAAGCGGCGGCGCCAAGGCCTCGAGGCCAATTCATCTGCCCAAGTGCTCTGTCATAAGTGTCAATACCAAGGAGGATCTCCACAGTATCGAGCTGTCTGGCACTGGCAAGGCGGAAGGTGAGGTAGAGGTAGGAAGCATCGTGCGCGATTTCAAGCTGACTCAAGGCACCACTCCCCGTGATCGTCTTCTCCGCCGCCGTAGGCTGAATGCTCTCGTTCGCCATGAGCCCATAGTTCTGCTCGGGATCGACCGCATTATGCCAGAGTACTCTACGGTCGAAGGGGATCATGAATGGTTCGGTGATCCAGGTTTTTTTTGCCCACTCGTCCATAAATTCAAATATTGATGCGCCTGCGTAACCTGTTTTTTGTATCGCGGCGTACATACGAAGAATGTCTTTCCCCGCAGTCGTCTCATCTACACCGCCGTGATTGAGGCCATCCGAGGAGAGGTGCGCCACGCCCGCGCCGTTCGCCATGCCAAATTCGGCGATAATCGCGGGATACCGCACGAGAGTCTTCTTGAACTCTTCGAGATAGCCACCATAGCGCAACACTCCATATTTATCGCGAAATTCATTATATTTCGGTTCATTGACAATAAAGTCGGGATAATTCGGATAAATATGGTAAGCCCCAAAGAGACCAGCTTTCATCTTCGCGGTTGTGTCCAGATGCTCGATTGAAATGCTCGCACGGTCGTTCCAGCGATTTTTTTTGCCGGTCTTCGGATCCCACTCGGTGTCGTGGTCGATGGGATCGAGCGTCGGCCAGCTCACAATGCCCACTGGGTGGAGCGTGCTATAACGCTCGGCCTCAGCTGTGGCCACCGCGTCGAGCGATTCAGCGAGCCACACTTCGGTTGCCGACGCCTTTGCCCCGGCGGATACGTACTCTCCTTTGTAGGTTGCGCCCTTGTGGTTCGCATCGGTTTGCATAACTTCGGCGCTCTCAAGTTCTCGCCCGACGAGCCAGCCCACGAGCCACTTTGACACATTCGTCGAATAGACACCCCAAGCCCGCCCCTTACGCTCAGGCACATTCGCGCGACCATACACCGCATCGATGACGTAGTTGATCTCTTTCTCAAACGCTTCCTGATACCCGAACTGAAGATAATCATTTCCGGGCGGCTGCTCTTCGGGCCAGATTTCCTGAAGCAGAAAGAGAGGTGCATCGGTGTGCGTGGTGTTGTAGATCGCAAGCGCCCTGTAGAACTCTGGTGGAAGGAGTGTATAAAGTCGCAGGGTGTTCGCCCCCAGATCTCCGATACTTTTCAACCAGCGTATGTAGGTGTCGGTGTCCATCGGGAAATCGGTAAAATATTTGCCTGGTTCCGCGGTTCCCAGATTGACACTCCGCACAAAGAAATTGTTCCAGGTGCCCGGTTTCGATTGAATCTGAATGCCCTCTTTCATCGCGCGGAATGGAACACTCGGCTCCGTTGGTGGGGTGCTCGCCTTAATCTGGGTGCGATGCCGCTCGGCTTCCTTGAGAATGTAGTCCATGAGCGGCGCATAGACCTTCCAGAAGAAGTAGCTGTTGTTGTCGACCGTGTCGTCGGCGAGCACTCGTTTGATTGTCTGTATGCCTCGCATCGTGTAGGGGGTGCCTGAAAATTGAAGGTCCGCAAAGTCGCCCGCGAAGTACCAGCTCGTGAATTGCTCGTTTTTAAAGCGGAGTACCGCAGGAAAGGTATCGGGAAGGCCTAGGGTTTCGAGTTTTTTCTTGCCCAAAGGGGTGAGGTCGAGTTTGTAGTGCGCCACCTCTTCCACCAGCGGATCCGCAGAAACCCACTCAAACCAATATCGGTAGGAGATGGGTTTTTTGACGCCGATTATAGTTGTCCATGGTTTGTTGAGGATGACCTTCATGCCCATTGGGCCTAGGTCCTCGTTTTGCGAGAGCACTACGACATTGCCATCTTCGTCGAGGAGTACAAAGCCACTGCCCGAGAAAGTCCACTGCTTCTTCGATGCCTTCTCCCAGTTCTCGACGATCCAGTCGGGAACCCCGCCATCCCGCGCGATGCTTTCGTAGAAGTTACCGATCCACCCCTTCCATTTCAGCCCGATGAGCCTGCCAAAGAGCTCTCTATCCCGTGCGTTCGTCGGCGAGGCCGCGGTATTAAACTCCGCGACAAGAGTATTTCCACCACCAAGCGCTCCCTGGAGCGTCGCGTAGTCCTGATTATTGAGACCGCCATACAGGAGCGTAGAACCTACTCCCAAAAGACGTTTTTGCATGTAATCGTCGCGGTACACGCCGTAAGTATCGGCAATATAGATGAGATCTGGTTTCTTAGCGGTAACCGGCATCGGAATCGTACGCCACTCATACTTCGATATCGGGTAAAAGCCGTAATAGTCCGTTCGTACATCGTAGAGCACCCTCGTGCCGGGTTTTGAGATCTTGTTGTTGTCAAGAAGCCAAAAAAGGCCGGCGTGCTCGCGAAAATCGGGATAGGGAACAGTCTTGTCGACCACCCATACATCCAGCTGATGGTAGGGCTCGACGAACCACAGAATAAAAGTAGCACCGAGGAGTACTAAAAATAGCCCAAAGAAAAGAATACCCAAGAGCCATAACAAACTCGCCCTCACATATTCCTTGCTCAGCGCTTTCATTTCTTGGTCTTCCCTCTCTGGTGGATTGCGCCACGAGGCGAAGATTTTTCTTTCTTAACCTCGAAACCTTTCCTCTCAAACTTCTGCCAGCCCTGTGGTTTCTGCATTGCTTTAAGGAATCCGATGGTGCGCCACGCTGAGAAGAGCTGGCGCGGCCCGAAGTTCTCCAGAATCGCAATGCCGATCAATTTCAGCGTATCCAGGTAACCAAAGTAAATATTCAGCCGTTCGGCGATTTTCACCGATGCAACCGAGATAAAAATGCCCATGAGCACCGAAGCAAAAAAGAGCAAGATCGCGAGCCGCACACTCAGCATTCCAAAGAGTGCTGCCACGAACACCATCAGGTAGCCTTGAATTTCAAAAAGCGGACCGACCATTTCAAAAATTAAGTAGTAGGGCATCGCAATCAGCCCCATGGTACCATACGAGGGGTTGAAAATCAGCTTGTGATGAAAGGTCATGATATCGATGAGGCCTCGTTGCCAGCGATTGCGTTGCTTTTGCAGGCTGGACATCTTTTCGGGGACTTCCGTCCAGCAGTTCGCGTTGAAGGCGTAACTGATACGGTAGGAGTGTTTCATCTCGCGCATGTGCCGCGCGATCCGGACTACAAGCTCCATATCCTCGCCGACCGTATCCCTTTGGTACTGACTGCTGCTCGTAAGATATCCCCCAATCGCGATTACCCTCTCTTTTCGAAAGAGCCCAAAGGCGCCCGAAATGATAAGGAGCGAATTGAGGTAATCCCAACCGAGTCGCCCGCACATAAACGCGCGCATGTACTCCACAGTTTGAAGGCGCGCAAGCCAGTGCTTGGGTACGTTAATTCTCTCGATTTTTCCCTTGTCAACCGTGCAGCCATTGATAGGGAATACATTGCCGCCAAGTGCCGGTGTTTCCACTCCGTAGTCCAGTGTGAGCGCGGCGATCTTGAGGAGGGCGTCCGATTCGAGCAGCGAGTCGGCATCGATCCCGCAAAAATATTCTTTTGACGAGACATTGATACCCGCGTTGAGTGTGTCGGCCTTGCCTCCATTCTCCTTGTCGACCACAATGAGCCTCGGAATCGCGGGATTTGTATAGATACCCCGGATAGGGTAGTGCTTCAGCCTCTGTTGGAACGAAAAGTCCGTCTTTTTAAGGTCGAAGTGGTCGATCAGCGTCTTGAGCGTCTCGTCGCGCGATCCGTCGTTCACGATGACAAGCTCGTAGTCAGGATATTTTAAGTTGAGCAGGGAGTTTGCGCTCTCGATGATGGTGGTCTCCTCGTTGTAGGCAGGCGCAATGATGGACACCGAGGGTAGCATGCGCGGCTTGAAGAGCATGTTGGGGCTCTTGAGCTCCCAGAGCTGTGCCTCTCTGCGAATATTCAATCTGGAGAAAAATAATAAGAACAGATAGGTAAAATTGATTGTAATCGCATAATACGAAAAACTCACGTTAAAGCTAAGCACAAAGTATTTTATGTTCTGGAGGAACGACATGGTACCAAGCTTGTCGTAGTTCTTTATTAAATATATTGTAGGGAAAATTCCGACCGCAAAGATGATTACAATCCAAAGAATATGTACAAGCTTCTTGTCGAGTTTTTCCTCACGCTTTTTCGTAGGAGGCGAAAGTCTGGCGATCCCTAGCCGGTTAAGGATTCGTTCAGGAAGAAAAAGACCGCACTCCCGCTCAAGCAGCTCGCTATCCGTCAGGTGTCGCTGAATAATCTCGATTAATCGTGTCTCGAGCTCGGCATTCTTGTTTCGTTTCAAAAACTCAATAATTTCTGATACCCGATCCATCGAAATGAGCTCATCGATGACCCCTGCCGCGAAGTCGTGTTCATCACTTAGAAGTTTGGTGATCACGTACTCGATGCGGTGAGAGAGCACCTCGGCAAGTCGCTGGTGAAGTATGCCTTTGGAAATGGTAAACTGCTCGATCATCCGGGGAGTATAGTTTGGGTGATTGTTCAATAAATTACGCAGGCCCTCGCGTGCAGCATTTGCGGTTTCCTCGCGTTCGAGATAGAGAATGAGTTTCTGAAAATTATCAATCTTCGCGACATGTCCAAGCGCACGCACCGCGATCGACTGGATGTCGCGATCGGCGTGTTCGAGGTAATACTCGGAGAGCAATACCTCAGGATAGAATTTTTCGAGAGTCTCCGCAGCCCTGAGCATGAGACGGTGGTAGTTGGAGGCCGGAGAAAGGCTGGTGACGAGGGTTCTATACTTCCGACAGCGAAAACTGTTCTCAACCTTGCCTTTATAGGGACACTGCCGGTGCGTCTCATCGGCCGCGAGTCGGCCATTGGTGCAGTAGTAGCAGCATTTTGCCGGGAGATTGGTGGTGAGCTGTTTGAGCGTCTTAATCTCGGAAGGACCTCGGTGCAAAATATCGATGAGATAATCACGGAACTCTTCCGATGGAATCGTGCCGGCAAGGTCTACGAGCAGCTCGCGTATTTCAATGTCGCTGCTCCAGAAATAGCCTTGAATGAATTCTCGGACCACATCGCGGTATCCTGCAATCATCATATTGACCTTATTGCGGTACCAGTAGTGTGCCCCATAGAGACTCTTTATAAGTACGGCGATGGAGCGCGGATCGTTGATGTCCGCAAGCGCATTGGCGAGGTAGAGCTTGGTGGCGAAGTGCTTTTCCTTGAGCAGCGCGCTTTCGATCGCGCGCCTTGCATTGTCGGTGTTGATGCTCGAGAGGTACCTCGCGGCGCTCATTCTTTTGAATCGGTTGTTGCTCTTAAGTTGATGGAGCTGTGTGCGCTCGAAATAATGCACCGCAGTAGCGTTGAATACCTGCTGCTTCTGAATCGGAGAAATTTTTACGTTCTGTGTCAGGTAAAGAAGATGCATGAGAAGCGAGCGCATCTTGCGTGGATTCTGCTCATAGGTTGGCGCGAATATCTGGGGGAGCTGTCTGAGGTCTGCTTTGAGATTCTCGAGGTTGATTCTCACCCGAACCTTGTTAAGAAGCGTGCCGATCATCACATAGAGCGTTAGCCAAAGAAAGATGATCACCGCGCCCAACAGATATTCGGAGGGAATATTCATGCACTGCTCCCAGTCCCTGTGAGATTCTGTACAATACCAAGAAGTTCTTCAAGTATAATAGGCTTCTGAAGGTAGTGGATGATACCCAATCGATGTGCGCGCCTGATGGTCAACTCGGTCTTGAGGTGCGAAATCACGATGACGGGTATGTCTTTGGTCGCTGATTTCGAGAGCATGGATTCCTTGAGAAGGTAGGCGTCGATTTTTGGCACCATGAGTTCGGTGATTACGAGGTCCACGATCTCCTTCTGAAGAATTGAGAGGGCTTCCTGCCCGTCGGGCGCTGTGAGAATCGAGTAACCTTGATTGACGAGGAAGGTCTTCAGGACATCGACATTCACTTCATCGTCGTCGACAATGAGGATGCGCGCCATCGAGGGAGTCTCATTCTCCTCGGCGGTCGCGAAGTAGACGGTGTTGCCGCCTTTTCGGCGTGCAAGCCTGAGCCGGCGCAGGCCGAGATCGGTCATCTGCCCGCTCACCTTTTCCAGATCTGGCTGAATGTTTACGGCCTCAGCCAAGGTTGCCACTCCTATGGAAATAGTGATCGGTTCAACGAACACTTTAGAAGTCTCAATCTCGTAGCGAATCTTATCGAAGAGATCGATCGCGTTCTGGAAGTCGATTTCAGGGATCCAGACCGCCATGGTCGCGCCATGTAGTCTGAACGGCATCGCCCCATGAGGGATATTCGATTCAATCGCACGGGCAACGCCCTGCAGCAATGCCTCGACTTCACTCGAGCCATACTTGTACTCGAACTGGGCAATGTTCTCGTCGATACCGAACACCCCCAACACATGATCATGATCGCCGATTTCCGCAATGTGGAGTGCCGCCTCTTCCTCGATAAAGGATTTGTAAAATATTTCGGAATAGAGCCCCGTCACCGCATCGCGAATCGCCTTGTCTTTCGACACCACAATGCTATGATTCAATTCTTCATTGAGCTTGCGAAGCTGCTGTACTTCCTGCTTAAGTAGCTCCACTTCACCGCTTGATGCCCCCGAAAGTGCCATTCCAGCGTAAAGGTTCTCGTATGATGAGACTTTTACCAGCTCACCACACTCGAGATGCGACAATTCCCGCATGATGTGGTTGATATCGCGCTGTATGATCGACCCATAGGTTGGCAGTATGCGCTCTATGGTTATGCCCTCGAAAAGTTCCACCGCTGAGGCGAGAAAGTCGCGCGAAGGCATATTCGCCCGGTGGAAATTTCTGAGACGATCAATAAATCCTTCATCCATCTCAAGCGAAGGCTTGTCAGAATAAGAAGAAAAGAGCGCGCCCGAAAGGAGCGTCTTCGAGGTACGATCGTAGGTGGCGAAGGCTCCCGGCTGATATAGGTAGGGGGTTGGAAGAAACTGCAGGGTCCTCCCTGAAGAAAGCCGTAGCATCCAACCGCGCTCATCGATGAGGTAAGGTTCGGAAACAAGGTTGTAAAACCTAAGCTGACTCCAGGTGCGCCAGTGCGTCGCAATCTGGGCTCGCAAACCTTGCTTCTCGAAAAATAGAAGGCTCGAAGACGCGCCAGGTTCTTCTCCATGGACAACAACGACGCTGAGCGCTCTCAACGCGATACACTTTTGAATTTTATCTTTGAGCTCATCTTTCTGGATTTCGGCGCCCGGACCAAAGAGTATCGCCTCTCCCTCATCGAGGAGCAGATAGATATTCGACTGAAGATTCCCGACCAGCCCCGATGCTCCGACGCGGAAAAAACCATTGCCGAGATCCGTTATAGTATCAATACTTTCCATGGTAATCCTAGAATATTTTCGGCTTGTTACCCAAATAAATGAAATTGAATTGACGAAAGCGGATTGAATAGCACCGAATTCTAAGAATTTCTTAAAAAAATCATTTGACGGCTGAAAGAAAGTGAATTTACAATAGAGCATCCGTTTTCAATTCAGGAGGACTGCATGACAACGTTGATTGCTCTGGTTGCCCTTGTGATTTACCTGGTCTTTTACTTCACATATGGCCGGGTTCTCCGGGGCAAGCTGCTCAAGAGTAAGGAGGCACCCGAGGCACCGTCGAAACGACTCTCGGATGGCGTGGATTATGTGCCGACTTCAAAGTACGTGCTTTTCGGTCACCACTTCGCGTCGATCGCCGGCGCGGGCCCCATCACAGGCCCCGCGATGGCAGTTGCCTGGGGATGGCTGCCGGGTCTCCTCTGGATCTGGTTCGGTAACATCTTTCTTGGTGCCATCCATGATTATCTGGCACTCACGGCTTCTGTTCGCTACGACGGACGTTCGGTTCAATTCGTGGCGCAGGATCTCATCGGCAAAAAAGCCGGCAAGACCTTCGGTTGGTTCATACTCTTTCTCTGTATTCTCGTTGTCGCGGCATTCGGCGACATCGTCGCGGGACAGTTCGCGGCCGACGGACGCGTATTTTTCGCTTTTGTGTTCTTCTGCGTCGCTGCTCTTATCGCGGGATTTGCCATGTACCGCTCGAAGCTCGGCCTCGGCTGGGGCACACTGATAGGACTCGTTCTGGTTATATTGGCCTTCTACTTTGGCAATATGTTCCCCGTTAAGATGAGCAAGGATATATACTTCCTTATCATCTTCGTGTACATCATGCTGGCATCGACTCTGCCAGTCAATTTGCTTTTACAGCCACGCGACTATCTATCGTCCTTTTTCCTGTATTTCGGACTCCTCGTGGGAGGCATCGCGGCGCTCATCAGTTTTGGGCCCCTTGATTCCGTTCCGGCCTTCACTTCCTTCAGCGCAAAACTGATTGGCCCGGCGGGAGCGTTCCAGCCCTCACCGTTCTGGCCGACAGTGCCCCTCATCATCGCGTGCGGCGCGCTCTCCGGCTTCCACGCCCTTGTTGCCTCCGGCACGAGCGCCAAGCAGCTCAGAGATGAGAAAGACGCCCTGTTCGTGGGATACGGCGCGATGCTCGTCGAAGGCTTCCTCTCGACACTCGTTATCGTGTCGATCGCGGGATTCGGCGCGGCAGCTCTCGGCGCCGATAAGGTTCTGACAACTGGAGCCATTCCCCGCTTCGTACAGTCTTTCTCCATGATGGTCAGCACGAAGCTCCCCTTCTTGCCGATGAGCTTCATGACCATGTTCGCCGCTGTCTGGGTATCGACCTTCGCACTCACTACCCTCGACACAACGAACCGACTTGGTCGCTATATCATTCAGGAAATGGCCGCTCCTCTCAAAGATAAGAGTCCAGGTACCTACAAGATATTCTCCAACAAGTGGATCGCTTCAATTACCATCGCCTTTATCGGCATCTTCCTCGCGCGCTCTGGTGGCTACACCGTATTGTGGCCGGCTTTTTCCGGCGCCAACCAGTTGCTCGCGTCGGTCGTTATGCTCACTGTGACTGTTTGGATCAAGAAAAAACTCAACCCAAAGTACGTCAATGTAACATTCATCCCTGCGGTGTTGCTGTGGGTCACCGTTACGGCAGCCCTCATCTGGTATGAAGTTGTGATTATCCCCGTATTCTTTAGGAGCGGTTCGAGCATCACCAGCGTCATCACCGGCATTGTCGTCGGTTTGATTACACTCTTCATGCTCACTCTCAACTTCATAATGATCAATTCGTTCAGGAAAAACTGGAAGACGAACGCCGATATGGCATAAGCCGCGGTAGTCGCTAAACAGTAAAAAAACCGGATAGCCACGTGCCGTCCGGTTTTTTATGCAAATGCGTGCTAAAAAAACGCCGCGACACCATACAGGGCAGGCACCCGACCTTGCCAGCACTGTTTTTGCTGGGATATGATGTGAAAGATCAAGTTGCGAAATCGTACTGGTGAGATATACAAATTGAGGAAGTAATATGCCCGTTCGCGTTGGACATCTTCTGAAAGCAGGCCTCGACACCGTGGTCCAAGTTAGCCGCGAAAAAGCGACAGAGATGCTCGATTTCGAACTGAAAGAGTTGGAAAACATCTTTGCGCTTCTCATTCTCGGCGGGTTTGCCGGTCTTCCATCGCCTCCTTCTCCCATCGCAGTCGAACTTTTACCATATATGGAAAAGGAATTGACTGTACTACTCGCGAGAACCGATCTCTCACAGGATCCGCTCGGTGTTCTAATGGGCATGCTTGAGATAGACTGAGGAGCACTCATGCGTAATACTATTTTTTTTCTTGGCAAGGGCGGTGTAGGGAAAACTACACTCTCGAGCGCCTTCGCGCTCACATTGGCTCGAAGCGGCAAGAGGGTTCTCATTGTTTCTCTCGACCCAGCGCACAATCTTGGCGACGCACTGCGCTGCTCTCTCAACGGCAAACCTATCACTGTTGAGGCAAACCTCGACGCGCTCGAAGTTGATCTGCCCGAATGGGTCGATAAATATCTGAAAGAGAGCCGCGAACAACTTAAAGCGAACTATTCCTACGACATGGCGCTCAATCTTGACTCTTTTTTTGGCATCCTGAAATATTCACCAGGTACCGAAGAATACGCCGTGCTGTGGGCTATCGAAGATGTGCACTGTAGACTCGCTCCTCTGTATGATTATGTCGTTTTCGACACTCCGCCAACCGCGCTATCGCTTCGCTTCCTCTCCCTGCCCGCCATTTCCGGACTCTGGGTGGCCGAGCTCAGTAAACTTAGAGAGAGAATCCTCACGCGCCGACAGACCATCGTCAAGCTCAACCCCTCCTCTCCAGTGGCGGAAAGCTGTGTCGACAAAAAGGATGACAAAGTATATGGAAAGCTTCACAGCATCCGCGAGCGGCTCGCGATGCTGAACACACTCTTCTCAAAGCATAGCTTTATCAGCGTCATCATTAATCCCGACGAACTCTCGATCTTCGAAGCGCTGAGGATCAAGGACGAGCTCACACGCCTGAACATTCCGCTATCCGCGATCTGTCTCAACAAACAGGGTGTTTCGGATGCCGAGTGGCACATCGACCCCAAATTGAGCCATCTCCCGCGTTTTACCTACAATTTTTCCCGCGATGGAATCAAGACGCGGGACGACCTTGTTGCCATCGGTCTCGAACCGCTGATGGCCCAATTCTTACACGACAAGGAATTAAAACGATGAGTCCCTACTTCCTGTTCGCGATCTGTTTGCTTGGCCTCGGTGCTACGGTTCAGTATTTTTTCGGTGTCAAGAAAAATCGATGGCTGGGTAAAACCATGTCTATTCAGGCTGAAAACCTTCTTGATCCGAAAGAGACGAACTATGTCAATATTGGCGGCGCCATTGGCTACAATTTTACTTACAAGCTTCGCGATCCTTGGAAAGAAATGAAGGGCACTTTTACGCTCTTTCCCCGCCACTCTCTCCTCTACATGCCCATTTCGATGATCATCGGAGGCGCGGATCGCTTTTTCCTCAACCTTTTCACCGGAAGAAGATTGATTGGAGAAGGGCACATCGTCGAGAAGGGACACCTCAGGCGCGCAAAGATTGATGAGATCGACCAGATGCACGCTGAACAGGTCGAGCGCGCCGGCAAGACCTTCTTTCTCTTCTGGCGCTATGGCGAACTGAAGAGCACCCTTTTAAAAACGCTCGACGCGATGCCCGACCCCGCGTCGCTTCAGCATTTTTGCTGTTATCGAGGGAATAAGACATTCTTTTTATATCTGAAGCCTAAAAATGGGGCCATCGAAGCGAATTTGAAAACCTTCATGGATGAATGCCCTCACTACTTCCACCAAGACAAAGAGGCGGAAGCGGGAGCAGATATGGATTAAGGCGGTTTGTCGCGGACTGCCGCGGTATTACAAGGTTTTACGCGGGCCGCCGCGGCTTTTACGCGATTTTATGCATGGTGCGCGTTTTACGCGTTTTACACGGCGCCATGTGCGGTTTTGTGCACCTTGCGCGGCCTGAAAGGAGGTCTCCATGGACCCTGAAATGAAGAAAAAAATCGACGCTGCCCTCGCGAAAATCAAAGAACCGCAGTCCGATGTACCCATTGTTGATCTCGGCCTCGTGCAAAAAGTAACCTACAGTGAAAAGGAAAAAACCCTGCTGCTGCGCCTCGCCATCGGGTATCCCCCCGGCGAGTGCCCCGCGTGTCTCGCCATCAACGAGGTGGTGAAGAACGGCATCGTCCGACGCGCGCGCGAGGCGTTTGAGAAAGCGTTCCCGGAACTGAAGATTGTCGTTGAGTAAGTTGAGGAGCCTATCGATGCCGGAATCAGACAATACCTTGCCGAATAGTGCAAAGCTCGATGCGCCTTCTATGGCAGCGCTCAATGTATGCATTTTCCGCGCTGGTACGCGGCTGTATTGCCTGCCTGCGGCTTCGGTAGAATATGTCTACCCTTATTGCGAAATCACCCCTGTGCCTCAAAAAACCGAAAGCATTGAAGGCGTCATCAATCTGCATGGCTCAATCGTTCCCGTTATCGATATGGGCATAAAATGCGAAAAGCGCCCGCTAGAGCGCGATCCAGCACATAAGCTTCTCGTTGCCCGTATAGGATCGCATCGCATTGCCCTCCATGTCGAGGATGTGCTAGATGTCGTCGAAGTGGAACCTGGCAGCTGGCAAGAGACCGACGCAATATTGCCAGGAATCCAAGTGCTCGCAGGCATTGTCAAATACCAAGAAGGACTCGCGCTTTTATATGATCCTGCAGCGTTTTTTGCTGCAGAGCTTCTTTCGCAGAGTAAGCCCCGCTGACAGCATATGGAGCAAAAAAGCCGGACATTGACCGATCAAGAATTGGATTTGGCAATATCTCAAAATAGAGAGCAGATCCATACTGCGCTCAAAGCTAATTTCGGCCTCAAGCCAGGTGTAGTTCACAACTACTCGCTGAAAAAAGCAATTCGAGCAGTGATCGAGGAGCATCACACTTCGCTTAAAAAAGCCATCGATTCAATCTGCAAGATCCCCATCGAGGATACTGTCGCTCAAACAATCATTCCTCATATCACAATATATGAAACATATTTTTTCAGGCATCCCGAACATTTTGCCTGGATGCGCGAAATCTTTCTCCCTGCGCTGGAACAAAAAAGGCACGCAGAGCAAAACCACGTTGTCCGCTGCTGGTCTGCAGGCTGCAGCACAGGGGAGGAAGCATATTCCATCGCAATAACGCTGTATGAATATTTTAAGAATAAACAAGGTTGGGCTTTAAAGGTTCTTGCAACTGATATCAATCCAGAATCTTTGGATATTGCACAGCAAGGATATTATGGTCCATGGTCATTCAGAGAAATGGATCGTGAAACTATTGAAAAGTATTTTCATGTTCCAAATGACAGACGTATATCTATCCCTGGGTTGCCTCAAACAAAACTTTATCATATCGATAGCCATATTCAGCAAATGGTCACCTTTGCTCAATTGAATTTGCTTACACCGCAATGGAATATTCCGGAATTATCAGACTCCACATTCGATTTGATCTTTTGTCGCAATGTATTTATTTATTTTGATCAGGATACCGCTCAAACGCTTGCATTGCGCTTTGCAAAGCATCTTAAGCCAGATGGCGCCTTTATTGCGGGACCAAGCGAGCCATGGTTTCTTAATGGCTTGCCATTTATACCTAAGCAAATCACCAATGGCACAATCTTTATAAAAAAGGAGCATCGCGATTTTTCCGAGCAAACCAAAAATCAGCTGCCACCACACATTGCGGTAAGCCGCCCTACCCCGCCCATGCAATCTTTTGAGCACAGTCATTCAAAAAAGACCTTACCTAACCCGGCACCTAAACCAGCTACTTCATCTTCTCTAGAATCAAAAGAAATTATTAGGGCGCGCCTACTTGCCGATTCCGGAGAAGCGAGCCATGCTATCGAGATTATATCGGATCTCATACAAAAAGAAAAAACCAATCCTGAACTTTATTATCTGCGCGGACTCGCATATTTTCATGCTAAGGATTTCGCATCGGCCGAATCCGACCTGAAAAAATCGCTCTTTTTGGAGCCAGACAATGTCGTTGCATATATTACATTAGCTGCAATTTCCGAAAAGAAAAATAACATAAAGGAAATGCAGAAATATTACTCAAATGCATTGCATTTTCTGTCGAAAATAGAAGAGAACGCGATTGTGCCAGGTTCTAATGGAATACCGGCAAAGGCAATGCGTGAAATGATTCAATCGCTTATGGATACATATGGAAACAGATGAAAATATCCTGCTGAATCGAGCAAAAAAACTCGCCAAAAGCCAGCATCGTACAGCAAAAAAAATCGATATCCGCTGCATTGAATTTACACTATGTGGCATGAGCTTTGCATTCGAGATCCAAAGCATTCGAGAAATATTGCGATACAACCGAACAATCACACCATTGCCATTTTTGCCTCCATTTCTTATTGGAGTCATGAATGTACGCGGTGAAGTAGTGCCGGTTGTCGATCTCGGATTGTATGTGGGTTTGCCTACCCAGGAAGAGTCAAAAAAAAACTTTAAATCGCTCATTATTCTTCAGAAGAATGAGCTAGTGTTTGCGTTTCCATGCGAGCGGATTGTACGCATCCGCGAATTTTCAAACAATGAATTGCAGCCATCGATTGCAGCCCAAAGCCAAATTATCGAACATATTTCCAAAGGGTGCGGCCGTGGGGGCATAACTATTCTCGATGCTGATGCATGTATGATGCAGCTGCAAAAAAGCATTGTTGCAGGATGAACAGGGCGATGGAGGTTTGAAAAATGCTTAAGAATATGAAAATGCGTGCAAAACTAATCATGGGCTTTGGTTTTGTCATTCTGGCAATGATTGGGCTTGCGGTATATTCCTTTTCGGAACAATCAGCAATAAATAGGCAGCTGGATGATATTATCAATACTCATTTTGCAACGTTGACCATGGTCAACGAAATCAATGTTGCGCATGCACACCTTTCGCAGAGTATGAGCGATTATATCGTTGCAAGCGCTGCCTCTGAAGTTGAAAAAATCTATCAGTCGATGCAAACCAATATAGAGTTAATACAGGCAAATATCACAAAACTACAGACCATCAACAATGATTCGGATACTCTAAAGCTTCTTGCCAATCTTAATACTTCGTTTACTCAATGGCTTTTCATCCATAATGAAGAAGTCAACTTAAAAAATGCAAAGAAGCAAAAAGAGCTGATCAACTCCTTTAACAAAGAAGGCAAAGAGTCATTAGCACTTGTAGCGCAGAATATTGCGGATCTAGCTGAATCCACAAAAAAACAAGCTGATTTAGCATACCAAAATGCCCTTGCAATGCAAAAATCCGCTGCAACTATCACAATTATTCTGAATATATTTGCCATAGTGGTTGCAGTTTTATTCGCCTTTGTAATCGGAGAAAATATTGTCCGTCCGATACAGCAACTTGTTGCAAACCTCAAAGAAGTAGCCAATGGAAATTTGCAAAAGCGCAGTATCGATGATACGCGCAAAGACGAAATCGGCATGCTGATAAAAGCATTTGAGTCGTTCCTTAGCCGATTTAGAGAGCAAATTGCTGAAGTGAATGCAATGGTGTTGCATCTTGCCTCTTCTGCAAATGAAATGTCTGCAACAAGCGCCCAACTCGGCGCTTCAGCGAGTGAAACTGCTGCCTCTGTCATGGAAACTGCTACTACTACCGAAGAAATACGCCAGGTTGCACAAACGACAAAAGACCTTGCAGGCACTGTCACAGAATCATCTGACCAAAGTTATGCGCTCAGCAAAGAAAGCATGACTGCTATTGTCCAGATGGGCGAAAATGTACAGAAAATCAAACATCAAATGGATAATATTTCCCAAAGCCTTTTGAATTTGAGCGAACAAAGCCAGATGATTGCGGAGATTATTACTGCTGTCGATGAAATTGCCGAACAGTCCAATTTGCTGGCAGTCAATGCGGCCATCGAAGCGGCAAAAGCTGGTGAACAGGGGAAAGGCTTTGCAGTCGTCGCTCAGGAAGTCAAATCGCTTGCTGATCAATCGAAGCAGTCTACTCGTCAGGTGCGCAAAATCCTTTCGGACATTCAAAAAGCAACATCTGGGGCTCTTATGGCAGTTGAACAAGGCAACAAAGAAATGCGGCAAGGTGCAGAAAGCATGAACCAGGTTGACGCAGCAATGCATGCAATTGCAGATTCTCTCTCGAAGAGCGCGCAACTAGTGCAGCAAATTGCGTATGCTGTCGAACAGCAATTCACTGGTATAGATCAAATCAATTCTGCAATGAGCAATGTTAAGACAGCAAGTGCACAGAATGCAGATGCCGCCCGAAACCTTGAACAAGCTGCTGCATCTGTCAGCAATTCAGGTAACAAGCTCAAAACGTTTATTGAAGTATATAAGTTGTAGCACCTCCATTGCAGTGTGCCCGGAGAAACGGCATGTTGAACCAAGAAGAGTTCCTGAAACAGCTCCGTGAAGCCTTTGCTATTGAATCGAAAGAGCATATCCAGACTATTGCTTCTGCCCTGCTTGCGTTTGAAGAAACCCAGGGAAAACCGGACCAGGAGCTCATTGAAACTACCTACCGTGCGGTGCACAGCCTCAAAGGAGCCGCCCGCGCAGTTGACTTGAAAGATATTGAGTATATTTGCCATTCGATAGAAAGCGTATTCCAGGCACTCAAGCGTTCAGAACTGCGCATCAATTCCCAATTGCTCGATATGCTCCATGAAGCATTGCACCTGATTGAACTGATTCTTGCAAATTCTGCGGTTCCTGCACCGGAAATCAGCTCAATCTGCGAAAGACTCGATCAGCAAGTTAAAAATGGCAATGCAAATCTCAATCCGCCACCGAAATCGCCTTTTGCTGCAGAATCTCCAGGTGCACCATCATCGCCGCCTTCACAGGCTATGGTTGAGTCTTTGCCACCATCAGCACCAGCTTCGCCACCATTGCAGCCTTCTAAGCCAGCAACGCCGCCGCCTTCACCATTGTCTGTCCAAACCGCTAGTCCTTCCAGCAAAGCAGAAACAAAACCATCTATCCCTAGCACTATCCGTATTCAGGCAGAACGACTCGACGTACTCCTAAGAAAATCAGAAAACCTAATAGCAATAAAACAGCTCCATGCGCAGATACAAGGGCAGCTCAAAAATGCGCTTTCGATGCTGAGCGAAGCTTCTTCTGATCTTCAAGCAAGAAAAGAATCCATTAGCATTGTAAGTACAATTATCAATCGACTCGCCTCAGAATCGATCCACATTTCTTCCTTAATCGACAGCTTGATCGAAGAAACGCAATCTGTACTTATGCTGCCTTGCTCTGTTCTATTCGATACCTTTCCAATCAGTGCACATGATATTGCAAAAAGTTTGGGCAAAGAGGTAAGCCTTGAAATTTCTGGTCAATCCATTGAGCTCGAAAAACGAATCCTCGAAAAACTAAAAGATCCGCTCATGCATATTCTTCGAAATGCGATCGACCATGGGATAGAATCTCCTAATGAAAGAGAAGCGCAAGGAAAACCTAGGCGTGGGAAAATCACCATACGTGTCGCTCATCTTGATTCCCACAATATAGAAATCATCATTGCAGATGATGGAAAGGGCATTGATCCGGAAACAATACGAAGTACCGCAATTGCTAAGAACATACTCCAAGAATCTGAAGCACAAAAAAAGCAACCTGAAGAATTATTTAGCCTTCTATTCGAGTCTGGATTCTCTACAAGCAAGATAATTACCGATCTTTCTGGCAGAGGGCTTGGCATGGCAATCGTCAAAGAGGCACTCGATGACCTTGAAGGATCTGTGCATATCGAATCAGTGCTAGGGAAAGGGACTTCATTCCATCTTATTATTCCCTATACCAAAGCCTCATTTAAGGGAAATGTAATCCGTGTCGGCAAACAAAGTTTTGTCCTACCCTCTTCTGCGCTCGAGAAAGGAATCCGTATCCGCCAGGATGCCATTACTGCGTCTGGAACCACAAACACAATTGAATATCAAAATCAGCCAATAGGCATTGTGCATCTGGGAGACATACTGGGGATATCACGCACCCTAGAAACCGAAATGTCTGACCATGTGCTGGCAGTCATCTGCAGAGCCCAAGATAGAGTAAGCGCCTTCATTATCGATGAGATACTGGGGGAGCAAGATGTCCTTATAAAACCACTGGGAACCCTTCTCCAAAAGGTACGTGGGATATATGGGGCAACGATAGGTCCGAACGACGAAGTCATCCCCATTCTCAACATGAAGGAAATCCTCGAGATGGCCTTTTCGACATCATCGGGAGCGCGCGGGAATGCTCTGCCGGGAAAAGCCTCCCAAGCTGAAACGAAAGACAAAACAACGAACGCCAAACGCATTCTCGTCGTCGAAGATTCAATCACCTCGCGCACACTTATCACTTCAATTCTTTCGGCCGCTGGCTTTCAGGTGAAAGCGGCTGTCGACGGAATTGAAGGATTTACGCTCCTCAAATCCGAGCCATTCGACCTTGTAGTGAGCGATGTCGAAATGCCACGCCTTGATGGTTTTGGGCTGACTGAGCGCATCCGTAAGGATCCTGCACTGGCGAATATCCCGGTTATCCTTGTAACCGCACTCGAATCAAAAGAGCATAAGGAAAAAGGGATTGCGGTCGGAGCAAATGCTTATATTACAAAAAGCAATTTTGCACAAAGCAATTTGCTCGACACTGTGCATCGATTCATTTGATGATGTAGAATTGCCCAGGCGGGGAAGTAAATGATTAACGTCTTGATTGTTGATGATTCAATCGTTTCTCGTCAGCTTCTCAAATATATTTTTTATCTGAGCGGGGATATCAATGTCGTTGCAGAGGCAAAGGATGGCAACGAAGCAATCCGCATAATGAATGATAAAAAAGTGCAAAGGCCGGATATTATAACTATGGACATCGAAATGCCTGGCATCGATGGCTATGAGACGACAAAGAGAATACTTGAACAGCATGCAATCCCTGTGGTCATTATCAGCAGTACGCTGCAGTACTATTCCGCAGAAAAGGCATTCCGTGCCATGCAGGCAGGCGCAGTCTCAGCAGTAGGCAAGCCGCCCGGTCTCGGTTCGCCGGATTTCTACAAGCATGCGAGAGAACTGATCGATCTCATTAAAAAATCTGCTTCATTAAAGGTCAATCGCAGAAACTCAACAAAATACCAGACCCAAACCGTTGAGAAGCCCCTCCCTCCGATCGAAAAAAAGAATGCTCAACAAGCAACAGAGGAAATAAGGAATTGGATACAGACCCACCAGCCTTCTATTATCGTAATCGGAGCCTCAACAGGAGGCCCGCCTGCAATTCAATCTATACTTGCCCGTCTGCCAGCTGATTTTTGTATTCCGATTGTTATTGTGCAGCATATTGCTTCAGGACTTGTGAACAATTTCGCCGAATGGCTGGACAAAACCTGTCCACTTCACTGCAAGCTCGCTGAGGATGGCGAAAAACTCAAACCAGAAACTGCATATATTGCCCCGAACGATATTCATACTACCGTGAGCTGGCCAGATTTGCTGCGTTTTAAATTGCCAAGCCCAGGGGAAATCATTGTTCCTTCGGTGGAAATGCTGTTCCATTCAGCGGCTGAACAGTATGGTGCCCGGACGGTCGGCATTCTCCTCACTGGCATGGGCCGGGATGGTTCCAAAGGCCTTCTCGAACTTAGACGAGCCGGCGCGCTCACACTAGCCCAGGACAGAGAAAGCTCGGTCGTCTATGGCATGCCGGGCGAAGCGGAAAAACTTGAAGCTGCCTTTTGCCATGCGCCTCCCGAATCGATAGCGGAAGTGCTTCTTGAAATATATAATGCAGCCCATAAGGAAAAGGAGCGGACACAATGAGCAGTATTCGGATCTTGCTGGTGGAAGATAGTATCACTCAAGCGATGCGCCTTAGGTATGTGCTTGAAACTGAAGGCTTCGATGTGGATGTGGCATCAAATGGCGAAGATGCGCTCACTTTTCTTGAAAATAACACTCCTGACCTCATTATCAGCGATGTCATGATGCCCAAAATGAATGGTTATGAGCTCTGCCGAAAAATTCGCGAAAATCCTAAGCACAAAGAAACGCCTATTATGCTGGTGACAACACTGTCAGATCCGACTGACGTTATCCGCGCGCTCGAAGCGGGAGCAGATAACTTCACTACAAAACCATATAACGAACAGGCACTCATTTCTCGCATTAGGTATATTCTCGCTAATGCCGAAATCCGCAAACAACGTGGCTCGGAAATTGGTATCGAAGTGTTTTTTTCTGGCAAGAAATACTTCATCAATTCCACACGCATCCAGATGATCGATTTTTTGCTTTCGACGTATGAGAGCGCCATTCAAAAAAACCAGGAACTCTTTGTTTCTAATAACAAGCTCAAGGAAGCGCTCGACAACATTATCACTCTGCAGCGAAACTACCGCCAGCTGCTCGAAACAAACCAGGATGCGATATTTGTCTATGATAAAGATAAAATGGTACGCTACGCGAACCCGGCAGCGCATGCCCTGTTCACTCGAGAAAAGAAAGAGCTAATCGGCAACCGCCTTCCTATTGAGGAAGACATCTCGACCCAGAAAGAAATCGAAATTAAGGATCCATATGGCAATACTGTTTTCCTCGATGTCCGCACCGTGTCGACCGACTGGGATAATGAAACAATGTTCCTGTCGGTTTTGCGCGATATCACCGAATCCATACAGCTCCGTAAGGAGCTCGAGCAAATCAGCCTGACGGATGACCTGACGGGCTTATATAACCGACGAGGTTTTAAGATTCTTTCTGAACGGATGGCGAAACTAGCACGCCGCTTGCAAGCAAATATGTTCATCCTCTTTGGCGACATGGACGGACTTAAGTCGATTAACGACACCCTTGGCCATCTTGAGGGTGACAACGCCATTCGTACTATGGCGAGCATTTTCAAAAAAGCGTTCCGGGAATCGGATCTTGTTGCGCGCATGGGCGGAGATGAGTTTGCGGTAATTGGACTCATTAACGAGAATTTTGTGCCCGACCGTCTCATCGAGCAGATGAATGAACTGATAGGCAGCTTCAATGCAAAAGGCGAAGCCAAATTCAGACTCGCTGTAAGCATAGGGATCGAACAGATTGCCTACGATTCGCAGATTTCGATCGAAGAGATGCTCAATGCAGCGGATGCAAAAATGTACAAAGAAAAAGTAAAGAAGAGGTAGCTCCTTAGTGTTTCCAACCTTGTGCGTATCGAAAGGCCTCGCAGAGTGAGAGAAGGGGCTTGATCAACTTTTGCCTGTTTGTGGTGTTCTCGAGGAAGGCTGGCTGCTGTCTGTGGTATTTTGTTCCACAGAACCCTCTTTTTTCTTTCCGTACAGAAATCGCTTGATCTTCTGTGTCGGAGTCTTTTCGAAAGGCTCGGAGTGCATCTTTACGCGCTGAATCCGTGAAAAGCCTGCGAGTTTGGAGTTTGTCTCCTTTCGTATGCGTTCGAGAAGGTGCTCAATCGTCTTCTCGGCATCGCTCATCGCATGACTCACGGTTCCTGCCACGGACTTTTCGGCGTTCGCAATAGCCTGCCCAACCCGCGAGCTTAGATCGCCCGCCGCGTCGATGCCATCTTGGATGCGTGCTTCAAGGTTTTCAAGTACCTCGCTCTTGAGATAGACGAGGGCGGTGAGCCCCTCCTCATCCTCGACCACGAGCGATTCGGCGATTTCGGGAACCTGGTTGAGTATCGACTCTATCTCTTCGGGGTAGATGTTCTCGCCCGAGGCACCGAGGATCATCGTCTTTGAGCGGCCACGGATGAAGAGGCGCCCTTTCGCGTCGAAATAACCAAGGTCTCCCGTGCGGAACCAGCCATCGTCGGTAAAAGTTTCGCGCGTACGAGCTTCGTCGCGCCAGTAGCCTTTGTAGATATTAGGACCTTGCGCTTGAATTTCGCCCTCCCCTGTCTCAGGGTTGGGATCGGCGATGCGCAGCTGCACACCCTTGAGGGCTGGACCGGTGGAGCGAAGGTGTGTTGTGCGGGGACCGCAGCCTGCGAGGAGCGGCGCAGTTTCGGTCAGGCCATAGCCGATCGCATAGGGGAAACGCGCCCGCTTGAGGAACTCCTCGACATCGGCTGCGAGCGGGGCACCTCCCACACCGAAAAACCGCAGGCGCCCACCGAAGGTCTTTTTCAGTTTTATTCCAGCAAAGAGAATGAGGAGCGGTTTGAAAAGCGGGCTCTGGTAGAGTTTCATACCATCGAGGGTCGGCTTGATGCTGCTGCGGTAAATCTTCTCAATGACGAGGGGAACCGAGAGCATGATGGTCGGTCTGACCGCCTGAAGAGCCGGCACAAGCACCGTCGCCGAGGGAGGCCTGTCGAGGTAATGAATGTGCGAGCCTGAGATCAGCGGAATCACTGTACCGATCGTGAACTCGTAGGTGTGCGCAAGGGGCAGAATCGAGAGGAGCCTATCGGTGCGATGGAGCGCAATGATAGTTTTGCAGGCCGTCGCGTTGGAGAGAATATTGCGATGCGTGAGCATGACACCTTTGGAAAGCCCGGTTGTTCCCGAGGTGTACACAATCATGGCGAGATCGTCAGGTTCGACTTCGGGAAAGTTTACGGGAACCGCGGTGGGATTGTGTAGTTCGTGGAGATCGTAGATTGCGATAGAGTGAGGTAGCTCATTCAATTTGACACGCAGTTTATCGGAAACAAAGACGGCGCGCGCTTCAGCGTGTTCGATGATGTTGCAAATTTGCGACGGAATGAAGTCGTTCAGGATGGGAACCACAATGGCGCCGGCCCGCACAATGCCGAACCAGGTCATGACCCACTGTGGAGAATTTTCAGCGAGAAGCGCGACTCTGTCGCCCTTCTGTATTCCTTGAGCGACGAGGAATTCCGCGATTCCCCGACTCATTCGCTCAAAGTCGCGATAGCTGAAAACAGCCCCAGCCACCATGGAGAGCGCGGGCCGCGTGGAAAATTTCGCCGCGCTCAATTCGGGCACTTCCGACAGCGTGAAATGCTTCAGCGTGATCATAGGTTACCCTCGCCTCAGTTTGAATGTGCCGAAAGTGTACCCCGAAATTTCAAAACACAATAGAGGGAGCGATTATCGTCCTACACAACTCCCTGCTGCTGAGCGCGCTCAGCTTGACCGAGCTCGAAAGCCTGTTCCGAGATAATACGGTCCTTCACCTCGAGCAGGGCTTTGACCACATCGCCGATTGATATAATCCCGACGACCTTATTGTTCTCGAGCACGGGAAGGTGCCTGATGCGGTGCTCGGTCATGAGGCTCATGCAGGATTCGAGCGTAGTCTCGGGCTGCACGAAAATGACCTTACTGGTCATGATATTTTCAACTGTCTCATTCTCGCAACTGTGACTCTTGATAATCATCTTTCTCGCCAAATCGCGCTCGGAGAAAATGCCATGTACAATGCCTTGATTGTCCATGACAAGGACCGCGCCGATATTCTTTTCAGCCATAACTTCAAGAGCCTTAATGACATTTTCGCTCGGGAGCACACTCACCGCGCCACTGCCCTTCAATTTAAGAATGTCGCCAACGGATCTCGTCATATTTTTCCTCCTATGCTCACGCTTTTCTTTTCTGAAATGTATAATACTCTAAATTTTCCGAAATTCCAATATATTCATATAATAGAACATGTCTTGAATGTCACTAACTATCACTTAGCAATCGAGATTTAAGAGTTGAAGGAGGCACATGCCGGTCCGCGCAGTTGTAGATCAAAGTGTCTTGTAGAATTCTTCTCCAAGTGGAGGTTTGATAAAGAATACGGGGCAACGAGCATTCTTCAATATTTCGTAATTGGCATCCGCTAAGGCGTCGCGGTAAAGAACATCCGCGGGGTTGCCCCCCAAAATGATGGCGTCGGCACCGAGTTCAATGGAAAATTTCACAATTTCTCCTGATACCGAGCCTCTACGGATCACCGTCTCGATTGAGAGTTCTTTTTGATGCGCGAGCTCAATACAAAAGTTCAGATAGCGCTGACCCGAGTTCTCGAGATTGCGCTCGTACTCCTCGCTCTCTTCCGGCACGAAAATTCTGGACAGCGCCAACTGCCTGATGGTCGCGGTATCGACCACGTAGCATGCGACAATTCTCGTGCCTATGGCTTTCCTCAGTGCCAAGGCATACTTGAAGGCACAGATTGAAGCATCTGAGCCATTGATCGCCACAAGCACGGTTCCCAGCATTTTCTTCATGATCATTCCTGTTCGGACAACCGCTGTTTCAGCATTTTGACCGCAAACAGCGATTCGCGTTCCCGCTCGTCGAGCGAAGCATCGATGAACTTCACAATTTCGCGCGAGCGGGGGATCACCATCTTATCCAACGCGTTGACCCGGCGTTGCGTCTTTCGCACTTCGCGCGCGAGGCGCCACACGATGGACCTCATTCCCGCAGCCGTCGACAGCTTTTGAAGAAGCTCGGTAAACTCTATCACGGTTTCGTCGCAAACGGCAAACGAATTCATAAAAGAATAGTGAAGAACAGGGGCGCTCGCGTGCACATCGAGCGTCGGTAGGTGCATGCCGCTCACATTGATGAATGAGGCAGCTAGCGTAATATCGCGCACAGGCAGGGTGGAGATAGACAGCGCGCGCTCGCGCCCGACCGAGAGCAGCATCTTTCGCAGCGCTTCGTAAGCCTCTTCGGTCATCTTCTCGATTTCGCGCTCGAGGAGCTCGAGGGCATCCATACGCTTCATGAGTTCGATGACAAGGATCTCGCGCTTCTTTTCGAGGAGGTCGTACCCTTGAAGCGCGAGCTGGAGATTGCGCTTCTCCTTCATAAGGTTGGTCTTGGTCGGCGCGGGCATCGGCTCAGCCATGGCTTAACCTTCCTTTTGTTGTGGCGCCGGGGCTGGCGCCTTCGCGTCGGCGGCCGCGCTGTTGGCAAACGACGATACCTGCGGCGCGTTGGCGGCCGATGCACGCGGCAGATACTTCTCGATGAGTGCCTGTGGAATTCTGACAAGTTCGGACTCGGGCAGAATCGACAGCATCTTCCAACCAAGATCGAGCGTTTGCTCGATGCTGCGGTTCTCGAATTCTCCCTGGGCGAGAAACTCGCGCTCGAATCGCTCGCCAAAGTTTAGGAAAATCTTATCGCGGTCGGAGAGCTCCTCCTCACCAATAATCGCCGCGAGGTCGCGCACCGAGCGCACATAAGCGTACGCCGAGAAGAGCTGGGCGGCGAGATCGCGGTGATCATCGCGGGTCATACCCTCGCCGATACCGTCTTTCATGAGGCGCGAGAGGCTTGGCAGACCCGCGATGGGCGGGTAGATACCGCGCTGGGAGAGATCGCGTTCGAGGACGATCTGGCCTTCGGTGATGTAGCCGGTGAGGTCGGGTATCGGGTGCGAGATGTCGTCGTTTGGCATTGAGAGGATTGGGAGCTGCGTGATCGAGCCCTCGCAACCTTCGATTTTGCCGGCGCGCTCGTAGAGCGAGGCAAGATCCGAGTAGAGATAGCCGGGGTAGCCCTTCCGCGAGGGTACCTCGTTCCGGGCAGCCGACACCTCGCGCAGCGCTTCGCAGTAATTCGTCATGTCGGTCATGACGACGAGAACGTGCATATTCTTCTCGTACGCGAGATACTCCGCGGCGGTCAAGGCCGTACGAGGTGTCACGAGGCGCTCGATCGAGGGGCTGTCCGCAAGCGAGAGGAACATGACAACGCGCGAGAGAACGCCCGACTTCTCGAAGGAGTCGATGAAGAAGCGCGCGACATCGTACTTGATGCCCATGCCCGCAAACACAATAGCGAACTGGCTCTCGCCGGAGAGCACCTTGGCCTGGCGTACAATTTGCGCCGCAAGCCTGTTGTGCGGCAGCCCGTTGCCGGAAAAAATCGGCAGTTTCTGCCCGCGAATCAACGTGTTCATGCCATCGATCGCTGAAATGCCGGTCTGAATAAAGTCGCGCGGATAAGTGCGTGCACTCGGGTTGATGGGGCGGCCATTCGTGTCACGTAGATCCGACGACATAATGGGCGGATACCCATCGATCGGTTCTCCCAGCCCATTGAAGATGCGCCCCACGATCGCGTCACCGACGCGGAAGGTCAGCGGTTTTTCGAGATATTCGATCCAGGAATCATCAATTGTAATACCTGTATTCTCGGAAAAAAGCTGAACCGCAACCGCTTGCTCAGAGATATCGACCACCCTGCCGAGCCGGTACTCTCCTGTACGGTCTTTAACGCGTACGAGCTCGGAGAATCCAACGTTCTCCCTGTGCTCCGCGATCACAATCGGGCCGTCCGCCCGTAGAATACCGTGATATTCCAGGCCTCTCATGCTGAAACCGCTCCTTGTGTCGGCGCGCCAAGCTGCGAGAATGCAGCGCGAATCTCCTGAATCACCGCCTGCCCTTCGTTCACCTTTTCATTCTCGAGCGAACTCTTGAGACGTACAATCTTCTCGCGAACCGAGAGGGCGGAAATCTTGGGAAGCGGAGTGCCTGATTTGATCGCGTCTTCCGCGAGTTCGTGGAAGGTCAGAATGCAGGCGAGGAGAAGCGTCTGCTTCGGCGGCGCACAGTACATATCGACCTTGTCGAAACTGCTCTGCTGTAGAAAGCCGTTCTTGATCATCTCGGCGGTAAGGAGGATGAGACGCTGTTCATCAGGGAGAGCGTCGGGGCCGACAAGCCGCACGATATCCGCCAGCCGCCGCTCCCGCTTCAGAATATCCATCGTTTTCGTCCTGAGCGTGTCCCAGGTTGAATCGATTGAGTCCCAGAATGGAATTAAATCTTCGGTGTACTCACTGTAGGAGTCATTCCACGAGATCGCCGGGTAGTGACGCGCGTTCGCGAGATCCCTGTCGAGCGCCCAAAAGCAGCGGATGAAGCGCTTCGTGTGTTGAGTGACAGGCTCGGAGAAGTCGCCGCCGGGGGGCGAGACCGCGCCGATGATTGTAACTGAGCCTTTCTTGCCCTCGAGCGTGGTGACCATGCCGCCGCGCTCATAGAATTCGGCAAGCCGCGTGGGCAGGTAGGCCGGGAAGCCCTCCTCGGCAGGCATCTCCTCGAGACGCCCTGAAAGCTCGCGCAGCGCTTCGGCCCAGCGCGAGGTCGAGTCGGCCATAACGGCGACATGGTAGCCCATGTCGCGGTAATACTCCGCGATCGTGATACCAGTGTAAATCGAGACCTCCCGTGCCGCGACCGGCATGTTCGAGGTGTTCGCGATGAGGATGGTGCGCTCCATGAGCGAGCGCCCGGTGCGTGGGTCGATGAGTGTGGGGAACTCCGTGAGTACTTCGGTCATCTCGTTGCCGCGCTCGCCGCAGCCAATGTAGACGATGATATCTGCGTCGCACCATTTGGCGATCGCGTGTTGGGTCATCGTCTTGCCCGTGCCGAATCCGCCCGGAATCGCGGCGCTTCCTCCTTTCGCGAGGGGGAAGAGCACGTCGATTACGCGAAGTCCCGTCACGAGCGGCTCGTTCGTCACCTGCTTTTCCTTGAAGCCGCGCGGCGAGCGCACCGGCCAGTAGGAAACAGAGGTGTACTCGCGGCCCTCGGCGGATTTAACGAGGGGGGCGGTGATGGTATAGTCGCCCTCGGGCGCGACATAGGATGCCGAGCTGGGCGGAACTGAAGCGTCGAAGACAAGCCGGTGCTGAATCGAGTCGGTTTCCTGAATCGTGCCGAAGACGGTGCCGGGTCCGATGGAGTCGCCAACCTTGAGCGAGGGCACGAAGTGCCATTTCTTTTTCATTTCGAGCGGCTCCCCGGCCAAGCCCGGCGCTAAAAACGCGCCCGACAGTCCCTTGAGCACCGGAAGCGGCCGTTGGATCCCATCGTAGATCGACCCGATGAGCCCTGGCCCGAGCGCCACCGACAGGGGCCTATGCAGACACTCTACCGGCTCGCCCACGCGCATCAGCGTGTTGTCCTCGTAAATCTGAATCGTAGCCTCGTCGCCTTTCAATTTGATTATCTCGCCGATGAGCCCTGCGCTTCCTACCTTGACTACATCATAGAGCCCTGCGTCCACGAGCCCGCGTGCATACACAACAGGCCCCGATATTCGAATGATTGTTCCGCTTTTCATTTCGCTCATTTCGCGCTCCCAAAGAGTGCCGCCGCGAGTTCGCCGCGTTTTTCGTCGAGCAACCACTCGGTGAGCTCGGTCTCGGTGATCGAGATGTGGTAACTGCCATCGGCGGGCTCCACGATTAAGCCTCGCGCTTTCATAGTGGCATCCTCGATCAGCTCGGAGGTACTTCCCTTGGAGAAGAGGGCCCTTATCGCGCCGATAGAACCAGCGTCCAGCCCACGCACGGCAACCTTAACCGAAGAGTTCTGGATGAGCTCAGCATGACGTGAAAGTCGCGCGACACACCACTGACCAAGTATGGCGGGCTTTAACGATGCCACCGCGCCTTGGGTCACTTCGCGCAGGTGAGCGTCGCGATATTCGATATCGAGCCGCATCTTTTCCAGCGGTAGTCTAGAACGCAGATCCTGTTCGGCGTGCTGTCGTTTCAGACTGTACTCTTGAGCGAGGACGTCGAGCGCTTCCTTGATCCTTTTGTCCGCCTGTGCTCGTAGCGCTGCGACTTCATCATTGGCTTTGCGGACAATCCTATCAGCGCGCTTGCGCGCGTCGTCGAGAATCTCTCGCTCCAATGTTTCAGTACCTCTGATTTCTTCCATTGCTTCTTCCCTACTTGATCTTGATTCCGATTGCCTTCCGAACCGCGTCAACAAGGTGCGTGTGCTGTGCCGGAGAGCCCGAGAGCGGCGGAATCTCGACAATGAGCGGAAATGCTCCGCTCAACTGCCACTCCGACAGCTCCTCACCGATCATGTCCGACACATCCTCGCTCAAAATGAGCATCTTGCAGTCCGACAGATCCACTGGCCCTCTCTCGAGAGTACAGGCCTTGTCCCGCACGATTCCCCGGAAGGTCGCGATCGCGTCGTCGCGGCCCACGACAGACTTGCCCTTGATGCCTATCATGCCAAACGCGATGAGGATCTCTTCTTCAGCCAACACAAATATTTCTGCCACGTTTTCCTCTCGGAACCGATGCCAGTTTCGGTTCGCGGCGGCGTGCCATTGCGCTAAAGGAGGCGCTCGCGCGCGACCGTTAACGTTCCGCCGCCAATATCACACAAAAAGAATGAGAACGGCGACCAGGAAGCCCCAGAGACTGATACCTTCGGCGAGTCCTACATAGGGAAGAGCCTTGCCGGAGAGTTCGGGTTTCTCGGCCATCGCCCCCACCGCCGCCGCGCCAATCTGCGCCACCGCGAGGCCGCTGCCTAGAGTGGCCGCGCCCACCGCGATGCCCGCGCCGATGTATTTTCCCAGCTGAGCGGTCGCGCTCACCGCGGTTGTCGCCGCCTGAGTCTGCGCAAACGCGGCCACTGACGATGCGAATGCCATGATTCCGAACAATAGTTTCTTCTTCATGCTGAAACTCCTTTCCTTCTATAAATATAGTTCATCATTACAAATTTATGCGCCACTATCCCGCAAACGACACCGGCTTGAAAGTCTTGCCGTTACGCGTGAAGAACTTCGAGAAGAACTCGTAGTACTGGAGTCTGACCACCTGGATGGTCACAATGAGTCCCTCGAGCCCGATGATGATCGAATTTCCGATCAAATAGATAAATATCTCCCAGAAGAGCCCCGTCGTCGTATTCCCTCTCACCAGCGCGCCCATCGTAAAAATCACGAAAGAAAGCACGGCGTGCGTCAGCGCGAAGGCGCCAACACGGAGGAAACTCAGGCTGTTGGAGGTGTAGTAGATGATAATCTCGAGAAGTTCGACCATGCTGCCGATAATAGCCTCCGAGGCCAAACGATGCTCCTCAGCCGCCTTGCCCTGAGCCTTGTCCACCATTCCTTTGAGGGGTTCGGCGAACATGAGCACCACGAGCGGAATGCCGAGGCCAAAAATATCGATCAGCCCGAGCTTCCAACCTAGAATGATGCGCACCACGATCCCCACCACCCACCAGAAGAAAATGGTGCCGGCGAGCCCGGTCTTCGAGAAAATCGCCTCTCCATATTCTTTGCGCTTCGCCAGGTTGATCATGTTGATAATGAGGCCAGCCGAGTTGATGATGACGCCGATCGCAAGCGTGAACCCGAAGAAGTAGAACATCGCCTGCACATTGTTCTGCGGCATGAGCTGCAGAAAGCGGTCCTTCGGAGTACCTAGGAAGAAGCCCGTCAGCACACGTTCAAGCGGCGCGAGAATCGTGTCGTTTGCGAAGAAAGAGCTGTCGAGGAGGCCCATAGTCATCGAGCCAATACCCGCTGAGATAAAAGCGATCGAGTATTTCGCGTATTTACTGAGCAAACCCTTCTTTGCTCTCCGCATCGCGAGGCCCGCGGCAAGGATAACCGCGCCCTGACCGAAATCGCCAAACATTATGGCAAAGAGGAGTGTGAAGAAGAAGGCCACAAAGGGCGTGGGGTCTATGTCGCCGTAGAGCGGCGTGCCGTAGGACAGCACGATGCCCTGGAACGCGGCGACAAAGGGATTGTGCTTGAGGAGTACCGGAACTTCCTCGCTCGCCTCTTTGCCCTTTTTCTCAATCGTCTCCTGGGGGTCGAACACGCGGATAGAGACGCGGTTGCCCATCATCGCGAGAAGATCTTTCGTTACGCGAGTAACGCGGTCGGCGGGCATCCAGCCCGCGAGGCGGTAGGCCCACTTTGTGCTCTCGAGCTTGTGCTCAACGAGGACAAGCGCCTGTTTGAGCCGCATCGAGGAGTATGTCGCCTGCCAGAGCGTGCCATAGTTGTTGGCGAGCTCCTTTTTCTCCGTGAGAAGAGACTCGAGGCGGAGTTTTTCGGCGCCATAGGCGCGCTCGAGCGCAGCTACCGCCTCGGCGGGTACACCCTGTACGCCCTTGGGCAGGGTTTTCTTCTCGAAACCCGCTTTGTTGAGCTCTGTTTCGAGGGCAAAGCGTCCTTTTCGGCTTGAGGCGGCGAGAATCGTCCCCTCGCTATCCAGCGGAATAAAGACAGCCCGCGTCCCAAGCGATTCTTCGAGCGCGCGCAGTTTATCTTTGGCAAGCGTGCCGATTTGAATTGAGACAAAGGAGAATTTTTCGAACTCGCCGAAGGGGCGCGAGAGCCCCGAGAAAGCCTTGGCCTCGTGGATCGACTCGGCAAGTTGGTCGACTTTGGCATCCTGCTCGTCGATCGTTTTCTTGAGTTCAACGCAGCGTCCATAAAGGAGATCGAGTTTAGCGAACATTGCCTCGTCGGGGATATGGGTTCCTTCCGCGATATTCTGAGACGGCTGTGCCCCGAAGAAGGTGCCGATGAAGTCGAGCTTGCGCTGGGCATCGTCGAGCTTCATAGCCAACTCTTTGTCGCCATCGGTATCCACGGCACCCGCGAGTTTTCGCTGTGCGAGACGTTCGAGCTCGTCAGGATAGACGATCTGGAAGCAGTGCTGACTGGCGAGATACTCCAGCACCGCATCAATGTCGGATTTAAGTAGCAAAAGTTCGACTCTGCGCATACTGACGCTGCTCATACCGTCTTACCTCCAGGAATCCACATTACCTTCGCCTTTTCCTCAGGAGCTACACCAAGCCGCACACTCTCGAGCACCGCGAGGAGCAGAGAAGTTTCATACTCCAGCAACTTGAAGTAGCAGTAGATGGGTGTGTAGCTGAATGGGTGGAGATGTAGATTTCGTCGTACCATGGCGAAAAGATCCTCTTGAGTGCGGATTTCTAGAATCGGGACATCGAGCACGGGACCAGTCTGCCCCTCTAGTAATTGTTTGAGGGGCCAGTGCTCAAAGCTTTCAATTCTCTCAATATCGTACTGGAATGTCTGGAGCGCGAGTGTTGTAGTGTCGACGCTCTTCACCTCGACGAACATGCCGGCCGCGTCCTGCTTTGTCATTCCATAGTAGCGGCGGATGCGGAGCGCCCACACGACATTCTGGTAGATGGTCTCCCAGCGGATGAGATCGAGAATCGTGCCGACCTTATGTTGATCGATCTTGTGCGCTGAGCTCCAGAGGCTCATATAATACTGCTGATCGAGGTGGTTTTCAGCCACCGCAATATTCTCGAGCGACTGGGCGTTCAGCCACGCGTAGGGCGTTCTACGGAACATATCGTCGATGCGCGGCCACTCCGAGAGAGCCTGATCGATGATACTTGAGCTGTAGGAAGTCTCCTCGGGTTTGGGTTCGCCCGCGCGGAGCCTGAAGAGCATCGATTTTATAACGCTGATCTCGTACTTCGAGATGAGCGCATGGATGAGTTCGCTCGATTCAGAGAAGGGTTTTGCAAGCCTGAGAAATGACTCGATGGATCTGGCGATGACTCTGCGTTCGGCCTCGAACACGAGCTTCGCCTCAGGTAGATTCGGGGCTTCTTCGTTGAAAAGCGTTTTCCAGAGCGCCACAATACTGCCGGAAACGCGCATGAGTTCGCGTGCGGTGTCGCCCAGCCGCATCTTCGAAAAAGCCCCGCACACGCGGGCGTAGAGGTAGGAGAACTCCAGCGGCTCAGCCATGATCAATCGCCTGAATGGATAAATTCTTGAACTTTCGCCACGAGCGCATCAGGATGAAGCACGATCGAATTGAGGTTCGCTCGGTAATCGCTCATCTCTTTTTCACTTTGTGCCTCGATGGATTTTAAAAAGGCGGCAAGCTCTGCTTCGTGGGTTTTACGAGCCTCCACGAGCTTCTCGTTCTGCGTCGATTCCGAGGCGCTCTTAGCCTCGAGCATCATCGCTGAAGCCTTTTTCTCGGCTTCGGCGATGATGTCGGCAGCCTGATGTTCGATCTCGACGAGCCTGTCGATGTTGTCGACTGTATCCATAACACACCCCTTTCCCATATATTCGATGGCACAGAAGGGTGCGGTCCCATCGGCCTGTTGCGGTCATACGGTGGAATCACACGAACATGCGATCACAGTGGACCGCTCTGGCGGCATCTCAGAACTGCTTCACCGCCTCTGTACTTTTCTCGAAGTCTCGAACCAGCGCATATACGCTCTCCGGCGAATTGGTCTGCATAAGTTTCTCCAGCAGCATCGAATCCTGAATGAGGCGCGCGATCTGCCTGAGGGCATCGAGGTGCGATTCGACCTCATTGGGAGGAGACACGAGAAGGAATACGAGATACACGGGATTGCCATCCAACGAACCGTACTCGATTCCTTTTTTAGAGATGCCGAGTACGCCTCGGAGGCTATCGATATTCTTACAAGTAGCGTGGGGAACTGCGACACCTTTATAGATACCGGTTGACATTTTGTCCTCGCGTGCCCAGAGGGCATCGAGAACTTCTTCGCGAGGAAAAACTTTATCTTTAGGATAATTTTTCGCGAGCACATCGACGAGTTCTTCGAGAAGCTCGTCCTTGTCATCACTTTCTAATCCAATTTTTATTGTGGCCGGTTTAAATGCATTCTGCAAAATCATCGCGACATCCCCTCTTGCGCGCTGGTGAAAGCCACTGTTTTTTCTCACAAAACACCTGACTCGAATCATCTACGCGCGTCGATTATACTCAATAGTACTTGAAGTGGGGCAAATGGTTCAAGATGTTGTTAAAAATGGGAGTAATGGGATGCCAAAGGAAGTATGACGACCACTGTTGTACCCACGCCCAGCGCGCTCTTTATACGAATTTCCCCGTCATGGGCTTCGACGATCTCCTTACAAATCGCTAACCCAAGCCCCGCGCCGCCACGCTCGCGGGATCGATCCGATTCCACACGGTAAAAGGGCTCGAACAATTTTGAGAGCTCGCTTTCAGGTATGCCGCACCCATGGTCCGCAATCTCAATGCATAATTGATTTCCTCTTCGAACACCGGATTGTTCGAAGGCTTTCCTGTCTCCCCCATCGCCGCTTTCGTTACGTTTGACCGAAATCGAAAGAAAAACTTCGTTACCTGAGAATTTTATCGCATTGTCAAGAATATTAAGGAATACTCGTATGAGGTAGTCGCGCACTCCTCTCGTTTTTAATGTTCTCTCATAGATCCTTTCAACATGAATATGTTTTTCAGGATTCGCATCGATCACCTGGTCTACGCATGAATCGATGAGTTCCTCAATTTCCAAGTCTTCGAACTTTGAGCTCAAGTCGGTGCTACCCGCCCTTGAGAGCAAAAGCAGATCAGCGCTCAGCCCGATAAGGCGCTCAATATCATCCTTCATGCTCACAAGGGCGGCTTCATACTCCGACGCAGATCGCGACCGGGAGAGCGCGACTTCAATTTTCCCCTTGAGCGCGGTGAGAGGCGTCCTTAGCTCGTGAGACGCATCCGCGGAGAATCGTTTTTCTCGATTGAAGGAGGCTTCAAGCCTATCGAGCATGGCATCGAAGGTCGCGGCGAGATTTCCGATTTCATCGCGCGGGCCGTGGTAATGGAGACGATCGGAGAGCTGATCTTCGCGCACTCTCGCGGCGAGTTTCTCCATTGCAATGATGGGATTAAGCGCCCTCCACACGAGGAAAATCCCACCCAGTGTGGCGATTAAAAGAACAAAAGGGAGGGCGATAAAGGATCTCACCAGGAATCGCGAGAGTTGACTGCGCATTTCGGAGAGCGATTGAGCGATTTGCACGATATTTTTTCTAGGGGCGCCTGGTACGGCAAATTCCGCGGTAACAACTCGATACCAGACCCCCCTGCTTTGTGCTATTTGAAACGCGAATGCCGCGGCGCTACTGCCCTGCCTCATTAGTGTGGTCTGTGGAATAAAGGGGATACTAGGAAAATCTTTCATAGTGTCGAGCACCATGCCGCGCTCATCGACAATGCGAATAGTATAGGGATTTTTTATAGTTATAAGAGGCCGTATCGACGGCTCATTCACCGTCTGCAGAGCAAGATTGTTGTTTTCCACATCAATATTAGGGATGGCTTGGTTGAGTGCCGAGAGAAGCCCTGTATCGATCTGCGAAAGAAGATCCGCCCTGAACTCAAAATAGCTTATTGTTTCAAACCCAAGGAGAGAAATGGCAAAGATGAAAATATACCAGAGTGCAAGTCTGAATCGAAAGGGCAATGCGCGAGAGACTTTTGTCATACTCAGCCGTCCGCCGAAAATTTATAGCCTACACCACGGATCGTCTTGATGTGGCTTTTTGTCGGGTCGTCGTCGATCTTCTTTCGAAGGTAGCCGATATACACGTCTACAACATTGGAACCCGCGTACGAATCAAAATTCCATATATGTTCAGCGATCTGTGTTCTCGTGAGTACTTGATCTGGATTGCGCATAAAATACTCGAGTATACTGAACTCTCTGCCGCTGAGCTCGACAATCTCCCCTTTGCGCCGCACCTCGTGTCGCACAGTGTCGAGCTCGATATCTTTGAACGAGATTACAGTTTCGACACTGAGTGCCGGTCGCCGCAACAAAGCTCGAATGCGTGCGAGAAGCTCTGCGAAGGCAAATGGCTTTACCAGGTAGTCGTCTGCGCCGGCATCGAGTCCATGCACTCTATCGTCGACAGCTCCACGAGCGGTAAGCATAATTACGGGAGTTTTATTTCCTGTTCTTCGAAGTTCGCCCAAAACCGTGAGTCCGCTCATACGCGGCAACATGATATCGAGAAGGATAATATCGTATCCCGCCCCGAGCGCGTACTCAAGGCCGGATTTGCCGTCGCGAGCGATATCTATCGCGTATCCCGCCTCGCTCAGACCCTGAGAGAGAAAATCGACAATACCTTTCTCATCTTCGACAATTAGAATTCGCATAGGTAGTATTCACTATAATGTGAATCGGCACTAAGCTCCAGAACCGCCCGCGAGACTCTCGACTGAGGTCTCAAGCCCGCAGGCGGCGATCTTCGGCGCCGAGGTATCTCGACACCGAAGACATGGAACCATTACTCCTGGACCTCGACATTGTCGCTGTCCGGTGCAGACTCAGTCCCTGCACCCTGCTCGATGGCTTCGCTCTCCTCAGCGTCATGTTTTTCCGTTCCACTCTCCGCGGAAGCTGTCGCCTCGTTATCCGGCTGGCCGTTGCTGTCGGTCTCTTCACCTTCAAACTCGTGATTGCCAGTCTGATCTGTTTGCACAATCGGCGCAGTCACCGTAGTCGAAGTGGTTGGCGCCACTTGAGTAGGTTGCGGACTTTGAGTGAGTTGCGTTCCAGGAGCAACTACGGTTGGACTCGGAGTTCCTGCGGCTGCTTGAGCTGATACTCCAAAGAGAGCCAGCAATCCCACCATGCTCGCGAGAACCACAATTTTTGCCTTTTTCATAATGACCTCCTCGTCATTGATGTGTGGCACGGTGTCTCCGTGTCATGCAAAAGAATTTAGCCCCACCACATGAATGGAACATGAGAGAAAAATAAGCGTTTTCTTAATTTTGCCCTTTGCGCCCAGCTTGCGCACAGCGCGTGAAAGAAGTAAAAATCAGAGATCAACGGGCATCATCCGAAGGAGGAGTCTCATGCTGTATATCCAGTCGATTATTCTCGGCATCGTGCAAGGACTAAGCGAATTCATTCCCATATCGAGCTCCGCGCACCTTGTCATCGTTCCATGGCTCTTCGGCTGGACAAACCCGGCCCTAACAAGCCTGACCTTCGATGTCGCCCTCCACCTCGGAACCTTGCTCGCCGTGCTCGTTTTCTTCGCGGCGGACTGGGGCCGCCTCATCGCGGCCTGGTTCAAGAGCGTGGCGCAATTCAAAATCGGCGATGACCCGAACCGGAAGATGGCGTGGTACATCGTACTCGCCTGTATCCCAGGCGGTATCTCGGGCGTTCTCCTCGAATCGAAAATCGGCGAGGCTTTCCACAACAACCCCATCCCAAAAGGCTCTATGCTTTTCATGGCAGCATCGATCGTGCTCTTGGCCTTTCTACTCTGGCTCGCCGACAGGTTTGCCGCGCACCGCAAGACCTTTGGTCAGATCAAGGCCAAAGACGCCCTCTATATTGGCCTCGCGCAGGCACTCGCCGTCATCCCCGGCGTTTCGCGCTCCGGCGCCACCATCACCGCAGGACTTGCGCTCGGCCTCGAACGCGAAGCCGCCGCGCGTTTCTCCTTTTTACTCTCCGCGCCCATCATCGCCGGAGCCGGCCTTAAAAGCCTCTACGAACTGGCTAAGCAAGTCCACACGGGCGCGGTCGCGGGCGCCGAACTCGCGATCTTCCCGATCGGATTCGTCGCGGCGGCCATAAGCGGCTTTATCTGCATCAAATTTTTGCTGAACTACCTGAAGAAACACTCGACATCGGTTTTCGTGTGGTACCGCTTCGCGCTCGCGGCGTTGGTGCTCATTGTGGCACTGGCGCGTGGTTGACGCGATACATAAGCGTCGTCTCGCGAGCGAGGGTCTGACCCCCACCGCGCAGCGACGTATCTGTAGCAGTCTACTTCGCTCCCGATTTCACCGCCTCTTCGCGCGTAACCGCGTACTGGCTCCACCGATCGAAGGGAACCAGCTCCATACCCTGCAGTTTTTCGCGTGCGCGGTCGCAGTAGGTCCAGATGCGGTGATCGTTGACATTGAAGCGGGCGTCGACACTCTTCGCGATCTTGAACGCGGAAGGGATGCTGTCAAAAAAATCCGGATCGGCGACTGTCACATAGGGACCATCGAGAAGCATGAGGAGCTTGCCTGACTGTGCGTAGGGGTTCGCTCGATACAGATCGCGCGGAGGAAGGAAGGGCACTGGATCGAACGCGCCAACCACGCGAATGAGGGGCAGCTTCGAGTACTTTGCCCACCCCGCTTCATCCGTCACCTTGGGAAGCCCCGAGGCGACAATTTTGTCGAGCGTATAGCCATCGCGCTCTAGAAACATACCGACAATAATCGCCTCAGCCGCGCCAAGCGAATGCCCCGCCACAATAATCGGATACTCCTTCTTGAGGCGAGGCTTAAGATCCTCATACACGGCATCTGCTGCGCGCTCAAACCCAGCGTGCAGCTTGATGCCCAAAGTCGCGCTCCAGGTTTTCCAGGACTCGAGGTCGAGCAAAGCATTCTTAAGATTCGCCGTACCGCGAATGGCAACAACCTGAACCTTCAGGTCGGAGTCAAAACCGTAGGCGTAGCGATTTGCTGTTTCCGGGATGTCGATGACGCGGAGTTGGTCGAATTTATCACTCCAATCCGCGTTGACTTTCTCGGCAGGATCGAGAAAGAGCGATCGTTGCAACTCTAAAAATCTAACGAGCTCTTTCAGATCGATTCTGAAGCCCAAATCTTGAAGCGAGAGAATTTCACTGGGCGCACGAGGCGTGGTGGGCGTACTAAACGTGGTGGGCGAAGTCGGCACACTGAGCGTTGTAGGCGCACTTGATATGGTGGACGTACTGGGCGTGGTGGGCATGCTCTGCGCCGAGAGCACGGGCGATCGAGCCGACATAAGGAGCGCAAAACCTAACATAAGGGATAATCGCGTACGATTACAACTTCTCATGCCCTCAAGTATACTCAGCTTTTCCATCAATGAGGAGCTCGTCGGTCAGCGTATGGCGCGGATGCGCGACGAACTCGTCGAGAGGAATCCGCAATATTCGTCACGCTTCCAGCGACGCTTCCGGCGAGCCTATGTTGAAGTGCATAAAAGAGGTTATCAACATGGTGAATAGTCATAGTCTGCATTCCTCGCCCATCTTTCTCGAGGATATGAAGCGCATTCAGCCGGAGGCGTGTCGGGATCTGTAGGCGTACAAACATAATGGCTTTTTCACAAAAGAGGTAAAAAGCTCTATACTATATTGACTGATTTTATAATCGTATGATTCCATAACTTGAGGAGGCAGGACTATGGGAAAAGCGGTAGCTTCAGGCGCGAGGCGTATGATCTCCGTCGATCGCGCTGACAGCTTTGCCTTCGATAAACTCATACACGCGTCGCCCGCAACTATTGAGAGGCTTTTCGACAATTCGGCGCTGCGGAGTGCTATCGGAAAAGTATTCGAGTGGTCGAGCCGACGCTCCGCGCTTGCGCTCAAGGAGTATCCCCGCCAGGTTCAGCTCGACAAATTCCACATTACGCGTTCACTCATTAAGGCACTCAACGCGGCGATCGACAACGCGCGCGAACACCCGGTGATGCGCGCCTCGCTCTCGCACCGGGTGCTGCCTGCCATGTTCGAGGCGATCGGAAAAATCGGGGAGCGCGAGGCAGGCTTCGCGAAGCGCTACGGCTTCCCTCCTCCACGCTTTCTCGTGCTGAGCCCCTCCCAATTCTGCAACCTCCACTGTACGGGCTGCTATGCGAACAGCGACGCGGCGAGCAGGAAATCGCTTTCGTTCGAAACAGTCGACAGAATAATTTCGGAGAAGACCGAAAAGTGGGGAGGCGTGTTCACCGTGATTTCGGGCGGCGAACCGCTCCTTTACAAGAGTGACGGGAAGACGATCTTCGACCTCGCCCTCAAACATCAGGATAATTACTTTCTCATGTACACGAACGGAACGCTCATCGATGCCGAGATGGCGCGTCGATTCGCCGAAGTCGGCAATATTACGCCCGCGATTTCGGTCGAGGGCTTCGAGGCGGAGACTGATGCGCGGCGCGGTACGGGAGTCTTTGCGCAGGCGATACACGCAATGGAGTACCTGCGGGCTCAAGGGGTGCCGTTCGGTGTGTCGCTGACCGCGACGCGCGAGAACGCCGATATCATTCCGAGCAAAAAGCTCGTGGAGTTCTACACGGAATTAGGCGCCCTCTACTTCTGGATTTTCCAGCTCATGCCGATAGGCAGGGCATCGTTGGATCTCGTGCCGACAGCTCAGCAACGTCTTGATATGTACACGCGCATGTTTGAGCTAGTGGAGCGCGATCGATATTTTATCGCGGATTTCTGGAACAGCGGTACGATGAGCAATGGCTGTATTTCGGCAGGAAGCATGCGCGGCGGCGGTTATCTCTACATCGACTGGGCAGGCAATGTGACACCTTGTGTCTTTAATCCTTACGCGGGAGGGAATGTCAACGAGATCTATGCGCGTGGCGGCGAGCTTGGCGAAGTCCTACTCTCTCCCTACTTTGAGGCGATTCAACGCTGGCAGTCGGACTACGCGCTCAAAGATGGAAAATTCGAGGGGAATTGGGTTCTCCCCTGCCCTATGCGCGATCACTACGCAAATATGCTCGCGATTCTTCAGGAGACGAAACCGACGCCCACCGATGAAACTTCGGCGCGCGCACTGGAAGACCGCGAATTTCATAAGGCGATGCTCTCCTACGACCGCGAGCTCGAGGCACTCTTCGGTCCATTGTGGAAGAAAAAGTACTTGAAGCGCGCGTAATGGGCCACATACAACAAGCCATAGAAAGATGGAAATGTTCTCGGACGGCGTGTATCGGACGGCATGTATCGGGCGGCGTGTATCGGGCGACGCGTAGCGGACGGCGTGAAAGGATGCTACACTGATAGCCGAGGAACATTATGAAACTTGTACTTATCGGCGCGGGAAGCGCGCAGTTTGGATTCGGCACACTGGGAGATATTTTCTCTTCGAGCATTCTTAAGGGGGCGCATATCGCGCTTGTCGACATCAACGGAGAGGCGCTCGGAAAGGTGCTCAGCGCTGCGAAGGAGTTTGTCGAAGTGCATGGGCTCGATTTCAGTCTCTCCGCACACACCGACCGCACCGAGGCACTCAAGAATGCCGATTTTGTCATTATCTCGATCGAGGTGGGCAACCGCTTCGAGCTCTGGGATCAGGACTGGATGATTCCCGCGCAATATGGGATTCCCCAGGTGTACGGCGAAAACGGCGGCGCCGGCGGGCTTTTCCATGCCCTCCGCATCGTGCCGCCCATTCTGGAGATCTGCCGCGACTGCGCCACGCTCTGTCCCGACGCCACTATCTTTAACTTTTCCAACCCTATGACCGCGATTGTCACTACCGTGGCGCGGGCTTATCCTCAGCTCAAGTTCGTCGGTCTCTGCCACGAGATCGCCTCGCTCGAGCGCTACATACCGCCCATGCTCGGGGTACCCTACGGAAAGCTCGAGCTGAGGGCTGCCGGGCTCAATCATTTCAGCGTCCTTGTCTCGGCGCGCTATCGCGATACCAAGACGGATGCCTACCCCGACATTCTCGAGCGCGCGCCGGCATTCTTCGAACGGGTGCTCGGCTACTCCGATATTCTTGCATACATCCGAACAACGGGCCAGATTCCTCGTACCGAAGGCGAAACGGGCATGCCCGACATCGGGCGAGTCACCTCGTCGCGCGCGTGGTCGGACCGAGGACTCTTCCGGCAGATTCTCGAGCGCTTCCACCTTCTGCCCATCACGTCGGACAGCCACCTCGGCGAGTACATCCCCTGGGCGCATGAGGTTGTCGACCACAAAGGCATTCTCGACTTCTATGTGCTCTACCGCTCCTCGCTAAGCATGCTAAAGCCTTCAATCGAGCTTAAGGTGAAGGAGCGCGTCGTACCGATCATCGAAGGTCTGCTTGGCGACACCGGCTACGAGGAGGCAGCGGTCAATGTGATGAACGCGGGTCTCATTCCGACCCTGCCGGAAGATGTCGCGGTAGAGGTCCCCGCGAAGATTTCGGCGCGAGGTGTTGAAGGTGTTGCCTTTCCCGACTATCCGAAGGGCTTCGCGGCGCTCTTGCGCAATTACACGGGCGTCTACGATCTCACCGCCGAGGCTGTGCTGCGCGCGAGCAAGGACCTCGCGATACAGGCTCTCCTCGTGAACCCTGTGGTGCCTGTGTGTGCTCGAGTACCTGAACTCGTCGAGGTGATGATCGACCGCCAAGCGCAGTGGTTAGGATATCTGAAATAAAGGCGCTCCCAAGGGGCCATGTCGCCGCGAGCGCGACACACTTAGTGAGCTGGATTTATTAAAAATTATCGGCGATATCGCGTGCTTGTGCGATTTGATTGTCGGTGAGGTTTTTAGATAAATCCTCGGCATATTTCGTTCCGTCATCGCTACCATAATCGCTCGCGATCATGTACCAGGCCAGCGCCTCGACAGGATCTTCATCCGGCGACATGCCAAACTCATAATAGAACCCGAGGGCGAGCATCGCATCCACATTTTCACCATAAGCTGCCTCGGTAAACCAGTGGAATGCCTCGTCGTAATCGTTCTCGACACCATCCCCGTTTTCGTACATCACGCCGAGCATATACTGAGCGTCCGCGAGCCCATCGTCGGCCGCGAGTCTGTACCATCGGACCGCTTCCTCGTTGTTCTCAGCGACAGACCAGCCCTTGTCGTAGAACCAGCCTACACTGTACTGGGCGTACGAGTGGCCTTGATCGGCGGCTGCTTTGTACATTTTAAAAGCTTCATCGTAATTTTTGTCGATCCCCAAGCCATTCTCGAAGAGCCAGCCAAGATTGCTCTGTGCCGCGGCATACCCCTGATCGGCCGCTTTGCGGTACCAGCTCAAGGCGAGATTATAATCTTGCGGAATTCCTCTCCCCATCTCATACATGTAGCCGAGGTTGTTCTGTGCCGTGGCGTTTCCCTGCTGCGCAGCTTTCTCAAACCAGATTGCCGCGTCCGAGTAACTCTTCGCGACGCCGTCGCCATTGTAGTATTTAACGCCGAGGCTGTTCTGAGCCTTGGGGTCGCCCGCCTGCGCGTTCGCCATGAGGATGGTTAGGTCGGAATTTGAACTCTGCGCGGATATCGCCGAAATGACTAGAAAAAGCGTAAAAATGATACTACTTAATTTTTTCATACTAGCCTCTGTTAAAGACAATTATAGGCACCACCATCAAAAAATGCAAAAAATATCCGCTCGAAATGGGCGCGACGCTCTCTTGGAGCAACCGTAAATCGACCTGAATATCAGTGCCCGCGAGAAAGATCGGATAGGGTACTACCTTTCTCCGGATTCTCTGTCTCACCACACCGATGATGGCGATCAGCTACCTCATCACAACGATGTTCCAAGCGGCAGGCCAGGGCAAGCGGGCGCTCGCGATCTCCGTGTTCAGGAAAACCACCATCGATGTGCCGCTCATGCTGCTGATGAACGCGCTTTTCCCGCTCTATGGGCTCATGATGGTGCAGCCAATTGTGGACATGCTGTCGATTGGGTTAGCCTTTGCGCTGTATCACAATTTTTCGAAAAAACTTGAGGCACTGCGAACACAGGAGGAACAAAGTGGACTTTGACACACTCTTTTTGCGGCGAAAGTCGGTGCGCGCCTATGAAGCTCGTCCCGTTGAGGAGGCGGTGAAGCGGCGCGTGCTCGACGCGACCTTACGGGCTCCTTCCGCGGGTGCGCTCATCGCGGCGCAGACCGCTGCCATGGCAGCTGAGAGTCTGGGGCTTGGCTCCTGCTACATCGGTGACATCATGGAGAACTGGGAAATCCACCGCGACCTGCTTTCCCTTCCGCGCTACACCTTCCCCATCGCGATGCTCTGCCTTGGCTACCCCACGCGGCAGCAGCGCGAGCGGCAGCTCACTCCGCGCCTTCCCGAACCCATGGTCGTTATGAAGAACGCTTACAGGCGCGCTTCGGTGGCCGAGCTCGAGACTATGTACTCAGGGGAGGGCTACGGCACATTCGTTCCCAAGAATGATATCGAGAACGCTGCCCAGGCGCTCTACGACCGGAAGTTCGGAGCGAGCTTCTCGGAGGAGATGCGGCGCAGCGTTTCGTCGATGCTGAAAGATTGGAGTTGAGCGCCACGGCATAGCTTGCGACGTTCAAAGTGGCGGCCTCCTAAAGACAATCAGACAATCAGGCGATCTTGGATTTTGGCGACCGCATCCACTATCTCTTTTGCGGAGCTTTGGCTAGTATGAGACCATGCTCACCGCGCTTCAGAGTGTATTTACAGTCTTATTGATCATCGCTACAGGTTTCGGGCTTGCGAAGGCACGTTGGTTTGAAGGGGGTGGAGCCGCGCTCCTCTCGAGACTCGTTGTCAATGTGGGGCTTCCCGCCTACATGATCTTCAATCTCATGAGCGGGTACGACCGACAGAAGCTTGTCTCGATGCTTCCGGGTCTGCCTGTACCATTTATTGTGATAACGCTGAGCTACGTGATTGCCCTCCTGCTCACGGTGATTTTCAGAGTACAAAAAACGAAGCGCGGCGTATTTCAGGCGATGGTCGCGTTTTCCAACGCGGTGTTCATCGGCCTTCCGCTCAATATCATGCTCTTCGGCGAAGAGAGCGTTCCTTTCGCCCTACTCTACTATATCGCAAACACGAGCCTCTTCTGGACCATAGGCGTGTATGCCATCGCAAAAGATGCCTCGCTCCGGAAGAATACACCGAAGCCCTCGCTCTTCTCGGTCTCTGGCCTCAAACGCATTCTCTCGCCACCCATTATTGGATTTCTGAGCGCAGTTATCATGATTCTCATCGGGATAAAGCTTCCGAAGTCGATCATGGATACTGCTAAGTACCTCGGGAACCTGACCACGCCGCTCTCGATGCTCTTCATTGGGATCATTATTGCGCGCGTCGAGTGGAAGAAATTCACTTTTACCCGCGAATACGTGCTCGTGGTGCTAGGTCGTTTCATTCTGGCGCCGCTTCTCATGTACGCCCTCGTCTCGCGACTCGATCTGCCCATCCTCATGAAGCAGGTTTTCGTGCTCGATTCCGCGCTCCCGGGACTCGCGCAGAATCCTCTACTCTCCGAGGCCTTTGGGGCCGATTCAGAGTTTTCCGCGATTGGGACATCCCTCACCACGGTACTCTCGATCATCGTGATTCCGCTGTGTATGCTGCTCATGAGATCGATATTTTAAATGTAATTTTATGCATTTTTTATGAATTTACTGCATAGATGGCTTGAAATATTCATAAAAAGTGGATAATTTCTCGTAAAGCTGAGCCCAGCTTGTAAGGAGCTCTATGTCCCGGCAAGAGAGATCAGCGCGTCTGGTGCTCGAAGATGGCACCGAACTCGCAGGTATTTCCGTGGGCGCCGATGTTTCGGCGCAGGGCGAAGTCGTTTTTACCACTGGCATGGTGGGCTACAATCAGTCGTTAACCGATCCTTCCTATTGCGGCCAGATTCTCGTCTTCGCATATCCTCTCATAGGCAACTATGGCGTGCCCACGCTCAAACTAAGCGCGCGCGGCATTCCCCTCAACTTTGAGTCTGAGAAGATTCAGGTGAGCGGCGTTGTGGTCGCTGAAGCATCGGCAACACCGAGCCACTACAGTTCAGAGCGTTCGTTTTCCGAGTGGCTCAGGGATGAGGGCATACCAGGTATCGGCGGTGTCGACACGCGGTCGCTCATACGCCTTTTGCGCGAACACGGTGTGATGAAAGGAAAAATCATTGTGGATGGGGCGCCGGAAGCGCCGCTCGACGAACTCAAGGAACACGCGCCGGTCAAACTCGTTTCGCCGCGCGAAGTACAACACTATCGCGGCCTGCGGGGTGCGCCAAAAATCGCACTCGTCGATTGCGGTGTAAAAGCGAATATTGTTCGGATACTTCTCGCTTCCGGCGCCGAGGTAACGAGGCTGCCTTGGGACTACCCCCTCGACGAAGTGGAGTACGACGGACTCTTCCTGTCGAATGGTCCCGGCGATCCAAAAGCCTGCACGAAGACGATCGCCCATCTCCGCCGCGCACTTGTCGAACCCGCACCGATATTCGGTATCTGCCTTGGAAATCAGCTCCTCGCGCTCGCGGCGGGGGCCGATACCTACAAGCTAAAATATGGTCACCGAAGCCAGAATCAGCCCGCCGTTGACGAGACGAGCGGGCGCTGTTACATCACGAGCCAGAACCACGGATACGCGGTACATGAAGATTCCCTGCCGCCCGGTTGGGAACCCTGGTTCACAAACGGAAACGATGGGACGATCGAGGGAATCCGGGCGACCAATGCGCCCTTCAAGGCGGTGCAGTTCCACCCGGAGGGATGCCCGGGTCCGCGCGATACACAGTTCCTCATTGATGAATTTCTACGCGACGCCGCGGCGTGGAAGGACGCGAAATGAAAAAAACAAACCCGCGCGCGTCCGGCGCGCACGCCGAATCGGTTGCATCCTTGAATGCTTCGGGCAGCTCGGTCACGCGCGTATCGGGTACGCACGCACAGGACGCGCACGCCTCGCGCCTCCACAGCGCCGCCCGCTACAAAACCGTGCTGATGCTCGGCTCGGGCGGCCTTAAGATCGGACAGGCCGGGGAGTTCGACTACTCAGGCTCCCAAGCTCTCAAAGCCCTGCGCGAAGAGGGCATTCGCACCGTCCTCGTCAATCCGAACATCGCGACGAAACAGACGAGCGAGGGCATGGCCGACGCAACCTACTTCCTCCCCGTAACGCCTGAATTCGTCACTCAGGTGATCGAGAAGGAACGCCCGGATGGAATTCTCCTCTCTTTCGGCGGGCAGACCGCCCTCAACTGCGGGCTCGAGCTCCACAAGAGCGGAATTCTGTATAAATATGCGGTTGATGTGCTCGGCACACCGGTCGAGGCGATCGAGCTCACCGAAGACAGGCAGCTGTTTGCATCACACCTGCGGTCGCTGAACCTCAAGACGCCTGAAAGCATGGCGGCCCTCAGCCTCGAAGAGGCAGTGGCGCACGCGGAGGCGATCGGCTACCCCGTGATGCTGCGTGCGGGCTTCGCGCTTGGCGGCGCGGGCTCCGGTATCTGCCGGAACGAGCGCCAGCTGCGTGCGCGGGCGGAGAAAGCCTTCGCCGTGTCGCCTCAAGTCCTTATCGAAGAGTGGCTCGGCGGCTGGAAAGAGATTGAGTATGAGGTGGTACGCGACGCGGCTGACAACTGCATCGCGGTGTGCAACATGGAGAACATCGATCCCCTGGGCATCCACACGGGCGAGAGCATTGTCGTAGCACCATCGCAAACCCTTACCGACGATGAGTATCACTCGCTGCGGAACATCGCGCTCAAGCTCATCCGGAGTCTTGGCATCGTGGGCGAGTGCAATGTGCAGTACGCCCTCGATCCCCGCTCAAACGAATACAGAATCATCGAAGTGAACGCGCGACTTTCGCGCAGCTCGGCGCTCGCATCCAAGGCAACCGGCTACCCGCTGGCCTATGTCGCCGCCAAACTCGCGCTCGGCTTTGCGCTCACTGACCTTAAGAACAGGGTAACCGGTATTACGACCGCATGCTTCGAACCCGCCCTCGACTACTGCGTCATCAAAATGCCGCGCTGGGACCTCGCGAAGTTCAAGGATGTCGATACGCGACTCGGTAGCGAGATGAAGTCCGTCGGCGAGGTTATGGCGATCGGCCGTTCCTTCGAGGAGACACTCCAAAAGGCGATCCGAATGACGGGCGTAAGTGAATTCGGCTTGCAGTTCGATGAGAAGCGAAAGCCTATTCCCGACACACAGCTCAAGAGCGCCCTTGCGCGGCCTACGGACAAGCGCCTCTTCGCCGTGTACCAGGCGCTCGCGGACGGATGGTCCATTAAAAAGATCAGTGCGGCGACAGGTATCGACCCATGGTTTATCTCAAAGATTGAGGCGATCAGGGCATGCGAAACCGCGCTTCGCGAAGCCGCCACAACAGCAAAGCGTGGCGCGGCGCGGACATTGCTTACATCGAATGCGGAACTCCTGGTTAGGGCAAAGCGCCTCGGTTTCTCGGACGCGGGCATCGCTGCGATGTTCGGGACAACCGAACTCGAAGTGCGCCGCTTGCGTGAGCAGCTTGGCATCCGCGCGGCGATCAAGCAGATCGACACGCTTGCTGCCGAGTACCCTGCGCAAACAAATTACTTGTATAGCACCTACGGGCAAGCGGGCGCCGCACTTTTGCCTGAACCCTCTGCCCTTCCGCGCGACGATGTGAAATCTTCGCACCGGAGCATCCTCGTTATCGGGAGCGGCCCCTACCGGATCGGCTCGAGTGTCGAGTTCGACTGGTGCGCGGTAAGCGCCGCAGAAACCTGCCGGAATCTCGGCCGCTCGACCATCATGGTCAACTGCAACCCTGAAACAGTGAGTACCGACTACGATGTCTGCGATCGCCTCTACTTCGAAGAACTCAGCTTTGAGCGAATTATGGACATCTACGAGTCCGAAGAACCTGCGGGAATCCTCCTCTCGATGGGCGGTCAGATCGCGAATAACCTCGCTCTCAAGCTCTTCGACGCAGGCGCCCTTGTTCTCGGTACCTCCCCCCTCAACATCGACCGTGCCGAAGACCGCCACAAATTCTCTTCGCTGCTCGACAAGCTGGGCATTGACCAGCCGGCCTGGGAAGAGCTCACCACAATCGACGACGCGCGTGCCTTCGCCGAAAAAGAAGGTTATCCCGTACTCGTCCGGCCAAGTTATGTCCTTTCGGGCGCCGCGATGAATGTCGCCTGGAATAACGAGAGCCTCGAGACTTTCCTCGGACTCGCGGCGGACATTTCGAGCGAGCACCCCGTCGTTATCTCAAAGTTTATCGAGAACGCTAAAGAAATCGAAATCGACGCGGTGGCACGGCACGGTACCCTCCTCTACCACGCCATGACCGAGCACATCGAAAACGCAGGCGTGCACTCAGGCGATGCGACAGTCGTGTTCCCGCCACAGCGACTCTACCTCGAAACCGTACGCAAGATCACGCGTATCACGGAAAAGATCGCGGCAGCCCTGGACATCACGGGCCCCTTCAACATCCAGTTCGTCGCCAAACAGAACCATGTGATGGTGATCGAGTGCAACCTGCGCGCGAGTCGCTCCTTCCCGTTCTGCTCGAAGGTGTCGCGCGTCAATATGATCGATCTCGCAACCCGGGCGATTTTGGGAGAGCCGGCACAGAGTGCGCAAAACGCGATCTACGACCAGCCCTGGGTTGGAGTGAAGGCGGCCCAGTTCAGCTTCTCACGGCTGCATGGAGCAGACCCAGTGCTCGGGGTCGAAATGGCTTCGACGGGCGAAGTGGGCTGCATCGGAAGCGAGTTCGATGACGCCTTTATGAAGGCGATGATTTCGGTAGGGTACGCGCCGCGCATTAAAAAGGTGCTCCTTTCGACAGGCCCCCTCGAGGATAAGCTCGAGTTTATGGAGAGTGCGCATATTCTGCGCGAAATGGGCTGCGCCCTCTTCGCCTCGCATGGCACCGCAAAGTTCCTCAAGGACTTCGGGATCGAGGCGACAGCGCTCAACTGGCCACTCCAGCCCGGCGAGCCGAATATTCATACAATGATGAAGCGGCGCGAGTTCGACCTCGTCATCAACATCCCCAAGAACAACCGCAAGCGCGAGCTTCAAAACGATTACCTCATCCGGCGCCTTGCGATCGACCTCAACATTCCGCTCTTCACGAATGTGAAAACAGCGCGCCAGTACATCGAGTCGCTGAGCTTCACGAGGCGCAACGGGATCGAGATCAAGGCCTGGCAGGAGTACCGCGAGAATGGAGATTGAGGGGGAGCAGGCGGGCATGGCGCCAAAGCTGCGCGCAGCGTCCCTTTCCCTGCGCCGCCAAGCGACGACCGCGCGCCGGCTGCTCTGACCGCGCGCTGCCCGCTTTGACCACGCGCTGCCCGCTTTGACCGCGCGCCGGCTGCTTTGACCGCGCGTCGCCCGCTTTGACCGCGCGCTGCCCGCTTTGACCACACCTCACCCTACATCAGTCTGATGAGCACCATGTAGAGCGCGGTCCCGCCGATTATCGACATGAGCACATTCCGC
>DYLX01000038.1 GCA_020721875.1 Leptospira biflexa
TTCGCCCATCCTTCAATTTTTCCCCAGTCGCGCAGGTCGAGGGGGAGATCGCGGGGCAGTCCGAATATAACGCGCGCGAAGCCGGGCAGAGGGCTGGGTATGCGGCCACCGAAGATTTCGACTGACGATGCACCAGCGAGGGCGCGAATCTTTTCTGCATCTTTGCGGATCGCGTTGCGCCACATTTTTCGCCCGCGCTCATACATATACGAGACAATAAATATATCGACAGGTTTACCAACGCCGGCAATCTTTTCTGAGATGAAAGTCTTGAATTCGGGCAGAACTTTCATACCATTGATCGGACTACCGAGAATGAAGCGGTCGTAATTCTGGAGATTAGAGACATCGACCTCGGAAATCGGGAGCACATCGATCCGCGCATTATTAGGCGTGTTATCTGTGCTCTCGTCACGCGCTCCACCAGATTTTTCTTCCATGATCGCGCCGATTCTGCGCGCGATTTCCTCGGTGGTGCCGGTTTTGGAAATATAGGCTATCAAAATTTTCATGAGTGGTTCCTTGGCTGCAAAGGATCATTGCGGCCATGACGAGCCGCGCTTATACAGTACCCTTGGTGATTGGATAAAATAATATCATTTAAATAGACAGACGATAAGAACCTCGATCCGAGGCGCGCACCGAGGTATGATGGAGGAGACAGGGGGTCGTTATGCACAGTGCGAAGATTCGAAGCGTTCGACTCGAAGACGCGGGGAAAATCTGCGAGATCTATAACAACTATGTGGTAAACACCACAATTTCGTTTGAGGAAGAGCCTGTCGAGAATGAGGAGATGGCGCGCCGTATCGAGGCGATCACGCTCCACTATCCATGGATTGTCTACGAATCGGAGGGCGCCATTCTAGGTTACGCCTATGCCGGCCGCTGGAAGGACCGTTCAGCCTACCGGTTTGTTGCGGAGACGACGATCTATGTAAACGAGAATCATCATGGCAAAGGTATCGGTTCAAAGCTCATGGAGGCGCTCCTGTCGCGCCTTGAGCCACCGCGCTTCCATGCACTCATGGCGGTGATTGCGCTGCCGAACGAGAAGAGTGTAGCGATTCACGAGAAGTTCGGTTTTAAAAAGGCGGCTCATTTCTCCGAAGTCGGATACAAGCATGGTCGATGGATCGATGTGGGGTACTGGGAGAAGATGCTCTAAGAAGCGCGGTAATCATGTTCGGAGCGTGCCGCCTGAGCTGCGCTCCGAACATGCCCCCCCACGATCTGTGCCGGCAAACGCGGGCTAAAGGCCGCAGCGACCCCTGCGTTCCCAGCGCGTGCCTCCTATATGCACTACAGCTTCGCCAGAAGTTCGACCACGAGTTCGACGAGCCTGCGGCAGTCGTCGGGTGTGGTATGGTAGCCGCCACCTTCCGTGCGCTGACGGATCACCACCGTGCCGTAGTTTTCGTCGCCTCCTGGCTCGATCGCATAGCCTGTGGCGCGGAAACCTGCTGCCTTTTTCCATGTTGCGCCCTGTCCGTGGGTAAGTATCACCGCATAGAGGTAGGGCACCTGCCCGTTTGGCCCTTTGTTGATCGCCACCTGCATCTGAGCTCCCACAAGATCGTCGGGTTTACGCCGAGGTTCGAACATGAGGCGGGCGCTTTCCGGGATGCGAAGGCCTTGGTCGTCACGGTCGAGACGCAGGTAGGGTGTACAGACAATACCCGCCGGCAGTTGGACTGAACGTGCGGCCTGGAGCGCCTTCATGATCATCTCGAATTCGTGTGGAATCCAAAGGCGGATTTTGAGGAAATTGAGCGCGGGCCACAAGAGGATGAGCGCGTCGGTGGCGAGGAGCCCTGGGAGGGTGAGGACGCTGCCCAGCGCAGCGGCGATTACACCGAGTGCGATCGTAAAGGGCACACCAAAACCCGAGCGGTACCAGAGCGGCAATTTGATGGTTCGCGTGGCTTTGAATGCATCCGCAATCCTGTCGAGTTCGGCGTCGGTGACGGGCTGCCAGTCCTCTTCGCCGATATCCTTTGGTTTGTTGGTCCATGGTTTCGCGGAGAGGAGCGCGAGGGGCGCGATGAGAAGGATAGGACCGACAATGAGCCCCGCGCCCTCCCAAAAAACCTGCGCCAGAATGCCGCCAAGGGCAAAGGCGCCGAAGAGTATGAGGCGCGCCGCCGTTCCAAGGCCAAAAATCCTGTAACGAATGACTGTCGAATTCATACATACTCCTTGCGCGCGGCGAGACCGCAGGGCTCTGTGTGGGTGTACCGCCAGTAGAGTGGGCATGCTCCCTGACAGGCGGTGAAGCTGGCGCAGGTGCGACACGGTTCGGGTGCGAAGTGTTTTTCTTTGTAGAAGCGAGCGCGTTCTGAAAACCACAGCGCGCTGAAAGGCTGATCGAAGAGGTTACCGATGGGTTCGTCCCAGGATGAACAGGGCAATATCGCGCCGTCGGGAGCGACTGAGATGAGTCCATCCGCGGCAGCGCAGCTCTTGTTGCCGTGGCCGCGCGCGATCGGATTGTAAGTGCAGAAGGGGGTCGGGCTGTACCAGAAGAAGGTCATGTCGAGCGCGCGCGCCGCCTTGGACACTTCGTCGACATAGGGTCCGATCTCCTCGTAGGGTACAAAAAGCTTGTCCGCCCAAGGCCCTGGTATCGTCGGGATAAAGAGATTCATCGCGAAGCGGGAGATGCCCAGCGAAAGCAGGAATGCAGGCATCGCGCGCACAAGGTCGATGTTTGCGCGAGTGATGGTGGTGTTGGTCTGAGTGGGAACTCCCGCGCGGCGTAGCGCGGCGATGCCCGCGAGTGTTTCCGCGAATGCTCCTGAGCGACCAGCGAGCAAGTCGTGAGTTTCGGCGTCGGGCGCCTCGATTGAGACTTGAGCGCTGCCGAGTCCGGCTGCTTTAAGCGATGCCGCGCGCGCGTCATCGATTAGGGTGCCGTTTGTTACGAGGTTTGTAATGAGCCCGCGACTGAGGGAATACGCCACAAGCTCTTCAAGGTCGTCTCGGAGGGTAGGTTCGCCGCCGGTAAAAGAGAAGAAAGGGATCTTCGCATCGTCGGCGAAAATATCGATGACGCGTTTGTAGTCGGCGGTTGTGCGCTCGGGGCGCGTTGTCTGTGGAGACGCTGTTTTGAGGTCGCGTACCGTTCCCGCGCCGCAGCCGGCGTAGCAGAATCTACAGGCGTTATTGCATCGGTAGGTAAGCGCAATCTCACCGAGCACCGGTAGGCGCGTGAAGGAGAATGAGTACAGCTCGGCGCCCACAGTGCCATTGACTGGCTGATCGCCTCGATAGAGCGCCGCGAGGTCGCCAAAGAAGAGGGCGGTGTCGCGCGCGGCTTCCTCGGAGGGTAGCCGCAGGGCCCGCATCGAACCGCCACGTTTGAGATACTCGATCAGTGAGGCGCCGGTCGGATTGAGCTTGTAGACCCTATTAGGCGGGAGAATGAGCACCCCGTCATCTGTGCGGCAAAAAATGTGTTCGCCCGCGCGCGCCCAAAAATCGTCGACCCAACTCAGATCCGGCGCGACATCTGGGCTCATGGAGCCGCGAGGTTCCTTGGTTATGTCCGCAGAGCCCACGGCTGCCGTGTCCGCTGTGGGCGGCGCGCCAGAGGTTGCCGTGGGCGCGCGCTGAACTCGAAATTTCAATGCGGCCCTCCCGAAACACATGCGCTGTGACAAGCCGAATGGCAAGCTGAGTGACAGGCGCTATGGCATGCCTGGTGGCAGGCCGAGTGGCATGCGTTGTGGCAGGCGGAGTAACATGCTCCGGACGTGCCCGACAGATTTTTAGGAGCGAAGCACCCCGAGAAACAGGCTGACGATGCCATGAAAGTCGCGTATGTCCCTGAAAATTCCTTTGGGAGCCCGATATTGCCGCAGTAGTGTGGGTGCGAGTACACATACACGAAAGAGTACCAGTATGGATAATACCCCGGGATCCCGGCGCGCGCCGCCGCGCTCCCGTTGCCTGCTTGAGCGCCGGCTTCCGCGGCCGCCTCTGCCTCTTCGATTTTTTTTCGATAATAGGCTTTAGTAGCCTCAATATCGCAGTCCCAGGTTTTTTCCTGGAGATTCTTGAGCGCCATCTCGAAGAAATCGGCCATTTTCCCCGTGAGTACCCAACCATCGGCATCGAAAGCGGCTAAAAAGCTGTCGCCATAGGGATCGGAGCTTTTTTCTTTGAGCGCCTCGATTCTGAGCGGAGCCTCTTGGATAAGCTTTGCCACCCCTTCATCTTCGAGAATCTTCACCATGACCGCCGCGACGCGGGGAAGCGGCAACTCAAAGAGCAGCGCCACTTCAAGCGGATGTAGGTCTTCAGCGACCTTGCCAGGCACCGCGTAAGTTCCTTCGCTTAATCGTGGGGGTGTCCAGGAATCTCCCGCCCAGGCGATTCCCTCGGCCTTGGCGATCGCCTTCGGATAGCCCGCGATTTTTTTCCGATAGAGAAATACGCCGAGGGCCGCCACACCACCGCATAAAAACAGTGCGAGAAGAGGTGTTTGACGCCACGATATCGCGGCACTGCCAGGGCTCGTGTCCGCGCCAGTGCCAGTTGCCGCGCCCGAGGTCGTACCCGAGGTCGTGCCCGAGGCCGCGCCTGCCCCGCCCGCGGCCAGCGCATCGAGGAGCGGCAAAAAGACTTGGCCGACATTTTGAGCCGAAAAATAGAACTGAAGCACCTGTGAAACCTTGGCGGCGGGTTTATCCTGGTGGAATCGGAGCGCGAGATAATATTTCCCATCGGAGCCATCGGCGGCATACCAATCGATTTTATTTTGTTCATTGACGAATTTCTCCGTGGCGAAACCGAGCTGCGCGAGCAGTTCCGATCGCGAATCGCCGGATTCTCCCGCTTTCACCTCGATGGGCAGTACAACTGTTACCGTGCGGTGGTCGAGTGCTTGATCCCATTCCACCGGGGCCCAATGGAAGTACAAGAGTTTTTCACCATTAGCCGCTTCCGTAAGCCCGACCATGCCCGCTGCCGCAAGATCAGCCCCATAGGTGAGCACCCAGGTCGAGATGCCCGAGGTTCGCTTCCCCTTCGCGAGGTTCACATCCCAAGCGCTTCCGGAGCGCGAGATATCAAGCGGTTGTCGTGTCCCGTCGGGCAGATCCGCCCAGCACCGCGGTAAATCCCAAACCATCGGCGCCCGCTCACCCTCAAAGTAAAAACCACCCATCGTTCCCGAACTCACATTCCAAACAATTGAGTTCTGGACCACTGCTTTTCCGTCGCTGTGCAACGTGAGAAATACCTCGACGGACTGCGCCCTGGCATCGAGGGCACCAAGACCCTGCGCAAGCGCGGCGATCAACAGCACCGCAACCAAGATTCTGGATTGCTTCATTCTTCAAGCTCCTGTCGACTTTCCATTTTGTCGAGCGCCGTGTGATTTCCTTCAATGCCGCCCTGCGGCAGCGCGAGTCGCTCTTCAATAGTACGTGTGGCAGCATCCAAGAGGGCACGAGTGCTCTGTGCGATGTCGGCGTCCCCGCCTAATTTTACATGTGCGCCAGATTCCACGCCTGCATCTACGTGTAAAGCGCCGGATACGCCAGCGCTGTAGCCGGAACCAAGCAAACTTTCGATGCGAGCCCCATCCACAATCTTCAGGTACTCGCTCATAACTTCCGAGGCTTGCCCAATGGCATCTTCCACGAAGGGATCGCGCGTACCTCCCTTGGCGCATGCGTCGAGGTAGAGCCCCGAAGCGAGCACTATTCTATCGATTACAGTTTTGAGCGCAGCATCGTCCATACGCAGCAGCGCGAGACGCTTTCTGAGCGCGGCCACGTGCGCGAGTTTCTCTGTGTCGCGCTCAAGGCGTTCCCGATCTTGCTCCGCGAGAATCGCCTTCGCCCCCCATTTGGAACTGAGCAGCACCGCCATCTCTCCGCCGGTAACAAGTACGAAGAGCGGCAGAACGACGAGCGTAGGCAAGGCTCCGAAGAGAGCGGCTAATCCGGCGAGAATCGCGTTCAATGCCATAAGCCCTATCGCCAGAGGAGATTTAAAGAATTTTTTCAGCAGCCCATTCATGTTTTTCCTTCCGCGCTTCACTCATCATTGCTCATATTATACGTTGATTTATCGATTTTTTGTTGATGATATGCATAAAAAAGAGCCCCCACCCAAAAACTTTTGGGTGAGGGACAAGAAGGAGGCTCTATGATTACGCGATAATCATAGTTTAAACAGGAGTTCCTCGTAGCTCGGGAATGGCCACGCGTCCTTGGCCACGAGCTTTTCCAGGCTGTCCACTTTGCTCCGCACTGGAGCCATCTGGGCGACCACTTTTTCGCGATACGCCTTCGCCTTTGTGAAGATATCCTCGATTCCCTGGGCTTCTTCCAGAACTTTTTCGAGTTTGTCGGTCTCATCGTAGAGCTCATTCGTGAGCTCGGCGATTTTCTTCGCGCGCTTTGCCTGCGGAGAGCTCACCGCGCCGAGTGCCGCGAGCGCGGCCGCATCTCTCGAGAGAGATCCAGCGTACGCGGTCACGGCGGGGAAAATCTGGCGGCGAGCCATCTCGATCATCACGCCCGCCTCAATATTGATTTGCTTGGAGTAGCGTTCGAGGTAAATGTGGTAGCGACTCTCCATCTCTTCGCGAGAGAGCACCTTGTGTGCCTCGAACATATCGGTGATCTCTTTCTGAGTGGTTACCTGGAGCGAATCGACTGTCGCTCGGATATTGGGCAATCCTCGGCGCTCGGCTTCGCGCACCCACTCTTCCGAGTAGTTGTTGCCGTTGAATACGACGCGTCGGTGTTTGCTGTACGATTCCTTAATAATCGCCTGGATGGCGGCGTTCTTATCGGTGGCTTTCTCGAGCTTATCCGCGAACTCGGAAAGAACCTGCGCTACTGAGACATTGAGATAGGTGTTGGGGGTGGCGATCGACTGTGATGAGCCCACCATGCGGAATTCGAACTTGTTGCCGGTAAAGGCAAAGGGGCTCGTACGGTTGCGGTCGGACACATCCTTGGGGAGCGAAGGCAGCGAGGTGACGCCGAGTTTGATCCTCTGGCCATTGGCCGAGCCATTCGATGTTTTTCCCTCTGCAATATTGTCAAAAATCTCCGAGAGCTGACTGCCAAGGTACACGGAGATGATCGCAGGAGGAGCTTCGTTTGCGCCGAGGCGGTGGTCGTTTCCAGCCGTCGCCGTCGAAGCCCTGAGGAGGAGGGCGTAACGGTCTACCGCTTCGATAACCGCCGCGGTAAAGAGCAGGAAACGCGCGTTCGATTCAGGATTTTCGCCGGGATCGAGGAGGTTCACGCCATCGTCGGTTGCTATAGACCAGTTGTTGTGTTTGCCTGAACCATTCACACCTGCAAAAGGTTTCTCGTGGAGGAGCGCCTCCATGCCATTTCTTCGGGCAACCTTCTTGATCGTCTCCATAACGAGCTGATTGCCGTCCGCGGCCACATTGGTGGTGGTAAAAATCGGGGCCAACTCATATTGGTTCGGCGCGACTTCGTTGTGCTGCGTTTTCGCGGAAACACCCATCTTCCAAAGCTCGATATTTACTTCGCGCATGAACTCTGCAACGCGCTCGTTGATTGCACCGTAATAGTGGTCTTCGAGCTCCTGCCCCTTCGCGGGCATGGATCCGAACACTGTTCTGCCGGTGAGGAGCAGATCAGAACGCTGATCGAAGTATTTCTTATCGACGAGGAAGTATTCCTGCTCAGGGCCTACGGTGGTTACGACGCGTTTGGCGCTCGTGTTGCCGAGGGCGCGGAGCACGCGCATCGCCTGTCTATTGAGTGCGTCCATCGAGCGTAGAAGGGGTACTTTCTTGTCGAGGGCATGTCCGTAGTAGCTGATGAAGGCGGTGGGAATACAGAGTGTGGTGCCCGTAGGATCCTGGTTGAGGAAGGCAGGGCTTGTCACATCCCACGCAGTGTAGCCGCGCGCCTCGAACGTTGCCCGGAGGCCGCCGGAGGGGAAGCTCGATGCGTCGGGTTCGCCTTTGATGAGCTCCTTGCCGGAAAATTCCATAAGGACCTTGCCGTCCGAGGTCGGCGAGATGAATGAGTCGTGCTTTTCCGCGGTGAGCCCTGTGAGCGGCTGGAACCAGTGAGTAAAGTGAGTCGCGCCCTTCTCGAGCGCCCAGTCCCGCATCGAGGCGGCGACAACCTCGGCCACTTCCAGCGTAAGTTCTTTCTCGCCCGCCTGCACCGCGAGCACTTCTCTAAAGATGTTTTTCGGCAATCGCTCGCGCATCACAGCATTGGAAAAACTATTGCTGCCGTAAAGGCTGGATACCGGGTTTTCGACAAGATCGAATGTCTCTCTCTTTCCATTCATAGCTACTCCTCTTTGCGAATGACAAGACTGGGAATACACCGGCCTGTTGGGTATTACGAATTAGTGCCGCAAGAAACATGCCAAAGTTGAAATTATTTTTAAGAAATTGCCGGGGGTTTGCTCGGTGCGATGTTTGAGTCTTGTTAAAGGATTATATGGTAAAGATTAAAATTTCTTACATAGAATCCGGGATCTGCTATGATTCTTCCGGTTCAAGCACGAAGAAGAAGCTCATCATGGCGCAAAAACCTACAAAAATGTAAGTAATTGAATCACTTTACATAAATGTAGGATACGTATGAAGCAATTACTTTTTCGCAGGCCGATAGAGCCGCCAGTCTATGCCATAGTGGTGAATGCGCAAGCCGATCTGTCGTTCGGTAATGCCAAGCTGGCGCGCCGCCGCCGCCATGTTCCCACTGGTGATTTTCAGCACTTCGATAATCAGCTCCTTCTCGAGCCTGGAGAGGGCGGCATCGAGAGTTGTGGTGGGCTCGGTGTGGGTCGATTGGGCAGACTGAAGGCTCGGTGGCATGTGATACGAGTGAATTACCATGTCGGTGGAGAGGATTACCGCGCGCTCAATGCAATTCTCAAGTTCGCGGATATTGCCGGGCCAGTGGTAGCTCGTCAACAGATCGAGGGCGGGGCTCGAGATGCGCTTGATCGGTTTTCCATGCTTCTCTGCGTACTTTTCCACAAAGTAGTCCGCGAGGAGTACGATGTCGCTCTTTCGCTCACGGAGCGGTGGTACGTGGATGGGGAAAACATTGAGGCGATAGTAGAGATCCTCGCGGAAAGCGCCGTCTTTCACCTCTTGCTCAAGCTTGCGATTTGTCGCGGCGATGAGTCGGACATCCACTTTTATGGGTTGATTTCCACCTACTCGCTCGATTTCCCGTTCCTGGAGCACGCGCAAAAGCTTGACTTGTATCTGCGGCGAAAGATCGCCGATTTCATCCAGGAAGAGCGTACCGCCATGCGCGAGCTCGAAGCGGCCTTTTCGCTGGGCAACCGCGCCGGTGAACGCACCCTTTTCGTGACCGAACAGTTCGCTCTCGATAACCGATTCGGGAAGCGCGGCGCAGTTGACTTTCACCATCACTTTGTTGGCCCGTTTGGAGAGCCTGTGAATCTCCTGCGCGACCAGTTCCTTACCCGTACCGCTTTCGCCTGTGATGAGCACCGTGGCATTGCTGGGCGCAACTTGCGAGATGAGCTCGTACACACCCTTCATCGGTGTACTGGTGCCAACAATCGGGGAGCCCGCGTGCACATACTTAGAAGCGTCAGGCTGAAAAGTCTGGGTTGCGTCGCTCTTCAGTAACTCCTGTCGCAGCCGGAACTGCTCTTCGAGAATGCGCTCTCTGAGTTTTGCCGAGTCCGCGATGATTGAAGCGACATTTTCAAGGAAGGTTTTATCCCATGCCATCCACACGTCGCGTTGCTCAGCGTGAATCCTGCGCTCGGCGCTCAGCGTTCCAATGACAGAGCCACTCGCTAAAATAGGAATACAGTAGCAGGTGAGTCCCTCGAGATCCTTTTGCGCACGCTTGCCCGCGCGATTTAAAAATCGTGGTTCTTGGGCGAGGTCAGGAACAATAACCGGGAGGCCACTCTCGAATACTCTGCCGATGAGCCCTTCTCCGAGACGGTACACCCCGCGCTCCTTTTCCTCGGAAGAGAGCCCATTTGCCTCTTCAATTTTAAGCACGCCGGAACTCCGCTCGAGGAGGGTCACCATGCCGCGCACGAGGCCCGCGCGCACTTCGAGGAGCGAGAGAAGGGGGGCGAGCGAGCTTTTCAGCTCGACATGCTTGTCGAGGGTTCGCGCGATGTCCAAGAGGAGACGTAAGGTTTCATTTTCATCGGGGATAGCAGCAGCGTTCATAACGTATGATACTACAAAAATGTAGGAAAGTGCAAGCTTTGAAGAACGCACGCAACAAAGGGGGCGAGAAATACCTCGTGCACTTCCCGGATGCGGTGATTGACACCCGTATATAAACTTATAACAATTTGATTCCGATAATAAAGTCGAGAAAAAATGGAGGGATTATATGAAAAAGAGATTTGGCGTGTCATTGGGCCTCGCGTTCGTCGGCCTCGCGATAATCGTGGCCCTTGCCGCGTGCGAGATCAACGGCCCAGTCGCGGGGGCGAGCGGGACAACGAAGGCGGTCACGAAGACTCCTGATGCAGCTTTGCCGCTCAAAGTCGTGGGAACGGCTGGCATCGGGGCTGAAGCCTTCTTCTTTGAATTCGACATGAGTGGAACGCAGAAATTCGCGCGCGCCTTTGTTCCTGTTTCGTCGAAAGGATTCCTAAAAAATGGAAAGATCCTCTACAAGAAAGAACGCTATGCGCTGAAAGAGTTCGTATACGACCCCGCCTCTGGATATCTGCAGGGCTCAACTGCCACTGTCGCGGGAGTATCGTATTATTTTGCGGGGATGTATTCGGATCAGTCCGGATTTATCGGCAATATCGTCAGAATCGTAAACGGTGTCCCGAATGGTGGAGAAACGGATCTCTTCCATGGAACACCAATATTCAAAGATCAAAATGCCGACAATTATATTGGCATAGCGTCATTTGAATTTTACTCGGATACGCTGGCTTTGATTTTCAACGCGGTTATAGATAAGAACGACGGAAGCATCCGCGGCAGCTGGTGCGAAACAAAACCGGAGAGCGCGACAGGTCCAGCTTTCAATATCCATGGGTATGTCTACGGAACGCGAAATAGCGCGGAAAAATCGGTTTCATTCGAGGGGTCGTATCTGCCTGGGATTGGCTATGAGACTCGTTTGGGCCAGTTAAACGCGACTGGTACTGGAACCTATAAGAATGCCGGCGAAAAGTTGATCAATGGAAAATTTGTAATTGATTGGAATGGATCGCTGCTAAATTCCGACTTCGTCGCAGAGCGAGTCGAGAACTGAGCTGAAAAGCCCATTTAATTAGAGCGCCCCCGCCATTCGGCGGGGGCGCTCTTGCATTAAAGTATCATCATTAGGCGTTCAATCGCCTCAGGCTATTCCCTGTATCTCTCCGAAAACCGGTGCGACAGCGCCATCATCTGCTCGACCTCGAGCCGCATCGACTCGGTGAATTGCCGGGCGTCGGCGCGGCGCGAGACGAGCTTGATCGGCAGACCCTCGAGCTGCAGAGAATACATCGCGTTGATGGGGTAGAGCTGGTACTCGATAACCGAAGCGAGGCCGATGAATTCCTGAAGCTCGTCGGCGCGCTCCGGCTGATCTTTCCAGTGCTCGCAAAGCCAGACATAGAGGTCCGAGTGGAAGTGCGTCATGATCCCCGAGTACCCAGCCCCTCCCGCCCTCAGCGAGGCGAGCAGCGTCGCCGCGTTCGCATTGAAAAGCTTGAAGTTGCTCCCGCGCGCCGCCTCTATTTTTGCGCGTATATCGCCCATGCGGCAGCTCGTGTCCTTTAAAAAGCCAAAGCGGCCGGTCTTCACGATGAATCGCACGAGGTCGGCGTTTAGGAGCCGTTTGTAAGGGGCGGGGCATTCGTAGAAACCAAGAATGATGTCGCGGTCGAAGCGCTCCAGGAAAATTTCCAAATTGTGCTTAAAGACATCATCGCCCTCGTGCCGGCGCGCTAGTCGATTTGTGACCAGAATAAAAGCGTCCGCGCCCGTGTCGGCCATCATCTTGGCCTCTTCAACCTGATCCTCGATGGAGTCGGCGACATGTCCAGACACGAGCACCGGCACTCGTCCGCGCACAAACTCGATCGACTTGCGCGCGAGCTCGAGCCGCTCGCGCAGGCTAAGGTGGAACATTTCGCTCGACTGGCAGACTGCAAAAATCCCTGCGACGCCGCGATCGATGTGCCATTCGATGAGTTTTTCGAGCGTGTCATAATCGATATGCCCTTCTTCGGTATACGGGGTTATCATCGTCGGGTAGACGCCGTCGGGTATTGTTGCGC
>DYLX01000011.1:0-29657 GCA_020721875.1 Leptospira biflexa
ATGAACGAAGCTCTCGGCATGATAGAGACCAAGGGATTCGTCGCGATGGTAGAGGCCGCGGATGCGATGGTCAAGGCCGCGAATGTCGATCTTATCGGCATGGAAAAGATCTACGGCGGCTATGTCACCGCCATTGTAAGAGGCGATGTTGCCGCATGCCGCGCGGCGGTTGATGCAGGCGCGCGAGCCGCCGAGAAGGTTGGCGAAGTGGTGTCCACACATGTGATCCCGAGGCCGCACGAGGCAGTCGATGCTGCGCTGCCACTCGGTAGGAAAGGAAGGGAGGAATAATATATGGCGGTTGACCTGAGAACCTATGTATTTCTCGATTCACTTCAGCTGCAGAACGCCTCGTTCATCGCCACGGTGAGCAAGGGCTATTATCCTATCGGCATGCAGGCTTGCTGCATCATCGAAATCGCCCCGGGCATCGAGATCAATCGACTCACGGATATCGCCCTCAAGGCGACCAATGTCACCCCCGGGCTGCAGATTGTCGAGCGCGCGTACGGGCTCCTCGAAGTGCACTCGGACAGCCAGGGCGATGCGCGGATGGCCGGAGAGGCCGTACTCCGCGAGCTCGGCATGACTGAAGAAAATCGACTTAAACCGCGTGTCATGACGAGCCAGCTCATCAAGAACATTTCCGATCACCACGCTCAACTTATCAACAAGGTCCGACACGGCAATATGGTACTGCGCGGCGACACGCTCTATGTGCTCGAAGTCGAGCCCGCCGGCTATGCATATTTCGCCGCGAATGAAGCCGAAAAAACCGCTGATGTGAACATCATCGAGGTCGTCGGTTTCGGTGCCTTCGGCAGAGTCTACATTGCTGGCGATGAAGCAGAAGTTATCGAGGCCAGAAAAGTTGTCGAGACGAGACTGGCTGATCTTACTGGAAGAATAATCGCGGCCAACACCTCGAGGATTTGAGGCAGGCCTAATTACCGCGCGCGGGAGTGCTTTTTCGCGCACACTGAAGGAGTATGAAAATGGCAGAAATGAATGATGCGCTCGGCATGATAGAGACAAAGGGATTCGCTGCGATGGTTGAAGCGGCGGACGCGATGGTGAAAGCCGCGAAAGTAGATCTCGTGGGGTACGAGAAAATCGGCGGTGGCTATGTCACGGCGGTGGTGCGTGGCGATGTGGCTGCCTGCAGGGCCGCCGTGGACGCAGGCACTAGAGCGGCCGAAAAAGTGGGTGAAGTGGTGTCGAGCCATGTAATTCCAAGACCGCACGAGGCAGTTGATGCCGCGCTTCCGCTCGGTCGAAAACCCTCTGCGCGTGCTGCGAAAAAATAAGGGAAGGCAGCGATGCTACTTGCTCGTGTGAAGGGAACGGTAGTCTCCACGCACAAAACGGACAGCATGAAAGGGCTCAAACTCTTGCTGCTCGAAAAAATCGATCCTGTGAGCCTTAAAGGCAAAGGCGATTATGTGGTCGGCATCGACAGTGTAGGAGCGAATCCGGGCGAAATTGTCTTTTTCGTGACAGGCTCGAGCGCCCGAATGACGGAGACCACCAAAGGTAAACCGTCTGACGCGACAATCATCGCCATTGTGGACGCCATCGAAAAGGACGGCGCCTACACCTATCAAAAGTCGGTGGTTCAGGAATGACGATCGCGCGTGTTCGAGGTACCGTCGTTGCGAGCCTCAGATCCGATGGCATCACACAACCCCGTTTTTTACTCGTAGAAGAGTGCGACCAGGCGGGTGTGGGGAAGGGTGAATTCCTTGTAGCCCTCGATTTGGTGGGTGCCGAGCGAGACCACCTCGTCTTACTCACGCAGGGCAGTGCCTGCAGATGGACCTATATCACCGATGATAAGCCCATCGACACGCTCCTCGTCGCGATCGTCGATTCGATCGACCAGGGGAATGTGGTTGTGTGGAAGCAGTACTGACAGGAGCAAAAATGCCAGATTTGGCTGATGAGATACGGGGCATTGTCAAAGAGGTGCTGAAGAGCCCCGAGATTGCTGCACTTCTCGAAAAGGAGAGTTCCAGCGGAGCTCAGAAGAGCGCGCCGGCTGCCTCGGAGCTTTCGGGAATTTTCCCCGACATCGACTCGGCGGTCGCTGCCGCTACCCTTGCCCAGCGCGAACTCATCGAGCTTCCGCTCGACACGCGGCGGGCGATGATCGACGCGATGCGCAGAGTCATCATTTGGAACAACAGAGAACTCTCAACCCAGGCCGTCGAGGAGACGGGGCTGGGAAATATTGACGATAAGCAGGTTAAAAACCTGCTCGCGGCGACGAAAACCCCCGGCGTCGAAGACATCGAGCCAATGGCCTGGTCGGACGAACATGGGCTCACGCTCACGGAGCGGGCTCCCTGGGGCGTCATCGGAGCCATTACCCCCATGACAAACCCTATCGCATCAATCACAAGCAATGGGATCGGCATGATTGCCGCCGGCAATAGCGTGGTGTTCAATGTACATCCCAATGCGAAAGAGATTTCGTGTCGCCTCATTCATATGTTCAACAAAGCGATTGTTTCACACGGCGGGCCGGAGAATCTGCTCTGCGCGGTACGGAACCCAACAATCGAGACCGCGAACGAACTCATGAAGCACCCAGGAATCGCACTGCTCGTCGTGACGGGTGGCCCGGGAGTGGTCGCCGCAGCGATGGTGAGCGGTAAAAAGGCGATCTGCGCGGGGCCAGGCAATCCGCCCTGCGTGGTGGATGAGACCGCCGATATCGAGAAGGCAGGCAGGGACATCGTTCTCGGCGCGAGTTTCGACAACAATGTCGTGTGCATCTGCGAGAAAGAAGTGCTTGCGGTTGCCTCTATTACCGATCAGCTCAAAGCGGCGATGAAGGAAAATGGAGCCTACGAGCTCACCGGAAGCCAGATTGAGGCGGTGACGAATCTTGTCGTGGCCGTCCCTGGCGGATCGACCAGAGAGGGTGCGCCCAACAAAGCCTTCGTCGGTAAAAGTGCGCACTACATCGCGGCGGCAGCGGGTATCAGTGTTCCGACCGACACGAGGCTCCTTCTCATGGAGGTTGGGCCTGAGCATCCTCTGGTGTGGACGGAGCAGCTTATGCCGGTGCTCCCTCTCGTGCGAATGAGCGATGTCGATCGGGCGATCGATTTTGCGGTTGTGGTGGAGAAGGGCTGCAAGCACTCGTCGATGATGCATTCTCGGAATATCGAAAAACTTTCGCGCATGGCGAAAATGATGAACGGTTCGTTGTTCGTCAAGAATGGGCCCTGCTATGCGGGCCTCGGACAGGGTGGCGCGGGATTCACCTCCTTCACCATTGCGAGCCCGACCGGAGAGGGTGTAACGCGACCTCGCACATTCACGCGTGAGCGTCGTTGTACACTCGTTGACGCGTTCAGGATTATATGAGGTTTCCGCGATGAAACTAGGCAAGGTGATCGGCAGGGTGGTGAGCACGAAGAAACTCGAGTGCTACGAAGGCCTGAAGCTTCTCCTCGTACAGCCGCTCGATGAACATTTAAACAACGCCGGCAGTCCCATCGTGGCGTACGACACTGTTCGATCGGGCGAAGGCGATATCGTCTTCTTCGAGTCCGGCAAAGAAGCTGCCCAGGCCAACCCAAACGGCTGGTTCAATCCGGGCGATGCCGCGATAATCGGCGTCGTCGACGCGGTCAACACGGATGACGCGCGCGGCTCGCACAGCCCTCGCGCAACTCATGGCGCGCACAGCGCAGGCGAAACCCTATGATACTCGGGCAGATTGTCGCCTCGGTGGTTTCAACCGAGAAACATGCGCATTACAAAGGTTTAAAATTACTGATGGTGCAGCCTCTGGATGCGCAAGGTAAGCCGAAGGGCAAGCCGCTTCTGGCGGTTGACGGTGTCCAGGCGGGTATTGGGGACAGAGTGATTCTCGTCGACGAAGGTGGCTCGGCACGTGCCGTAATTGGCGACGAATCCGCCGTCACGATCAGAACCGCGATATGTGGGATCGTGGACAGAGTCGATATTGAGGATAAAGAATGAGTGAAGAAACGATTGCTGAGCCAATTGATGTCGTCAAAAGCGTCGCGATTGGGTCAGATCATGGGGCAGTGACTCAGAAACAGATGCTCGTCGAATATCTGAGGCTTCTCGGCTACAGGGTTGTTGACGTGGGTTGTTTCGGTACGGACAAGGTGGATTATCCCGACATTGCGGCAGCAGTGTGCAAGAAAGTAGTTTCGGGAGACTGCGAGCGCGGGATCGTGCTCGATGGGGCCGGTATAGGCTCCTGCATGGCAGCCAACAAGATCAGGGGTATTCGCGCGGCGATGTGCTACGATCTGAGAACTGTCATCAACAGCAGAGAACACAATAATGCGAATGTGCTCAGTCTGGGTGGACCGCTGCATACGGCGGACAAGCTCGCTGAAATGGTCAAGGTGTGGCTGGAGACTCGATTCGCCGGCGGCCGGCACATTGTGCGCATCAATAAGATTATGGCACTTGAGCGGGGAGGATCTAACAACTGATGAACCAGGATCAACTCATACAGAAAATTGTCGAAGAGGTGATCACAAGAATGGCCTCTTCGGGCTCGATTAAAACGTCTGACGCGTCGTCGAAGGGCGCGGCTCCAACCGCATCCACCGCACAGAACGCTGTGCCCGCGGCACAAGCAGCCTCGGCGCCAGCCGGCGATGTGATTCTCGCGTCAGACCTTGCCAAGTACATCGACCACACGCTTCTGAAACCAGAGGCCAATGAGGCTCAAATCGCCGCAGTTTGCGAAGAGGCGGCGAAATACCATTTCTACTCGGTATGCGTCAACTCTTCGTGGGTGGAATACTGTGTGCGGAAATTGGGCGGCACAGGCGTAAAAGTGTGCGCTGTGGTCGGATTTCCCCTTGGCGCGATGGACGCCCGCGCGAAGAGTTTTGAGGCGAGAACCGCCGTGGCGAATGGCGCGAACGAGATCGACATGGTGATGAATGTCGGCGCCATGAAGGCGCGGGATCTCAAGACTGTTCGCGAAGACATGCTCGCCGTGCGCAGAGCATGCCGCCCCGGGATTGTACTCAAGGTCATCCTTGAAACTTGTCTCTTGACCGATGAGGAAAAAGTGCTTGCCTGTCAGATCGCGAAGGATATTGGCGCGGATTTTGTCAAAACATCGACTGGCTTTAACAAAGGCGGCGCGACAGTGGAAGACATCGCCCTCATGCGGCGGACGGTCGGCCCGAAGATGGGAGTGAAGGCATCCGGCGGCGTGAGAACCTACGAAGACGCGGTGGCGATGATCCGTGCCGGCGCAACGAGGCTCGGCACGAGTTCGAGCGTCGCCATCATCTCCGGTGGTAAGGGCACGAGCTCGTATTAAAGCAGAAAACACGGACTAAGGCTGAGCACCGCACGATTCAAACGAATAAGAAAACGCCCCTCGATTGGGGGCGCTCTTTTTATATCTTTGCGCTCTGACGCTTCAACTTCTTCGTGGTGGTCATCTCGAGCGGCTCATCGAGGATCAAAGTTCGCGTAATCTTCTGGTAGGGCCTCAGCCTCTGGTTCACTTCGGTTATGATCTCATCGATGCGTGACTGCACCGCAGGCTTCTCGAGCTTCGACTGCGCGATCCAATCGGGGTTAGGGTAGATGAGAGCCTCGATCTCCTCGACAACAGTCTTGCCCTCGGGGTTGTAGCCGCGCACAAGAATCTGATCGATCTCGTCGTAGAGCTGAAATTCGTTCTCAATCTCTTCAGGGTATACATTCTTGCCACCCTCGGTGACGATCATGTTTTTGATTCGGCCTGCAAGGTAGACATAATTTTCCTCGTCGAGCTTTCCAAGGTCGCCGGTGCGGAACCAGCCATCATCGGAGAGCACCTGTGCGGTTTCCTCCGGCATCTTGTAGTAGCCTTGCATCACCATCGAGCCGCGTACCACAATTTCGCCGATGCCCTCTTCATTCGGAGTGTCGATGCGGATCTCCACGCCGGGAATGATCTTGCCGACGGAAGTTTCCTTGTAGTGTTCGACGGGGTTGAGGGTGAGAATAGGCGATGTCTCAGTGAGACCGTAGCCCTGCACAAAGTCGATTCCGAGCTCGTTGTACTGACGGAAAACCTTCGGATCGAGGGGGCCTCCACCAGAAATGCAGATGCGGATCGATGAGAGACTCGCTTTCTCCAGTACTGAGTGGAAGAGTTTTTTGCCGGGGTTCACCCCGAAGGTCTTCTTGATGAAGCCTGATATCGCCATGAGGGTTCGGATGAGGCCGTAGACGAGCGTGCCCTTCTCCCGGACACCTTTCATGATACCCGCAAGGAGCTTATTGAAAAGCATCGGTACACCGAGGAACATCGTTACCTTGGCCTCTTTGAGGTCGGAGAGGATCTGTTTTACAACCATGCGCTTGCCGAACACGGTTTCGGCGCCCACCGAGAGCGACTCGATGAATACCGCGAGCATAGTGTAGGAGTGGTGAATCGGCAGCAGGGCGTAGAAAACGTCCTCGCATCCGATGTTGAGATTCGACTGGGCGAGGAAACAGTCTGAGACAAAGTTCTCGTGGCTCAGCATGACACCTTTAGGAATACCCGTTGTCCCCGACGTAAAGAGAATCGCCGCGGTACTCTTGACGGGCACTGCAGGCGTAGGAAGACTGGCCGCTCCTGGCGTGCTGAGGTCATAGAGGTAGGTTCCCACGCCCTTTGAGAGGCCGAAGGTAGGCATCTCGGGGTAAGCGGTGCTGATTTCGTCAAATTTTTCTTCATCGACGAAGGCCGCAACGACATCGCCGGCCTTGATCAGCGTGTTAATCTCCTGGGTGCTGAGCTGGTAGTCGATAGGCACGACGATAGCTCCCGCGTAAAGCACTGCGAGGTAGGCGATAGCCCATTCCGGCGAGTTTTTGCCTGTCACCGCGACATGTGCGCCTTCCTTCACGCCGATCGATGCAAGGTACGCGGCCACAGCCTTGATGCGTTCCTGCGCCTCCTTGTAGGTCAGACTCTCTCGCTTCGGGCTGTACACTGTAAAGCAGGGGCGATCGGCGAAGCGATCGACTGAGATGTCGAAGAGCTGTGGAAGCGTAGGCCAGGTTCCTTGAAACACACGATCTCGATATGCGTCGAGAAATTTCCAGGGTTCTGTCTCTCTCATAATAATTATTATGCAGGAATCTGTATGCGCTGAAAAGTGGCAGCCCACCATACGCTGAGGTATTTGTGCCCCCTTCCGGCATGCTTCTTTTTGAGATATTCTTTTGTGCACTTTTTACTGAAATGAAGCGGAGGAGAGCATGAAATCGGTTGAGCTGCCAAAGGCGTATGACCCTAAATCATTTGAACAGCGCGTGTACGAAATGTGGAAAAACGAGGGCCATTTTCAGCCAAAGGTAGATAAGCACAAGCGTCCATTCACCATCGTCATTCCTCCTCCCAATGTCACCGGCGTCCTGCATATGGGCCATGCGCTCAACAACAGCCTGCAGGATATTCAGATTCGTTACCGGCGCATGAAGGGAGTGCCGACCCTTTGGGTGCCCGGCACCGACCATGCGGGCATTGCGACGCAGAACGTGGTGGAGCGCAAGCTCCGCAAAGAGGGCCGCGACCGCGCCTCGATGGGTCGCGAGGCTTTTATCGAAGAGACCTGGAAGGTCGCAAAAGAGCACCGCGCCTTTATTAACAATCAACTTATGCGCATTGGCGCGAGCGTCGACTGGAGCCGCGAACGTTTCACGCTCGACGAGGGGCTTTCGCGAGCCGTGCGCGAGGTCTTCGTGACGCTCTACGAGCGAAATCTCATCTACCGTGGCGAGTATCTTGTCAACTGGTGCCCCTCCTGTGGCACGGCTCTCTCGGACGATGAGGTCGAGCACGAGGATGAGGAAGGCGCGCTGTGGCACATCTGGTATGAGCTCGTCGACGGACCCTGCTCCGAGTGGCCGAGCGGCAGGATCGAAATCGCAACCTCGCGCCCAGAGACCCTCCTCGGCGATACCGCCGTTGCGGCGCACCCCAACGATCCGCGCTACACCGCCATCATCGGCAAGTTTGTTCGTCTACCTCTCACCGATCGAATCATCCCCATCATCGTCGACAGCTATGTCGACCCGCAGTTCGGCACAGGCCTTGTCAAGATTACGCCCGCGCACGATCCCAACGACTTCCTCGTGGGCCAGCGCCATAACCTCGGCCGCGTCAATATCCTCAATCCGGACGCGACACTCTCTGCAGAAGTGCCCGCCAAATACCGTGGCATGAAGGTGCTCGAAGCGCGCAAAGCCGTGCTCGCCGATCTCGAAACCCTCGGTCTTCTCAAGAGCGAAGAGAAAACCGTGCACGCGGTGGGACACTGCTACCGCTGCCATACCACCATCGAGCCTTACCTTTCCAAGCAGTGGTTCGTGCGCATGAAACCCCTCGCGGACAAGGCGCTTAAGGCCTGGCAAGACGGCGATGTCGTTTTCTACCCGAAGAAGTGGGAGCATACCTACCGCCACTGGCTGGAGAATATCCGCGACTGGTGCATTTCGCGCCAGCTCTGGTGGGGCCACCGAATACCTGTTTTCTACTGCAAAGACTGCGGCGCGATGATCGTGAGCCGCGAAGATCCGACAGTTTGCCCACAGTGCGGTTCGAGCAACATCTATCAGGATGATGATGTGCTCGATACATGGTTTTCGAGTTGGCTATGGCCCTTCAGTACCCTGGGCTGGCCGAAAGATACCGCCGACCTGCGCTACTTCTACCCGACGAGCGCCCTTGTGACCGCCTACGACATCATCTTCTTTTGGGTGTCGCGCATGATCATGGCGGGTATGGAGTTCACGGGCCAGAGCCCCTTTAAGGATGTCTACATCCACGGTCTCATCCGCGACAAACAGGGCCGAAAAATGTCGAAGAGCCTCGGCAACGGCATCGATCCCATCGAGATCGTGGATGAGTACGGCGCGGACGCACTCAAGTTCACCCTCGCCTACAACTGCGCCGCAGGCCAGGATATTCTCCTCGACCGCGAGAGTTTCAAAATGGGCTCAAAGTTTGCCAACAAAGTGTGGAACGCCTCGCGCTATATCCTCATGAACCTCGAGGGCCGCACCTTGCTGCCCAAGGGCGAATTGACCTACAACGATGTCGACAGATGGATACTCCACCGACTAAACGGCGCGACAAAGGCTGTCGGTCAAGCCCTCGACTCATGGCGCTTCAATGACGCGGCGCAGACGCTGTACTCCTATTTTTGGGACGACTTCTGCGACTGGTACATTGAAGCCACGAAGCTCTCCACAAAATCCAACGATGAGCACGAGAAGGACAGGGCTACCACCGTGCTCCTCCAGGTGCTCGACGAGTCGCTGCGCCTCCTCCATCCCTTCCTTCCCTTCGTGACAGAAGAAATCTATGGTATGCTCCCCACCGCCGAAGGGCGTCTCATCTCAGCTGCATACCCGGAGTGGGACACTGAGCGCGAGGCTTCGGATATCGAGTCGCACTTCGCCGCGCTCAAGGAAATCGTTACCCTCGTGCGAACGCTGCGCTCCGAATTTCAGATTCCCCCAGAGACCTCGATTCCGCTCACACTCTCCTTCGACGCGGGCAACCCTCACCGCGAGTTCGTCGAGGGTCACGCCCCGCTTATCGGGCTCCTCGCGGGCGCATCTTCGGTCGAGTACACAGCTACGGCCCCCGAAGGCAGCGTCTCACTCGCGGGATCGGGCGTCACCGCCCACGTGCGGGTGCGAGGGCTCCTCGACCTCGCGAAGCTCGTCGAGCGGCTCAAGAAAGACGCCGGCAAAGAGAAATCGTACATTGAGCGGCTCGAGGCCAAGCTTACGAACGCGGCATTCCTTTCTTCCGCTCCCGCTGATATCATCGAGAAAGAAAAGGAAAAGCTCTTGGCGTCGACCGCGAAGGCCAACAAGCTCGAGATGTATATCCAGGAGCTCTCATGAGTTCTGAAGGGGTGGCCCCCCATAGGGGAGAAATTTCTTTGCCGACACAGATTTCCGTGCTCCAGCCGGATCGCCTCATCATGGACAAGGCCGCGATGCTGCGCCTCAAGCGTATACATCTCGCGCCCTACATACAACTCGCAACCTGCCTCATCGGAAAGCCTCGACGTTCGGGCGGCAACATGTTCCGCCATCAGCTCGACACCATGGCCATCCTCATGGACTACGGATACATCGACTCGGTGCTCCTCAAGGCTTCCCTTATTCACGATCTCCTCGAAGACGCACCTGAAACAGACCCCGATACGATACTCACAATTGACGATGAGTCCGTCGAGGTCTACAAGCTTGTTCTCGAAGTGACCCGACGCCCTGTTGAAAACAAAGCCGAATTTCTCACGAGAATACGCGACTTCGGTTCGGTCCGTTCCAAGGTGCTCAAAAGCGCCGATCGCATCTCGAACATGATTAGTCTCGGTTACGTGACCGACGATGTGTTTGTACGGCGATACACCGATGAAACCGAAAATTTCGTATTTCCCATCGCGGAGCGAGCGGACAGGCGCATGCTCCTCGAGCTGAAGGAACTTGTCGATACGCGGCGCGAATACTTGAGAAACAGAATCGAAATCTAGCGTGGATATGGAGGAAGCGAGAATGCCTGCCAAGTGGACGAGTGCGATGATCGCCGCGTCGACTGATCACACACTGCTCAAAGCCATAGCCACCAAGGATCAGATCATTTCAATGTGCAACGAAGCTGTGCGCTATGCGGTGAGAGCAGTCTGCATCAACCCGTATTGGGTGTCGACCTGCGCGAAGAAGTTGGCTGGGACGGGAGTTACGATTGTTACTGTTGTTGGTTTTCCGCTCGGCGCAACCAGTACCGCCGCAAAAGCCGAGGAAGCCCGCCGCGCAGTCGCGGAAGGCGCACGCGAGATCGACATGGTTATCAATTTAGGCCAGGCGAAAGCCGGCGATTGGGATGCGGTACGCGCGGACATCGCGGCAGTGGTTGAGGCATCGAAACCAGCGCTCGTAAAGACCATCATCGAGACCTGCTACCTCAACCGCGATGAGAAAGAAGCTGCCTGTATGGCCGCCGTTGCTGCCGGCGCCGCCTTCGTGATGACGAGCACGGGCTTCGGCACGGGCGGAGCCACCGTGGAAGATATTCGCCTTATGAAGGAGACAGTGGGCGATCGCGCGCTCGTGAAAGCTTCAGGAGGCATAAAGACCTACGAAGATGCCGTGGCCCTCCTCGAAGCCGGCGCTTCCAGGATCGGGGCTTCCGCTGGTATAGCCATTATCCGCGAAGCTGAATCTCAAGCCTAAAAAATACTATAAAGACAAGAATGCGGACGAAAATTCTTATTGACAATATGCTATCGCGGCTTTACCATTACACTGAATTATAGCGATAGGTTGAGAAAATCTACGCAGTCCAGCATTGTAATTCTTTAAAGGAGGACAGAGCATGAAAAAAGCTCTATTGGTGCTTGTCGTAGCAGCGCTCATCGCAGTCCCGGTGTTTGCGCAGTTCAAAGTCGGTCTCGTCACCGATGTCGGCGGTATCGACGATAAGTCGTTCAATCAAGGCACCTGGGAAGGCATCGTCCGCTTCGCGAAAGATTATTTTAAAGTCAATGCCCCCACCGCCAACTTCAAGTACCTGCAATCCAGCGCTGAAGCCGACTATGTTCCGAACCTGTCGACCTTCTCTGATGAAGGCATGAGCCTCATCATTGCGCCCGGATTCCTCTTCGAGCAGGCCATGACTCAGGTCGCCAAGAACTATCCGACCCGCAAGTATCTTATCATTGACACCGTGGTTCCTCTCCCCAATGTCGTGTCCGCCACCTTCGCCGAGCATGAGGGCTCCTTCCTCGTTGGCGTTGCGGCTGGTCTCAAGGCCAAAGCCGATGGCAAGAACATCGTTGGATTCTTAGGCGGCATGCAGTTCCCGCTTATCGAGAAATTCCAGGCGGGATTCGAGCAGGGCGTTAAGGCTGTGTTCCCTGATTGCAAGATCCTCGTGGACTATGCCGGCGACTTTGCTGCTCCGGATAAGGGACAGGCCCTCGCGCAGAAGCAGTTCAACGCAGGCGCCTACATCATCTACCACGCGGCTGGTGGCACTGGAAACGGACTCATCAAGGAAGCCAAAGAGCGTCAGATGAAAGGTGATATCAGGTGGGCGATCGGTGTCGATAAAGACCAGTACGCCGACGGCATCTACAGCGGCAACAAGTCAGCCGTCCTGACCTCAATGATGAAACGCGTCGATGTTGCTGCCTACGATGTGTCCAAGATGACCATGGATGGCAAGTTCCCCGGCGGCCAGAACCTCGTGTTCTCCCTGAAGAATAAGGGTGTTGGCATCCCTGCGAACAATCCCAACCTTTCCGCCGCCATCGTGGCGAAGGTTAAAGAGTATGAATCGATGATCGCATCCGGGAAACTCAAAGTTTCTGAGGTTCCAGCGAAATAAGTGCGCGGATGCTGTACTAGTATCGTACGCACCAAGGCCGCCTGCGAGGGCGGCCTTTTTTAACTATTTTCTAACACAATCGAGAGAATTCGTTAATGTTGAGCCTGTATCCTCTGCTGCGTACAGCGGCGAACAGCCTTCATCGAGCTCACACCTGGGGGCGAAGGCAACCGCGATCATGTTCACATGGAGGATTCAATATGAAGCGAACGATACCGTTCCGGGCAGCGCTCCTTGTAGGGCTCGCCCTGGTGGGGCTCACCGGTGTAGTGGGGGCTCAGACCCTCCTTGGTTCAGGCGCGACATTCCCCGCTCCTGCGTACACCAAGATGTTCGATGAATACAATAAAATCACCGGCGTCAAAGTGAACTATCAGGCGATCGGCTCTTCGGGCGGACTTAAGAACATCCAGGATCGCGTCGTCGATTTTGGCGGATCGGATTCTTTTGTCAAGGATGCCGATCTTTCCAAGTATCCAGCCCAGATTCTGCACATCCCGACAGTGATAGGCGCGGTGGTGGTGACCTACAATCTCCCGGGAAATCCAAAATTGAGGTTTACCGGCGAGCTAATCTCTAAAATCTATCTTGGGAAAATCACGAAGTGGAACGATTCAGCAATCGTTGGGCTCAATCCCGGTGTCAAATTGCCGAACCTCACGATCATGCCCGTGTACCGTTCGGACGGCTCAGGCACCACTTTCAACTTTACCGCCTACCTCAGCGCCGTGAGCTCCGAATGGAAGTCGAATGTTGGCAATGCGAACTCGGTGAGCTGGCCAACTGGCATCGGCGCGGCTCAGAACGCCGGCGTGGCGGGTGTGGTCAAGCAGACACCAGGCAGTATCGGGTATGTGGAACTCGCGTACGCCAATCAGAATAAAATGCCTGTCGCGACAATACGCAACGCAAGCGGTAATTGGATCGAGCCCAAGCTCGAATCTATCTCCGCCTCCGCCGCGGGGGCCTTCCCCGCCGACACCCGAATTCTTCTCGTCAACACCGATGCGACGGCTGGATACCCCATCAGCGCGCTCACCTGGATTGTGGTATACCGCGAGCAGAAATACGGAAATCGCAGTCTGGCACAGGCCGAGCAGCTTGCCAAGCTTCTCCGATGGATGATCCTCGATGGTCAGAAATATGTTGAAGCCCTCGATTATGCAAAGCTCCCGGCACCCGCAGTCAAAGCAGCCGAGACAATAATTAAGAGCATTACCTACAATGGAGTGCCCGTCCTTAAATGAACGATAAGAAGTTCAATGCTCTGCTAGGCACTGCGGCGGTTGTTATCGTCAGCATCTTTGCAGGGTTTGTGGTTACTCTGGTTGTGCAATCCCTTCCGGCGGTAAAGCAGGAGGGGGTTGCCTTCCTCTATGGTTCTACGTGGAACCCCGTCACCACGAAGTTCGGGGCGCTTCCCTTTATCGCAGGCACACTGATGACCTCAGTACTCGCCTTGCTCCTCGCGGTACCCCTCTCCCTAAGCGCGGGCATTCTCATGGGAGAGTACCTTCGTACAGGGTGGATGCGGACAGCCCTCAACATGCTGATCAATGTACTCGCCTCGATACCCTCCGTAGTGTTCGGTCTCTGGGGAATCGAGGTGGTGATTCCCCTCGTGCGCTCGCTGGCAACGCTTGTAGGCGCACCGCCCTATGGCGCGGGTATCCTTGCGGCGTCCCTTGTACTCGCGATCATGATCATACCCTATATGTCGTCCATGACACGCGAGGCGCTCCTCAATGTACCGGCGGGGCTCCGCGAAGGTGCCTTTGCTCTTGGGCTCACGAAGCAGGAAGTCGTGACAGGCATCGCCCTGCCATTCGCGAAGAAGAGCATCTTGGCGGGCGTGCTACTCTCGCTTGGGCGAGCGCTCGGCGAAACCATGGCGGTGACGATGCTTATTGGAAACGCGACGCGCATACCAAACTCACTGTTTTCGCTTGGCAATACCCTAGCGAGTATCATCGCCTCCCAGTTCAACGAGGCCTCGAGCGATATCCACCGCTCGGCAATGATGGCGCTCGCACTGATTCTTCTCGCAATCACCATGCTTGCGGGTTGGCTCGGAAGAGCCATGATGAGGAGGGGGATGTCTTCGTATGGAAAATGATTTGTTTGTGAGCCGGTACGCGCACAGAAAGCAGAAGGATACACTGTTTCGTGTCGCAGTTTTTGCGCCTGCAGCATTCGTGGTGGGAATATTGACCCTCATCATTGCCCAGGTTGTGGTACGTGGCGCGGCTGCAATGAACCTGAGCTTCTTTTTTCAACAGCAAAAGCCATTTGGAGAGGTTGGTGGGGGCATCGCGCAAGCTATTGTAGGAACACTTATAGTTTTAGCGATCGCCATAGTTATCGCGCTGCCGCTCTCGTTGCTGGCGAGCCTCTATCTCTATGAAAAGCGCGGGAAACGGGGCGCGGAGCTTCTTTCAGGCGCAGTGAACACGCTCCAGGGTATCCCCTCGATCGTCATTGGCGTGGTGATCTACTCCTGGGTTGTTGTTCCCATGAAGACCTTCTCGGCGCTCTCCGGTGGAATCGCGCTCGCCATCGTGATGCTGCCACTCATGACGAGCATGATCAAGGAATCGCTCGACCTGGTACCCGCATCCTACCTTGAGGCGGCGCTCGCCCTTGGCGTGCCGCGCTGGCGCGCCCTTGTGGAGATTGTAATCCCCGCCGCTGGCGCGGGAATTCTCGAGGGAACCGGACTGGGCATTGCGCGCGCTGCGGGAGAAACCGCTCCTCTCATGTTTACCGCGTTCGGAAATCCATTTCTCAGCCTGAACCCCCTCGCTCCCGTCTCCGCACTCCCCCTCGTGATCTACGAGTACATCAAGAGTCCCTACGACGACTGGCACCAGAAGGCTTGGGGCGCTGCCCTTATTCTCGTGCTCTTTGTGCTCGCCCTGAACCTCACTATTGTCACAAGAAAAAAGAGATAACGCACGTACATCTGGCGAAATTCAATCCTCTGTGCTATACTTTCCTTCTATCTTAAATCCAGGGGGTTCCAGGTGTCGTACATCGTCGAGATGCTTCATATCACCAAGGATTTCCCCGGAATCAGAGCGAATGACAACATCACACTGCAGATCGAAGAGCGGTCCATACATGCTCTTTTGGGCGAGAATGGCGCAGGCAAGTCCACTCTGATGAGCATCTTGTTCGGTCTCTACCAGCCGGACAGTGGCTCGATCCGGGTTCGAGGAAAAGAAGTAAAAATCAGCGATCCGAATATCGCAACATCGCTTGGTATCGGCATGGTACACCAACATTTCAAGCTTGTGCACAATTTTACCGTGACCGAGAACATCATTCTCGGCTTGGAGCCTCGCCGGGGCCCTGTCATCGATATACGCAAGGCTGAGCAGAAGGTCGAGGAGATCTCGAAACTCTATGGTCTCGCCGTCGAGCCGCGGGCAAAAATCGAAAATATTACCGTCAGCATGCAGCAGCGCGTCGAGATCCTCAAGATGCTCTACCGCGACGCGGAGATTCTTATCTTCGATGAGCCCACCGCGGTGCTTACTCCCCAAGAAATTCACGAACTCATGCAGATTATGCGTCGCCTCGTCCAAGATGGAAAAACGATCCTCCTTATTACCCACAAACTGAAGGAAATCAAAGAAGTAGCCGATGTTTGTACGGTGCTGCGCCGAGGCAAATTCATCGGCACAGTCTCTGTTGCCGACACGAATGAAGCCCAGATGGCCGAGATGATGGTCGGCCGCCAGGTGAGCTTCCATGTTGAGAAGGCACTCGCCAAGCCTGGTGAGGAGCTTCTCCGCATAGAACATCTCAACGTGAAGAACGCGAAGGGCCTTCTCGGTGTCAAAGATTTCTCGCTCTCCGTGCGAGCGGGAGAAGTGCTCGGCCTCTGCGGTATCGACGGCAACGGGCAGACCGAGCTCGTGCAGGCGATTACGGGCCTTACGAAGTGCGAGTCGGGCAGCGTCTACCTCCGCAACAAAGAAATCTCGCACCTCTCCATCAAAGAGCGATCGAAGCTCGGCCTTGGCCACATTCCCGAAGACCGGCAGAAACACGGCCTCGTGCTCGATTTTACGCTCGGCGAGAATTTTTTACTCCACAACTACTACGAAAAACCCTTCGCGAAGTGTGGCGTGCTCAACAAGAAAGCCATCCAGAAGAACGCGGAGCGCCTCATCGAGGAGTTTGACGTTCGTTCAGGCCAGGGCGCCCTAACCCCGGCACGTGCGATGTCGGGCGGCAATCAGCAGAAAGCGATCGTGGCACGAGAAATCGACCGCTCGCCGGATGTCTTCATTGTTGTACAGCCGACTCGAGGCCTCGATGTCGGCGCGATTGAGTACATCCACAAGCGGATCGTCGAAGAACGTGATAAAAATAAAGCCATCCTCCTTGTGTCGCTCGAACTCGACGAGATCATGGACCTGTCCGACCGCATCGCGGTGATTTATAACGGAGAGATCGCCGGCATTGTCGAAGCATCGGCGACGAATGAGAACGAGCTTGGCCTCATGATGTCGGGCGCGCTCCGCAAATCACAGGGGCCCGCGAAGACTGCCCGCGAAACGGCGCGCGCGTGAACGGAGGATTATCGATGACAGCACGAAGAGAAAAAGTGGTACTTCCGCTCATCGCGGTGCTCTTGGGATTTGTGCTCGGTTCACTCATCGTAGTGCTGACCGGCCGCTCACCGCTCTCGATGTTCGCCGCCATCATCAAAGGCTTTGCGGGAATCGACATCCTGAACGGGCAACCCATTAATACAAGGTATATCGGCGAATTCATCATCCAGGCTATGCCCATCATTTTAACGGGCCTTTCTTTCGCCTTCGCGATGAGAACCGGACTGTTCAGTATCGGCGCCGAAGGCCAGCTGATGATCGGCTCCATCTCCGCGACGACTGTGGCTCTGCTCGTCCATGCCCCCAAGTTCATTCACCTACCTCTCGTTCTCCTTGCCGCCATCGTGGGCGGGGCACTCTGGGGGGCGATTCCGGGCTTCCTCAAGGCGCGCTACAACGTACACGAAGTTGTCGTGACCATCATGATGAACTATATCGCGCTCAACGTGAACAATTTTATGATACTGAATGTCTTCGGAAGCTACGACAGGGTAAAAACCGCGGCTTTTCCCACAACAGCGCTGCTTAAGTCGCCCTTTCTGGAGAGCATCACGAGATATTCGCGCCTTAACTGGGGTTTCATACCGGTTATACTGGCGTTGATCGTCTTTGCCTTTATCATCAATAAAACAACCTTCGGCTACTCGCTTCGCGCGGTCGGCTACAACAAGGATGCCGCGCGCTACGCGGGTATGAAGGTCAGCCGCAACATCATTGCATCGATGGCCATCGCGGGCGCCTTTGCAGGCCTTGCAGGCGGCGTCATCACTGTGGGAACCTTTAATTTCGGCCGCGTTATCGCGGCGGCAGAGGGCTACGGTTTTGATGGCATCGCGGTGGCATTGGTCGGCGGAAATCAGGCGCTGGGCATACTCTTCGCGGGCATGCTCTTCGGTGGCCTTAAGGCGGCTCAACCACTCATGCAGTCGCAGGGCATCCCGCGCGAGATCGCGGGTATCATCCAGGCGTCCATTGTGCTCTTCGTGGCGATGAAATTCGGAATCAAGATGATACTGGATAAATTCGAGCGCAAGCAGGCGCCCACCACCGAGGGGGACCGCGTATGACCTTTGAGCTTCTTTTGCAGATGTTTCCCATCGCGCTGATGTTTTCGGCTCCTATCATACTGACAGCGCTTGGTGGCCTTTTTAGCGAGCGCTCCGGCGTCGTCAACATCGCCCTCGAAGGCATTATGATGGTGGGCGGCTTTGCAGGCGCCACGGTTACCGTGCTTCTCGAGCAGAGTGTGCCGTGGGCGGCCTGGTTCGGACTTCTCGCGGGTCTTCTCGCTGGCGTGCTCTTCAGCATGCTGCACGCGGTAGCGAGCATTAATCTCAAGGCTGATCAGGTGATCTCCGGTACCGCGCTGAATATTCTTGCGGGCGGACTCACCGTGTACCTCTGCCAGATCATTTTCCATCAACAGAGAACCGTGGCGTTCAGTAACGGAATTCGACAGTTCAGCGTGCCCGGGCTCAGCAAACTACCGATCTTCGGGCGAATGTTCTTCGATCAGGTCTATCCAACCTTCTACATTGCGATATTTCTCGTGTTTCTCACCTGGTTTATCGTTTACAAGACGCCGCTCGGGCTTCGGATGCGTGCGTGTGGAGAACACCCGCAGGCCGCCGCAAGCATGGGTATCAACGTGGCCGGAATGCGCTACTTCGGCGTGCTCGTGTCGGGAGCCTTCGGCGGACTTGGAGGGGCGGTCATGGTGCTTACCGCGGACATTCAGTACACGCTTGTGTCGATTCACGGTACCGGATTCATCGCGCTCGCCTCGCTCGTGTTTGGTCGATGGAATCCCTTCGGCGTACTCGGCGCGGGGCTCTTCTTTGGCTTCTCGAGCGCGCTCTCCTTCTACGCGAAAGACATCAAGTTCCTTGCAGGGCTTCCGAGCGAGTTCTTCTATATCCTGCCATATCTGCTCACAATTATCGCGCTGCTGTTCTTCGCGGGGAAATCGGTCGGGCCGAAGGCGGCGGGCGAGATCTACGATTCGGGGAAACGTTGAGTTGGAGCGGCAGCGGGGTGGCCCAGTCGCAAGGTGTGCTTGTGTACCGGTGTGCCGGTGTATCGGTGTGTTGGTGTGTTGGTGTGTCGCGCCACAAGTCGCTACATGATCATGAATCTATATGGAAGGTATTGAAACATTTAAGCGCGAACTCATCTCGAGGCTCGTGGCACGAGGCTGTGCTCGTTCTGCCGCATGGCCGGTGTTCAAGCGGCGGCTTGACGCTGAGCTCGTGCGACTTACCGAACTTCTCTTCGAGCTCTATGGCTCGAGGCCCGATTTTGCGTACCAGGTTGAAGAACTCGTCCTGCGAGCTTTTGAAGCCTTCAAGGCGCGCCCCGCAAGGCTCCGCGCGCGCGATGAGCAGCTTCCGCCAGAGAGTGGGTGGTTCCGCGCCCAGGACGTTTTAGGCGCCGTCTGTTACGTTGACCGTTGGGCGGGCAATTTTCAGGGGATCTACGAGCGCCTTCCGTACCTTAGAGAACTCGGTATCAAGTACCTCCATCTCATGCCCTTCTATAAATCGCCCGAACGCGAGAACGATGGAGGCTACGCGGTATCGAGCTACCGCGAGACCAACCCTCAACTCGGCACCATGGAAGAGTTTGAGACGCTCGCGCGCAGGCTCGATGCGCATGGGATAACCCTCGTCGCGGACTTCGTCTTTAACCACACCTCCGATGAGCACGAGTGGGCTCTCGCAGCGAAATCCGGCGACAGCTTCCACCGAGATTTTTACCTCACCTACACGGATTTTCGGGAGCCCGAGGAGTATTCTCGCACACTAAGAGAGATTTTTCCTGAAACTCGACGCGGCTCATTCACTTGGTGCGAAGAAATGGGGCGATGGGTGTGGACGACCTTTCACTCGTACCAGTGGGACCTCAACTACCGCAACCCAGCGGTATTCAACGCGATGGTCGGTGAAATGCTTGCGCTTTCGAATCGTGGTATCGGCGTTTTACGGCTCGACGCGGTCGCATTTATATGGAAGGAGAAAGGGACGAACTGCGAGAACCTTCCTCAGGCCCATACGATAATCCGCGCCTTTCAGGCGGTGGCGCGACTCGCCTGTCCCTCGCTCCTTTTCAAGTCTGAAGCGATCGTGCACCCCGACGAAATTGCGAAGTACATCGATCTGCGCGAGTGCCAGCTCTCCTACAACCCGCTCCTTATGGCCGAGCTCTGGGAAGCCGCCGCGACCAAAGAGGTAAAACTGCTCGCGTACTCGTTGGCGAAGCGCCACAATCTGCCGGAGGGCTGCGCTTGGGTCAACTACATCCGCTGCCATGACGATATCGGCTGGACCTTCGCGGACGAAGATGCCGCAGTCCTCGGCATGAACGGTTTCGACCACCGCAGGTTCCTCAATCAGTTCTACCTGGGTGAATTCCCTGGCAGTTTCGCGCGGGGCTTGCGCTTTCAGTACAACCCGTTGACGCAGGATATGCGCATCTGCGGCACCGCGGCATCGCTCGCGGGCATCGAGCGCGACATGGTCCGCGATCCCGGCAAGAACAGAGAGACCGCACTGCGTCGCCTTCTGCTCCTCTACGGCATCGTGTTGTCGGCAGGCGGATTGCCTCTTCTCTATCTGGGCGACGAACTTGGGGTAGAAAATGATCCCGCATGGGACCGCGATCCTGCGCACGCAAAGGATTCGCGCTGGGTTCATCGTGGGGCCTTTCCTCAAGCGCTCTATGCGGAGCGCCACGATAACGCCACGGTAACCGGGCGCGTATTCTCCGGCATGCTGAATATGGTCCGGGCGCGCGCCAGCCGCGCGGTTTTTGCGGAACCTCAACTTGCCGTCGTGGAGAGCGGCCATCCGTCGATCCTCATGTTTATCAAGGAAGGCGTGGACGAGAGGCTTGCGGTGGTTGGCAACTTCAGCGAGAATCCGGCTCAGCCCTGTACCAGCGGCTGGCGCGCGCTCTTTTCGGGTACTGAGGGGCAAGGGCGCGAGATGCTCTCCGCAAGAACATACACTGAAAACGAGGCTCCTATCCTCAAACCCTGCGAACTGCTCTGGATTTTGACACAACGATCGGCGAACGCTTAAGTCACCCAATCGCACCCCAATAAAGAACGACTGTCCGGTGCAATGCGCTTTTTGCCATTTGAATTTTCTTTAGATATGATTTATGGTATACATATTTAAATTGTACCTCTGCCAGAAATTTTACGGTTTTCGGATTAAGTCGGCGGAGACGAATGAAGTATGAGGATATTATTTCATGATCGATGTAAACGCGCTTCAGAGATATTCGCTGTTTGGAGGAGTTACTCCCGAACAGATTGAAAAAATAAAACCGCTTCTCGGTGTCGAACGTTTTGAGGCGGGAGAGTGCCCGCAGGTTGAAGGTCAGCCGAACGATAAAATTTACTTTATTCTGAGCGGTGAAGTGGACATTGTCAAACAGGGCGTCGTCATCGCTCGCCTCAAGGAAGGCGAGACCTTTGGTGAGATGGAGCTTCTCGACATCATGCCGAGCATCGCCACCGTGCGCACCGTCACCACACTTGAAGTGGTCACCATCTCGAACCGCGCGCTCTACGAAATCTCCAAACTCGACCTCAAAACTTTCTCCATGATCATCATGAACCTTGCGCGCGATCTCTCCCGCCGCCTCCGGCGCATGGACGAACTCGCCTGTGCCGACGAAAAAATCACTTGATACAGCTAATTTTTTCTTGCGTTAACTTTCCGGCGGTACTATACTCCGACTGTCAGAACAAATATTGAGCGTTTTTGTATTTTATTCACGAACAGGAGGCAGGTATGACAAGAAAAAGGAGCATCTTTTTCGCCCTGATGCTCGCAGCTGTGGCATTCATCGCGACAGCACAGACGGTCACCATCACGTATTGGCAGTACTATTACGAGTCCAAAGTCAAACTGATGGACGAACTCATCAAGAATTTCGAGAAGGCAAATCCTGGCATCAAGGTTGAGCAGGTTACCTTCCCCTATGAGAGCTACAATCAGAAGGTTGCAGCTTCGATCCCCGCGGGCGAAGGTCCTGATATCATCAATCTCTTCTATGGCTGGCTTCCCACCTACGTGAAGGCGGGTTATCTCGCGGAGCTACCGGCATCGGAATTCAGCAAGGATTACTTCAGCAAGAATTTCTATCCCTTTGTTGCGGAGTCGGTGCAGTTCGGTGGCAAGTATTACTCGGTGCCAACCGCAGTGCGCTCGCTCGCACTCTTCTGGAACAAGCAGCTCTTCAAGAACGCGGGACTCGACCCAAACAATCCGCCCAAGACCCTCGAAGAGCTCCAAACCTATGCCAAGAAGCTTTCTAAGTACGATGCGAAGGGCAACCTGATTCAGGCAGGGCTTGCGATGCAGCCCACTGGCCAGGGGCACAACTGGATCCGCGAGGTTCTCTTCCGCCAGTTCGGAAACGTGCCGTATAGCGCCGATGGCCGCAAGGTAACCTACGCTGATACCAATGGCGCAGCAGCGCTCAAGTGGTACACGGACCTCATTACCAAAGATAAAGTGGGCTATCCGAATTTCGCCACGGATGACGTGACTGCCTTCAAGTCGGGCAAGGCTGCTATGAACATCGACGGATCGTTCAGAATCGCCACCCTGAACGCAGTGAAAGACCTCGAGTGGGGGGTTGCCGAACTTCCGACCTACAAGGGCATCAAGTCGAACTACGCCTCGTTCTGGACCCATGGCATCGTAGCTGGAACAACGGGTAAAAAGCTCGACGCCTCGATCAAGTTCCTGAAGTACATCACCTCGCCCGAGGTGCAGCAGATGTGGCTTGAGAAGGTCGGCGAGCTCCCGGCCACCCCGGCGCTCTCTGAGAAATTCAAGAGCAATCCGGTGATCTCTCCCTTCCTCAGGGGACTCGCGTATGCGCATGCTACCGCCTTTGTCGACGAGGCTGGTCAGCGCCAGATTCTGGTGGATGCGGTCGACGAAGTGTATCTTAAGAATGTCGATCCCGCGGTCGCCCTCAAAAACGCCGCCAAGAAAGAACAGACACTGATCGATGATTTCTGGAACAATTGAGCGTTTTGAAGAGATTTGCTGAAACGAGAGGAGGCGCGGAAGGATGAAATTGTCGACAAAGCGATCGGTGACCGCCTACCTCTTTCTCGCGCTTCCCCTCGTATTCTTTCTCTGTGTCCGCTTGGGCCCCATGTTGTACATGCTCGCGATGAGCTTTACAAACTGGGGCCTTCTTCGGCGGACGGTGAAATTCATTGGTTTTAAGAATTACGAATTGCTGTTCACCGACCCTGCATTTCTCCAGTCGCTGGGCAACACCGCGCGCTATGCCGTGTTCGGCGCGCCCATCGTCATTCTGTTGAGCCTGGGCATCGCCCTCCTTCTCGATTCGATTCCTAAAGGAAAAAGCATTTACAGGCTCATCTATGTGCTCCCCTACATCACGCCCGTGGTCGCGGTGAGCTGGGTGTGGCGCTGGATGTACCAACCGCCCCCTCTCGGTATCATAAACGGAATTTTCGGTACCCTCGGCCTTCCGGCAGGCGAGTTTCTCAACAGCCCGACGCAGGCGCTCTCTTCGATTCTTGTGGTGAATGTCTGGGTTGAGATGGGCTATTGCACAATCATTTTCCTTGCAGGACTTCAGACGATTCCCAAGGAGATGTCGGAGGCGGCGAAGATCGATGGCGCGAGCGACCGGCAAGTGCTCCGACGCGTCACATTGCCTCTCCTCATGCCCATCACCTTCTTCCTCATGGTGATGGAAGGCATTCAGTTCCTGCGCATCTTTACGCAGGTTTACAACATGTCGATGCAGGCGATGGGCGGCCCCCTCAACTCTACGAAATCGGCCGCGCTCTACATCTACCAGAAGGCGTTCACGAACTTTGAGATGGCAAGGGCTGCGAGCGCGAGCGCCGTGCTCTTCGCGATCATCATGGTGGTGACCATCCTGCAGATCCGATTTTTCGACAAAAGGGTGAATTACTGATGAAGGCACACCATAGGGCGCAAAGGTGGGCGAGGGCGCTTCCCGCGTATGGTATTCTTTCGCTGCTCGCGGTTATCATGTTGTTTCCTTTTGTGTGGATGATCTCATCGAGCCTCAAGGATGTCACGCAGATCTATCAGCTGAAACTCTTTCCGGAGAGGCCGACGCTCGAAAACTACCGCTACATTCTCTTCTCGATGAACACGAAATTTCCGCAATGGTTTTTGAATTCACTGATTGTGGCGATATGCACCACAGTATCGGTGCTCTTCTTTGACTCGCTTGTCGGGTATACACTCTCGAAATTCCGTTTTCCCGGCAAGAAAATAATTTTCCTTCTCATTATAAGTACGCTGATGATTCCCACCGAAATGCTCGTCATTCCCTGGTACGCAATGATCCGGGCAATGAAGTGGATCAACACATACTGGGCAATCATGTTTCCCGGCATGATCAGCGCGTTCGGTGTGTTCCTGATGCGACAGTTCATGTCGACTATTCCGGATGATCTTATCGACGCCGCGCGTGTCGATGGGCTCGGCGAGCTGCGCATTTTTCTCACCGTGGTAATGCCGCTTGTAGCGCCCGCTCTCGCGACGCTCGCGATATTTAATTTTATAGGCAACTGGAATGCTTTTCTGTGGCCGCTCATTGCGGCCTCGAAGCCAGCGATGTTCACACTGCCGGTGGGGCTTGCGAATTTCTCGGGCGAAGCCGGCAGTGACTGGCACTACATCATGACGGGCGCGGCGGTTGCCATGGCACCGCTCGTTCTTGTATTCCTCATTTTCCAGAAGCAGATCGTCAAGGGTATCGCCATGACGGGGCTTAAAGGGTAATCGGCAGCACCAACTAAGGGAGAAACTATGCGAGTAATCGATTCTCACGTTCATTTTCCGGCGAGCAAAATCATCGACGATGGCGGAGCGGCCGCCATCGCCGACGCCGACGCGAAGGGTGTCGGCTACACCTCAGGCCGCGTTCGCACTGTAGGTGCCAACCAAAGGGGCGGTACGGGGCTCTCGCATGGAACCACGGCTCCGCGCGAGGGAACGGCAGCCGCGCCAGCCCTCAAAAAACACGAGCGCTGGCTCGAGGGCGAGAAGGCCCGCTGGGAATCCGCATGGCAATTTCCTCAAGCCGAGGAAGTCTCGCCTGAAGAGGGCGAGCAGCGTTGGCAGGAAGAGTGCGAACGCTATGATTTTCTCAAAGGCATTGTCTTTGTGACAGCAGGATCAAATCATTTTGTATCAGAATTGGTAAGCCGCCACCCTAGCACCTTTTTCGCCTATGCACACCACGATCCAATGCTGCCCGACGCCGCTGATCGCCTTGAGCACGGCATCACCCAGCAGGGCCTCAGGGGCTACAAAATCCTTGGGCCACGCGTCGACGTCCCGCTTTCGGATCACCGCTTCGATCCCATTTGGGAAGTAGCTCAGGCGCACGAAGTGCCTGTCCTCATCCATTTTGGCATCATGGGTGCAGCGGGAGGTACAGCCTCACACATCAACATAAATCCTCTCGCCATCCACGATGCCGCGAAGCGCTTCCCCAACTTGCCCTTCATTGTGCCGCACTTCGGCACGGGGTATCTCTTCGAAACGCTGAACCTCTGCTGGGCCTGCCCAAATGTGTATATCGACACCTCAGGATCGAACCAGTGGATGCGCTGGGTACCCTATGAAGTAACACTCGAGTCGCTCTTCAGAAAGTTCCACGAGACCATCGGCGCTTCGCGGATTATCTTCGGCACAGACTCCTCCTGGTTCCCACGAGGTTTCACACTGGACTATCTCAAGGCTCAGAACAGGGCGATGTCGGACGTAGGCTATACCGAAGACGAGAAGGATATGGTTCTCTACCGAAATATTGCCCAGCTTCTCAAACTGGAATAGGATCGGAGCACAAGTTCATGGCGCCCAAACAGTTTTCGCATGTGTACATCGACCGCGTGCTCGACCCCGCGTTTCAGAACTGGAAAAAGCATTTTGGCAAAGCCTCACTACGCGTCCACAAAGCACACCTCTGCATGCTCGATGAAACGCACATTGTCGATGGGGGAGCGGCTGCCCGAATCGCGCGAGGTATCGTGCGGTTGGAAAAAGAGTTTTTTCCTCCTGCCCGAATTCCCCAAGGTGTCGAAGACCTTTACTTCCTCTTCGAAAAGGCACTCGCCGAGATTGAAGGGGAAGAAGAGGCAGCCTGGCTCCACACGGCGCGGAGCCGCAACGACATGGACACGACGATTTTTCGCCTGGTACTACGCGAACGCTTCTGGGGGCTCATCGACCGGCTGTGCGGTCTTCTTCGCGCCTTGAGGGCTCGCTGCGAGGCTGGAGAGAGCGAACTCACCGTGCTTTTTACTCATGGGCAGCCAGCGAACCCCTCGACCACCGCCCATTACCTTTCTGCCCTTGTGATGGACCTCATCGAAGATGCCGACTACATGCTAAGGGCGCTAGAGGACGCGGACAGATCGACTATGGGCGCCTGCGCGATCACGGGTACGGGTTTCCCCATCAACCGCGCGCGCGTTTCCCACCTTCTTGGCTTTGAGAAGTATATCATCAATACATATCAGGCGATTTCGACATCTCACTGGCTCGTGTCCTGTGCACTCTCGCTGCAGAACCTCATGATCGACATAGGTAGATTTATTGCCGACCTCATGCACAAGGCCTCGTCGGAAGTGGAGCTCTACCGCTTCCCCGACGAACTCGTCCAGATTTCGTCCATCATGCCGCAGAAGCGCAATCCCGTCATCCTCGAGCATATCCGCATTCAGGCAGAGATGGTGGCAGGCGAATGCGAGAGCGTTGCGGACGCCTTCAGAAATGTGCCATACCAGGATGTCAACGAAGACGCCGACCTGATCATCTCGAAGTTTCTAGATACGATTGAGGAGAGCGCATCTGTTCTCGATCTCGTTGAGGAGACGGTTACGAAGATGATCGCCGACACCTCGCGCGCGCGGGAAATCTGCGCGCAGTTCGGAGTAACCACCACCGAGCTCGCGGATTCCTTGGTGCGAATCTACGGAATCGGGTTTAGAGTAGCGCACCGGATCTGTTCTGAATTCGTATCGAAAGGTTATGCGATCGGGGCGCTCCGTGCGGCTTTTCTCCGCGAAACCGGGCGGAAATTGGATATTTCAGATGGTGAAATCGAAGACCTACTCTCGCCGGAAACCTTTGTGCGTGTGCGCGCCACCGCAGGAGGGCCTGCTCGCGAAGGCATGCGCGAGGTCTATCGAGCATTTGAGCGAGGGCTTCAGGACATCAAGGATGAGCTCAGCGCGAGGATGAATTGTTGGCGCGATGCGGATGATGAGCTCGATCGATGCTTTACGTCGCTGGTGGCGCGCACTCAAGGCTGAAGGGCGATATCGGTACCATGCACAAGATTGAAGGGCGAAATCGGCGGCAGCGCGCTCAGTAGAGTCGCGTGCCGCCTTTTTTTGCCGGAGACGGGCATCGAACCCGCACGCCGCTTGCGCAGCAAGGGATTTTAAGTCCCTGGTGTCTACCAATTCCACCACCCCGGCGCTTCGAACCACGATTGTAGTCAGCGTCTCCGCGGTCGTCAAGGTCGCGCGGCGCTCGCCGTCTGGCAGCCCAAAAGAAGGCGCACTCGAGAAGGATCCACGCTCGCTATTGTCTTCGAGATGACAACTCGCCAGCCGATGCCAACTCGCAGAAATCCATACGGGATTAGAGCTCGAATAAATTTTCAAGGAAACGCGCAACGCCATCTTCATCGACCGAGGGCGCGAGATGTTCGACCTCAGCCTGAATCGAAGGATGAGCGTTGCCCATAGCCACGCCGACACCTACAGCCTTCAGCATCTCCAGATCGTTCTCGGCATCCCCGAAAGCCACCGTTTCCGCCAGTGTACCGCCGAAATGCGCGAGGCATTCTTCGAGCCCATTCCGCTTGCTGACACCCTTCGCCATGATTTCGAGCATATTGTCATGGGAGAATACTGTCTCGAGGAGGCCAGGCGCGCCCTGGGTTATCTCTTCGCGCATTTCAATGAGCTCTTCGTGTGGCCCAATCGCGAGGAATTTGAGGATGTCCTCACCCGCGAGCGTGTCGAAGTCTCGGCGAAGGCCTTTGACCCCCGAACGCTCTTCGTAGAAATCGACCATTGCTGAGGGCTTTTCGTAGACCCACTCTTCACCGATATAGCAGCAGAGAAGGGCATCGTGTCGTCGGCCCAAGGATGCGAGCATCGTCAGAGCACCGCCAGGTATGTGGTGCGAGGCGATGTGGACGGCATTGGTCCCATAGATATCGGCGCCGTTTGTGCAGACGAAGGCGTCCGGCTCAAAAGCCCCCTGCAGAAAACTGTATGAGGCCGTGTAAATCCTTCCCGTGGCGATAATGAGTTTTTTCCCTTGACGCTGAAGCGCGTTCAATGTTGACGAAACTCGCGGTGAGAGCCGATAACCCTCGTCGAGGATGGTGCCATCCATATCCATGGCGATAAACTTGAGGCTATTGGCATTGATCGGTGTCGTGGCAGGCATGAAGCGATCATATACGAAAGGTGCTACTTCGTCATTATGAAAAGTACAAATTCTTTCTTGACAGCCCGCCATCCTTATGATTTACTTTCAGAGGGAAAATAAAACCCTCAAGGAGGCCTCGATGAAAAAGGCATTGATAGTAGTTGCATGTGCGATCGCATTTGTCTCAATGGTTTCCGCCCAAACCATCAATGTGCTGTTTTGGGATGATGCCTATCCGCGCACGCTCATGGAAAAAATTCCGTAATTCGAAAAAGCCACCGGAATCAAGGTCAATTTCGAGATTCTTCAGCCACCCCAAGTCTTCACGAAGACTTCGGTAAGTGTCACGAAGGATCACACAGACTACGATCTCGTGTGCGTCGATGAGGGTAATATCCCCCTCTTCGCGCCCCTTATGCTCCCCTACGATCAGTGGGGCCCCGGCAAAGTGTTCAAGAAGATCGATCCGAACACGGTTACGCCAGCCATGCTCGAAGTCGCCCAATGGGATGGCAAGCTCATCGGTCTTCCGATCAACGGCAATCTTTATGTCTGGATGACCCGCAAGGACCTCATCGAGAACAAGACCTACCAGGCCCAGTTCAAAGCGAAATATGGCTACGACCTCGCAGTGCCGCAGACGCTGCAGCAGATGCTCGACGAAGGAACCTTCTTCTATGACAAGGGAATCGTGTCCGGCGGCTTTGGGCCTTTCAACGGCGGTCCAGCCGGTGTCTTCGGAGAAGCGATCTACATGTGGGATTCCTTCGGCACTGATTTCATCAAATGGGTAAACGGCAGGCCGACGCTCGTCGTTGACAAGGCGAAAGGCGTGCAGGGTATGGAGTTCTACAAGAAACTTATGAAGATCTCTCCGAAGGGCGCCGAAACCTGGGCGCATGTCGAACGCCAAGCGGCATTCTGCGCAGACCCGAAGGGTGTCTTCAGCATGTTCATTTGGCCGGCCCAGATTGCAAGCTATGAAGATCCAGACAAGTCGCTCGTCGCGGGCGAGATCGTTTACAGCGCTCCACCAGCCGGTCCGGCGGGCAGATTCGCCATCCGCGGCACGTGGGCGGTGAATATTCCCACAGCGTCGAAGAATAGAGACGCGGCCGCTGAGTTTGTGTACTGGTG
>DYLX01000011.1:29757-51028 GCA_020721875.1 Leptospira biflexa
GCCGTATTGATTTTTCCGATCATATTTTCTCTCTTTGTCTCGACCTACCACTGGCCCCTTTCCGAGGGGGCGGGCGCGCGGACCTTCGTGGGCTTCGGCAATTATATCGGTCTCACGAAAGATCCCGAATTCTGGAACAGCCTCAAGCTGCAGCTTGGCTTTATTTTCATCGCGATTCCGATCGAACTCGTGTTCGGGTTCGCAGCGGCGCTGCTCCTCAACCGCGAATTTTTCGGCTCCCGAGTAGTGCGCAGCTTGCTTCTTCTTCCAGTTTTTTTTCTACCTATTCTCTCAGGTATGACCTGGCGCTTCATGCTGCAGCCCCGATACGGGCCGCTCAATGCCCTCATCGTCCGGCTGGGTGGTCCTGAAGTTTCGTGGCTGGGCAATCCGGTCACGGCCTATGTCGCCATCATCATCCAAGATGTGTGGCGCATGTGGCCATTCATGTTCATGCTGCTGTACGCGGGACTCACCGCGATTCCCCAGGAGCTCATGGAAGCCGCCGAGATCGACGGCGCGGGATTCTGGCGCAAAATGGGTTCTCTCACCATACCGCTTCTCACCCCGACTATCCTCACGGCGGTGCTGCTGCGCATCATCGACGCGCTCCGCGTCTTCAGCGAAGTCTATGTGATGACGGAGGGCGGCCCCGGCTCAGCGACGATGCTCTTTTCGCTCTACACGCAACGACAAGCATTCGGATACCAAAAAGTCGGCATGGCCAGTGCCATGGCGATCTTCCTGCTCATTATCTCTATCGTGTTCGCGTTGACGCTGGTGCGCAAGAACATGTCTCTCGACGTGCTCGAGGAAAAGGCAGGCGCATGATGGGAATACTACGAAAACGGACACGAAAAATAATTGTGAACATTATCATTGCGATCGTGGCCTTCGTTGTGCTTGCGATCGAGCTCTACCCAATCGTGATTACGGTGTTGAACAGCTTCCGACGCGATATCAATATTCTCTCCGGACAGCCGTTCCAACTGAAGCAACTCACCCTGAGAAGCTACCAACTCGTGTTGAAAAATATGGGATTTCAGCTCGGCATGAAGAATTCGGTTATTGTTGGAATTCTCTCAACGGGAATTTCGGTGCTGATCGGCGCGATGGCTTCCTACGGGATCGCGCGCTTCCACTTCAAAGGAAGGAATGGCCTTGCATACTCATTCCTCGTATTCCGCATGCTGCCGCAGATTTCGCTCGTAATCTCGCTCTATCTCATGTTCTCCGCGGTGGGGCTGCGCGATACGATCGGGGGCATTACCCTCGCACACACGAGTTTCAATGTGCCCTATGTGATCTGGCTCCTCTTGCCTTTCTTTACTGCGGTGGACAAGGCATATGAAGAGGCGGCGATGGTTGATGGTTGCACGCGCTCTACGGTGTTTTTCAAGATTTTTCTCCCGATTGTTGCACCGGGACTTGTGGTGGGGGCGGTGTTTGCCTTCCTGAATTCATGGAACGAGTTCATGTATGCTCTCATCCTCACGGGAGTGAAGGCAAAGACCGCGCCGGTGGCGATCAATGGGCTGCTTGGGGGCGAAACGCTCACCTGGGGGCAGGCATGTGCGGCTGGCACGATTATGCTGATACCAGTATTCATTTTCACGCTTGGTATGCAGAAGTTCCTCATCCGGGGCATCACAGCAGGCGGCGTCAAAGGCTAAACGGCGATGGCAATCAAGAAATTTTCAATTATGCGCAGCAATAGCGGTTTCATGCTTGAGGCAGAAGGGCGAGTAGTGTTCAAGCACGATAGGGCGGCGCCTGCGCTCTCCATGGGCATGGGCGAGGCGCGTATCGCGATGCATCACGGTAACTTCGATATTGAGGATGAGGTCCGCGAACTCTGCCCTCTCTCGAATTTTGAAATTGGCGAAGAGAACGCATCTGTTCGATTCTCTTCTGAGGGCGGGCGTTGGTCCGTTATGATGAAGATTTCCATCGAAGACGGGCGGCTCGCACTGTACTTTAGCGAAGTGCTTGGTGCAGGAGTGGAGCGCAAGGGAGAAGACCAGCAGGCAGGCGCGCGCCGCGTGCGCATATGTCTTCCTGCCGAATCGCGCGAGCATGTGTATGGGTGCGGCGAGCAGTTTTCACACTTCGATCTGCGCGGCCGCAAGTTCCCGCTTTGGACGAGCGAGCAGGGGGTCGGGCGCAATAAGGCGACGCGAGTTACGCACGACGCGGATCTCAACGACCATGCAGGCGGCGATTATTGGTGGACCTTCTTTCCGCAGCCTACCTTCGCTTCATCTGAGGGATACTGGGTACATGCGGACACGAGCGCCTACTCGATCTTCGACTTCAGGCACGCGCGCGCGCACGAACTCTACTTTTGGGAATTGCCTTCAGCGGTGATCATCGGCCGCGCCGAATCGATGCCGGCCCTCCTTGAAGATCTGAGCGCGTATTTCGGGCGTCAGCCGGAGATGCCGGATTGGGTGTACCGAGGCGTCATACTCGGCATTCAGGGCGGGACAGAAGTCTGCGAGACAAAACTCCGCCGGGCACGCGCCGCGGGCGTACCTGTCGCGGGTATCTGGGCCCAAGACTGGGAGGGTATCAACATCACGAGTTTCGGCCAGCGCCTTCGGTGGAACTGGGTCTGGAACGAGGAGCGCTATCCCGGGCTTGATCGCGCGATCGCCCAGTGGAAATCCGAGGGCACGCGCTTTCTTGTTTACGCTAATTGCTATGTGGGACGCGGGTGGTCGCTTTGCAAAGAGGCCGCTGAGCTCGGCTATCTCGTAAAAAATTCCTTAGGCGAGGATTACTACGTCGATTTTGGCGAGTTTTACGCGGGCATCGTCGATCTCACCAATCCTCAAGCATTCGACTGGTTTGCCGGTAAACTGGCGAAAAATATTCTCGAGCTCGGCGCAAGCGGCTGGATGGCAGACTTCGGCGAATACCTGCCCACCGACGCAGTACTCCACGATGGTACGCCGGCGCTCCTCGCGCATAACCTCTGGCCGGTACTCTGGGCGCGTTGCAACGCCGAGGCAGTCAAGAAGGCTCGCGCAGAGCATGAGGCGCTCTTCTTTATGCGTGCTGGCTTTACGGGGAGTCAGCGCTGGTGCCCGATGATGTGGGCAGGGGATCAGAATGTCGATTGGTCGAACGACGACGGGCTGCCGAGCGCGATTCGTTCTGCCCTCGGGCTCGCGATGTGTGGGCACGGTCTTCACCACAGCGACATCGGCGGTTACACCACGCTCTATGGCATGCACAGAACCAAAGAGCTTTTCATGCGCTGGGCGGAGCAGGCAGCGTTCAGCCCCCTCATGCGCACGCACGAGGGCAACCGCCCCAAGGACAACTGGCAGTTCGATTCCGACGCGGAAACGCTCGCGCACCTCGGCCGCATGGCGCGCGTACATGTCGCGCTCGCCGATTACCTGCGGTTTGCGGTGGCAGAGAATGCCGCTCGCGGTATGCCGGTGATGCGTCCGCTGTTCCTCTCGTATCCTAATGACGAGCGCGCATGGACTTGTGACGACGAGTATTTATTGGGTCCCGATCTCCTCGTGGCCCCAGTTGTGACGGAAGGCGCGAACTCGAGGGTGGTACATTTCCCGTACGGTACATGGATCGATTTCTGGAGCGGAACGCAGGCATGGGACGCGAAACTTCCTGGCGACCGTGAATTCACTGCGCCGCTCGGCGCTCTACCGGTGTTCATTCGCGCGGACTCTCCATGGATAGCTACTTTTAACGGTGCGCGAGCGGCGGCCGATCGATAATAAGCGATCGGGCTGAAACGCAGGAATGCTACCGCGCCGCGCGCAAGGGCCACCGCGCCGCGTGCCACATACCACATGCCACGTGCAAGTGTCACCGCACGCAGCGTCGCGTGCCGCGTTCCATGTGCAAGTGTCACATACCCCGCGCCACCGAGGGTTTACACATTGCGCGCAACCCGGCACAATATGTATATCTATGTCTCCAAGAATAGACCCTTGCACCACCTATATAATCGAAGGTGCTGACTTACTGCTCCCCGATAAAATGCTGCCAGGCGCGACGCTCGTCATCAAAGATGGGAGGATCGAAGGGATCTTTGATCAGCGAGCGGACGAATCGTTCAAAGAGCTGCTCGAACACGATGCTCTTTTATCGGCGGCTCCGGTGCTGCATATCAACGAAGCCTATATTGCGCCTGCCCTCGTGGAAACGCACATTCACGGGTGCGGGCTTTGGGGTTTTGAAAGAATCGGCGGCGTTTCGGACCTCGAAAGCGTTGCGAAATTTCTGGAAGCAAAAGGTGTCGGTTGCTTTGTACCCACGATACTCTGGGATGAGCCCGTCCTGACGAGCCTTGCTAAGGCAATTCTCGAAGCCAATCTGCCGCGCACCACGCTTCCTGGCATCTATATCGAGGGCCCCTTCGTCAACATCTCGAAACGTGGCGGAATTCAACCTCGCAACATAAATCCACCAAACGCCGATGTGGCGCGGCACCTTCTCGAAGTGACACAAGGCTTGCTCTCTATCTGTACGATCGCTCCGGAACTTGAGGATGCGAATATGCTCTACCCGATATTTAGAGACGCAGGTGTTCTCATTGCGCTCGGCCACTCTGACGCCACGCTCGAAACCCTCGCACTCCCCGAGCATCCTTACACCATTACTCATCTCTTCAACGCGATGTCAGGTGTCGACCACAAAGCTGGAGGGCTTGCGAACCTCGCCCTCTCGGGCGTACCAGATTTCGTCGAGCTCAACGGCGATGGCATTCATGTGAACGCCTCGTGCCTCAGCCTCGCAGCGCGTACTGTGCCTCGAGATTCGCTCGTTCTCATCTCAGATGCCGTGGTCGGTGCCGGCATGCCTTACGGTGAGCACCGCTACTATGATCACCGCGTGATCTCATCGGAGAGGGGTGTACGCTACGCCGACACCGATGTCCTTATGGGATCGAACAAGCTGGGAATTGACATAGTACGCAATTTTGTCGCTCAAACAGGTGTTCCTCTCTGGCAGGCGGTGCGCGCCATGTCGCTCAACCCAAGACAGGCTCTCGGTCAAGGCACTAAGTATGGCTCGATCGAAAAGGGAAAAATCGCGGACATTTTCATCTGGGATAGATCGCTCGAAGTAAGCGCCCGCCCGGAGAGCCTGCTTCCGGGGCAAAAGGATTAGCCTATGGATCATCGTAGCACAACCGCGTGGATCAATCTTTCGGCAATTCGATCGAATTATCGGAAACTCAGCGCATTGGCGGGAAAGAGCGCGGTTTGCCCAGTGATCAAAGCTGATGCATATGGCCACGGCGCGCTCGCGGTGGCGCATGCGCTGGAACGCGAGGGAGCTCCGTACTGCGCAGTCGCACTCGCGAAAGAGGCTCTCGAGCTCAGAGAGTCGGGAATCCAAATGCCTCTCCTCGTCTTCGGGGCGCCCGACCGATCTTGGTCGTCGATCGCGATACGTCTCGGCTGTGCTCAGACTATCTATACCGAAGAACATGTGCGTATTCTCGCCTCGGCCGCGCGGAGTGTGGGCAAGCGGGCCAAAGCGCACATAAAAGTCGATACAGGCATGAACCGCCAGGGTCTTTCCTTTGCGAAAGCAAAGGCATTCGCCGGCATTCTCGCGGATTATCCGGAGATATTCATCGAGGGGGTTTACTCACACTTTGCGGACGCGGACAACCCAGATCCTCGCTTTACCGAGCTCCAGATCGAACGCTTTGACCTCGCGCTGGCAGCCTTCCGCGAGGCTGGCATTGAGCCTAAGATCCGTCACATCTCGAACAGCGCAGGACTCCTTTTTCACCCACGCGCGCGCTACGATATGGTGCGCCCGGGTATTCTGCTCTACGGTTTGAGCCCTGCGCCAGGCCTTGATCTTCCGGAAGGTTTCGAGCCCGCGATGGCACTCACTACGAGCATCATGCATGTCCGTGATGTGCCTGCGGGCGAGAGCATAAGCTATGGGCGCACCTATACCACGGCACGCCGCAGTAGGATCGGACTTTTGCCGATTGGATACGCGGATGGATACCCACGCGCGCTTTCAAACCAGGCAAGCGTCATTGTGCGGGGAATGCGCGCACCTGTCGTAGGCCGCGTCTGCATGGATATGACCATGGTCGACCTCACCGGCATTCCCGGCGCGCGTGTAGGCGACGAGGTGTTCCTGTTCGGAGGGCGCGAACTTCCAGTTTCCGAAATTTCCAATCTGCTCTCCACCATCGACTACGAGGTTGTCTGCATGCTCTCGAAGCGCGTGCCGCGCGTCCACACCGACGAGGGCGCATTCGACACAGATCCGCACGAACACAAAGAACGTAGCGATCAAGATCCTGACCATAACCGCGATGAAAGCTACGACCGTAAGGAGCGCCACGACCAACAGGAGCGCACCCTATGAAACAGCGCACACTCCCGCGTGGATTTCATGCCCATAAATACCACGCGCTCGGCAACGATTATCTCGTCATCGATCCCCGGGAGCTTCAAATTCCGCTCACCCTGGAGGCCATTATCGCGATATGCGACAGAAACCGTGGTGTCGGTTCAGACGGAATCCTCTATGGGCCTCTCGATTCGCTCGAGGAAGTTCCCATACCGCCTACATCGAAGCAAGCCGACTATTTTCTGCGAATCTTCAACCCCGATGGCTCAGAGGCGGAGAAGTCCGGCAACGGACTCAGAATTTTTTCGCTGTATCTCTTCGAGGCCGGTTTGGTGGAGCATGAGCCTTTCCGCATTGGAACGAAGGGTGGCGTGGTAGAGAGCCGGATCTTATGGCAGCCGCACAGGCTGGAAGACCGCGAGAACGCCGTTCTCGGAACTGCAACCAACATTGCTGATGCTGAAAGCACCTTGCGCGAGGGTGGAGGTACCCGCTTCATCGAGGTGGCGATGGGGGAGCCGCGATTTCTACCCGGCCCAGCAGAAATGACCTTTGACGGTATCAATTTTAAAACTGTTCGTGTTTCCATAGGAAACCCCCACTGTGTACTTCTAGGCCAAACGCCTTCAGAGGAACTCGCCCGCCATATCGGACCGCTCGTCGAGCGACACCCGTCTTTCCCGCATCGAACCAATGTGCAGTTCCTCGAAGTCATCGATCGCCGCACTATTCGCATTGAAATCTGGGAGCGTGGCGCAGGTTACACGCTCGCGAGCGGCACATCCTCCTGCGCGGCGGCATCGGCGGCCCGCAACCTCGGACTTGTCGACGATGCAGTGACGGTGCGCATGCCCGGCGGAGCGCTTCGTATCGATATGCGCGGCGGCAACATCATTATGACGGGCCCCGCAGTCAGAACTTTCGACGCGCTTCTATCCGAAGATCTCCTTGGTCTCGTGCGTGGAGTGTGAATGGTATGTCGACAATATGAGAGGAGCGTTCCGTGAGCGACCTGTATAAGGACATCTTGAAAGAATCCAAGCGTATCGAACCGTGGCTTGTCGCGATACGGCGTGAACTTCACCGTATCCCGGAACCAGGCAACGAGGAGTACAAGACTTCAGCCGCGATAAGCGCGATACTCGATCAACTTGAAATTCCGCACTCGAATATCGGAACAGGAGTAGTTGGCATACTCGAAGGATCGCAACCAGGAACCTGTGTAGCACTCCGCGCTGACATGGACGCCCTCCCTCTCGAGGAGCCCGAGGGCAGGCCCTATACCTCCCTCCACCATGGGTATATGCACGCCTGCGGTCACGACGCACACATGACCGTGGCGCTAGGAGTCGCAAAACTTCTCACTTCGCGTCGCGCTCAATTGCGCGGTTCTGTCAAATTTCTATTTCAACCCGCTGAAGAATCTACTGGTGGAGCGAAGCCGATGATCGAGGCGGGCTGTTTGGAGAATCCTCATGTCGACTATGTGCTTGGGCTCCATGTCGCGCCGGAACTTCCTTCAGGGAAGGCAGCATTCAAATCGGGCCCTTTCTATGGGGCGTCTGACAATCTCGAAATCGTCGTAAAAGGGCTCAGTGCCCACGGCGCCCACCCCGAACAGGGAATCGATGCGATCTATATTTCAGCACACATTATCCAAGCCCTCCAGTCCGTGATATCCCGTTCGATCTCCCCTCTCGACAGCGCGGTGATCACCATTGGAAAGATTCAGGGCGGCACACGCAATAACATTATCGCCAACGAAGTTGTGCTCACGGGGACCATCAGAACCCTCTCCGAAGTTGTACGCGCCACCCTCCGTACGCGGATCGCAGAATTGTGCGCGCATACTGCCGAAGCACTGGGCGGCACGTGCGAAACGCGCATACAACCGAGCTATCCTGTACTCTCGAACCACGTGCCCCAGACAACGCTCGTGCGCGAGATTGCAGAGCGCATCCTTGGTCCTGAGAATGTCCTCGACAACGAAAAACCGACCCTCGGAGTCGAAGATTTCGCTTATTTCCTGCAAGAGCGACCAGGGACATTCTGGCACCTCGGTTGCGGTAAGGTCGGCCAATCTGCGATTACTCCTCTCCACTCGAGCGGTTTCGATATCGACGAATCTTGCCTCGCATATGGAGTCGCGGTACAGACAGCTTCCACGCTCTCCTTGCTTGGCATGGGAAAATAATTATACTTCTGATCGCCCGCAAGCCAGCGTATACTTTTTATGAAAGGCTGAAATCCATTTGTTACCTGAATTCAGCTAAGAAAAAATCTGTTAATTTGGAAGAATGAAAATAGAATGAAAATATCGATGATCGCGATGATATTTCTTCTATGCCTTGCGTCCGTGGCTGGCGCGGACACATTCGGTTCCATGATAGTCTCGGGAATAGTTCCCGAATTTATCCACATGGCGATATCATCGAGCAAGATTACTCTCAATCTGCAATCTGCAGTACAAGTACCGATTCTAGCGAGCAGCGTTCGAGTGTGGAGTACCTGCCACTGGGTTATTGCAGTAGAGTCGAAGAATAAGGTTTCTTGGAGAACGCGACGGATCCATCGAAGCGAATTGGCTACCTCTTCACCCTCGGCATGCTCACCGCGACGCCTGAATCGCTCAGCAGCATATGGACGAGCAGCATGCAAGAACCTACGCTCAAGATTGGTTTCGATCTACCTCTCAGCGTGCGGTTGCTCGCGAGTGATAGCAATCTCGTCGCGGGGGTTTACGAAGATTCGCTCACAATTAACATTCAACAGCTCTGGCAGCCCCTGCGAAACGCCGCGTTCACCAAAGCCTTAAAAGGTTCTAGAAAATCAGGGTATCGCTCAAAGAGCCCTTCGGGGTGAAATTGAAGGGCCAGCGCGAATCTTCCCGGATCTATTGGTTCGAGTGCCTCAATTACCTCGTCGCCGCTGCGGGCGACAACTTTGAAGTCGGGCGCGGACACATCCACAGCCTGGTGGTGGAGGCTGTTCACGTGCAATATTTTTGTCTTGAAAATTGACGCGAGCGCGCTATCGTCTTCAATTTCTATATGATGACTGAGTTCATTGTGGGGAATCGAAGGGTTGTGGAGGAGCGCATTAGGAACGCTTCGCGCGATATCTTGAATAAGGGTTCCGCCACGCGCGACATTCATGAGCTGACATCCTCGACATATCCCTAGCATAGGAACGTGTGCTTCCCACGCGCGGTTGCAGAGTTCGATCTCCCACTGATCGCGGTCAGTCTCATACGCGCCTATACCGATTTGTGGCTCTTGCCCATAGAACCATGGTGCAATATCGATACCTCCGGAGAAAATGATTCCATCGAGAATCGGCAAGAGTGTGGGAATCGAAGCCACAGAATTCGCCGGAAGCACGATGGGCGTTCCTCCCGCGAGTTCGACTGCCCGCGCATACGATACTTTGAGTGAAATATAAGGAGCTGGCTGACGAGTATGGTCCAAGTAACTCGTTATGCCTATGACAGGTCGCTGCATTTGGGTATTGTAGCCATCGCGACCAGCAAGGTATAGTGCCCTTATAGTGCCCTATTCTGAGGTGATTGCACGCACTGAATGAGCGACTGCGGAGGAATTATGAGAGATGCGGCGTTTCCGGAAAAATTTTATCGCGAAGGGCAACACAGCTATTTCGACGGCGTTGAGCTCGAAGCTCTCGCGAATCAGTATGGTACTCCACTGTATGTCGTATCCGAAACGATCGTCCGTGCTCGCTGCGCGAAGCTCCGAGAAGCTTTTATTCAGCGCTATCCCAATACTCGAGTGTACTACGCAAGCAAGGCTTTCCAAACCCTCGACATGCTGCGCATCGTTCACGAAGAGGGCTTTGGGATCGACGTAGTTTCGGGTGGAGAACTTTTCGCGGCGCTGCGCGCGGGTATTCAACCTGCGAACATCATCTTTCATGGTAACGCCAAGACCGACGAAGAGCTCCGCGCTGCGGTGGACGCGAGAGTAGGGCGCATCGCGATCGACAATCTCGAAGAGATCTTCAGAATCGAGCGCGAAGCCTCCAGAACCGGCACTCGGCAGGCGATTCTCTTCCGCGTAACACCTGGCGTTGACAGTCACACTCACCGATTCATCTCGACAGGAAGCCTCGACTCGAAGTTTGGCATTCCCTTGGAACAATCTGAGACTGAGCGCTACATCGACGCACTCAGAGCCTGCCCTCACGTCGAATTCCTCGGCCTCCACTTCCACATTGGATCCCAGCTTATGGAAAATACCTCCCACCTCGCCGCCCTCAACATCGTGCTCGATTTTGCGGCGAGGCTCTCAAAAAAATATGGGCTCGCTGTCCGCGAACTCAATATGGGCGGAGGCTTCGGGATCCGCTATCTCCCCACCGACCGTGTTCCCTCTATCTCAGAGTTCATCGACCCCATGATGGCGAAGGTGTCCGAGTGGAGCGCGCGTGAGAACCTTCCCATGCCGCATTGCGCGATCGAGCCTGGCAGATGGATCGCCGGAGAAGCCGGTATTACGCTGTACAAAGTCATCGCGACCAAGGTGATTCCAGGCATTCGCACCTATGTCGCGGTCGACGGAGGCCTCGGTGACAACATTCGACCAGCGCTCTATGAAGCGTGCTACCACGCTGAGATTGTGGGGACCTCCCCCGATGCCCCCGCACTTGCCGTGCGCGCACCCCAAACAGTGACGATCGCGGGCCGCTACTGTGAGTCGGGCGATATTCTTGTGCGCGATGTTACGCTTCCAGAACCAAACCCCGGTGACATTCTCGCCCTTTTCTCCACAGGCGCGTATTGCTTCGCGATGTCGAGCAACTACAACCGTGTGCCGCGGCCAGCTCTCGTACTATTGCGCGACAGAAGCGCGCGCCTCTCTGTCCGCCGCGAGACCTACGACGATTTATTGTTAAGAGAAATTTGAAAAACACACTATTTTTACAATATTAATTCCTCTGTTTACTTTTTTGTCTTGTAAGTCGATTTATGAAATCGATTCTAAGAAATAGAAATAAAATAGGCCGTTCTTAATGAACGGCCTATTCATCTATCGGGCTGAGAGGATTTGAACCTCCGACATCTTGGTCCCGAACCAAGCGCGCTAGCCCCTGCGCTACAGCCCGAAAAGGATAAAAAAAAGCCCGCCGCGCAACGGACGGGATTTATTCCGCGTTACGCGGATCCACACTTACGCGTTTCTTACGCGCACTGCATGGTATCGGGAGCGACGGGGCTCGAACCCGCGATCTCCGGCTTGACAGGCCAGCGCGATAACCAGCTTCGCTACGCCCCCGTGTCATTACTGACGGATTGCAACTATATCGGCCGTCTCCCTTTGTGTCAATAGGATATGAGTATCGCGCCAGACTTCTGATCATACTCAGGTAGTCCTTTTAAGGCGCGGGGGTTAGGTGTTTCCGATCGGACCTTTGGAGCCGCTTCACCTGAAACCGGGCTGTGTATTGCAACGAGTGAGCCGGATTCAGGCAGGTTCTCATGAGAAGTTGTAGTGATAAGGGTGTACCCTCCAATGCCACAGGCATATCTTCCCTTTCTATTCCCCGGGAGCGAGAAAATATCTGATACGACTCGGTACTGTGTTTCTGTGTCGGGTAGTACGCGCTCATCTTGTTTTCGATAATCTCGCATCATAACCATATTTGAATCTTTTTCTGCCTTCCGATTCCGTGAGATAAAGAGGAAGCTGAACGACAGTTTTTCTTTTGCGAGGCCGGCTTCTTCGGAAAGGTGCGTGAGCCATTTGGGTGCAAACATTGCGTCGACTGAAAAGTGACACCAAGGATACTTTGTCCTAATTGAAGGCATTCTCACGCGAAGGAGACTCCGAGGTTTGCCTGTGCGTTCAGGTGCCGGGGTGCCTGGACGCTGGTGAGCTTGCGCATGGTGAGGCGCTTCGGTCAGGTGCTCCTGTCCACTTCGGAAGATGCCGGGCATAGGGCAGGCACGAGCGTGGGGGCAGGGGGCACGCAAGGAGTCGCCTTGAAAGATAGCTGCAGCCCTGAGCGCACTCATGAGGCTGCCGGATCGTGGTTCTCCAGGTTCCACGATGAGGATTGATCCCGAAGGCTCACAGTAGTGCGACACTTTCCTGTAGAGTTCAGCAGCTTCCTCGGCGAATATACCTTCATGCTTCCAAAAGAATTCGTTGAAGACATTTGCGGCGACAAAAAGGTCAGCCTTCTTAGGCAAGGGTTCACCGAATTTCGCGCGTTTCAGCGAAATCTCCCACGGTGGCAATTCGCCGGCATGCTTCACCGCAAGGGTTTCCAAGATAAGTTTGCCTGCCTCCATGATGCGCGGCGCACGGTCGGCACACAGAAAGGTAAGCGGAACTCTCCTCAGTTCAGGTTTCGCGCAGTAGAGCGCGATCGCAAAGGTGAGCGGGCCGGCTCCGATATCAACAATGGATGCATGAGGCTCGAGCGATAGTGGCAGATCGGTAAGGAGGGCGGTGAGGCGAACTAAATTCCAAGGCAGGAAATAGCGTAGGTACGCAGAAAAAAACGCTGGATCATTGAGGTAGTCAATATTCCGCTTCGATCGCTCCATGGTGAGCGCCCGCCATAAATCCCGGATTTCGAAACGGAGGGATCCTCGCTTGTGTTCGGGGACAGGATTTGCTTCTTGCACGCATGCGGGCAACTTCTCGAACGCCGCGCGTGCATCAGCGTCGATCCGAAATTGATAGAGGATCTTGTGTTCGACCATGGAGCGACTATAACACACTCGGCCCGACTTATTCAAAAGCTGAGTACGACCTTACCCGCTTCTCCAGAGAGCATCGCCGCAAATCCTTTCTCATAGTCATCAAATGAGAAACGGTGGGTGATCACCGGGCTGATATCGAGGCCCGAGAGGAGCATGGTCTGCATCTTGTACCAGGTTTCGAAGATCTCTCGGCCGTATATGCCTTTAATAAAGAGGCCTTTAAAAATGACACGCGACCAGTCGATGCCGGCGCCATCGGGGAGTAACCCGAGTAGAGCCATGCGCCCGCCATTGTACATATTCTCAATCATCTGTTCGAGGGCTTGCGGGCTTCCCGACATCTCCATGCCGATATCGAAGCCTCCTACCATTCCAAGTTCCTGCTGAACCGATTTCAAGTCTTCTCTCGCAACATTGACCGTTCGCGTTGCGCCGAGCTTCTTCGCGAGATTGAGCCGCCAGTCATTCATATCGGTAACAACGACATTACGGGCGCCAACATGGCGCGCAATGGCTGCTGCCATGCATCCAATAGGCCCCGCGCCCGTGATCAGCACATCTTCTCCGACCATGTCGAAGGAGAGCGCGGTGTGGGTCGCGTTACCATAGGGGTCGAAAATGGCGGCGATTTCATCGGGGATCGACTCGTGCACATGCCATGCATTCTGCGCGGGGATGGAGAGGTATTCGGCAAAGCATCCGTCGCGGTTCACTCCGACGCCTATTGTATTTGGGCAGAGGTGGTAGCGACCCGCGCGGCATGCCCGGCAGACGCCGCACCAAATATGACCTTCGGCAGAGACACGCTCTCCGATTTTGTAGCCCTTCACCGAGCGCCCAATATCGACAATTTCGCCGACAAACTCATGGCCGATAGTCTGGCCTATGCGAATTGTTCGCTGCGCCCATGTGTCCCACTTCCAGATGTGGACATCGGTGCCGCAGATTGCGGTTTTCCTCACTTTGATAAGGAGGTCGTTGTCGCCGATCTGGGGAATGGGAACATCTGTCATCCACAATCCGGGTTCATTCTTACTCTTCACAAGCGCTTTCATATCGCTCCTTTCCGCACGCCGAAGCATTGAGCTGGAAGTCCGGCCCGTTGCCGCGGATCTATGTGTGCTTTCATTATAGCGCTCATAATTGAAATGAGGAATGCAGAAAATGAAATGGAGGAGGGGAGGAGGCGCAGGATAGGTACAGTGAGCGTACATTTTTCGCGGACTCCGGGGCTCGCGCTGCGGAGCCGATTTTCGCTAAAAAACTTACAGTAGAAAGAAAAGCGCAGCTCCGCATACCGCGATTCCTGCTCCAACAATCTCCAATAGGTGTATTTTTTGCTTGAGAATGAGCACAGACGGCACGATGATCACGATTGGAGTGAGTGCCATAAGGGTACTTGTAGCGCCGACCTGGGTGTTTTGCATGGAAAAAAGTGAGAGCGCCACGCCAAGAAAGGGGCCGAACACGGAACCTTCGATGGTTGGAATGAAGGCTTCCCTCATCTTAGGTACTTCACGTATCACAAAGCGCATCTTGCCTATAATAATCGCATTGATCGCGAAGCCGAAAATCGCTATAAATGCGCGTATCTGCGTGCCTGAAATTACGCTATAATCGCCCAATCCAACCTTCGAAAAAATCATTGCTCCGGCTTGAAACACTGAGGAGAGAAACGCGAAAAGAAGCCCCTTTGCGGAGAGATTTTCCGCACGTTGCTTCTGATTCTGTTTGGAGCGCGTGAGCACAACGAGGAGAATACCCGCGATAGTCACCGTCATGCCGATGAGTCGCATAGATCGCATACGCTCGCCGATAAAGAGGTAGGCAAAAAGGGCCGTAAATACCGGGGTGAGAGACTGAAATATTACAGTAATCCTCGAACCGATGAGGATATATGCGTTAAATAGAAAGTAATCGGATACGACAAATCCGATGATACCCGAAATGCCCAGGAATATCCACGCGCGCAAGGAAGCATCGTAAGGGAAGGGTACTCCGCGCACAATGAGCCCGGTCATTGCAAGAAAAAGGAAGGCGAACACTACCTTCCAGAAGTTCACTGCAAGCGCTCCCACCTTCCGGGATGCGTCCTCGAAGAAAATCGCGGAAAACGACCAGAAAACCGCGGTCCCTAAGGCCGAGAGAAGGGCAAATTTTTCCATTGCAATCATTGTAGTGAAAGCCCATTTTTTGCGTAAGGGGATTGAGATTTAACCGCAACCTTACTTCTTTTCATTTGACCTAGCCTGTATCTTGGACTATTTTTAATAAAGGAGGCTCAATATGGCAGTAATCAGTATTTCACGCGAACTGGCATCCTATGGCGAAGAGATAGCTCATGAACTCGCAAAACTGAACCAATACACAATCATCGACAAGGCGTACATTGAGGCAGCGCTGTCTGAGATCGGCATCGATACCGCAAAGCAAGAGCGCTACGACGAAAAGAACCCTGGGTTCTGGGCCTCTCTCTCACAGCAGCGAGATGAGTATTTGCACTTTCTCACCCAGGCGATGTACGAGATCGCGCTCAAGAACAACTGCATCATAATTGGCCGTGGTGCTTTCGCGATTCTAAAAGGAATACCGAACCTCATCAGCATCAGGATAGGCGCATCCAAATCTGTGCGGGTCGAGCGTGTGCATAAGGAGCAGAATATCGATTCCCGCCACGCGCTTCAGATCATCGAGAGCAACGATCACGAGCGCGCAGGCTTCCACAAGTACTTCTTCTCCGTCGACTGGCACGATCCCTCAGAGTATGACATGACGCTTACCACCGACCGCTTCGATCCAAGCCACGCCGCGGCGGCGATTGAGGCATTCCGCCGATCCTTTATCGGCGAGGCGCAGGAGAAGGAGGCCACGTCGAAGCTCCAGGATCTTTTGCTTGGCTCGAAGATAGTCACCGAGATCACCTACAAACGCAAGATTCCAATACACTTTCTTGAGGCTGCAGTTGAGCACGGCGTTGTGGTGCTCCACGGTGTTGCGAACACGCACGCGGCGGTCGACAGCGCGGTCGCAGCGGCCAATTTAGTACCGGGTGTCAAGCAGGTTGAGAGCGCGGTGCAGCTTGTACAGGAGTTCACCGTCGTGCCGTGAAGTTGCGGAGAGCTGGACCTCACGGAAAAGTAAAAGTGCAGTATATTACTTCATTTCATACGATTCTCGAGAGCCTGAAGTCCGGCTCTCTGCATGGCACGCTCTATGTACTAGATGATGTGCGCCGGCGCGGGCCGCGTATCAAAGAGATACTCGAGGAGGCTACGCGGCAAAACGCCGAGATAATCTTTGTGTCGGAAGACAAGCTCCATGCGATGTCGCCCGATCAGCGCGGCATGGTGTATGAAGCTGAGTCAGCGTTACAGCACTCGATGAGTCTCGAGTCGCTCTGTGAACGGGCGGGAGGAGAGGCGCGAAGTCTCGTCCTCGTGCTCGACCACATCGAAGATCCGCACAATGTCGGCGCGATCTTGCGCTCGGCAGACGCCTTCGGCGCTGACGCGGTCATCATCCCAGCGCGGCGTGCGTCGCCTCTCACCGACGCAGCGGCCCGAAGTTCGGCGGGCGCAGTGGCGTGGGTCCCTGTCATCCAGGTCAGCAATCTAAAAGCGGCGATCGATACGCTGAAGAGCGCAGGATACTGGGTGTACACCGCGGACATGACGGGCAAACCAGTCGGAGATGTTCGTTTCAATTCGAAATCGATAATTATCCTCGGGAATGAGGGTAAGGGTGCCTCAAAACTTCTGAGAAATTCCGCCGATGCGACAGTTTCGATTCCAATGCGCGGGCACGTCGACTCGCTTAATGTATCGGTTTCAGCAGCGATTCTGATGTACGAATTTGGGCGCGCGAATCCGAGTTAGAGAAACTCTGTGGAACTATTGAGGGGTGCGCTACGACTTCTTATACATCCCAAATTTCGCGGAACAGGTGCTCTCGCTCGCAGTACTTGCACACGAAGGTCGTCTCACCCTTGCGGATGAATTCGGGCGGCACTCCCTCGTTGTTCGCTGGAAATGAGATGCAGTTCTCGTTCTTGCAGGATATCTCGTCGAATCCATAGATTCGTGGCGGCATCGAGAGCCTGTACTTTTTCGCGACGTGGGCACGGCGGATCAGATTGAGTGTGCAACCCGGAGCGATCGCGGCGAGCTTCTTGAGGTCTTTCTCGCCGAACGAGATGATGTCCGGAAGCGAGATGATGCCTTTATAAATTTCTGGGCCACGGTTCGAGTGATACACGCCATGGCTCGAGCGGACATCGAGCTTGAGGATCTTCCGTACCGCGTCGATCCTGCTCCAAATCTCGCCAACCGGTTCGCCTGTTGCGATATGATCGATCACGATACCTTCCTCGACTGGTTTAATACCAACCTTATACTCAGGCTTGTGCGTCTCTTGTGTGTGGGCCTCGTGGACAAAATCGTCGACAAAATTACGTTTTTCTGCAAACTGACCCTCGAAGTCCTCGCCAATCCGACCCGAGAGCATCGCGATTTCGGCGATGCGCGTCCAGTAGCCGTTTATCGACTGACCGTCCCAGCCATTAAGGGGAAGGTCGTCGAGGAAGAATGGTATTGTCGGGGAATTACGGTCGCGCGGAAGGGGGTGGTAGAAACGACAACCCTCCGGCAGCTTGCCAATGAACTCTTTCCTGAAGGTGACGGCTTGGCGCAGGTAGGGGGCACGCTCGAGCACCGCTTCTCCCATGCGCTCGAGCTGGAGGCGAGTGAAGTACCAGATGGGGGCGACCTTGGCCTGCGCGAGATACTCTTCAATTGATTCGAAGACCCGAACGTTGTAGCCATTGGCTTTCATTCTGTCCACATAGTATGACGGCATCGAGAGTAGCTCCGGCGCGATGAGGTCCACCTCGACATTGCGGAAGACGCGGAGCCCATCAGCTTTCGAGTGAACGGTACGGCCGTGGTAGAGATCGCCTGTCATCGCAATGTGGATGTGGCTGTCGTTCCACTTAAGCTGCTCGAGGAAGGAAAATTCGTCGAGAAACTCCTGGGTGGGGTGCTCGTGCTTGCCGTCGCCCGCGTTGATGAATGATGGCTTCGGTTTACCGATGAGCGCGGCATAGTCGGTGAATGCCTCGTCGAGGCGTGTGCAGACCCCCTCGAGTTTAGTGCGCAGAATAAAGCAGGATTCACTTGAATACCCGAAGAGCATCTTGACCGCATCGGTGATGGATTCGTTCTTGTTGAATGAGCTCGTCGCGGCGTCAAAGACATTGACGCGTGCGCCGAGGAATTTCCCTGCATTGCGGAAGGATTCCCGTGTCCGTGTCGAATTCTCCATAAAGATCAGGTACACCTGATAGTCGAGGTCGTTGATGCGAAACTTTGAAATATCGGCGCCGGATATTGTGGCTTCCTTCAGCTCTCTCGCTTTGCGGTAGAGGTATCGCTGCTCATCGAGCGATAGATCATTCACCACCGAAATCGATCTGCCTTTAAAAGGACCATTGCGGGTCATCACTTCCTCCTCACAAGAATAGTGATCCCGCGGTGCGGGATCTATTATGCATCCCGAGCGAGACGAGCGACCGCTTCCAGCCGACCCGTCTGCGGATAAAAATCGTACAGCGAGATGGTCTCAATCGACCAACCGCGGTTTTTTAAATCCTTGAGATCACGTGCGAGGCTTGCATGGTCGCAGCTCACATACACGAGTGTATTCGATTTGGCGCCACCGAGCCACGAACGAACTTCTGGCCCCAATCCCGTACGTGGCGGGTCTACCACAATGCAGTCGAACTTGTACTGCGCGCGCGGTGTCCTGATCCATCGCTCGACCGGAATGTCGGAAAAGTGGATGCGCGCCCGCGCTCCGCCAAGGTTCATCCGTGCAGCCTCCACCGAAGCCGCCTCGCTCTCTACACACTCTATCGCGTCGAAGCGGTCCGCGAGAAAGAGCGAAAACAGTCCTGCGCCGCTATAGAGATCGAGCGCGGTAGCGCTATCCCCGCCCCCCAATGGCGCGATTTCGCGCTCGATGAGCTTCTCAAGCATCCCAAGGTTGCTCTGGAAAAAGCGTCCCGTCGGAAACTGAAATTCCTTGCCTTGTACCAAGGCATGAGCATATGCATCCCTACCTTCAAGGTAGATAAGTTCATCCTGTCCGAATGCCGTGAATCGTGGGCGATCGCCTATCAGCGCAGAGAGGGTACGGTAGGGATTTGTCTTTCGGTTTTCCAAAGCGAGCCAACGATCGAGGACGGGAACAAGGATGGGACAGCGAGGTGTTTTTACCACTTTGCGAGTGCTCGCCTGGGTAAAGCCGAGCGCACCGTCGCTCGTCGCATGGATTTGAGTCCGATTCCGGTATCCATAGGATTCATACCCAAAAATGGGCAATTCGACAGGATCGAATGCGCCGATTCGTTCAAAGGCTTCGCGTGCCGCATCCCGCTTGAATACCTTCTGCGCAGAATATTCGATATGTTGGAGCGTACAGCCTCCACAGACGCCAAAAAGGGGGCAGGGGGCCTCAATTCGATACGGAGAGGTTTCCTCGACGCTTAAAAGCCTGGCGCGGGAAAAACTCGAGTGATCTTCGATAATCTCAGCGCGAACAACTTCATCGGGAATCGTGTAGGGGATAAAAATGGCTTTACCTTCGGAGAATGCGATACCATCGCCATGAGAAGAGAGTTTTTCAACCCTGAGGGAATGTATATCGGAAGCCATGAGACACCGACAATGTAGCTGATCCGAGCAATTTTCGCAACTGGGAATCTATTATTATGATCAAATTGAAAGAGCGATTGTTTTCAGGCCTCGTTGTAGATATATTCAAAGTTATGAGTATTACAGTTCGTTCGCTTGGTGCGGCGGAAGAAGTTACCGGTTCAAAGCATCTATTAGAAGTGGATTCGACGCGCGTGCTCATCGATTGCGGTGCGTTCCAGGGAAAGCGCGCGGAATCAGACGAGAAAAACCGTGCCCTCCTCGGCCCGGATGTCGATCCAGCCTCAATCGATGTGCTCGTACTCACCCACGCGCACTACGATCACTGCGGCCTCGTGCCCTACCTTGTAAAAAAAGGATTCAAAGGATCAATCTATGCCACATCTGCTACGAGAGATCTCGCGAATCTCATCATGACGGACTCCGCGCACATTCAAGCTCGCGATGCGGAATATCTCACGAAGCAGGCTCAAAAAAAGAATGAAAAGTTTGAGTGGAAACCGCTCTTTGACGAATTTGATGTCATCCATGCGATGGATCAATTCGTCACCGTGAGCTATCATCGACCTCTTACGATTGTGGATGGGATAAAGCTCGAATTCCTCGACGCTGGACATATTCTCGGTTCGGCTTTCGCGCGCATCACCGTGAACGATAAAGAAGGGAACAGCGTGGTACTCGGTTTTTCAGGCGATCTTGGCCGAAAGAATAAACCGATCATCAAAGACCCTGAGTGTCTCAACGGGATCGACATTCTTTTTCTTGAGAGCACCTATGGCAACCGTCTTCACGAGGCAACGGTTGACGCCGTTTCGAGACTCGAAAAAGCGGTCAACAGAACTGTGGAGAGGCGTGGAAAGCTCATCATTCCGGCTTTCGCGGTCGAGCGCACACAGGAACTTATTTTTTACCTTCATCTTCTCCACGATGAGGGCAAGATTCCAGAGATTCCCATTTGGGTTGATTCCCCAATGGCACTCAACGCGACGAGCATCTTCGCGATTCACCCTGAGTGCTACGACAAAGAGACTTATGACCTCTTCACCTCACACGCGCAGAATCCCTTCGGTTTTTCAGAGCTTAAGTTCGCCCGCTCGGTCGACGAGTCGAAGGCGCTCAATCTCGCCAAAGGCCCGATGATTGTCATTTCCGCCGATGGCATGTGCGAGTTTGGCCGTATTCAGCACCATCTTATGCATGGGCTCGAAGATCCCGCGAACACCGTTCTGATTGTTGGGTATATGGCTGAAGGTACGCTCGGCCGCCGCCTCAAAGACGGTGAGAAGCAGGTGCGCATCCACGGCGATTGGTACCAGGTGCGCGCGGATATTCAGGAAATCGACGCTTTCTCCGCGCACGCCGATTGGAAAGAGGCGGTCGATTGGCTCTCCTGTGTGGACAAGGAGCGGCTAAAAAAAGTGTATCTTGTCCATGGCGAGGGTGAAGCTCTCACCGCGATGCGCGGGCATGT
>DYLX01000011.1:51128-52324 GCA_020721875.1 Leptospira biflexa
GTATTCGACTCGACCGCCGAACGCGACGAAGTTTGCGTTGTTGTGCTCCTTCGCCATGCGCGCGGTGTAGCTGTCGTGCACGAGCGCGCAGCGGATTCCCTTATATTTGTTTGCGGCAATCGAGATGCCGATACCGGTGCCGCAGCACACAATGCCGAAATCGTAGCCACCCTTCTCGAATTCTCGCACCGCTAGCCCTGCCTGGTCCGGATAATCGACACGGTCTTCCGCGTCGACACCAAGGTTGATGACTTCGTGGCCTTGATTCTTTAGCCACTGAACAAGCTTGAATTTGAGCGCAACCGCGCCATGATCATTCGCTATGACAATCTTCATGCGGCTAGAGTAGCGAGCGTATGAGCCAAGGTCAAGAATTGCGCCGTTAAGGTTTGATATACGCGAACCCTTGAAGCTGTCGCTCAGCGAGTTCGAGCACGCCAATCGGCACGATCTCGACGAATTCAGGGAGAATCGCCGCATCGATGTTGTGGCTCTTGAGCGAGTTGCGGCACACACGAATAAGGACATTCTTCTCGGAGGCAAGGTGCATTTTTCGCTTTAGCGTATCGTCGAGTCCGCGAAAGACCTCGACTGCCGCGCCATTCACCACCACCTCCACTTCCGAATCTTTCAAATCTATCCCCGCGAGGAGATTGTATACATTCGCAAGCGCGAGGTTCCATTTTTCAGTTTCATCGATGTGAAATACTACCTTGATCATGCTCTATCTCCTTTTGGTCGGGTAGCTGCGTAGGAATGTTGCCGCGACCAGCAACTTATGCGGTATGCGGGGGCGCGGGTGGCCGCCCAGGGAAAAATCGCGGTGGGTTGCAGTTTGCGCGGCAAGACGCGCTTCATGTCCGTCAGAGGTATTTTCTCTTTTCTCCCTTATGAAGGCAAGCGTGCGTTTGCGCGAGTTTTTATATATTTCTCCACCAGGCGGCGCTCAGTCTCGCCATCGCACAAAGAACTGAACCGGGAGAGCGCCAGGAGTTGCCGTTTCTCTCAATGTATCCACTGAATTTTTAGGAAAAGGACCGCGCGGAGCGGAGGCCCCGCCTCCTCCATGAGGCTATTTCTCTTCGCTACGATACCGAACTCGATGGCGACTCCTGGCGCCGCTTCCCCATGAGCGCTGAGCTTGAGCTTTGGATCCGCGCTCATATGCATATGCGCGAGTGAACCTTCTATTTCTT
>DYLX01000012.1 GCA_020721875.1 Leptospira biflexa
GCGCCACACTTCCGAGCACGCAATAAGCCAACTCACGCGTATGTTGTACTTGAACGTTCCAGCCGCCTGGCAAAGGGGGGCTCTTTGGCTCTTTGCTCTTTTTTGACCATTCTAAGATTTCATGGTATAATGATAGAATATGTCAAGAAACCCAGAGTTGATGCGCACCTGCATCGCGGAAATGTCCAAAGTTCTCGAGGGCGCGGATGCCGACCTTATCGAACAATTTTTTTATTCGCTCTTTACCGCCTCAGAAGCAGATGAAATGGCAAAGCGTTGGGCGCTTGTAAAAGAGCTTGCGAAGAAGACACCGCAGCGCAAGATCGCGTCGCAATTAGGGCTTTCCCTCTGCAAGATCACGCGTGGTTCACGCGAACTCAAGAAACCTGGCTCACCCTTCCGCAGGCTCCTCGACAAACTGCCGCCAGAACAGGCAGTATAGTACTATGGAAGTCCCGCTTAGGCTGGTATCTCGAAAAAACGGTACGCTCTTCTACGGCATTCCGATTTCATTCAGAATAGTAGTGGGGCTTATGTTTGCGCTCATCATTGCGGCAATTGTACTCGAACAGTTCCATACAGGACCGCTCGGATGGATTGCGGTGATCCTGCTGTTTTTAGGATTCGTCTATAAAGAAGACTGGGTGTTCGACCCGCACGCGAAAATAGTAGTAGGCCAACTCGGTTTCTATCCCCTGCTCAAGAAAACCCACCTCAGTTTTGAGGAAATTGCCTACATCCAGCTCGCCGCCTTCGCGAAGGGCACTGTTCCCGGAAGCAATGAAGAAAAATCTTCGAACCGCGACGCCTTCAACGCGATGCGCGGAAACATGTCGAGCCGAGATCTGAGAGGCGGCATCGATTGGTTCCGCCGCAAAAAACTCTACATCGCGCTCCTCATCATTACCAAAAATGAAGAGCACTATCTTCTCGACATGGTGCCGGCGCGGAGGGCGATGCGCCTCTCCCACGCGGGAAAGGCGCTCTCCGCGCTCATTGGTTGCTCTTTTCTCGAAAACCTACCGGAGTAATCTCTCAGTTTTCTCAGCTTTCTCAGCACTCTCAGCCTTTTCGGCGTTCGCGCGCTGTGTCTCGCGTAGTGTCTCGATGATAAACTCAAACTCTTTGTGCCCCGACAAGTAGAAGATGTCGTTGTAGAGCTCAAAACCTCCGCGCTCGCGGCGCGCCAGGCCTTCGGCGAGACTGCGCTCTGTGAGGTCGGTGCCGCCGGGCGTGCCGGGAAGCGGCCGCATGTTGGCATAGCGGCTAAAGTCGCGGGCGCGCTGCTCGCGCTTGAGCTCCTGGCGCAGGTGCATTCGGAGGTTGTTGTTGCCGAGGAGGGTCTGGAGCTCCGCGAGGTTGCGGCGGTGCGCAGCGAGGAGCTCGGCAACAAGCGAGGCCGCGCTCTGAGCAGCCGCGGGTGCATCGACGATGGCGGCGGCTACGCCCTCGAGCTGCAGAATCTGCTGCTTCTCGTATTCGCGCGCGATTTTGAGCACGTCGTCGATGTTCGCAATGTGGTCGTCCGGTGTGCTCGCAAGGAATTCATCGATACCGATCGCGGCCTTGTGCCCTACCGCAATACCGTTGATGACATCCGGCCCCTTAATGATGTCGCCCGATACGAAGAGCCAGCCGAGACTGCTCTGGTAGTTCGGCGTCACTTTGATGCGGCGGCCGTCGTATTCGAGCTGGGTCGCGTAGTCGCCCAGGTAGCTCATGTTGGGACCTTGGCCGATAGCCTCAACAACCATATCGCCCTTGTACACTTCAATATCGTTCTTGTCGAAGGCGGGGTTGAAGCGTCGCTGTTCATCGAAGACGCGGGTACAGCGGCTTGTCTTGAGGCCGACGATTTTATCGCCCTCGATGAGGATCTCTTCCGGGCCGCGTCCGGGGTGGAACACGATGCCCTCTTCCTCTGCCTCCTCGATTTCCTCTTTGTCGGCGGGCATGATGTCGCGCGTTTCGAGGCTCGTCACCGTAAGGTGAACTTCACCGTACTTCTGCTTCTGGAGGCGTGCGAGACTCCGCGCGATGTCCATCGCGACGTTACCGCCACCGATAACCACAATCTCTTTTTCAACCGGGAACTCGATACCGCGCCGGATGCGCGACAATAGGTCGATCGCCTGGAAAACCATCGGGTGGTCAGTGCCGGGTACCTTCGTACTGCGCCCCTCATGGAAACCTGTCGCAATCAGCACGGCGTCGAAATCCTTGTGGAGGTCTTCGAACAATACATCTTTGCCCACGCGTGTATTGGTCTTCATGGTGACGCCGAGCGACTGAATGAGGTTGACATCCTTGTCTAACGCTGCGTCCGGGAGTCGGTACGAGGGGATGCCGTACCGCATCATGCCGCCGACCTTGGGGTAGGCCTCGAAAAGCGTCACCGCGTAACCCATGAGAGCAAGATAATACGAGGCGCTCAGACCCGACGGACCGCCACCCACGATCGCCACTTTTTTACCATTTTGCTTCACGATATTTTGATCGACGAGACTACCGTATTGATCGGCAGGAATCGCGTCCATCGCGTAGCGTTTGAGCCAGCGAATGCTGAGCGGCTCGCCGCGGTTGCCGATAGAGCAGGCAGTTTCGCACTTGTGCGTGCAGATGCGCCCGCAGACATCGGAGAGGGGGTTTGTCTTCATCATCTGGCGACCGGCCTCGTGGGCGTCATCGTTCCATATCGCCTCGATGTACTCGGGAATGTTCATGTTCGCGGGGCAGACCGCGGTGCAGAGACCGCAGGACACGCAGCGGCTCGCCTCGGCCTTCGCCTCTTCGGCGCTGAAGCCCTTTACGATTTCGATAAAGGACGAGCCGCGCTCCGCCGCCGAGAGCTCTTCCATCGGCTGGCGCTTGAGGTCGATAAAGTTCACCTCGGTGTCCGCGCTCCACCCCTTCGCCGGCGCTTCGGCACCGTGGATGCTCTTGTCGCTGGGCAGAAAAAAGAAAGAGTCGGTATCGGGTGAGATGTGGATGTACTCGCGCGTCATACCGAGGCTTCCAGTCGTACAGACATCGACGCAGAGCGCGCACCAGCAGCAGCGCCCATAGTCGATGACGGGGCGATACTGCGTGCGGCCGGGCTCAGCCTTCTTGCCTTCGATCGGCACCATGCGGATGGCGTCGTTGTCGCAGATTTCGGCGCAGGTGCCGCAACCGATGCACTTCTCTAGGTCGTTGATGTGGAAACCGCGATAGCGTTCCGCGGCGGGTCTCACCACAAAAGGTACGCGAATAGTGTCCGGTTTTTCGCCCAGGTAGCGAAGCGCGGTCAGCGGTTTAAGAATACTGCCGGTATTGAGCATATCTATTTCTCCTTACCTGTCGACTTCGGGTGGGCACGCGTCGAGGCTGAACATGATCTCCGCCGCGTCCTCGATTCGGGCGCCGATGAGCAGTTTTTCGAGGACATGGACGCCATGGGTCGAACTGACACCACGGACATGCACGCGGTAGGGCCGCACATCACCGTCGGACACCATGTAATAGGCGTACTCGCCCTTGCTGCTCTCGGTGCGTATGTAGGCATCGCCCGCCGGAATCTTCCATTTAAGCGGATTGGGCTGTTTGTTCCAGACCGGCCCTTTGGGAATTTTATCGAGCACCTGCCGGATAATGCGAATACTCTCATTGACCTCGCGCCTGCGTACGGCTATGCGGGCGTACACATCGCTCTCGTGCGCGACCGGAATGTCGAACTCGAGCTCGTTGTACACCTCGTAAGGATCATCGACGCGCACGTCGTGAGCAAAGCCCGCGGCGCGCAGGTTCGGCCCCGTCACGCCCCATTCGAGAGCCTTCTCGGGCGGAATTACGCCGATACCGGTCGCGCGCTTGCGTACAATTTTGTTCTCGAACAACAGATTGTCGTACTCAGGAAGCTTCGACTCGATGTAGGCGAGCGTTTCGCGCACGCGGCCAACAAAGCCTTCGGGCAGGTCGCGGCGCACACCGCCTGGAATGATATAGATATGGTAGACACGCGCCCCGGTAAGCATCTCGAAAAGCTCAAGGATGCGGTCGCGGTCGGAGATCGTCCAGTTCGGCAATGTGTAGAGGCCAAGGGTTCCCGCCACGCCGCCGAATGCAAAGAGGTGGCTCGCGAGCCGGGAGAGTTCGAGCATTAGCACGCGGATAAACTGAGCGCGGCGAGGCACTTCGATGTGCGCGATCGCCTCGACAGCTCGCGCATAGTTTTCCTCGTTCGGATCAGGGTCGGGCACGCAGATGCGTGGCACAATGGCCACATTCTGCATGTAGAGGCGCTGTTCCATCAGCTTCTCGAAACCACGGTGGAGGTAACCAGCGTCGGTGCGGGCCTTCACAATTATGTCGCCCTCGAGAGTGAGCTTGAGCGCGAAGTTGCCTTCAATGCCGGGGTGGTTCGGTCCGATGAAGAGGTTGTACTCCCTGTTCTCGGGGGCGTCGGCGCCGGGGTATATCGACGCATAGTCGATCGATTTTCCGTCGATCATGCTTCCATCGTTCGCGGTGATGATGTCACTCATGGTCTTCCTCCTTCCACCAGCGCTCAGCGGAGCTGCGCGAGGCTACGCGGCCAGGCCGGATCTCGCGGACCGCCTCAGGATCTGGCTCGGCGTGATTGGAGTAGTAGCCGCCCTGTACCTGGTTGTCCCAGACAGGCTCGTACTCTTTGAAGTGGTACTGCTCATGGGCGAACTCGCGTGTACGGAAATCTTTGCGCATTGGTGGTGGTCCCTGCCAGTCGGAAAGGATGTACCTCGAGAGGTCCTCACAGCCAGGGAAATCGACGCCGAACATCTCGTGAATATCGCGCTCCTGGAACTTCGCCGGCTCCCAAAGATCCGTGACCGTTGCCTGCGAGGGAGAAGCACGATCTATGGAGACCTTCGCCTGGACTAGAATGCGCTTCGAGTAGTTCCAGAAATGGTAGACGAGTTCGAATCTCCCCTCGGCGATCCAGTCGACACAGCTGATGGTGGAGAGGTGCTCGAAGCCGAGGCTGTGCTTGAGGTAGGACGCGAAGTCGTGTAGCCTCTCGGAGGGCACCGAACCCTGAACCCTGCGTTGGAGCTGATCGAGCACTTGAAAATTGTCGAACCCTGTGCCGCGCGCGATCGCCGATACCATCTCGGAGAGACCGGCGCGATTGTCCGTGTCGTGCTCTATGTGCTTCCGCGCGCTTGGAGAGGCATCTCTCTCGTGTTCCGCCGAACTGACAGCCCTATTTAATCCGGCGGTCACATCGATGATCTGACGTTTCATCCTTGTACCTCCAGTATGCCGAACTTCTTGCCATCGGCTGGAATGTCCTGGTAGGTTTGCACCGGGCCGCCGAAGAGCTCTTCCTGATTCTTTCGGTAGAACTCGTAGTTCTCGTAGTAGTCGCGCCAGGAATTCGCCTCGCCCTTGCCGACGCGGTCGATGAGCCAGGTGAAGCCTGTAATGATCGCCTCGGGACGCGGCATGCAGCCCGCGAGGTACATCTCGACCGGCAAATACTGATCGAGACTCTTGATCGTCGAATATGAATCCCAGTACATACCGCCATTGATGGTGCAGCTTCCGAAGCCCACCACATATTTTGGCGCCTGCATCTGCTCGTACACGAGGATGACTCGCTTGAGCGTTTTCACGCTCAGGTAGCCGGTAATGAGGAGAATGTCCGCCTGGCGCGGCGTCACCATCGGCATGATGCCGAAGCGCTCCATGTCGTAGCGCGCCGTCATTGTCGGCGGGAGCTCGATCGCTCCGCAGCCGGTGCAGTAGTGGAGCATCCAGAGACTGTGTCGCTTGAGTTTCGCGAGCACGCGGTCCCATGCGGCCTTTTGTGTCAATTCTTTTGCCATACTCTGCTCCTTCTCACGCGATGTTGAGCATAATGCCGACTACGCCCAGGGCAGCGAGCGGCAGTGATATTTTCCACATGAACTTCACCGCGGAGTCGATGCGGAAGCGCCCAAACACCATGCTGACGCTGATAAGCCCCGTCCACAGCACGAAGAGCTTGACGAGATACTCGAGCCAGTTCGTCGCGCCACCGAGGAATAGGTTGATATAAAGCGTCAGTTCGAGGGGCACCGCGATGAGATGCTGAATGAACATGATGCCGAGGTACTTGCCCGCCATCTCGGTCATGGGGCCGGTCGCGATCTCATGCGGGGCGATGATCACTTCGAAAGGCTTCTCATTGAGCATGCCCTGGAGGGCGATGAGCGCGGCGACACCCAAAAGTGGGTGCGCAATAAGGCCCCAGGTAGCGATTCCGCCCGCTTGCTGAATCTTGATGAGATCGAGCATCGAGGTGGTCTGATTCTTCATGGCGACGCCAATGAAAGTGAGGATAAAGGGCACTTCGTAGCCTGCGAGCATCTGGAGCGCTCGGCTTATGCCGATGCTCCCATTCGGATTCGCCGTCTCGCCAACACCGAGCGCCATTCCCAGCGAGGGAATGAGCAGCAGATACGAGATAACGAGAAAGTCTCCGAACTGCGCGAAGTAGCCGAAGCCGGGAACCGGCACGAAGTACAGAGTTAACAAGGTGCCGCCAAGCAGCATGAGGATCGCCACATCGTGCATGTAGCCGTGGCTCACGTTCGTCTTTTTACTCATGAGCTTCACGACATCATAGAAGGGCTGGATCCAACTCGGCCCCACGCGCCGCTCGACGCGGGCCGCGAACTTTCGCTCGTAGCCGCCCAGCAGCACGCCAGTGGCAAACATGATGAGTGGATACGCGATGATCCACACGATTAAACTGAGTACGCTCATCGTCCGCCTCCCAGTGCGAGAAGTACGACTACCGCCGCCACGACCACGTAGGCCACGTAGGTTGTCACATTGCCCGTGAAAAACCTGCGCAGGTATTCGCTCGCATTCAAAACTACCGCGGCGATCGACTGCTCGAGTCGCTTTATTGGTGGCTTGTTGAGCGCAGGCCCGAAAATATGGTCCATGCCGGCGTAGAAGTCATAGTTGTAGTTGTAAGGAATCGACGCGTCGAGGAAATGGCCGGCCGCGTAGTTGTCGTACTGGCCGATGTGCTTGCGCCTGCCGCCTGCCAGATAGATAAGCCAGCTGACAAGGAGTGCCGAAATGAAGACGATGTTGATAACGAGCATATTGAGCTGCCCCGCTCCCTGAGCGACGCCGTTGGCTGTGTACTGAATCGCCTCGAGGCCGAGACTCTTCTGAATGCCCGCGATCACGCCGAGAATCGTTCCCGGGAAGATACCCGTAAACCACACCACAGCCATCATGAAAATGATGGGGAGGCGCATGCCCCAGCCCACCTCTTTGATGTCGTTATAGCGCTCAGGAAGCTGGCCCAGGAACATGTTGTGGATCAGCTTGTAGACCGACAGGATCGTTCCGAGGGTCGCAATAAAGGCCGAGAGCGCGATAAAGGGATGCCCGCTCAGGATGAGGGCGCGGTAGATGAGCCACTTCGACACAAAGCCGTTCATGGGCGGAATGCCCGCGAGCCCGATAATTCCGAACAACAGACCCAGATACGCGATCGGCTGTTTCTTAATGAGACCGCCGAGTTTGTTGAGGTTTGTCGTCCCAGTACGGTACTCGACGGCGGCGATGCTGAAGAGAATCAGACTGACGTAGGTCATATAGTTGAACACATGGAAGAGCCCGCCCGCTACGCCGAGAGTGGTCGAGCTCGCGATTCCGACGATCATGTAGCCACCCTGGCCTATAGAGTGCCAAGCCATCAGTTCCTTCGCCTCGTGCTGGAAGAGGGCCGTGAAGGTCGGTACCACCATCGTGAAAGCGCCTATTACCATCAGCACTTCCTGAACATTCAGGAACTTATTCGCATTCGCGATATTGACCACCGATAGCCCGAAACCCGCGAACAGAAACATGGTCATTCCGTAGATGCCCATGCGTGTGGAAATCGCCGCGAGGTAGGCGGTGATGCCCGTTTGAGTGTTGGAATAGGCTGAAGGAAGCCACCAGTGCGCCGGATAGGCGGCAGCTTCGATCAGCATGGGAATGAGAATGAGGACGAGGGCTGCAATCACACTTCCCTCGCTAAAACTCGCGAAGGTCTTGCTGATGACGTCGAACTCGACGCTTCCGACATGGAAGAGCACATACATGAGGCCCGCGAAGAGCAGCATGCCCGCGACCACGGCGTACACGAGGTAACCGCCCGCCGCGCGCTTTGCTTTCTCGCCACCCTGCTGAAGGAGGAAATAGGTGCACCAGGACATTATTTCCCACATGATGAAGAATGATAAAAGATCGTTCGCGAGGAGCACGCCGAGCATGCCGAAGGTCTTCGCGAAGAGCCACACGTAATAAAGAGGATATTTCCCGTCATCGCGCAATCCCTGGAGGCTGAAGAGCACCGTTACCAGGGTAATGCCCGTCACCATCGCGATGAAGTACCAGGAGAGCTGGGTCATCGCGAAGTGGAGCGGAAAACCGAAGAGCCACAGTTCGACGCGGCTCGCGTCGGCGGCGCTTCTAGTCGCCATCGCCTCGACGAAGAGGAGGGCGAATCCGGCCACCGCGACAAATTTTTGAATTACGCCGGAGGTTCGCGGACTCTTTGAGGCGGGAACCAGCGCGGCGAGCGCGATGCCTCCGAGGAATCCCGCAAGAGGCAGCAACAACAGTGTTGTTATCGACATTCTGATTCCTCCTAGAGTGCGGCCAAGGCCGCGGCGATCGGTTGGAGCGCCTGATCGAACCATGGGAAGGCAAAACCGCCCACCAGTACGAGTGCGACAAATCCTGCCACGGCGATCCATGCGAGCGCCGGGAGATCGGCGCGAGCCAGCGATGGGGCACTGGCTGGAGCGCCGGATGTGGCACTGGTCGCGGCGCCGCCATACAGCACGCGCACGATGCGGAAAAGGTACACCGCCTCGATGACCGTGCCGAACAGAATGACGACGATGCCGGCGTAGCCTAAGGCCGAGCGCGCCGCGGCGGCGACTTCGATGATCCTGAATTTGGTGAAGAAGCCGAAGAAGGGTGGCATGCCCACGAGGGAGAGCGCCGCCAGGCTGAAGAAGACCGCTGCGGCGGGCATGCGGCGCGCGAGGCCTCGGTACGATTCAATCTCGTGGCTGCCCGTCCTTAGAATGAAGTAGCCGGACACGAGAAAGAGCGCGCTTTTTGCGCCGGCGTGCATGAGGAGCTGCCCGAGGCCCGCCCAGTCACCCGACTGCGTGCCGAGCGAGAAGACAAAGAGCATAATTCCCACTTGCCCGATACTCGAGAAGGCAAGCGTGCGCTTGAGCTCTTTCTGGCCGAGCGCCGCGAGTTCGCCAACTACTACACCCGCAAGCGCGAGGACGCCCAACGCGGGCTCCATCAGCGTACCGAACACCGTGATGCCGATTCGAACCAGGACCACGAGCGCCACTTCGATCACAAAGCCGGAAAGTACGGCGCTGATCGAACTCGGTGCGCTGGAGTGCGCATCCGGGAGCCACGTGTTGAGCGGGAAAATCGCCGCCTCGATGCCGAAGCCTAGCGTGAAAAGGACCGCGACGAGAAGGGCATAACCATGAGGAACCGCGGCCAGCGCCTGTCCGATATCGCTCATCGCGAGGCTTCCCGCGACGCGGTAACTCAGTCCGATCGCCACGAGCATGAAGCCCGAACCAATCGATCCGAGAATCATGTACTTGATACCCGCTTCGAGGGAACGCTCTTCCTGGCTGTACGCCACGAGAATATAAGAGGAAATGCAGAGAATCTCGAAGAACACGAAGAGGTTGAAAATATCCCTCGTCATCACGAGGCCGAAGCTGCCGGCCAGCAGCAGCAGAAATAGCGCGTAGTAGCGCGTCTCCGCCTTCTTTGCCCCCTCAAACTCGCCCACGTGCGGAATGTAGGGCATGGAGTACAGCAGCACAAGAAGACCGCTCGTCGCGATCAGGAGTACAAAACCTGCCGATAGTACATCAAGTCCGAAAGCGATTCCGAGGGGCGGCAGCACATCCGCGAGCACGATCGTCATGGGGCCGTTTCGTAGCACCTCCATGAACCAAAAAGGAGCAAGCCCTGTGAGGAGCGCGACCGCCGCGAACGCCAGCCATCTAGCCGCCACTTTCGAGCCCATGAGTATGATGAGGAAGGCTGTCGCGAGCGGCAGCGCAATGAGAATCATTGGACTCACCATTTCAGCCCCCTTGTATCGGAAACCTCAACGGTTTTCCTCTTTTCATACAGGCGCATAATCAGCGTGAGCGCCACCGCGGTGACACCAAAGCCGATGACGATCGCGGTGAGCACGAGCGACTGCGGGAGCGGATCGACCATGCGCGAGGCTTGATCGCTCAAACTGCTCGAACCAACTACATAGATCGGCGCCCTTCCATCCCGGATATATCCGATAGTGATGAGAAAGATATTCACTCCGAGATCGATCACATCGAGGCTGATGACGATGCGAATCAGATTCTTTCTCGTGAGCGCGCCATAGAGACCCAAAAGAATGAGGATGATGCTCGTCGTGTAGAGTACTGCGCTGACCGATATCATCGCGCACCTCCTTCTCTGCCAGCAGAGGAACCTGCCGAAACGACCAACGCGCCTCCATCCCTGTCGCTGCCCGTGAGGCTCGTCACAAGGGTCGAGAGTTCGGCAGCCACCTTTGTGCCGACCGCGGCATAGATAAGCGGAATGATGCCCGCGCTGAAGAGAAACCCGAGCTGCCCCTTCGGCAGTACGTTCGCAAGGAACGAGAACTTGTCTCCTAAGAGGCCTAGAGTTCCCAAACCTACAAAGGCCAGCCCGGCCAGCCCTTCGATCACCGCCATAAGCCGCGTGGAGAGTCGTTCCTCTGCATTCGTCATCAACACGGCAAAGACTGCCGTCGCGATGAGCACGCCGCCCGGGAATCCGCCACCTGGTGACAGGTGCCCGTGCGCCACAATGTAGGCACCCACCAGCGCGATGAGCGGCAGTACGATCCTTGTCCCATAGTGCAGAATGAACCCGCCATTATCCGCGAAGAGCTCGTTGAGACCCCTACCCGCAAACTCTCCCGACAACAGCGCAACGCCGAGCGCGCTCAAGAAAAGCACGGTCACTTCGCCCAGGGTGTCGAGGCCACGGAACTGCACGACAATCGCCGTTACGGTGTTCGCCGCGCCGCTCTGGGGAATCGTCTGGCCGATCGCAGCCTGGCCGAGGGTCCGAACCTGATTCGGGTCGTCGACCCAGAGGTCGCGCGCCACGAGCGACACGATAAAGAACGCGAAGCTCGCGATGAGTAGGAAACCAATCACTTTACGCATGCGTGCCTCCCTTCGCGCTCGCCGCGCCAGACTGAAGCACCGAACCGTCGGCGGCGCGCGCCACGCTATCGGCATTCGCCGCGCCGCCGGTGTCTGTGCGGTGCACTGAATCCGTGCGCCGCAACGCAAGCACATATACGAGGGTCGTCAGCGCCGATCCGATCGCCGCCTCGGTGATCGCGACATCGGGCGCTGCGAGCACAAGAAAGACCACCGCGACGAGAAGGCTCACTGCGCCAAGCAGAATCACCGCCGAGCCGAGCGACCGCACGAAAATCGCGCCCGCCGCCAGCCCAATCAAGAGCACACTCACAAAAAGAACAATCGCGATCATCTCAGGCCCCCTTTCCGGACTTCGGGGCGGCTGTGCCACTAGGTGTCGTGCCCTCACCTTGGGCGCCCCACTCATCACTCACCGACTCGTCCGCGAGCTTGACACCCGACAGATAGGCGCTTCGGCCGAGCGTATTCGACGCAATCGGGTTGGCGAGCACGATGAAAATTACAAAGAGCAGCGCCTTGCCTGCGGCACCCGGCAGAAGGAATATCGCGCTTAGACCGACCGACATCGCCCCTAGCGTGCTTGCCTTGGTGCCGGTCTGGAGCCTGTTGTAGACATCGGGCATACGCACAAGCCCGAGCGACCCGAGAAAGAGAAAAATGCCACCAATCAGCAGCAGAATTTGTCCTATCACTGTCATTTCGATGCCCTCAAGAAGAACCGGGCGATTGTCACCGTGCCCAGAAAGCCTGCGATGCCATAGACCAGCGCCACATCCATGTAGCTCGTCGTCTGCACGATCTCGGCAATCACCACGATAAAGGCTGCTCCGATCACCGAAAGGGTGTCCGATGCCACAAGCCTGTCGAAGAGGCTCGGCCCCTTGATCAGTCTGAACACGGTCAGTAAGGCGGCCAAACCAATGAGAATCAATGCGATGGTCATCATTCGACAACCTCCTTCAAGCCTTTCTCGAACACCGAGACGATAGCATTTGTCGCGGTCTCGATATCTTTCCCTTTTACATCGATCCAATGGATAAAGATGTCGTCGCCCTGCACATCGAGCGAGAGTGTGCCGGGGGTAAGGGTAATGGAACTTGTGAGCATCATTTTTGCGAGCGGGCTCTTGAGCTTTGTCTTCACCTTGACGATACCGGGGTTAATGGGCCTGCGCGGCGAAAGTACGCGCTTCGCGACATCGAGGTTCGCCAGTATCAGCTGCCAGATGAAGATGAACACATAAGCCACCATGAACAACAGGGGTCTGACCCCTGGCTTTATGCCACTCAGCAGCGGGTACAAAGAGCGCATGAGCAGCGCGAGCACGAGGGTAATGGCCGCACCCGTCAACAATTCTTGCACCTGTACCGACCACGTGATCAGCACCCAAACTAAAAAGAGACCAAGCCACAATAGGAACGCTTCTCTGCCCTGTCTCATTTCGAGCTCCTTGGAATTGATTGCCTATTCAAGATCGCCGTAGTACTTCATGTACTGGACGCGTTCGTACTGTTCAGGAATGCGCGAAGTCGCCTGACTCATGAGTCCTCGGAATGCTTCGACACGCTCGAACTGGTGCGCCTGCATCCACTCGCCGAGTCTGTCCTTCATAGCGGAAATGACCGACTCAGGATGCCGACGGAATGCCGAAACCACTTCGATGCCCGCCGCTCCCGCGAGGAGCATCTTCACCACGTCGTCGCCATCTTGCACGCCCGTGGATGCGAAGAGCGGAAGTCCTGTCCTTCCATAGATGAGGCTGATCCAGCGCAGCGGGTGCACCATCTCTTCGTGGCCGCTGTAGAATGCGCCTTGCATGAGCGTCATTTTTTCAATATCGAAGTCGATTGAGTATGGTCGATTAAAGAGCACCGCCGCGTTCGCGCCCGCCGCTTCGAGTTCGTGCACCGCAGCTGCGATATCCGAATTGTAGTAGCCGATCTTTGCAATGAGGGGGATATGAATGCGCGCCTTTACCGCACGTACGATCGCGCTGAGATCTTGGGCGCGTAACGCGAAAATATTCAGCTGGAGCGCGTCTGCACCTGCTGCCTCGATGTCGGAGGCGAACGCGGTCCACTCGCCTTCGGTAGCGCAGTTGATGCTCGCAATCACGGGGATATCTGTCTCTTGCTTTGCCGCCTTGATGAGGGCGACATATTCCGCGAGGCTGTGCTTTCTTTCGTAGAAACCGATGTAATCGTCGATCTCATCTAGGCCGTAGATTACGCCGCCCTTATTCGCCTCGGCACGGGAAGCCATGAGAATCTGCTCCTCAAAGAGCGACTTAAGCACAATGCCTCCCACACCAGCTTCCGATAATTTCTTTATGCCGCCGATAGTTCCAGTAAGAGCTGAACTACCAGCAATGATAGGATTGGGAAAGGAGAGACCCAAACTGCTGACCTCGAACGCAGCCATCCATGTGCCTCCTTATGATGGATGGCAGATAGTATATCATATTATATAATTTTTACAATATAAAATTTTATAAATATTTTAAGAGCAATATACTCTAGGTATTTAGTAGGATTATTCCTCTGTGAGCGAAAAAATAAGGGCCGCCCGCTGGGGCAGCCCTCAGTGATATTCGAAAATAGTTCGTAATACTCATATGCCATGCGTCACACGGAATTCGTACGGAATTCGTACGGAATTCGTAATGAAGCGAGCCACCTCGTTCGCCACGGCGCCTCTTCAGGACGCCGCGCGCTCAACACAACATCATTCTGGTTTGTGGTAGAGGAAGCACGATACCTGGTGGCCGGATTCGGTCTCCTTGAGTTTCGGCCTCGAACTTTTGCAGATGTCCATACGCTTGGGACAGCGGTCGTAAAAGTTGCAACCGGGACGCTGTTTGTCCGGCGAGGGTACGTCGCCTGTCAGGATAATGCGCTGGCGTTTCGCCTCAATCTTGGGATCGGGGATCGGTGCGGCAGAGAGCAGGGCCTCGGTGTAGGGGTGCAGCGGTTTCTTATAGAGGTCGTTCGCGTCGGCAATCTCGACGATAAGGCCGAGGTACATCACCGCCACTCTCGTCGAGATGTACTTAATAACCGAAAGGTCGTGGGCGATGAAGAGGTAGGTAAGGCCAAATTCATCCTGCAGATCTTTAAATAGATTGAGAATCTGCGACTGGATCGAAACATCGAGCGCGGAAACAGGCTCATCGCAAAGCATAAGTTCGGGGTTAAGCGCGAGCGCGCGCGCGATACCGATACGCTGGCGCTGGCCGCCCGAGAACTCATGCGGATAGCGGTTCTTGAAGAAGCGTGAGAGTCCCACCTTTTCCATAAGCTGCTCGACACGGTCGTCGAGATCCTGTTTCGACATGTCGATAAGACCGTTCTTCTTGAAAATCCGGATCGGCTCGGCAATGATGTCACCCGAAGTCATGCGCGGGTTCAGCGATGCGTAAGGATCCTGAAAGACCATCTGCATATTCTTGCGCGCCGCGAGCAGATCCTTTTTCGGCGCTTTCGTGAGGTCGACACCGTTTAGATAGACTTCGCCGGCGGTGGGCTTATAGAGCTGCGCCACCGCGCGGGCGGTCGTCGACTTGCCGCAGCCCGATTCCCCGACGAGGCCGAGGGTCTCGCCCTTCTTCACCTGAAAATCGACGCCATCGACGGCATAGATATAGTTTTTGATGCGAGAGAAAAGGCCGGTCTTGATGGGGAAATGCATTTTGAGGCCGCGCACATCCAGCAGTGTCGTGTGTTCAGGCATTCTGACCCTCCTTCGCGTAGAGCCAGCACGATACGCTCTGGCCATTGTCAAACTGTACGACAGGTGGATATTTCTTTTTGCAGATGTCCTTCACCTTGTCGCAGCGCGGATAGAAGGGGCAGCAGTCGGGGAGGTCGATCACGTTGGGCGGTTGGCCAGGAATCGAGTAGAGCCGGTTCTTCGTCTCCTGATCGAGGCGCGGCACCGAGCGAATGAGACCCATCGTATAGGGGTGCTTTGGCGAGTCGAAAATTTCTTCGGTGTGGCCGCGCTCAACAATCCGACCCGCGTACATGACACAGATCGTGTCACACATGCCGGCGACCACGCCAAGCGAGTGCGTAATGAGGATGACAGCGGTGCCGAGTTTTCTCGTGAGCTCCTGCATAATCTCGAGGATCTGCGCCTGAATCGTCACGTCGAGAGCGCTGGTCGGCTCGTCCGCGATGAGAATTTCAGGGTTGCAGGACAAGCCCATTGCGATCATGACGCGCTGGCGCATGCCGCCTGAGAACTGGTGTGGGTATTGATCGATACGCTTTTCCGGAGCCGGTATTCCCGCGAGCTTCAGCATCTCGATTGCTTTGGCCTTCGCTTCTTCTTTGCTGAGCTTCTGGTGGAGCACGATTGTCTCGACCATCTGCGTGGAGATACGAAGAAAAGGATTGAGCGAGGTCATCGGGTCCTGGAAAATCATCGAGATCTTGTTGCCGCGAATCTCGCGAATCTCGTTCTGGGGCATCTGAAGCAGGTCTTTCCCGTGAAAGAGCACCTTGCCGCCCGCAATCTTTCCCGGAGGAGTCGGTATGAGGTTGATGATCGAAAGGTTGGTTACACTCTTACCCGAGCCCGACTCGCCGACAATACCGAGGGTTTCGCCTCTATGGAGATCGAAACTCACTCCGTCGACAGCCTTCACCGTCCCCTCATCGACTACAAAATATGTTTTCAGGTCTTGTACTTGCAAAATTACTTCGTTCGCCATTTTGGCTCCTTGTCAGGTTCGGTTCTTGCTCTGCGGATCGAGGGCGTCCCGCAGGCCATCGCCGAGGAAGTTCATGAAGAAAAGGAAGAGCGTCATCTCAATGGCCGGTGCCAAAAGCTGCCACGGATAAAGCTCCATAGTGTTCGCACCCTCGGAGACCAGCGAGCCCCACGAAGAGAGCGGCGCTGAAACACCCATGCCGAGGAATGAGAGGAATGACTCGTTCATAATGAAGCTGGGCAGCGAGAGCGACGTGAATACAATAATAACGCCGAGTGTGTTCGGCAGCAGGTGCCTAAAAATGATGCGTCCGGAGCTCGCGCCCATTGATCGTGCCGCCTCGACAAACTCCGAGTTCTTGAGGCTAATGATCTGTCCGCGTACCACGCGCGCGACCGTGAGCCAGGACACCAGCGCAATGCCAATAAAGAGTATGAAAATCGAGCTCTGGCCTTCCTTGCGGAACATTGCCATGAGAATGATGACAATGAGCATGTAGGGAAGCCCGTACATGATGTCGACGAAGCGCATAAGGATATTGTCGAGCCAACCGCCGACATAGCCTGATATCGCGCCGATCAGGATGCCGACCAACACCGCGGTGAGTGTACCAATAAGGCCGACCATCATCGAGATGCGCGCACCGTAGATGGTCTTGGCGAGCATGTCGCGGCCGAGGCTGTCGGTGCCGAAAATGTAGACTTTCTTATTGACCGGGTCGTTGATATGGTCCTTTGCAAACTGGAGATCGGCATTCGTCCGATCTAAATCCGACTGTAGCGAGGTCATACCGCTGTTGTTGATCCTATCCTCGATCAAAGCTTTCTGCGCTTCAAGTTTCTCGATAACGAGCTGACCCGCAGGCCTGAAGGAAGGAGGAAGATTCGAATGTTGAATCACTTGCGTGCGGTAGTCGAGGAAGGGAAAGAGCGGGGCGGTCAGCGCGACGAGTGCGTAGAAACCCACGACCCAGAGACTGATGAGCGCCATTTTATTCTTGCGGAGACGCTTCCAGGCGTCAGCCCAAAGCGAAACCGGTTTCATTTGCTGATTGAACTCGTTGACTGCTTTTCCGATTTTTCGGGACATTCCTGGTTCCTCCTTAGTTATACGAGATACGGGGATCGAGGAACCCGTAGATGATGTCGACGGCAAAGTTCATCACCACGAGAATCAACGAGTAGACGATGACTTCACCCATGATGAGGGTGTAGTCCCTATTGAGCGCCGACTGTACAAAGATACGGCCGACGCCTGGAATCGCAAACACTGACTCTATGACGATCGATCCGGTGATAATACCCGAAAAAGCGGGGCCAAGGTAGGAAACGACCGGAAGGAGTCCGCCTTTGAGCACATGCTTTCCGATGACTGTTCGCTCCGCGAGACCCTTTGCACGCGCGGTGCGCACATAGTCTGATCTGAGAATCTCGAGGAGGCTCGCACGAGAGAGCCGCGCGATGTATGCGAAGTAGGGAAAGGAGAGCGTGAGCGCAGGCAGAATGATCGCGGCAAAACCGTTCCTGCCGGTTATCCATCCCGAAAGCGGCAACCAGTGCAGTTTCATCGCGAACAAGAGCTGGAGCACAGGCCCCACGACAAACAGGGGAATGGAGATGCCCACTACCGCAATCGACATCACCGTGTAGTCTTGCCAATGATTTTGCTTAAGCGCCGATATAATTCCAACACCGATACCCGCAATCGTCGCGAGCAAGAGCGCCACCGTACCGAGCTCCATAGAAACTGGAAGACTTTCGCCGATAAGCTCGTTGACCGTGCTGTCACGGTATCGGAACGACGGGCCCAAATCTCCACGTAGCACCTGACCAAGGTAACGCAGGTACTGTTTTCCCATTGGCTCATCCATGTGATACTTCTTCATAAGATTCTGAAGCACCTGCTCGGGAACGTTTTTTTCACTCGAGAACGGCCCGCCTGGCGCAAAACGAATCAGGAAGAAACTGATCGTGATGATAATAAAAATGGTTGGAATCAGGCTTAGAAACCGACGGATGATGTACCTCGACATCAATTCCTCCGTAAAATAGGTAAGACTCCTCAGTCTCCTCAAAAAACGTGAAATAAAATTAAGCGGAACGTTTGTAGTCAAGACTGAGGGCGCGAAAAAAACGGGAGGCGCGGGAACGCCCCCCGTTTGCAAAAGTATACCTTTGCGGGAAAAATCTGTCTAGACCGAAACTTTTTTACTTCTTATAGATGAATTTCGGAGGATGATACCCGATGGGGTTGGAATACCAGCCGCCCCACCTCGAGGTGTCGATCATGTCCTGGTTCGCATAGAAGTAAAGAGGAATCAGTCCCTGATCCTGAGTAAGCAGAATCTTCTCAGCAGTCTCAAGAAGCTTCATGCGGGCCTCGCCGGACGAGGTGCGCGCATCTTCTATGGCTTTATCAAACTTCGGGTTTCTGTAGTCGCCTGAGTTGTTGCCGCTGCCGCTGATAAAAAGCTCGAGCATTGTGTTCGGGTCGAGGTAGTCGCCTACCCAGCCATCGCGCGCGATCGTGAAATCGTGTTTGTTGCGCAGCTCAATGAGGGTCTTGAACTCCATGTTCTGGAGCACAAGGTTAACATTGAGGTTGGCCTTGAGCTGCTGCTGCACATACTCGGCGATGAGCTTGTGGCCAGTGCTGGTGTTGTAGACATAGGTGAGGGTCGGGAAGCCCTTTCCATCGGGATATCCGGCATCGGCGAGGAATTTCTTCGCGGCCGCGACATCGAATTTCTGTCCGCCCTGCGGGGTGTAACCAGCCATCGGCGGGCAAATGGAATCGGCGGGAATCTGGCCGCCCTTCAGCACTTTGTCGACGAGGGTCTGCTTATCGATCGCCGCGGCGAAGGCTTTGCGGACACGAACATCGTTAAAGGGTGTGCGCTGGCTGTTAAGGTCGAGGTAGTAGGTCGCGAACTGGGCGGAGGTCTGGAAGTCCTTGCGGAGCTTGATCTCGTCGATCATGTTGAGATCGATTCCCGCCATCCAGTCGACGGCGCCGGCCTTGTACATCTTATAGTTGGTGGAGAGGTTGTCGCTCGCGAGATACTCGATTGAGTTGAGTTTCACGTTCTTCGCATCCCAGTAGTTCTTGTTCTTCACGACAATAATTCTGTCCTGGGGCTTCCACTCTTTAAGGATGAAGGGGCCATTCACCACGATATTGCCCGGCTTTGTCCACTGGTCGCCGTACTTCTCGACTGCCCACTTCGGTGCCGGCGCAAACGCGCTGTGTGCGGTCATGTCGACAAAGTAGGGTGCCGGACCAACGAGCTGGACCTGGAGTGTCTTGTCATCGAGGGCTTTAACGCCGACATCTTCGGCTTTGCCCTTTCCAGAGTTGTACGCATCAGCACCCTTTACCACCATGCCGAGCATGTAGGCGTAGTTGGCGGCGGTTTCCGGGGCAAGCTCTCTAAGCCAGCCGTACACGAAATCCTGAGCGGTAACGGGGTGTCCATCGGACCACTTCGCATCGCGGAGATGGAAGGTGACAGTCATGCCATCGGGGCTGATGTCCCAGCTCTTCGCCATGGCGGGAATTCCCTTGCTGGTCTTAGGATCGTACTGCACGAGACCTTCGAACATCGCGAGATAGAATTGGTTGGACGCGGTGTCCTGCATAAGCGCGGGGTCGAGCGTCGAGGGCTCAGCACCGTTCGCGATGATAAAATCTTGCGCAAACGCTGTGCCGGCGAACGCGAGAAGCGCTAAAAGAACAAATAGACTCCTTTTCATTCGTACCTCCCTATTAAAATAGTACCCGATAAACTATATACTCTCTGTATTGCTATTGCAAGATTTTTTTCTCAGAATCGAAGAACTATTTCCATCCCCTTTGGAAGTAACATGAACCATTTTCGAATGCCAATTGATCAGATGAAAAAATTGCGCCTCGGATTTTATGCTCACAGCAAGATTTATCTATTCGCGGCACTTACTGGAGCGGTTTCAGGACTCATTACTGTCGCATACCGTTATGCGATAAGACAAGCTGAAATTTTTCGTCAAACTTTCGTCCAGCAGAACCCTGCCGTGTACAAAATTCTCATCTGGATCGCACTGGCACTCACCGCAGGTATCGTCACCGCCATCCTTGTGCGTACAAGCCCGCTCATACGCGGCTCGGGAATTCCGCAAGTAAAAGCCTTCCTCTTTCGTCGTGTCTACTTCAGATGGAAGAAGGAACTGCCCTTCAAATTCTTGGGAGGAACACTTGCCTTGGGAGCAGGACTCTCGCTCGGACGCGAAGGCCCGTCGATTCAGCTAGGCGCACTTGCGGGTTCTGCGCTCGAAGACCTGTTTCATATCCCCGACTACCGCCGATACCTCGTGACCGCAGGCGCTGCCGCGGGGATATCGGCAGCCTTCAACGCGCCACTCGCCGGAGTACTCTTTTGCATCGAGGAGCTGCATCGAAGTTTTTCGCCGGTCATGCTCACTGTCACCATGATCTCATCGTTCATTGCAAATATCGTGATGTGGCTCTTCTTCGGTATCCGCCCCATTTTTGGGATTACTGTGGTTGAGGCGCTTCCTCTCAAATACTACTTCAGCATCATACTGGGTATCGGCATCCTCACCGGGATCCTTGGAAGCCTCTTCGATGTAGGGTTGTTACATTTTCAGAAGCTCTACAAGCGTTTTGTCCCCAACGAGAGTATTCGCGTGATTTCGGCATTCGCGGTGGCTGCAATCGTGAGCATCGTGTACCCGCAGATCACCGGTGGTGGAAACCACGTTGTTTCAGCGGATTATCTTTCGGTCATGCCCTTTGCCCTCATCGCGCTCATGCTGGTGGGGAAATTTGTATTTACACTATTTTCGTATGCATCGGGCGTGCCGGGCGGAATCTTTCTCCCGATGCTCGCGATAGGAGCGATTAACGGCGGGTTCGTCTATGCGGTTCTGGGAAAAATGGGCTACCACATGGATTATTTGCCCAATTACATTCTCCTTGGAATGACGGGCTTTTTCGTCGCGGTGGTCAGGGCGCCCATTACGGGCGCGGTGCTTATCACCGAGATGGCGGGCAGTTTTACTCATTTTCCCGCCTTCATCCTCGTTTCGATTGTTGCCGCGCTCACCGCGAATATCTTAAAAACCAAGCCCATCTACGACTCACTTCTCGCTCAGATTCCCCCAATGAAACCCGAGCAAGTAGAACACGCGGCGATCACCCTCCATATCCCATTTATGGAAGGAAGCCGAATTCACACCGTGAGCGATCTACGGGAACACATGCCCACCGACAGCATTCTCGTGTGCATCATGCGAGGGGAAGAGCGCCTCTACCCTTATCTCTCAATGGAAATTGTGCCGGGCGACGAGGCGCTCATCGAAGTCGATCAGCGGCTGGCACATTTATTAAAGGAAGATTTATTAAAATTGGGCGCACATGTTGAAGCGTAGCGTGAGAAGGAGCACCAGCATGTACGAATATTATTCGCCGACCAAAATACTATTCGGAGAGGGATGTCTCGCGGAGACCGCACCCCGTCTCAAAGAGATGGGTGCGACACGGACGCTCATCGTTACGGGAAAATCGAGCACCGCATCCTCCGAGGGCTTTAAAAAGCTCTGCGCAGATCTCGACACGGCGGGCATCCGCTGGGCTCACTTCGCCGAAGTGAGCGCCGATCCGGAGACGGGCACGGTCGATCGGGGTGCCGCGCGCTTCCGCGCCGAGGGCTGCGACTCCATCATCGGCTTTGGCGGCGGAAGCCCCATCGACTGCGCCAAGGGCATTGCCGCGAGCGTCGCCGAGGACCGCTCCATCCGCGATTTCGTGGGTACAGGGCTCGCCTTCACCAAGCCTGTGCCGCCCCTCGTGGCCATTCCCACCACTGCGGGCACAGGAACCGAAGTAACCAATGCAGCGGTATTTACTGTTGTGGACGAGTTTGGTCATCGCAGCAAAAAGGGCACCTCGAGCCAGTATTATTTCCCTCGGCTTGCGGTAGTCGACCCCCTCTTGCACGCGAGCATGCCACCTTCTCTCACCGCGGCAACCGGCATGGACGCACTTACCCACGCCATAGAGGCTTATGTAAGCCGCTTCCATACGCCGATCAGCGATATGTACTGCCTCGAATCGATCAGGCTGATTGGGCGGAGCCTGAGGGCGGCATGCCGGCCAGCCGAAAATAGCGGCCTCTACGAAGCCGACTCTTCTATCGCTGCCGCACGTCGCGATATGGCACTCGCGGCCACTCTCGCGGGTGTGGCGCTTTCGCAGGCGGGGCTCGGCATGGTACATGGTTTCGCGCACCCTGTCGGCGCAATAACTGGGCTTGCACATGGTCTGGCCAACGCTATTCTTCTACCCTTCGTGATGGAGGCACTCATCCCCGACGCGGGCGAGCGGCTCTCCGACATCGGCAGTGCGCTGACAGGCCGTGCGCTCTCGGATGGCGCGCTCGCGGGTAGGCCTTGTCTCACTCCTGCGGAAGCGGTGCGCGCCATCGCCCAGCTTGGACACGATATCGGCATTCCTCCCAACCTCGATGCCGCCGGCGTGCCTGTCGCCGCCTTTGAAGACATCCTCGCCGACGCTCTCTCCTACCGGCGTCGTAAAGCAAGCCCGCGCGCCTTTACCGACGCGGAGCTGCGCGAGCTGCTCTCGAAGATGTACAGTGGACATGCTATGCGTGGAGAATAAAGGAGGAGGTAGTGAGAATCGACATCGCCCTCTTCACCTACGATGACATCTTCTCAGACTTCGATATCCGCGATTATCGACAGCGCCAGCTCTCCAAAGACTTTCTCGACGAACTGCGAATACGTATGTTAAAAAAGAGCGATTCGACCACAACCGCACTCGTTATGATGATCGAAAAGAGCCAAAGAAACGAAAAGTACGAAAAATTGATCATCAAGCGACTCAGAGCATTCTTTGAAGAGCGCTACGCATCGCACCTTCTGAAGAGAAAAAAGAATATCGCGCAGGCGGTCATCTCGGGGCTGGCTGGTGTCGTACTCCTCCTGGCGGCCTATGTGCTCTCTACCTTTGTCGGCACTCTCTTTCGCGACTTTCTGCTCATACCCTCCTGGTACCTCGTCTGGAGCGGCCTTGAAAAATTGATAGGAAACGGCCAAGAGATTGCGAAAAAATTAGCCTATTACCGAGCGCTCTCGGTCGCGACTATCGAGTTCAGAGACAAAACAGTCAACGCCTGAGCGCGGAATTCATCCCCGCTCGCATTCGAGGCGCGAGCCGCTCATCCTGTAGAGCCGCTCGGACGCGCGCGGTTGCGGAGGATTGCAATTTTTAGCTCGAAAAATTGCAATTTGAGAATTGCAATTTTTAACTACATTACATATACTTAATGTATGAAAAGTATATTTGGGAAAGCTATCATTTTTATGGTCGCGACACTTTCCGCGGTGGCCCTTATTTTGGGCTGTAATCTCAATCCTTCCGTGGATCAGAGCCGAGTGACATATCCGAACGAGACGCTCTCGCTCGTCGATATCAACGACGCTTCCGCGTACTCGACAACCACGAAAGCGCTGAAAGGCGGCACCGAGAGGAAAAAGCTGGAAGTTCCCGGCGGGGCAACCATCACACTCGTCGCGGAAGTCAGCCCACCGACGAGCGCCGCAGGCGATACGCTCCAGGCCTCGCACATCTACCTTTCATCAGACGGCGAGACAGCTTTTGTTGCGTATATGCTCCAACATGAGAAGGTGTCCGGAGGGCTCGATGTCTTCGATATTTCCATTCCAAGGCATCCACAGTTGAAATACTCGCAGCTCTTTCCAGACTTTGATATCGCAGTGGTGCAAGCCGACGCGAACACTGTCTTTCTGGCTGGGCAAAAAATAGATGAGTCAGGTGAGGGCAAGAGCGCCTATATCCTGAGGATTCCCTACTCCAAGCGCGGCGGATTGGATATGTCGGAAACGCTTGAAAAACATTTACCTGGATATTTCGCGACCGATCTCTACCTCACCGAGAGCGCTCTCTATGTCACTACAGGCACGGCATCGACCACGCAGCCAAACGTCGGACTCTTCGTGCTCGATCCCGACACGCTCGAAGTCGTTGCGCAGAAGACAAGCGACTACCCCGACCTTCGCTCCGTCGCGGTGCATTCGTCCAATGTCGCCGTGTTCGAAGCCGCGACAAGCTCGCCCACCACCACCAATGCCCGCGTCGACATCTATAAGAATGATGATTTTTCGGACTCCACGAAACCCACCTCAATCGACCTGAGCGCATACCCTCCCGACGCCGGAGCAAAGGCAAAGATGGAGTATTACAGCGACAAGACCATATTTGTGGCGACAAACAGCCACGGAGTGGTCATTCTGGATGCCGACAAGGGAACAATCCAGGGCCGGGTGCCCGCGCCAGCATTGGCTTTTGTAAAACTCGCGGACCAAACTTCGAACGCGGTCTCTTCCGGTAATACTGGCAAAAAAGACCTCATCTACATCGCGAATGGCGAAGCCGGCCTCTGGGTTGGAGACGCGAGCGCGCTGGAGGAACAGACCACGACAAACAGCACCTGGAACATCGCGGGAACCATCCGCTTTAACGCGCGAGAATCGGTCAACTATGTCGCGTCGAAGAAAAGCACCGTCATCTGCGCGAGCGGCTTGGGCGGCATAAAGATTCTCGACATCTCAGCAAAATGACGAAAATTACTTCATAGGAAATTTCAGTGCGGCTCGCGAGGGCCGCACTTTTATTTTCGAAACAAGGTTGCGTGACGCTGATATGTGGCGAGAGCGCATGATGCTGATATGTGGCGCACGCAAGCAGCGCATTCAACCTCGCTCGCATTCGAGGCGCGATCCCCCCACACCCTTTTTCACCACGATCCTCGAGGGAATCCGGTTGCACAGCTCCTCGACATGCGAGATGATCGCGATCTTCTTGTCGCCACGAAGCTCGTCGAGCACGGAGATCGCGAGCGAGAGCGATTCCTCATCGAGGCTCCCGAAGCCCTCATCGATGAAGAGCGACTCGATGCGATTCGCCCCGGCGCGCTCCTGAATCGAGTCCGCCAGCCCCAGCGCCAGACTGATCGAGAGCATGAATTTTTCGCCGCCGGACAGCGTGCCTACCGGGCGGCTTCCTCCATTCCACGAATCGAACACCGAGAGCTCAAGACCAATTTTTTTATTGCCGCCGCCGCTCAGGATATCGGCTTCGACTACATAGCGCCCGCCGCTCATCCTGTAGAGCCGCTCGGACGCGCGCGCGGCAATTTCTTTGAAATACAGACCAAGCACATAATTCTTAAAGGGCATCTTGCGCTTTGGATTGAGGCTGCCCGAGAGCAGCCTGTCCAGCATATCGCGTTTGCCGAATTCCTGCACACCGGCGCTATAGTCTCGCGAAAGCTCGTTGCGGCGAACAATAAGGGCACGCACGTGCTCGATGGCGACAGCGAGCACTGCACGCTGATTTCTGAGCTCCCCAAGCAAGGTTTCCACTTCTGCGATTCGCGATTCGAGGGCGGCACGCACCTGTGAGAGGGCGTGCGATTCGGCTTCAAAATCGAAAATATGGGGTTGGTTGTCTGGGGCTGAGGCTGGCGCAAGAGTACTACCCGCGCCCAATGTGGTGGGTCGGTCGTTTGGAATAGAGGATTGTCTCTGCTGCGCGGCACTAGATTCGACGTTGAGCGGCGCAGTTGGTTGGCTGGGCGGTGGAGCTTGGCACGGCTTCGCCCCCATGCTCATTGCTCTCTTTTCGAGTGCGCCGTACGCCGCGCGCGCCCTTGTCCACGATTCTTTAAAGCGTGCGATCGCCTCTTCTTCTTCGCGGAGCCGAGGCTGCGGCCACACCGAGCCGGTCACGCGCCGTGCGAGCTCGAGCACGCTGGAGTCGGTAATGTCGAAAGATGACAGAAGCGAGACGAGCGAGTTCCTGCGGGTGGCGAGGACGGGGGCAAGGGAGGAGAGCATCGATATGAGCGATGTCGACGTACCAGGAATAGGCGGTTTCTGCTGATTCGATCGAGAACCTTCCGCTTCTTGATTTCCCGCGAGGCTGAGGAGGTGTGCGACATTGCAGCTACTCGATTCATTCAGAAATCGCGCAAGATAATTCTCCAGCGCCTCAAGCTTTACCTTGAGCGTTGCAACATGGATCTCGAACTCCGAGTTTGTGGTACTGAAGGCGACACGCCAGTGCTGCGTGCGTTGTTGAATTCCATCGATTTCCGATTCAAGACTGATTGAGCGCTCGCGCTCTGCCTTCAACTTTGGATTCGGGTCATCGTGGCCGATATTCTGCGCGAGCGAAGCAAGACGAGCCTCAGTTTGAGTGTGCGCCATGTCTAGCTCGGATTTTTGTCGAAGGATAACCGAGAAATCACGCTCGCGCTGAGTAAGCAGGGCGCGTCGTTGCGCGAGAGCCGCGCGCGCCGCTGCACAGCCATCAATCTCGGCCCTGAGCGCACGCAATTCGCCCTCGAGCTCCGCTCGTGAACTACCAAGCGCGGCGCGCCATTCTTCCGCGTCAGGTTCAGTCAGCTGCCTCCCTGAGTATTCGCCGAAGTTCCGCCACGCAAGAACCAGTTTTTCAGCAAGGGCCGAGTGCTCGGCTGAGAGTGCATCCACGCGATCACGATCGTTCTCCATGCTCTGAAGAAGCGCCGCGCGACGAGATTTTTTTGTTTCTATCTCAACGCGCACCTGGCGGAGTACTGCCTCGTCGGGCGCAGCAGAGGGCAGTTCGGCCAGATGCGGGTGCGTTGTCGATCCGCAAACTGGGCAGGGATCAGATTCTTTGAGCGAGGACGCTAAAGAGCCCGCGATGGCGTGGCGGGCTAGGTCCTCAAGAGCATCGCGGCTTCGTTCCGAGGTAGCGATTTCGGATTCAAGAGCGGAGAGAAAATCTTCCGTGCTTGAAATCTTACGTAAGATTTTTTCGCGCTCCGCTTCAACCTTCTCAATCTGGTCCAGCGCCTCCTCAGCCCGGGAGAGTGCATCCTGCGCCGCTAAACTCTTCCGAAGCCGTTCCTGGATCGCACTCTCCCTCTCAGTCGCAACCTCAAGCTCCTCAATTTCCTTTTTATAGCCGGTAATTTCGGCCTCTTTCCTCGCGCTCTCCGCAATTACCACCTCAAGCTTTCCAGCGATATCGATTCGTGCTCGCTCAAGCTCATCCTTCATGCTCCAGGCTTCCACCGCGCGCTGTAATAGGGCGATATTCTTCTGCGCTTCATCGCGCTCACCCCGCGCACGAGGCAGGCGCTTCTCATCTGCCTCGACCGCACTCCGCTCAGCCTCGAGCTTTATGAGCGCATTTTTAGATTCGATCGCGGTACTGAGTATCGAGGAAGCTTCAGCATAGAGATCCATGAAACGCTGCGCATCGTCAGCGATTTCCGAGAGGCTCTTTATCGCGTCGAGCCGGGCCATGCGCGCATCAAATGCCGGCTTCGCGCGCTCGATTTCGTTGAACTCCCGCCACACTTTCGAGATTTCTTCCCAAAACACGAGCTTATCCTGAGTTCGATCGATCTCAACTCTTAGATTTGACAACTCCACATTCGTGCGCGATATACGCTCGTCGATGTTTTGGACTTCAGCCTCATCTCGCCCAATCCGAAGCTCCGGTTCTTCGCCAAGCTCTGCAGCTAGCCGCTCCATCTCTTCGCGCTGAATTCTGAGCGTGGAATCGAGCTCGAGCGTTTGTTGGTGAGCCTTCTCCGCAACTCGGTCGTAAATTGTCACATCGAAAAGCTTTTCAAGAATCTCGACGCGATCGCTGGTTTTCATCTCCAAAAATTCTTGGAAGGCTCCCTGAGGCAGGAGTACAATTTTGGAAAACTCATCCGCGCTGAGTTTGAGAAGCTTGAGCAAGGTCGCATTTGCCTCCGCGAGCCGATCCGTCACAAGCTCGGCCTCTCCTGAGTCGCGCAGCCGTGTAAGAACCACTTCGCTCGCCGCCTCCGATTCGACTCCTTTTCGATTCATTTTTTTGTAGGGAAGAGATCGATACACCCTCCACTGCGCATCCGAGGCCATGAACTCAAACTCGACCCATGCTTTGCTGCCCGGAGGAGAAAATTTCGAAACCAGTTCGCGCTCGAGATTACTCCGCCCCCCAAGGGCCTGACCATAGAGCGCAAAAGCAATGGCGTCGAAAATCGTGGACTTGCCTGAACCTGTCTTACCATAGATGAGGAAAAAATCGTCGAGGATGGAAAAATCGATGTACTGGCGCTCGCGATACGCGCCAAAATGTTCAAAAGTAAGAGAGATTGGTCTCATGCCCGCTCCCCTTCTTCCCCTGTGAGCAACGAAGCAAAACGCGTGTTCAGCTCTTCCGGCGCTTCACCATTGAGTATGAAGCTGCAAAATGATTGAAAATCTTTGAGGACGATCTCGTGGGAGTTTTGAGCATGGTCGTTCGCGGTATTGGATTCATTTCCCTCTTTGTCCAAGAGGTATTGATCCACACTGCGATCTCCATTGAACTCAATGCCGCGCACCAGCTTCTCGAAAGCCTCCTGCCGGACCGACATGAGGTTTTGGAAGCGCTCCAAAAGCCCGTTGAAGGCATTGTAGACGGGGTTTTCATCGGTCAGTACCACCTCAATGTAGTCGGAGTCCCCGGGATCCGAGACAGCTGTCAGTTCGGCGAAGGATCCGCGCACACGCCTGAATTTTCTAAGCGGATCGATTGAAATCGGAGTAACGCGCGGCGCGCGGTATCCAGGCTCAAGCTCGACGCTTAGGATTCCTTTCTCGCCCTCTCCATCGCCGAAAGACATCGCCAGGGGGGCTCCCGCGTACCACACCGAAGCCGAAAGCTTCTGCTGGCGATGGAGGTGCCCGAGCGCCGCGTAGTCAAAATCGTCGAAGAGACTCGCGGGCACCGCCTCCGATCCGCCGAGGAAATCGGTGTCCGATTCCGAGAGGCTCGCACCGCGTACATAGCAATGCGCCGCAATGATATTGATGTCGAATTCAGCAAAGTGGGGTCGAAACGCAGCGATAAGCTCAGCAAGGCGCGATGCCATTGATCCTTCGGAAGCTGCACGCGGCTCATGCGTATCTATGCTGCCTTCCGTGCTGGATTCTGCCTTGGATCCAGCACTTTTTTCGATAGACAGTGAGGAGACATGGTTCTGTTGTGCTGATTCGGCCAAACGCCGACGAAACTCGTTGAAGAGCCCGTGCGTCACAAAGGGCAGTGCCCACACCGCGAGCCGTGCGCCTCCCTTCTCGAGGATCAGCGCCGGCTCGAGTTTCACCTCGCTCACAAGATGAATCCCGACAGCCTCGAACAGCTCTGCCGCAAAAGCAACTCGCCGGGGCGAGTCGTGGTTGCCCGGTATGACCAGAATCTTTGCATCAGGGGCCAGCGCGCGTCGTAAATCCGCCATAAAACGGCCGAACATTGTCTGGGCGACTTCCGAAGGAATGCTGCGGTCGAACACATCGCCTGCTATGAGGACGAGGTCTGGCTGCATGCTTCGCGTTGCCGCTACAATCTGTTCGAGCGCATGCGCCTGGTCTTCAGAGAGGTCCTTCGAGCGCAGGCTTTTCCCCAAGTGGAGATCAGACATATGCAAGATTCTGAATATATTATTCGCGGATGACATTCAAATTCTTTCCTTTTGCGATTCAGTGTAGTATGTTTTTTACATAGGCTCAATTCTGGGTGCTCTTAGCGCACCTGGTATCGATACGAGTGTTCCTTCATCGCGTTTTGCAAAGCGTGCGTTTTGCTGTTTTGCCTGGAATATGGCCTTTCAATAATGTTTACAAGGAGGTTCCAATGCTGTACCGACGATTGGGTTCCGCTGGAATCAAAGTCTCAGTCTTATCGCTTGGCTCATGGGTGACCTACGGATCGCAGGTCGACACCCAATCCGCTGCGCAGATGATCAAGTACGCCTACGATCACGGCGTCAATTTCTTCGACAATGCCGAAGTCTACTCAAAAGGTCAGTCGGAAACCATTATGGGGCAGGCATTCCGCACGCTTGGGCTCAGACGCGGATCTTACCTCGTGTCGACCAAGCTCTTCTGGGGCATCAACGATGGCCCAAACGAGAAAAATACGCTCAACCGCAAATACCTCCTCGAGGGTATTGATGGCAGTCTCGAGCGCCTTGGCATGAAATATGTGGACTTCCTCTTCTGCCACCGTCCCGACCCCGACACCCCCATCGAGGAGACTGTCTGGGCGATGCACGACATTGTATCCTCCGGCAAGGCGCTGTACTGGGGCACGAGCGAGTGGTCGGCCGAGCAGATCCGCGAAGCTTGGGAAATCGCCGACAAGCGCAATCTGCGCAAACCGCAGATGGAGCAACCGCAGTACAGCATGCTGGTGCGCGCCAAGGTAGAGAAGGAGTTCGCGCGACTGTACGAGGGTACGGGGCTCGGTCTCACAACCTTCAGCCCTCTCGCCTCTGGCCTCCTCTCCGGAAAGTACAAAGATGGTATCCCCAAGGATTCGAGATTCGCGCTTCCAGGCTACGAGTGGCTCCAGGAGCGCTGGTACCACAATGATATCGTCTCCACCATCGAGCGCCTGCGCCCCATCGCGACCTCTCTCGGTGCGACCATGAGCCAGCTTGCCATCGCGTGGGCTGCGCACAATTCGAACGTCAGCACGGTTATCACCGGTGCCAGCAAGCTCTCGCAGCTCGAGGAGAACCTCGCGGCGGTCGACCTTTTGCCGAAGCTCACCCCTGAGGTGCTCAAGAAGATCGACGACGCGCTCGCGCCGATTCTTTCGATGGCGGATTGAACATTGAGCGGGCCGCGCGAATGGGCCCGCTCTTTAAGGCGGTGCGCAGTAGGCCCATTCCCTGAGCCAGCGCGCACCTTGCGCTATCTTCTCTTCTGCGGTAGCAATTATATATGAATTCTGATACCACCGCCCCTTCCGAAAACCTTGCAAAGCTGAACGCGCGCCGCGAAGGCCTCAGCTCGGCGGAAGCCGCGACCCGTCTCGCAACCTATGGCCGCAACGCCCTCGAAGAAAAAAAGACCAGACCAATTCTGGAATTTCTGAAGCGGTTCTGGGGGCCTATGCCCTGGCTGCTCGAGATCGCAATTGTGCTGGCGGCATTTCTTGGGCATGTTACCGAAGCGATCATTATTCTATTTCTCCTCAGCGTAAACGCAGTGATCGGTTTTGTGCACGAGCAAAGCTCTGCAAAGGCGCTCGAGCTACTGAAAAAGCGGCTTGCGATGAACGCACGTGCGCTTCGCGATGGAAAATGGCAGCCCATCGATGCCACGCTCCTCGTACCCGGCGACATTATTCTCGTAAAACTCGGCGACATCATCCCGGCCGATGCGCAGATTCTCTCAGGCTCCCTCTCGGTGGACGAGTCCGCGCTCACCGGCGAGTCGCTCCCCGCGGAGCTTGGTGTGGGCGGTATGTTACACGCGAGCTCGATCGCGCGGCGGGGCGAAGCAACCTGCCTTGTGCTGAATACTGGCTCCGCCACCTTCTTCGGCAAAACCGCGGGACTTGTTAGCGGCGCAAAACCGGCGTCGCACCAGGAACAAGTCATGCTCACGATTGTGCGCTCCATGATGTATCTTGGTCTTGTCGCTTCGGTCTTCGTCGGGATCTATGCCATTGTACTCCATATCTCATTCCTCATAATGCTGACCTTTATCGTCACCTTTTTGATTGGAGCGGTGCCGGTGGCGCTCCCTGCCGTGTTAACGATCGTGCAGGCGGCCACAGGCTCGCAGATGGCCGAGCAGGGTGCCCTTGTGACGCGCCTCGACGCTATCGAAGATGCGGCATCGATCAGCGTGGTCTGCTTCGACAAGACCGGCACCATTACGCAGAACAAGCTCAGCGTTGTGGCCACGGCCGCCGCCTCAGGTTACCGCGACGACGACGTACTCCGAACCGCCGCGCTCGCGTCTAACGCGCAAGACTCCGACCTCATCGACAGCGCAGCAATTGCGGCGGCTGCCTCCCGGCATCTACTCTCAGGGGGCTGTACTCAAAAATCCTACACCCCGTTCTCTCCCGAGACTCGGCGCACTGAGGCCCTCATTCTATGCGAAGGCCAACACTATCATGTCGTAAAGGGCGCCGTGCCGGAGATTCTCGCGCTCTGCGCGGAAAACGATCCGTCGATTCGCGTATCCGCCGAGAAGAGTGTCGCGGAGTTCGCGGGTAAAGGGTATCGGACCCTCGCGGTAGCGCGCGCGCCGGCTGAAGCGGACGCTGAAATTAGTCTGGAACCCGCCAACGGAGCGACTAATACGGCCGCCAATACAGCCGCCGATGCTTCGCCGGCTGCGCCGGCCAATGCTCCCCCACCAGTACCGCCTGCCTTCTCCTTTGTCGGCATTCTTGCCCTCGCAGACCCCATCCGCCCCGATTCCACCTCTATGATCTCCGACCTTCGCGCCCTCAAAGTCAAACCAATCATGCTGACCGGCGACAGCCTCGCCATCGCACGCCAGATATCGATCGAAGCGGGCATCGGTCCCGGCATCATCAGCATCAAAGAATTGGATGGGCTCTCCGAGTCCGACCAGGCAAAAAAAGTCGCACAGGTCGACGGCTTCGCCGAAATTTTCCCCGAAGACAAGTTTCGCATCGTTACGCTGCTCCAGAAAAGTGGCCTCATGGTTGGCATGACCGGCGACGGCGTAAACGACGCGCCCGCCCTCAAGCAGGCTGAGATGGGCATCGCGGTGAGCAATGCCACCGATGTCGCCAAAGCCTCAGCCAGCGTCGTCCTGACTCGTGAAGGCGTCGGTGTCATTGTTCAGGCAATCAGGCTCTCGAGGCGCACTTACCAGCGCATGCTCACCTGGGTCATTAACAAGGTGACCAAAGTCGTACAGGTACTAGGGCTCCTCGTGGCTGGTTTCTTTATGTTCAAAGACATGATCCTCTCGATGCTGGGAATGAGCCTCCTCGTGTTCGCGAACGACTTTGTCACCATGTCGCTCGCGACGGACAATGCGCGCGACGCTCAGGCTCCCAATACCTGGAAGGTGAAGAACATCACACTCGCGTCGTTAGCCGTCGGCGTTCTGCTGATCGCGCAGGGTATCGTGGCGATATTTCTTGCCAAGAACGGCCTCGCCCTCGACTATGCGCATGTCCAGACTTTTGTGCTTTTAACCCTCGTCTTCACGAGCCAGTTCCGCGTACTCATCGTGCGCGAACGGCGCTGCGCCTGGGACTCGATGCCGGGCAAGGCGCTGTTGATGAGCACAGGCGGAACCATCGCCCTCTTTTTCGCGATGGGCGCAATCGGCTTCATCATTCCAAGCCTAGGTGCCAAAGAGACCGCGATCGCACTTGCCTACTCGCTCGCGTTCACCGCGCTCCTCGACTGCCCGAAACGGCTCTTTTTCAGGTTGTTCAAAATTGAGTGAATAAGGAAGCGCGAGACGCGTAAAATGCGTCTCGCGCAGAGGGCTAAAACCAAAGCTGATCGCGTCCTTATAATGCGCCGGGTGCGCAATCAACAAAGGTGGCCGCCGCGATCCTCAAGCGCGTCCACCCATTCACCTTATTTCGCTGGAAGCGGCAGCAGGAAGGCTCCCACACCCTTCGTCTGAAGATCCTCATAACCCGGCAGATTTTCGATCTCAATTGGCTTGTCGGGGTTTTCCAGATTCCATGAATTCAGAATTTCGCCGATCGCCGTCACGTGGCGACCGACGCGCTCCTCGATCGGATGTCCCTTCTCGTCGTAGGGGACATAGAGGCGCCCGAGCTTTGCTGCGCGCACATACCATTTGTCCTTGCCTGTGAGCACGAGCGCCGCGTCGGTACGCCCTCGGAGACGTCCCTGCGAGGCATTTGCGGTCTCCATCAAGAGAGGAAGCGTGTTGGTGAAGTCGCCGAGCTCGCGGTGCGTGAGTCCGCGAAGGTTTACCGGCGAGGGTTCGAGGCTGATCTTGATGTCCTGCATCTCAAGGCCCAGCACCGTGTCGGACGCGAGCTGCATGGCCTTGGGGTGAGCTACGATCGCGTTGATCACTGGATACTCTGGCGAGGCCTCGTGAAGATCCACAGTGATGGTCACATTCTGCTGTTTAATGAGCTGAACGATCCCAAATGCCACCTTTTCGGTGAATGTCCCATCGGGGCGGCCAGGGTAGGCTCGGTTGAGGTTTCGCGTCTCGCTCCCCGACAGACTCTGCCCTGAAGAAGCGTGGATGTAAACGTTGGGGTCAGGCCACTGATCGATCGGGTTGGTCGCACGCGAGCCATAGCGAAACCAGCGGGGGCCGCTTGGCGTTTCAATTGCATAGCTCTGCGGCGCGCCCTCCTGCGGATCGTTCGCAGTAAAGGCCGAGTTGTTCGCGCGCGGAATCACATAGAGCGTACCTGTCTTGGGAATTGCGTTTTCGATGAGCAGGATAGCCGCGAGGTGCGCAGCCGGCTCGTTGGGATGTGTTCCCCCGAGCACAAGCATCGATTCACCGTCGTCGGCGCCCTTCATGACGTAAACTTCGGTGTCGCCCGCGGTTCCTTTAATGCCCGGGAACCAGTCTGAGAGCATCTTGACCTCAGTGACACCGGGGCCGCGTACAATGACATCAGGTTTGCGCATCGAAAGGAATGAAGCTCCGGCAATGGCGGCAGCCGCGAGCGCGCCCACCAGACAGATAATCGCTGTAATTGTATGTTTCTGCATGTTCGCCGCCCTCATTTAATCATCAATAGCCTGAGCAGGAGCGGCACGATCACCATGGCCGCCGTCACCTGCAGCGAAAGCTTCTTCGTGTCGAAGAGCACCCAGACCGTGAGGGCGAGCACGACCGCGAGAATTGCAAGGTAAATAAAGAACATAATCACCCTCCTACAGAATTGCCCTGATCTGCTTCGAGAACACGATGAAGAGTATTGCGTAGACCACAATGATAAGGCCTGGGACCACCAGCTTCTTGAGAACCGGGCTATATTTCTCCAGACCAACCACTTTCGCCGCGAAAATCGCCGCAAGCGCCGTCGGTGGCATAAAGTCGCCCAGCGACGCGATCAGCGAAAGCGACGCTGCTGCGATAATCTGGTCCTGGCTTAAGAGCGCCAGCATGAAGGGTACACCGAGCACGCTTGCCGAGCCAAAGGCCGAAATCGCTCCAAAGAGCGGAATCGATATCGCCATCATGAGATAGAGCAATGCGGGCGGCACTGAGAGCGCATTCACCACGATAAAGCCGCGTACTCCTGTGGCGGTCATAATCTGAATGAACATGCCTACGCCTACCAGAATGCCCAGCACAGGGAGCACATCCTCGATCGATTTCTTTGCAGACGTCACTATATTGAAGCGTTTCCCCGTAATCCACGTAAGCGCAGTGCCCAAAATGAATATAAGCGGCATGCCCAGACTGAATATACTCGGCACAACCTTGTCGAGGATCATGAGCACGAAGATGAATATGAGCGGTGAAAAGAGCCGCAGTCCGCCATACTTGTCCAAGGTAGAAAAATCCAACTTGGAGAGCATCGCAGAATGGTCGCCCTTTTTAACTTTCCTCCAGCCAAACCAAAGGGCGAAGACAATCGCGAGTGGGAAGGTAAGGAGGATGAGTGGAAGCTCAAAGCCGACATAGGGCATATCAATACCACCACCGATGATCATCACGGGGATATTAACCGGTGGCGCAATCATGCCGAGAATGGCGGCGATCGAAATCAGCGCGCCGGTATCCACCACCGACATTCCCATCGATATGAACATCGGCGCGACAACCGCGCCCGAAGTTAACACTGATGCTGTCGAGCTTCCGGTGATCATACCCGGCACCATGATGACGAAGGTTAAGAGCACCGTCAGAATGCCTGGAAGCTTATGGAATTTCTTGATCACCGCGGCGGTCAACGCCTCGAGGGCGCCGGAATCGCGGAAGCCCGTCATGAACATCATGGCAGTGGCGATGGTCAATATTGTATCGACATAGCCGAACGTACCTTCGACAAGGTGACGGATCGGATCCTGCACGCCGCCAGCGAGCGCGCCCGCAACCGACGCGAAGAGCATCGAAACCGACACCGGCCACTTGAGGGCGAAACAGCCGGCGGCAAACACACCGACCATCAGAATAAAGAGCCAGAATTCCTGTGACACGTTGCGCCTCGCTATTTCAGAAACGCGGCTGCCAGAGGCGCACCGAGTTGTGAAATCTTATCGACATTATCGAGCGGAATCTTCGTTCCACAGAGCTTAGTAAAAAGGCCATCGCTATTACCCTCGGTCACGACAATCACGTAATTACAGAAGGGAACAGCCGCGTTGATAAAGCGATCGGACAGCTCGCCGCGTCGAGCCTCACCGCCGATGTGCATACCGATTATCTTCATGCCGCGCTTCTTGGCCTCATTCAGGAGCGCTTTCGCGCGATCGAGTTCAGCGTCTGCCGAGATGCCTGCGGCGCCCAGCCCCTTTGACGAACCGCCAATGACGATGATCAGCGTCTTCGCATTGCTGGAGGATAGCCCCGGAGCCTTTACAAGCGAGTCCATCGTGAAACTGAGTTTCGCCCTCGTCATGACCGCTTTCGCCATCTCGACATCGGCGCTCTGACCGATCGAGGTGAGGAGTGCGGGCTGCATCGCAAAGGGCGCCTTCAAATTGAAGGCCGCAAGCGAGAGCGGCGCGCAGATGGCCATCAAGACGGCGGCCACAACGATGATATTCCTGGTGTGTTTCATACAAACCCCTTTCATTGAAAAAAGCCGGCCACACCTGCGGCGGCCGGCAATAATACTACATTGAGGCGAGGCAGGCCGCCTATGGCCTGCCGTACACGAAACTCAGAATGCCTTCGCCTGTCCATCGCGGCGCGGATCGGCGCCACCGTAGAGAAGGCCCTTGTCGTAGTCGTACACCACCGCGTGCACACCGCCGAAATAGGCATCCCAATTGCCATGAATCGATACATTGTGACCGAGCTTTTTGATACCATCGAGCGCGCTCACAGGGTAGCGTCCCTCGAGGTGGAGATCGCCCGACGCCGCCTGGTAAACGCGCGGTGCCATGATCGCTTCCTGGATCGGGAAGCCGAAATCGATCACGTTAGAGATAACCTGAGCAACCGTCGGGAAAATACGGGTCGCACCAGGAGAACCGATCGCCATGAAAGAACGGCCTTGCGAATCGAGCACGAGGGTTGGGCTCATACTGGAGAGTGGGCGCTTTCCGGGCTGCACGGAGTTAACCGAACCCGGAGTCGCCACGAAGTCGTCCATTTCATCGTTCATAATGATGCCCCATCCCGGGACCACCACGCCTGAGCCGAAGAAGTAGTTGATCGTCTTGGTAACGGCGACCATGTTGCCTTCTTTGTCCATAACGGAGAAGTGAGTGGTCGAACCAGACTCGTACTTGAACGGATCTCCCGGAGGAGGATTGTTCATCGAGGCATTCATATCAATGCGGGCAGCCTGTGTTTTCGCATACTCCTTGCTGGTAAGACCAGCGAGCGGCACTTTCACGAAGTCCGTGTCGCCCATGTACTTGGAGCGGTCGGCGAAGGTCAGCTTGAGGATTTCAGACCAAAGATGCGCAGCCTGCGGGGTTTCAAATCCGATTTTCTTCACATCGAAATTCTCGAGAATGTTGAGGATCTCGATGAGGTGCGTGCCGCCGGACGAGGCGGGAGGCACGGAGTACACTTTGTAGCCACGATAATCGCCCTCGACCGGCTTGCGGATCTTCACCTGGTAATTCGCGAGGTCGTCCAAAGTCATGATACCGCCGCGCTTCTGCACTTCGTTGACGATCGCCTGCGCGATTTCGCCTTTGTAGATCGCATCGGCGCCCTCTTTTACGATCTTTGCGAGGGTCTTGGCGTAATCGGGATTATAGATGACATCGCCCGTCTCATAGGGAAGTCCGTCTTTGAGGTAAATTTGTGCGCCGTTTTCGTATTTCACGAGCTTGCCGAAATTATCCTTAATGATCGATTCGAGGTTGACAGTGACGGGAATGCCCTGGAGCGCCCACTGGATTGCCGGCTGGATCACGTCGGCACGGGTGAGCTTGCCTGAGCCGTAGTGCTCGAACGCGTACAGGAGTCCCATCGCGTCGCCGGGGACGCCGACAGAGAGCCCGCCTTCATAGGTCGATTTCGGCACCACTTTACCGTCGGCGCCGAGGTACATCGTCGGAGTCGACTTGCCGGGTGCCATTTCGCGGAAATCAATGACGACTGGGTCGGCCATATCCTTCATCTTGATGATCATAAAGCCGCCGCCGCCAACGCCGTTGGCGTTGGGCTCGAGCACGCCGAGCGCAAAGCCCGTCGCGACCGCCGCGTCGACCGCGTTGCCGCCCTTCTTCAAAATATCGATGCCGACCTGCGACGCTTCGGGCTTTGCGGCGGCGACCACACCGTTCGCACCGACGGCAGCACGGCCGTACAGATTGACCGGTAGCTGCGCCGATACCGCGCCGATAAGCGCGACAGCAAGCACAAGCACGAGTGTGAGCTTTTTCATGAACACCTCCATTTGGTTTTCTTTTTGGAAGATTTATTAGAAGTTCGATTTTCCCATACTTTTTGCTTGCTGTCAATGTTTATAATTTTAATACAGTATACTTTTCTCAATTACCACAGAGTGAGCGCCAAACATAGGGTTGACAGGCTCACCGCATCTCTACGCGCACCGCGGATGGCGCACCAAGACGCGCTGCCTGGCAGAAACTAATCGCGCATTTTCGAAGCCCATCTTCAATACTTGATCTCACTCTTGGATCAGATAACGTCGCCTTCGCCCTCGCGAGCAGATCGTCCGAAAGCTCGGATCGCATGCGCGCCGCCTCCTCTTTCAGACTGAACACCATGTTTGTAAGAATATTTGAATTTTCAGTATAAATTTCGATCGTGTCGGTGTGCACCGCCGGTAAAAGGCAGTCGGGCGCCGGAGTCGTCATCGTGAGCTCACGCGACCTGGCGTTCCATGAGACTGACCACTCTGAGGGATTTGATGCCGGAACCACATAGGTCACGTCCGCGAGCGCCGTAAGTCGAATTTTCGCCTTGATTTTAAAAATCGCGAGGAGTTTCGCGGTGAATTCCTTGGATGCCTCATAGCGCTGCTGCGTTGTCGCGGCCACGACCATCGACTGCGGCGCGAGCTTCTCGAGATAGACCGTAAAGCGCTCCCGCACAGAAGGCCTTGATGCGGAGAGCACTTGAACCGTAACGATCGTCGCGATCGCGAGCACAAGCATGAGAATGAAGAGAATCACAACTGAAGCGGAGAGTTTCGGGCGATCCATGAGTTATTCCGCCCAGCGGTCTTCCCATTCGCCGACAATCGCGCTGACTTCACCGGCGTATACCGACAAAACCCTCTCGGGCGGAGTTTTCTCTTTTGAGAGCGCGTCGAACGCTTGCCGCGCGATCGTGAAAATCGATTTCTGTGCCTCATCGCGCGACTGCACAAAAGCTTCCTTGCTCGAGAGCGATCGGACACGGGGACGTCTCGCCCAGGTCGCGCGCGTCTTCCAATAGCGGTAGCCTGCCTCCGCACTCGACTCATCCACAAGGGGCTTCCAGATCGAGTAGAAGCGACCTCCCCAGAGCAGCGTCGGTTTATAAAGTGAAAGGCAGGGGTAGGGGGCACCGGTGTACCAGACAATGGCGCCGCCCGGTAAATACTCGACCGCCAGGGAAGTAGTTGTGGCACTCTTGGGGTAGATTCCCGAATGCATGCAGAGATTCTTCATGCCCCCAAAGAGGGCACCAGGCTTCGCGCCACCTTCATGCGACCTTAGAATTGCCACGAGCGACGCAAGCCCAGCCTCTGAGGAACTCTGCGCGGGAGCCGAAAGTCCCCCGCCAGAGGAAAGCGCCGCCGCCCTCATAAGTCCCGCGAGCGAGGCTGAGCGCCGCTGCTCTCCCTTGGTAAACAGAAGGTATTTGCGGTCTTCGACATACTTTTTCCAGGAGTTCCGCTCGCCCTTGCGGCCGGGGTCTGCTTCATCCGAACAGGCGGCGCGCTCGTTGACCGGCGCGATCTCCTTGCGGGTTTGATTGTCGAGGCGCTTGTAGTCGTCTTCGATACAGTAGGTATTGGAAATCGCGTCCGCGATCATCGCCTTGCGCCAGGCCCATCGCTTGCCCGCTGTCTCGATAACATAGGCCTCTTCGTGATCGGTAGCGAGAAAACTATTGCTGTATACAAGCTTTCCCTTGTAAGCGCCATTCCCACCCTGTGGGTACTTCTCGACGAAGGAGGTGATAAAATCGACAGCCTCTTTCGCACTTGTGCAGGCCGAAAGCGCGGCGCGGAGAATGTCCATTCCGAGCACGCCTGACTCATCGGCTTTAAAGCGCGAGAATACCGCTTCATTGCCGATCGCGAGCCCCTGGCTGTTGATTCCCATCTCCCCTCCCTCCATCCACGATGGTTTTGAGAGGAGAAACGCATATCCCTTGTCGGCATATTCGATGGATTCGCGGATTTTGGCGGTTCCGGGGTTTCGTGGTGCGTAGTACACCAGTGTTTGGGGCTCTTCGGGATGCCTGTCGGAATTCTTACCGAACACGAGCGGCTTACCCGAAATATCATGCAGGATCAGAGTATCACACATGGCTTGCACACCTCCTCGGGAGATTTATCCCGCTGCAAGTCGTCCCTGATATGGTATATCACGCACGAATATTCACGCAAGCGAAAAACTATAGTATCCTTGCAAGAACAATGCATGCAAAAAAGAAAAGAGCATTGCTGCCCCTCGCCTTGCTCTTCGTTGTGTTTCTCGCCGCAAGCGCGCCGGCACCAGCCTGCGCTCAAACGCAACCTCCCCGCCATCCTGAGTCCATCGGTCTTTTTCAGTTCTCCAGCGCAGGGACCAAGGCGAGTGTACCGGAACTTTTCCCGGGCGAACCTTTCCCACAAAACTTCAGTACCACTGACCGCAATTACTTTTGCCAGCTCCGCGACGAAACATATAACAGCGCACCACCGGAGGCGATAGAATCGCAGGCAACCTCCTTGCTGCAGAAAATAGCCCTTTTTTCAGGCACAGAAGCTGAGCGACTCCTGCTCCGATCGCGGGTGGCCTATTATGCCGGCCGTTGCTGGAATGAGCACAAGAATAAGAAAAAAGCCATCCCCTGGCTCGAGCACGCAGTCAGCATAGCTCAGGAACTCCTCAAGCTCGAGGGCGATACGCCGCGAGCTCTTGTGGTATACGCGGAGCCCCTGGGAGAGCTCAGCATTCTAAAGGACATTGCGTTTCTCGTAATGAATGGACCAAAGGTTGAACAGAGCGCTGCCAAAGCGCTAAACACCGACCCCGACAACATACGTGCCTTATTGCTCAAGGCAAACGCCCTCGCCTATCCGCCGCCCATCTGGGGCGGAAACTACCCGAAGGCCCTCGAGGCCTACGCGGCTATTCTGCAAAGTGCACCACCATCAGGCCTGCCCCCCGATACCCTCTTCGATCTCAGAGTTGGAATCGCCACTGCCTACGCGAATCTAAAGCAGCCTGAGTTGGCGCGCTGGTGGTTCAATGCCGCGCGCGAACTCTTCCCAAACAACATATACGCCACACAGAAACTGGAGAAACTTCAGAAATGATGAGCGTAATCCTTCATATCTATGGTATTGTCGTATTTGTCGCCTGTTGTATTTTTTTTCTCATCACGATAACCAACATCATCTGGCTTGCGCACACGCTGACCTCAGATCGAAAGAGAACCGGCCCCTCAGTTGCGGTGCTCGTCCCCGCCCGCAATGAGGCCACACGCATCGGCCCCTGCCTCGACTCACTGCTTAAGCAGGATTACTCGCCCTACCAGATCTATGTCATCGACGACAATTCCACCGACAACACCTGGGAAATTCTCCGAGATTATATGCTGCGCTATCCGAGAAAGCTGAAGGCATTCAAGGCTGAACCCCTTCCAAGCGGCTGGTATGGGAAGCCGCACGCCCTGCAAGAGTTGTCTCAGCATGTCGAAGAAGAGTATCTCCTGTGCACTGACGCCGACACCACCCATAGACCCGACTCCATCAGCAAAGCAATGGCCGTCGCGGAGAAATACCACGCCGATCTTGTGACAGGCTATGTATACCATCTCATGACGACCTTCGCTGAAGCCACGGTCGAACCTTCGATCTATATCCTCACGATGTTCATTTTGCCGCTCTACCTTATTCCCTATACTAAATCGCACGTGTTCAGCCACGCGATAGGCCAGTTTATGTGTTTCAAGCGCGACTTTTTTAAAAGGATCGGCGGCTTTGAAGAGGTACGGCATCAGGCGACCGAAGATGTAAAGATGGCGAGGGTCGTAAAGAAACATGGTGGAAGAATAGCTTTTGTCGACCTGAAAGATACTGTTGAATGCCGCATGTATACGACATACAGAGATGCGATTCAGGGTATTGCGAAAAACGCCTATGATTATCTCGGCAAAAATTTCGTTATCCTGTTTCTGGGGACCGTGGCCGTGCCGCTCATCTTTTTTATCCCGGTTATCGTATGCTTTATAGACATACCCTGGCTCGGCCCTGCACTCCCTTTCCTGAGGGCATCGGCAATCCTTTCATTTTATACATGGGTGCTCCAAACCATCGACCGCCGCCTTCCCTGGTATGTGGCATTCATCTATCCGCTTGTGCTCGTAAACGCTCTGTCCTCACTCTGGCGAGGCTTCCATTTGGTGAACAAAGAAGGCGGGATCGAATGGAAGGGTAGAAAAGTAAGATGAGGTATCATAAGGGTGCGCCGCTTGTCTCCGATTCGAATCTCAAGCGCCTTATCGGAGATATGCTTATTGCGCTGATAGCTGCCATTGGATGGCCGCTCTGCCGGGCTCTCTACCATATCGAGATACGCAGAGCCTGGCCTGAAGGCCACCGCCACGCGCTGCCAAGGCGCGCTATTCTTGTGAGCAACCACTGCATGCCTCTCGATCCACTTTTCCATGGATTATCAATTTTCCCGCGCCGCACATGGTATACCCTGCTCGAAGAAACCTGCGAAGCACCCGTAGTGGGGACATTTGTGAGAACATTAGGCGGTATACCCCTTCCACGCAGTAAAAATCGCCTCCAAGATATCGAGAATGCCGTGGCCTATGGGCTGCGGACACGGGGCCTTGTGCACTTCTACCCCGAAGGCGAATGCTTCCTGGGCAATCAAAAAATTCTGCAATTTAAGGCGGGCGCCGCGTATTTTGCGATACGATTCGGCGTACCTGTCGTGCCGATCGTGACGGTATTGCAGCGCCTACACGGCCTCGGCTCGAACTTGATCAAGGTCAGCGTGTGCGTACTTCCGCCGCTTCCGCCGCCTCCGCCCGAGAAAAGCCCGCACGCGATGCTCGAGAGCTCCATCCGCTTTTCAGATCAGATCCACGACCTCATGCAGGCCGAAATCGAGCATGTAGGCGGCGATCCATCGCTCTATCGGGGACCTATGCCGAGAATTAAAGGTATCAACGACTGAGTTTCAAGATCTTTCAAATCAGGGTTTGATCCGTAATCCGAGACAGGTTCCCACTGCGCGTTGATTGCCTGGAATTCCATCGTGGATGGGGACGTTGCCGAGCACAACTCGACCATCGCTTCGAAGCGCCATCGCGGTTGAACCGCCTCCATCGAGAATGAGTCCGTTTTCCGCACCTAGGAGGTTGAGGAGCAGTCCTGTCTCATACTCTGTGGTACCGACGCTCGCAGCGCGCCGTCCGTCGACGACAAGCATATAGAGCACCTTGCCGCTCGCGTCTGCGCCGAGCGCGGTTCGTGGATGCCGCTGCGGGTGAATGCCGACTGCGCGCCCACTCTTGAGTACTACAAAGAATCCGCCCACCGCGTTGTACACCGCGCTGAGATCTCGGATATCGCGCTGCTCGACGATAGAGATGGCGTTTTCCGGGCTAATGAGCGCGGCGGCATAGCGCGGATCAGGATGGGCGACCACTCGCCCCGCCGAAACCGCGATACCGGAAATTGTGCGGGGCTCTCCTTCGGCGGTTGACACAGGGCTGAAGGGGTTGGCGTTGATCGTCACCACCGAGCCGCTCTGCGCGGCGAATGTCGTAACTTTGTTCGAAGGTATGACGCCTACGCGTTCCCCTGGCGCGCTCACGCATATCTCGATTGTTGGATCGTTAAGATCGGCGCGAATCGCGGTAAATTCCAGCGCAGGACTGGCGACGCTCCCGAAGAGAATCTGAATACTTTTGGCATAGGGACTCCAGACCGGCGTAAGGCTTTCCAGTGTCGCAAAATGTTGTCGCTCGATACCAGGAGTGGTTCTCAGGTAGGGGACACTCGCGCAGGACGAGAACAGCATGAAGAGCGCGACGATCGCGAGGAGGCAAAAACCTCTCACGAGGTGGCTCATTCCATAGCCGCAACTGAGACTGTAGCGGTGGTGGCGGCAATTGTAGCGACTGTGCGAATGCCTGCACATGAGTCCGACACGCGGATTGTGCAGGAGAAAACCCACAGACTCGCCCATCCTCTCTCCTATCGCCGCGCCGCCGCTAGGACGCCGCCACGCCGAACCACTGCGCCTACAAGAACAGCTTCAGCGACAGCGCAAAGATATTCTTCCAGCCGATGGCGACGAGGGCGGGGCGGCCTGCGCCTGTTCCATCGACCGACCAGGTGTATGCAAGGCCGTAGCTTGCTCCGAGCTCGAGGGGAATCGCGACGCCGAAGAGATCTGGCGGCGTGAGCGGGCGCCATGCGATATTGATGTTCCCGATGTGGCTGAAATCGTAGATACCATCGTGGAGGAAGTTTTTGTTGTATGAGTAAAGCTGGTTGTAATCCATATAATCGTTGACATTGCCGAAAATCTCCGGTTGCCCCGCCACCCAGTCGGCCTGCGGATTATCGCCGTGCCGCACAAAACTGTACTTGAGCCCCACCCTCCAGCCCGGTGTCGGCGTCATATCGAGCCTCACAAGGAACTCATCGGAGTTCGGCGGGAGATAGTACCCGAGATTCTCGCCGTCCTGTGTGTAGGAAGTGTCCACCCGGAGCCGGTAATCCGGATACCAGGTCGGATAGTGCGAATAGACAAAGGGTTCGATCTTAGTGTACTGCGCAGTGAGTGTCGCGAAGGCGAGCCCAGGCAACGGAATCTTCGCGCCGCCCTGCAGTGCGAACATGTTGCGCGCTTTGGTGAAGAGCTGCGATAGATTGGTAATCTCCATCTCGTCGGTGTAGAACGACCCATAGAACTTGCCGATGTTCGGCACGAGCACCTGGCCATCCACCTGCACACCGAGATTGTCGACATCGGCGAGCTGGTTCTGATACATCACCGAGAAGAGCAGCGGCGAGAAGTAGCCGAGTTCGAAGCGCTTGGCGCCGATTAGCGAGCTCGTCGCCGAGATCGTGAGCCAGTCGGTGGGGAAGAGCTCCATGCGCTGGAGTCCGAGCATCTTCTGGTACGAAAGGGCGGTGAAATCCCCTGCAGAATCCTTCGACGTACTCTTCTCGTTTCCTCCATTTTCCCAATTCGTGAGCGACCCCACCAGCCCCGAGATCGCGAAGAACTTCGAGGGGCGGAACACAGTCTCAAAGCCCACAAACGGCCGCGCCGTGCCCGAGAGCGAGAACGATCCTGAGCCCACGCCCCAATCGCGCCGGAATCGCGAGAGCCGCACCAAGAGCGAACCGCTATCGGTCTCCGCTGCGATATCTTCACGGATATCGTTGCTCGCCGTGGGGTAATCAAGCGTACCGTCGGAATAGCGTGGCGTCCCAAACCAGATGTGCCCTGCATCCCACTCCTTCGTGAACTCGTAAGGGAGGTAAAGGCTCTTTTCAATCTTATCGAAGGTAAAGCCCGCCTCGCCCTTGAGCGAGAGCCAGGGAAGGGGATCGCCCTTCAGATAGGGCACCCAGCGCGAAGTGAGCTGCCAAAGATCCTTGAGCGCAGCCGAGCCAGAGCCCGCGACGAAGTCGTAAAGCCCGCCCGCGTCGAATCTCGTTGTCGCCTCCACGCGGATACCCGCCTGTGCGATTCCGCCTGCATCCTTCCAGAGCGAAGTCTCGACACCCTTTCCCGCCGCGAACTCCTTCGCGTATTGGCGGATCATGGTCTGCTCGGCAGGCGAAAAAGCATCCATATGCCCCAGCATGGTGGCGAGAAGCTCGGCGACCTGCTGACTCGTGTAGGGCTTCACCGAGGAGAGCCGCGTTACTATACCACGCAGCTCGGCGGTCTCGATGACCGCGTATACCGGGTGCCCAAGCTCTACTGCCAAATGCCCCTGCGCAACGAGGGGTGTGAGGGCGCTCATGAACAGCACGCACCGCGCGATGAGCGCAAGCGCCGCGCGGAGCGGCAATACACGCGTTTTTTTCATTGTGGTTTCCTGAATATCATTCTGTTACGCTCAAATCCATATTCGAGCCGCCCTTGATCGCAGAGCCAAGAGAGGTATGAGCGGATGGTCGATCCGACGAGCACATGCTGCTCGGCGTTGAGCGCGATATTGTAGCGCGCGCATACACCAGCCACGATATCTTCAAGGGAGGCGTCAGCCACAAAGCTTGGTGTAGATTCCGCATGCGAATCGCCACCGAGAGTCCCTGAAGCTGCGCCCGCAGGCCCTTCCGCCGCGAGCTTGACGATATACTCCGCGATCTCGTAAATCTTGTCACGATTGAGTGCGACGAGGGGCTTGATGTCGCGAACCGGTTCGGCATGGGAGGGCACAAACCATTCAGCCTCGGCATGCTCGAGCATCGAAAGCGTCTCGAGTTCAGCCGCCAGATCGTAGAAGAAATACACGCCATATTTTTCGATAATAGGGGCGCCGGCGAGTGCGTCCGCGATAAAAAACACCCCGTCGGGTGTCTTCGCGCCGACCATGCCGAAGTAGTGGCCTGGAAGCGCGACGATACTGAGCGTGTCGGCGCCGATGCTGAGCGCTCCCAGGTGCGTGTCGGCGCCGCTACCCTTAGACGGGGCGATACGCGGCGCGGAAATTCGCGGCGCACCACGCTCATCGAGCCCAAGCGCGCAAGGAGGCTCGAGGATATGCGTCGCTCGGGAAGGGGGCGCCATCAGGAATTTATTACGGATGGCTTTCTGCGGATAGCCTCCCGCAAGAAACGAAGGTTCAAGCTGTGGAAACCGAAGAAACGCAGCCTCAATCTCCGTCGCCACAATCGCGCATCCGGTACGCCGCCATACAAAAGCATTTCCCCCGCAGTGGTCCGCATTCGAGTGCGTGTTGAGGAGCGCCGTCAATCGCAGGCCCAAGCGCTCGGCTTCACGAACCACGCGACGCCCCGCGTCCTCATCGCCCCCAGAATCAATCGCTACTGCGAAAGCGCCTTCGTCCTGCCCGAATGCATAGAGCCCAAGGTTGGTCGGACCTCGCGCGATAAAGGTAGTTCCCGTGAGTCGTTCAAAATGAATAGCCATGGACTATTGTTACCGCGAACCGACGGCGGGCGCAAGTTTCTTCACATAGGTGTACTGCGTCTTCGTGCGCTCGAAACCCATGCCCTCGTAGAAGCGGTGCGCCTCGATTCTGACGATATTCGTTTTGAGTCTGAGGCCCGGAAGCCCCTTCTCGGAAGTCCAGCGCTCAGCCTCAGCCATCAGCGCGTGCCCGACACCCTCCCCCCGATGCGTCTCGTCCACCACGAAGCCTGAGATTTCGGCAAATTTTTCAATGTAAAAGTGATCGACAATCTCGATACTCGTCCAACCGATTACCTGGGTTTCGAGTTCCGCGACAATCACACGCCGCTCGTCCGAATCGATGTAACGCGGAAGGCGCGCCCGCACTTCATCGGCGATAGTAGGATATCCGAGCTGTTCAGAGAGAATAGCAAGCTCTGGACTATCGTCGAGCCTGGCGCTCCGAATCAGAAGAGAAGACATTCGAGCCTCCATATTCGGGCGGAAGAGCGGTGCCGTAAACACAGGCAGAAGTGAACTAAGCCAACGACCAACAGCCCTCGCTCAACATTATAACGGTAAGTCGCACATTCCCGTCGCCCGTGTACAAAAAGCCCCCATGCAAAAGTCGGCATCGGGGGGTAGGGTTGGCCGCTGGGGTTGGGGGGAATAGCGGCACAAAAACCGACACCGAACTATCGCACGAGGGCAAATACAGTATACCAAAGACCCAGCGAGCCTTCAAGGCCATACAGAACAGGCTGTACAAAGCTCCGCGAAAAGGCTTTTCTTAGCGCTTCTTTTTGAGTAAATCCGCAAAGGGATTGTAGGTCATGCCATCATCTTCGCGCGCTGAGCGTACGTTCGAAACGGGACGCTCGCGGGAACCAACTCGCGTGGTGGGTAAGGGGCGAGCAGTGGGTAAGGGGCGAGCCCGCTGGTCTAGGCGCTGGTTGCGGGGAGCCGAACGCGCAGCCGCAGATCGCGATCCGTCGCTACCTTGCTTCGAACTCTGCCACCCCTCGTCTTCCGAGCGCCAGGTCGTAGTTTGGTTCGCGCCGCTCCCTACCGAACTTCCCGATACCCCACCGAAACCCCCTCCCGCCTGTGTCTTGAGCGACAGCCCGATGCGCTTTCGCGAAGGATCCACACTGATAATCGTAAACTCCTTAAGGTCACCGACCTTCAGCACTTCCATAGGATTTTTCACGAAGCGGTCGCTCATCTCAGATACATGGATCAGCGCGCTCTCCTTAATGCCAATATCGACGAAAGCGCCGAAATCGACTACATTCTTCACCTTGCCCTTCACCTTCATGCCGGGCTGGAGGTCATCGAACGAAAGCACTCCTTGTTGCAGCAGCGGTGGCGGTAAATCCTCGCGTGGGTCGCGGTTCGGCTTCTTGAGCTCGATAATGATGTCGTCGAGCGTAATGTCGCCGACACCGTATTTCTCCTTAAGCGCGGCTCGCTCCTCGCGCGTTGGATCGCGGCCAGTCTTCACGATTGGCTGTATTTCAGCCGCGAGCGCATAGTTCTCGGGGTGCACCCAGGTATTGTCGAGGGCGTTCTCGCTCTCTGGGATCTTGAGAAAGCCCGCGCACTGCTCGTAGGTCTTTTCGCCCAGACCGGGAATCTCCATCAAGAGCGAGCGGTTGCGGATTACGCCGCTTGCGTCGCGGAACTTGACAATTTTCTTTGCCAGGCTCGCATTGATGCCCGATACATACCGGAGGAGTGAGGAACTCGCGGTGTTGAGATTAACACCAACCTGATTGACCACCGAGCCGACCACCTGATCGAGTTGCTCGGCGAGTTTTTTCTGGTTCACGTCGTGCTGATAGAGTCCTACACCGATGCTCTTTGGGTCAATCTTAACGAGCTCGGCGAGCGGGTCCTGGAGACGCCTGCCGATCGAGATCGCGCCGCGTATCGTGAGGTCAAGTTCAGGAAATTCCTCACGGGCAAGGTCGCTCGCCGAGTACACCGACGCGCCATCTTCGTCGACCACCGCGAAGCGACACTCGAGCCTGTTGTCTGCGATCGTCTCCGCCACGAGCTTCTGCACTTCGTGGCTGCCCGTGCCGTTGCCCACTGCGATCACCGCGAGCCTATGCTTCGCCACAGCCGCTGCCACATCGCGCTTCCCCTGCTCGGGCTTTGTCTCTTGATTGATCACAAAATAGTCGAGGAACTTGCCTGTCTCATCGAGGGCTGCGCACTTTGTGCCCGTCCTTATGCCCGGGTCGATACCCAGTACCCTCGTGCCGCGCAGCGGTGGCTGCATAAGTAAATTGCGCAGATTCGTGCTGAACACCTCGATCGCATGGCTCTCGGCATCCTCGGTGAGGTCCGATCGTATCTCGCGCCGCACCGCAGGCAAGAGCAGGCGAGCAAGACCATCCGCCGCCGCTTCCCTGTGCTGAGTGTTTACAGGGCGCACTTTCTCAACGACGCGCTCCTCCACAAGCTCGTCCGAAATATCAATCGAGACATCGAGCTCCCCCTCGCGCTCGCCGCGATTCACCGCCAGCACCCTGTGATGTTTCAACGTCGAAAGCGGCTCGCGATAGTCCCAGTACATCTGGTAGGTCGACTGTTCGCGCTTTACATCGTCCCCAACGCCCTTCACCGCAAGTTCGCCGCTCTTGAGCACCACTTGCTTGACGTACGCGCGCATCTCCGAGTCCTGCGACAGTCGCTCAGCCAGAATGTCGCGAGCACCCGCCAGCGCGTCTTCGGCACTCTCTACCGAGAGCTCCGGGTGCTCTGCATCAGTGTGGATAAACGAAGACGCAGCTTCCAGAACTTTCTCGATCGCCGCGCTCGCCATGAGATCGGCAAGGGGGCCTAAACCCTTCTCCTGCGCGAGCATACCACGCGTTTTTTTCTTCTTTTTATAGGGAGCCCAAAGATCTTCGAGTTCTGTCAGTGTGTTCGCACGCTTAATATTCTCGTAGAGGAAGGCATCAAGTTTTCCGAGCGCGGCGATACCTTTAAGCACCTCGATCCGCCGCTCCTCGAGATTTTTATAGCTCTCGAATTTCTGAATAGAGTCGCGAACCTGAACCTCATCGAGATTACCCGTCCGCTCCTTGCGATACCTGCTGATAAAGGGAATGGTACAGCCTTCCGCCGAGAGGCTTAACACTGCCTGCACTTGCGAGAGCCGAACATTGAGCTCCGCGGCGATTCTCTGGCCAATGGCGAGTTCGTCGATCGAAAGCGCCTCTATGGCGCTCATGTCAAATGTCGTTGTCGAATCCATAGTGAGCGTAACGTTACGGGAAGACGCGAAAAATTGCAAGAATGAGATTGTGACAAAAACTGAGCGCCATATCATGTGCTGATTCTGTAACCGAGACGCCCATCGCGTTACCGAAGATATACTCTGGATTTTTCATGCCGCATCGAATATTCTTACTAAAACACTACCGGATCTATCCAGAATAATTTAATGTGAAAAGAGGAGCTCAATGGCCAAACTCAGCAGTAAGGTTCGCACATTCTCGGCGCTGGAAGTCGCCAAGCTCTGCGGGGTTGTCAACCAGACCGCGATCAACTGGATCCGCGCGGAACACCTCAAGGCATTTACCACTCCAGGCGGTCAGTATCGAGTCTACGCGGAAGATCTCGTCAGTTTCCTCAAATCACGTGGCATGCGCGTGCCCGAAGAACTTCACGACGACCTCACGATGCCTGTCGACACAGGGCTCGTCCTCATCGTCGATGACGATAAAGACCTCAACACCATTCTCAAACGTCTCATTGAGCGTAAAATTGAGTCTCTTCGCGTCGCTCAGGCCTTCGATGGTTTTGAAGCCGGCAGGATCATAGCGGAACGACATCCAGCGATTGTCGTGCTCGACCTTAATTTGCCCGGTGTCGATGGCGCTTCCCTCTGCAAGAAGATTCGGTCCGACGAATCCTTCGGCCAGCCCGATGTCATCGCGATAACCGGCATCGCTGAGGAAGAAGCCAGACCGCAGATGATGAGCGCGGGTGCCAACGCGTTCTTCGCGAAACCTCTCAATTTCGAAGCACTTCTTTCGAAGATCCGCGTCCTTATCGATGAGCGCGCAAATCCCTCTCAAGAGGAAAATTCAGAATCATGAAAGAGCTCTACCGCAGCCCCGATGGGCGGTGTCTCGTCATAGTTGGCGATATCACGACCCTCGCCTGCGATGCCATTGTGAACGCCGCGAACTCAGGCCTCCTCGGTGGTGGCGGCGTCGACGGTGCCATACACCGCGCAGGCGGCCCCACGATTCTCACCGAGTGCCGCGCGCTCAGAGCCGGCCCCCTGCCCGACGGCCTCCCTCCGGGACAGGCCATCGCAACCACCGCCGGCCGCCTCCCCGCGAAACGCGTGATCCACACTGTAGGACCAATCTGGCACGGCGGCTCCCACGGCGAAGACCAAATCCTCGCTTCCTGCTACCGCGAGTGCCTCAGACTCGCGGCCCGCGAAAACCTCGT
>DYLX01000039.1:0-10275 GCA_020721875.1 Leptospira biflexa
CCTCGTCTTGGACGATTTCCTTACAGTCGACGTGGCCACGGGCATAGGGGGCATCAGCGATGAGTTCGTTTTCAATGATGGCCGACGCTGTGTTCTTGAGGGCGATGTGGCTCGTAAGGACACCGGTGGAGCCGGGGCCTGAGAGGTGGGCCGCTTCTTTGATGTGGATGCGGTCGGAACTGCGCCCGAATATGCGGGTCATCATGTCGACGGTCGCGTTCGCCTCCACTTCGGCGGCGTAGTCGAGCTCGATCACGCCCGCCGCGCCCTTAATGAGCTCGAACTCGGTCGAGAATCGCCCGTCTTCGCGCACGCGCACGTGGGTTACGGGCACGATGGTGACGCCGCCCTCGGGGCCGTGGGTGTGGCGCTCGAAGTAGGAGAGCGAGGCGCCCTTTTTAATCTCGATTGTGGCGTTCATGAGGTGCTGAACATTGACCGCGTTCGGGAAAGTGCAGTTGGCGATGAACTTGGCGTGCGCGTCTTCCTCGATCACTGTGTCGGTGATGATGCGCTGGACGCCGTTGTCGGGGATGAGGCCGAAGCAGAAATTGACGGGGTTCTTCAGGGTGACGCCTTTCAGCACGCGGATGCGCACCTTCACGCCATCTTCGATTGTCTCGGACTCGACGATGAGTCCCTCGACGAGGTTTTTATTGAGCACCTGATTGCCATGGATTTCGACGTGCGCGACATCGGGCGCGAATTTGTGCTGGTTGATCGAGGCAAGGAGCTCGGCAAGGAGGGCTTCTTTGTCGGGTGCAGCGGAGGCAGCGTTCGCGGTTGCGCGTGAAGCGACGGAGCTGGAGGGTGCGGAGGCGCCTCCGCCCGTGCCTGAGATGGAATTCACCGTCAAAGCGGAATTCTCAGTTTTTCGGTCGTTCATATCAGATCCTTTCCGCGAGGGCGGTCGTGTCAGTCACGGGAATGCCTATATGATTACATGGTATACACTTGCCATTGAAATAATCGAACATGCGCGACATCTCGCCCTTATCGACGAGGGTACCCGCGCAAATCAGGAAGGCGTGGTCAGCGTGGCGTAAGACTTCAGGGCTGTGCGTGATGAGGATCACCGTCGAGCCTGCTTTTTTCAGTTCCTTGATGATCGCGAAGATATATTTCACCGAATCGATGTCGACGCCTGAGTCGGGTTCGTCCATCAGCACAAGGCGCGGTTGCATCGCCCAGATCGAGGCGAGCTCGATGCGCTTTCGCTCGCCGCCCGAGAGCGTCTTGTCGACCGCACGCTTCAGGTACTTTTCCGGCGCGAGCCCTACCTTGACGAGCGCTTCTTCGGCGAGCGCCCGCGACTTCACTTTCGCACCCGCGAGGATGAATTGGCTGACACTGAGGCCCTCGAAGCGCGCGGGTTCTTGGAAGAGAAGGGTAATGCCCCTACGCGCCCGCTCGTCCACCGAGAGCGGCGCGATTGATTCACCCTCGAGAAGAATGTCCCCCTCGAACTCCCGGTAGCCCGAGAGACCCATGATCGTATTGGCGAGCGTGGATTTACCCGCGCCGTTGGGGCCGATGATGGCGTGCACGTGCCCCGCCCAGATGTCCATCGAGAGATTGTTGAGAATTGGCCTATTGTCTTTGAATAGGCTGAGATTTCTGATCTCGAGTAGGTTCATCGCGTTCCGCCTTGTGAAACGTAGCATATCAGTTCAATAATTCATATCAATTACATAGGATTTAGCGCTGAAAAAGTACCGCTTTCCGCAAAAATGATCAACTGGCCGGCTTATCTATAAACCATTCCGCCAGAAGCCCTCCCAGTATCGCGAGTACTGGGATCGATGCCAGCCTGAGCGCGGCAAAAGGTAAACCAAGGAACTTAATTTCGAGTGGTATGAGCGGGGCTTTAGCCGACCATGCGAAGAGAAACGCGACCACCGACGAGGTTCGAGCCCCCTTTTCACGCAATGTTTTCAGCAGGGGGAATATTACAAAGAGCGAGCCGCCCAGAATCATCGGTAGAATGGCAGAAAGCACAAGGCCTTTCCACCCGGCTTCGCGTCCTAGTACTTTAGATACTTGCTCGGGCGTCAGCCACACCTGAATCAGGCCAATGAGCACGAATACCGCGGCGATAATCGCCAGCACCCCCGCGAAGGTCTTATACACAATCCCCGCAATTTCCATACTGGCGTGCGGCGCTGGGATGAGCGTTCCCAGCCAGACCACCAGACCCAGCGCAATATAGACAATCGCGCTTTTAACGAGAGATCCGGTACTCTTGTGATTTTTTTTATGCTGATCGCTTTCAGCATGTTTGTGTGTCATACTCATAGTGCCACCATGAAGAAAAGGCCCAAAATAAAGATAAGTGCCAAAGCGACTACATTTCGGACGATGGTAAACCGAGCGCCGAATTGCTGGATTTCAAGAGGAAGCGTAATGACACCAATGAGTATTGCTGACATGACAAACGCCACCACCGATCCATATGTCGCACCGTTTTGATGCAGGAATCCCGCGAACGGAAATACCGCTGCGGGCTCAATGAGCGCGAATACGCCGAGGAGCTCTCCCAAAAAGATACCGAGTACACCATGGCCGGAGCCAAGCAGAGATGCGAATACTTCTTTCGGAACGAACACTTCCAAAAGTCCCATAAGCACGAAAACAAAAAACAAGACCGGAAGCACCATAAGCGCCACTCTCCCGGCTACCATGAGTGCCTTGATTGTCTTTTGCCTGTTCTTATGTTGTTATAAAAGGAAAAGACTAGAAGCGCCCCTGCGACAATCATATAGATCGCACTGATACTCATACGAATCCTCTTTATATAATAACTGCTATATAAAATGTTGTAGATTTGCAACAATTTGAATCATCGAAACGCATGGAATTTCCGGTATTCAAGTACTGTTCAGGGTTACGCACGCGGCAATGCTCCTTGACCAGCCTTGTCCGCGAGTTCCATAACCGAGCCTTTGGCGGCGATACAGAGCGCTATATTTTTTTCATTGAAAAAAACCCGGGAGGCATCATCGAATGATCCAGCGACGATGACTTGAGTTTTGGGAAAAGCGTCCACGATCAGCTGGCTCAATTTGAGGCTTGAACCTTCTTTCGTCGCAAAGGGATTTTCGTTCGCGTCGAACCCTCCGGAATCTTTGACATATACAATCTGTCGCGCATGGGCGAAATCAGTATCCACCCATGCGCCAAGTCCGGCTCCCTTCGCCATGACAATAATATTCACTTGTTTTCGGTCTTCCCTGTTCCGACCATTGTTTTTATCGCGTCTACCGCCTGATCGGTGGTCATGTTGCGAATGTCGACGCCATGCAGATGTGCTTTATCGAATCCCGCCGATTCGAGCGCGTCGCGAAACATCTTGACTTGCATGATCGGATCACAGGCCGCGATATGGAGTTCGTCGGTTCCCTCGCCCTTGAGCAGAGTTGAGAGAAATCTATCGCCATCGGTCGAGCAAAGCTGTGGATGGATCGCCACATAATCGATGAGCTTCTCCCTTCGGATCGCGTTTCCGACATCGAAAATATTCATTTGCTGAAACGAGGGGCAATTGCCCTGACATACGCACATCAGAAGTCCTTTGTTGGCCATATTATTCTCCTCATTCTCATGGTTTGATCAATTGTCGCCGAAATAGCTGATCGCTTCGCTCGGGCATATTTTCGAACACCCTCGACAAAACTCAACGCACGCACTTGGATTTACGACTTCAGGTCCCGGCTCGAAGACTCCATGGACACAAAAATCAACACACGAATTGCATTGTGAGCACTTTGCGGCATCGATAACAGGATACCAATTGGCTGCCATTCTCTTTCTCCTTTTTTTGTGTAGTATACGCATAAAGTTTTTGAAAACTATTAAAATTTCATAATTGCATAATATTGCAACAATACCAAATTGTCAAGTTGTGAGGTCGCCTCGAATCGCATAGGTGTCCCGGTACCTCGATCTGATGAATTCTTAACGAAAATCTCATCGTCGTATAACTATTGCACAATTACAATTAAAAATACTAAATGTAATTTCGCGGGGGGTAACAACGATGAAACGAGTCTTATTCTTGTGCGTCCACAATTCAGCACGGAGTCAGATGGCTGAAGCCTTTCTTAATAGATACGGGCAGGACAAGTTCATAGCTGAGAGCGCGGGACTCGAACCAGGCAGGCTCAATCCTTATGCGGTGCGGGCAATGGCTGAAAAAGGTTTTGATATTTCCCGTAATGCCACGAAGAGTGTTTTCGAAATGCATGCACAGGGCAAGACCTACGATGTGGTTGTCACGGTGTGCTCAAAAGAAGCAGCCGAGCGCTGTCCGATTTTCCCTGGTAAGGTCGAACGGCATCACTGGCCTTTCGATGATCCCTCTTCATTTGTAGGATCTGATGAAGAGATCATGTCCAGAGTGCGCCAGGTGAGAGACCAGATTGAAGGCGCGATAATAGAGTTTCTTACGTCGCATCAATAATGCGATCCACCTTGCGCTTTTCTCATCTTCTGATATCCTGAACCGAACGACAGAATTGCATGCAATCCCTGCTAAGGGTATTCAGTTCGGCGCGCGTGCGCCGGAGAAGTGAGGCGCGATAATGAAGTATATCGATCTTCGAAGCGACACGGTGACCTGGCCAACCGACGCCATGCGCGCGGCAATGGCAGAGGCACCTGTGGGCGACGATGTCTACGGCGACGATCCCACCGTGAACGAGCTTGAGCGGCTCGCGGCAGAGATGACAGGTAAAGAGGCGGCAATATTCGTTCCCTCGGGGACCTTCGGCAATCAGCTCTCGCTCTTTACCTGGTGCCCGCGCGGCACCGAGGTCATCCTCGGCGAGCAGTGCCACATCATCCAGCACGAGGCGGGAGCCGCGTCGGTAATCGCGGGCGTCCAGACAAGGCCTATTTTCGCGCCGGATGGCATCATTCCAGTAGAAGAAATCGAGGCGCGCATCCGCGGCAACGATATCCACTATCCATCTACCTCCTTGATCTGCCTCGAGAACGCACACTCGTCGGGGCGCGTCATACCGCTCAACTATATGAAGGAAGTGTCCGTCCTCGCGAGAAAACATGATTTACCAATCCACCTCGACGGCGCGCGACTCTTTAATGCGGCGACAGCCCTCGGCGTGAGCGCGGCGGACATCGCGGACAATGTCGATTCGGTGATGTTCTGCTTGTCAAAGGGGCTTTGCGCGCCGGTGGGTTCGATGGTCGCCGGTCCGCGCTCCTTCATCGAGCGCGCGCGCCGCAAACGGAAGATCATGGGTGGCGGCATGCGCCAGGTCGGCGTACTCGCGGCAGCTGGTCTCATTGCGCTCAAGGAAATGACAAAGCGCCTTGGCGAAGACCACGCGAACGCGCGCTATCTCGCGGGCAAGCTCGCGGCGATTCCCGGTATCGAGGTGGATACGACCGCACTTGACATCGACATGGTCTTCTTCAAGCTGCCTGCTCACATCGACGGTGCGGCGCTCGCCACCTTCATGCGGAGCAAGGATGTGGTAATGAGCCCGCCCGAGCTGGGGATGTGCCGCTTTGTGACGCATTACTGGATCGATAAGGCGGCCATCGACAAGGTCGCGGGCCTTTTGGCGGACTATATCGCGCGCGCTTAGGCTCTCTCCATCAAGCTTGATATCGGTAGACGTGAATGGATTCCTTTGTCACGAGCCCCTCGATGAGCATCTTGTCCAAGAAGGGCAGAAGCTTTTCGATATTTTCTTCTTTGTCGACGATCTCCACCACGACGGGTAGGTCCATAGATAGCGAGAGTACATTCGCGCTATGCATGTGGCTGTGGGCGCCGAAGCCCATCATGCCGCGCACGACAGTCGCGCCTGAGAGCTTGAGTTCGCGCGCCTTGAGCACGATCTGCTCGTAGACGGGTTTCCCTCGGTACACATCGCTCTCGCCTATAAAAATCCTCAGCAGAACATCATCTTCCTCAAAGTGCATACGACCTCCCTACGCTCAGATGATGGATTTTCAGAGTCTCCTCACCGGCTTCGTATTGCGGACATCAGCAAACTAGAGAGCAGCATGCCCACGATGATCGCGGCCAGGCTCGCCGCGTTGTTTAGCACGAAGTTGAGAAAGGCCGCTCCGTACTCTTTCCGCTGCAATAGCGCAACCGTCTCAAGCGCGTATGTCGAAAACGTCGTGTAGGCGCCGATAAATCCTATCGTTATGAGCGCACGGTAGCCCGCAGGCAGCAACGACGCGTTCAGCACGCTGAAAAAGAAGCCCATAAGGAGCGAGCCTGTGATATTCGCGGTCAGGGTTCCCAGCGGCACGGCCGTGAAAAAGCGCGTGGAAATGCCCCGCGAAACCACGAAGCGGGCAAGCGCACCCAAACCTCCGCCAAGAAAAATCAGTATTGCCTCTCTCATAAATGCCAGCTCAATATACCCTAAATCGCGTTGCCTTTGAATTGGCTCATATAGAGGTGATAGTAGAAGCCTCGCCGCTCGAGGAGTTTGTCGTGGGTGCCCTGCTCGACAATTTCGCCATCGTTGATCACGACAATCTTGTCGGCATCGCGGATGGTGCTGAGCCTGTGCGCGATGACGATGCTCGTGCGTCCCTCCATGAGACGCAGCAGCGCTTTTTGGATACGCAGCTCAGTGCGCGTGTCGACGCTACTTGTTGCCTCATCGAGAATGAGGATGCGCGGATCGGCAAGAATGGCTCGCGCGATGGAAAGCAACTGGCGCTGCCCTTGGCTGAGGTTGCCCGCGCGCTCGGAGAGATTCGTCGCATAGCCCTCTGGGAGCTGGCGAATAAAGTGGTCTGCTTCAGCGAGGAGTGCTGCGCGCATGCATTCTTCGTCGGTCGCGTCGAGTCGGCCGTAGCGGATATTCTCGAGTACGGTGTCGGCAAAGAGAAAGGTATCCTGGAGCACAAGACCGATGGCGCGCCGCACGGTCTTCTTCGGGATATCTCTGATGTCGACGCCATCGAAGAGAATCTGGCCGCCCTGGATATCGTAGAAACGTGTGAGGAGGTTTGTAATCGTGGTTTTACCGGCGCCGGTAGGCCCGACGAGGGCGATGGTCTGGCCGGACTGTATTGCGACGCTGAAATTTTTGATGATACGCCGCTCTGGCGAGTAGCCGAACTGGACGCCTTGGAAGCTCACATTGCCCTGGAAGTGCTCGAGGCTGAAGGAGGCAGTGGGGATTGAGGTGGCGGCGCGGATTGAGGTGGCGGCAAACGCCGTTCCTGAGTGCGCCGCTGCCACCGCTGCCGGCGCTGTTGTCGCAGCTTCTGCGGAGGTCTCTGCCTGCATATCGATGATCTCGAACACGCGTTCGGCTCCCGCCAGCGCCGCCTGAATCGAGTTATAGAGATTCGAAATCTGCCGCAGCGGCGAGGTGAAGTTCTGCGCGTAGTTGATGAAGGTGGCGATCATGCCGATACTCACGAGTCCCTTGAGCGCGAGCCATCCGCCGAGACTCGCCAGCACGATCACGAAGAAACTGCCGAGCACGCCTGTCAGAGGCATGAGGAGCATCGCGTAGGAGTTGGCGTAGACCGCCGACTTGAACACCGCCGCGTTCTGCTTCCTAAAGAGCTCGATCGCCGAATCGTTCCTGCGGAAAGCTTTGATCACCTTGAACCCAGAGATGGTCTCTTCCGCGACCGCGTTCAGATTCCCGAGATTTTTCTGCAGTTCCCTGAAGCCCTTGCGTGTATACTTGGCCACGAAATTGCTGAACCACCAGATTACGGGCATTACGATGAGACTCGCGAGCGCGAGCCAGTGATTGAGTACGAACATGCTGATAATGATGCCCGTCATCGTGATGGCACTCGCGAGGAGCGAGATGATGTTCTGCGAGACCGTCTGGTTGATCGCGTCGATGTCGTTCGTCAGCCTGCTCATGAGCCCGCCGGCTGGATTAGTGTCGAAAAAACGCATAGGAAGCGACTGAATGTGCGCAAAGAGGTCGCCTCGGAGGTTCTTGAGCGCTTCCTGCGAGATGCGTGCCATGCGCCAGTTGGCGACCACGTTGAAAGCATTGCTGAGAAGATAGGATATGAGCATGAGGAGGGCAGTGATCACGAGGCTCGCCACATTTTCCCCGCCGATGCTCTTGTCGATTGCCTGTCCGAGAAGGTACGGCCCCGCGAGCCCAAGGAGCGACTGAAAGAGTATGAGCACCGTTACCAGCGCGAGTGGCCCCTTAAAAGGCGCGAGGTATCCGAAGAGACGTCTCAGCGCCTTGCGCGGATCGGCGGCTGTTTCGAACTTCGCGGGCCTGCCAGCGTTTCGACGAGAGAAGCTCGTACGAACCTCCTGAATCGAAGGGGTTGTCTCATAGGCCATGGCGCACCCCCGCTCCAAGCTGCGAATCGTATATTTCTTTATATATCTCGCTCGATTTCAAGAGTTCCTTGTGTGTTCCCTCTGCGGCCACACGCCCCTCTTCGAGCACGAGAATCTTGTCGGCGTTGAGCACTGTGCTGATTCGCTGTGCGACCATCACCACCGTGGTTCCGCGCTCGGCGCTTGCGATGGCGTGGTGGATTTTTGTCTCAGTTTCAACATCGATGGCGCTCGTTGCGTCGTCGAGGATCAGGATCGAGGGTTTGCAGACGAGGGCGCGCGCGATCGCGATGCGCTGTTTCTGTCCGCCGGAAAGGTTCGCGCCGCGCTCTTCGATGTGGGTCTCATATTTAAGCGGCATTTGTTCAATAAAATCGTGTGCCTGCGCGGCGCGCGCGGCGGCGATTACCTCCTCGTCGCTCGCCTCGGGGCGGCCATAGCGAATGTTGTCGCGCACGGTCCCCGAGAAGAGCACAGTGTCCTGCGGAACAATTGCAATATGTTCGAGAATCGACCCATTTTTCAGCGTGCGTACATTGTGACCATCTATCGCAACTACGCCCGCGCTTGCGTCGTAGAATCGCGGAATCAGGTTCACGAGGCTCGACTTGCCGGAACCGGTCGCGCCCAACACCGCCATCGTCTTCCCAGGTTCGGCGTGTGCGCAAATGTCGTCGAGCACCGACATCGACGTGTCGCTGTTGTAGTGGAAGCTCACATGGTCGAAATCGACCGCGCCACGCACGGGTTCGGGCAGCTCGGTTGCGCCCTCTGTCTCAGGAACCTCCGGATCCGCGTCGAGTACCTCGCTGATTCGCTTCGCGGAAGCAAGACCATTCGCCCAGTTATTCGAGAGCTGTGTCATCATCATGAGGGGCTGGAGCGTCGCCATGAGATAGTTCGTAAACGCGACAATCTGGCCGAGGGTCAGCTTCCCTCCGATGGATTGGATGCCACCAAGCCACACGACGAGCACAATGCCAAAATTGATAAAGAGAGTGAGTATCGGCCCCATCGACGCCATGAGCTGCATGACGCGGATGTTTTCATGCGCGAGGTTCTCGTTTGCCGCGTCAAAGCGCTCTGCTTCGAACTCACCGCGCACAAAGGATTTCACCAGCCTCGCACCCGAAATGTTTTCTTGGAGCACCGTGTTGAGCCTGTCGAGGCGTTGCTGCACGGTTCTGAAGAAGGGTTCGAGCTTTGTACTGAAAAAATAGATCACAATGCCGCCCGCGAGGAAAATCGGCATCATCGTGAACGCCAGCGTCTTGCTCGTTACAAACATGAGAATGATGCTGCCGATCATTGAGAGCGGCGCACGCGTGCCGATACGCAGCGACATCTGGAAGAGCCGTTGGACCGCTGCGGTATCGCTCATGAGCCGCACCATCAATTTGGCGGTGGAAAAGTGGTCGACATTACCGTAGGAAAACCGCTGAATTTTGACGAAAATCTCCTCGCGGAGGTCGCGCGCAATGCTCTCGCCTACGCGAATCGAGGAGATGCTGTTCAGCACTGCTACCGTCGCCGAGAGCATCGAAATGATGAGCATGATGGCTGAGGTGCTCAGCACGACCGAGAGGTTCTTCTGACGGATACCCTGGTCGATAAGGTGCCCTACGAGACGCGGCACCGCGAGGTCGAACCCGACCATCGCCACCAGCATCACGAGGGAAAAGAGCGAGAGTTTCCAGTAGGGTTTGGCAAAGCGGAGAAATTTCTTAAAATCCTTCATTTCGCGCCCTTTCTCTCAGTCGGCCAGGAAGGCGCGCTTGAGGATGTCCATAGCCGCGCTGACAGTCTGCCCCTCTTCGGCGCTCACCGAGTTCATCTTCTGCCGAACGGAAACGCGATTTTTGTGCATATATAATATTTTAGATACTAAACTATTCTGGCAAAAGGGGGCGAACCAGTCAACAGTAGGCCTGCCTGCGATGGTAGCGGGCAGC
>DYLX01000039.1:10375-11797 GCA_020721875.1 Leptospira biflexa
GCGATGGTAGCGGGCAGCGAGTAGTGTCAGTCGTGCCAGCGATGGTAGCGGGCAGCCACGCCATGGCCAATGCGTGCTCATCGCTCGATGAGTGGCGTGCTCTGGGGCGGTTTTCCCGCCTCAAAGAACATTTTGCGGTACTCTCGAGGCGAAAGCCCTGTACACTTTTTAAAGACCTTCGTGAAGTGGAAGGGATTCTCGAAGCCGAAACGATAGGCCACATCGCCGATGGTGAGCTGGTTGTCGATGAGGACCGCCGACGCCGCCTCTATCTTGAGCCGTGTGAAGTACTGGAAGGGCGACATTCCGAGGTTGTGTCTGAATAATCGTATGAAATATTCTTCCGAAATGCCAAGCATCCCGGCAAGGTCGTCCGAACTCAGCTTTTCGCGTACGAGCTTGGTCATGAGGGCCAGCGCCCGCTCAACGTGCTCATTTTTGACTCGAACCACGGGGTGAACGGAGGCCGAGGAGTCGTCGATGTGGTCGAACCAGCGGTAGAGGAGGCTCACGAGCGAAAACTCCGCAGCTTTGCGAGCGCGCTCCGAGGACGATTTCGACAGTCGATACAGATCATCGAGGAGAAAGCGATCCTTCGCGTCGGCGGGCAGCGAGCGACTGCGTGCGTGCCAGAGTCGTCCAAGATAGCTCACAATCTCTTCATCGGCATGATTCCCCGGTTCAGGGCGGAAGAGCACAGCATAATAACTGATAGGTTTTTCGACCGCTTCCGGCAGGATAGAATGGAATTCGCGCGGCTGCACGAAATATATTTTATTGCCGTCTATTACGTATTTTGCGCGATTGATGAGCAGAGCTCCTTGCCCTTCCATGAAATAGTGGAACTCATACTCTCCGGATCCGTGCGCGTGGTATCGACCGTGCCAGGCGAGCCTTTCGCCGCTTATGAGTCGATAGACGTAAACGGCATCGAGAATATTCACTTTTACAGAATGTCAATAATGGATATGATTTGTCAATATCTCGCATTGTGTTTTCCGAAAAACACCCCTAGGCTTAAGTAAGGTAGATTAAAACACCAGGCAATGGAGTCCAGCAGGGGGTTCCAATGAAGCGGATGTGCGGTATCGATCTAGGCACGCAGAGCTGCAAAGTAATCATATACGACCCGGAAGTACAGCAGATTCTCGCGACATCTCAGGCACCTCTCGACATTATTGCCAAGAACAACGGTACGCGCGAGCAGCGGGCCGAGTGGTACGAGTCGGCCCTTAAGACCTGCTTCTCAGCGATTCCCGCTGAGCTGCGCGCAACAATCAGCGCAATCGGAGTCTCAGGCCAGCAGCACGGATTTGTGCCGCTCGACCATGCGGGCGTACCTATACGCCCCGTCAAGCTCTGGAACGATACATCAACCGCGACTGAATGTGCCGAGCTGACAGAGCGCGCAGGAGGGGAGAA
>DYLX01000071.1 GCA_020721875.1 Leptospira biflexa
CTCCCTCGGGGTCATGACCCCAAGTTCGTGTCCAAGGAAACCGGGTGCGAAATACCGTGAGTGTGCAAGATCCCGCCCACCTGTTTTCAAGTCCCCCTTCTCATGCACGCCTTCCCCAGGTCCCTCGATCACCACTTCCCTGCTGCCCCTGGGGCGCGGGCGTCCCTCCCGCTCGGGCGGCGCACACCCTCGTCACGCGCTTGCCCGCAAGCACGAGCCCTCCTGCTTGTCACAGGATCAAAGGCGGAAGCACAGCTCCCGAGTTCAGTTTGCGCCACTCCTCGAACAGACTGTCGAGGGTTTTTTCCGATTCCTTCGCGATGCAAAGCATGACGTCGGAGATGTCGTCGATGGCTAGCTGTCCACGCTTGCCAATCAGTTGCATCAGATTGCGTGGGTTGGACCAGTCTGAGTATTCCTTGAGACCGGCGTCATCTTTTAGTGGCAAGTGATATGGCCACCAGGGCCCCGTCTTGCCAGGTCCGAGTTTTTCGTTCAAAGCCATACTCATTTGAACCGCATCTTCGTTAACAACGAGTTTATCATCCAGACGAACCACCCCGACGATGAATTCCTTTGGCCCCGAACGTTCTGCTCCCAGACCGATCCGGAAGAAGTTATTCCATTCCTTCTTCGTCAGCCAGATTTTCACGTTGCCGTTCAACTCGTCTTTAGATCTGTTAACGACAGTCCACGAGGAACCGAGATCATGGACAAGTCCATTCAGTTTTATCTCAAGCTTCTTGAGGAATTCGCGAATGATCCACATCATCAAGTCGTTCCGAACGGCAAGTACCCCGAGCGCGAGTTCGAGGTTTTCGTCCGAGCTGCAGATGAAATCAAGAATCGTGTTCTTGTCTTCAGGACTCAACATCACTCTTCTCCGTCAGTTCTTCGCCAAGAAGCCAGTCCTCGACGTAGCGCGCAAGGTCTTTCAAGAAGAATCTAACCTTCTCCGCCTCCGCCCGCTTCCGGCAAGTCCTTAGCCATCCAAGAAACTTCCCCGAGTAATGGACGATCGCAAACTTCCCCTCCTGCTCCAGTTTCGCCTTCTCATCGGGAGACAAGCTTACGATTATATGGCCCCGCTTGCAGAGGAACACGAGGACGTAGTTTCCTCGGGATCCGCGATAGAGTTCCTTGGCGTAGGCTTCGAGTTGCCCAGGTTGCTCTCCCGCCCACGGCTTGTTCTCGATCCCGATTCCGAATCCTCCTGGGAACTCTATCCGGATGTCGATCCTCCGCGCACTGTCGGCCAGAGAAGTGGTTGCCGCTTCCCTGACAACTATTGCCTCGTCGACCTTGGCATCGATGTCCTCTGGAATGCAGCATCCGCAACTGTCCAGCATCTCGAGAAACGCCCTGAGAAACGCCCCCCCTTGTCCGTGCTTTCCGCGGGGGTTCAGGAGATCGGCGATGATCTTCGAGAGCCGATTCTCGTCCGGTTCGATGTAATCGAAGACCGAGAACGCGTAGGCCGTCTCGGATGCGAGCGCATCCCTGGCCTTGTGCGAGACATCGAGGTAGAATTTCATTCTCTTGAAGAAACCGTCGAGATCGCGCTCAGTTACACCTGCCATTGCATTTCCCTCGACTTTCCCGGCGCCGCATGTTCGACACCGGATGCTACCACCAACCTGCCCCGTTGTCCTCCGCCGCGAACCGGCTCCGATCCCGGCGCGTGGTCGTAGCATCCGACGGAAGTTTGTAAGAACTTCCATCCGCGAAA
>DYLX01000072.1 GCA_020721875.1 Leptospira biflexa
CCATCGTCTCGCGAATGAATTCAGCTGAATTTCGAATTTGTTCAATAATCGTCGAATTCATCGAAAATCCTGAAAATGCGACGATATCGTGAATCTCCTTTTCAGTATAGCCCATGCCGAGAAGCGTTTTTTTGTTTACCGCCAACGAAGCCAAGAGCGCGGTGAATCCTGTCTCTTGCTGTATCCTCGCGATGGGCAACACAGCATTTACTACACGCGGGAGTTTCTGGTAGAACGCGGTCGAAGTGCCATCGAGCGATATTATCGCTTTGACCTCGAAGGGATATTTTTCTGCGTAATATTCACTGTATACACTGGATATGTGCTGTGCACCACACTGCCAGCCGCCATCGCCACCACAATAATCGTGATAATTACTAAAATTACTGACACAGCTATCCCTCTCGTATGTAGTAATTTGCCCTATAGACTCTTCTTACGATGATTCAGCTGAGCGTAGATGGTCTCAGCGGTGCTCACATTGACGCTGAAGCGTTTTCCCAACGCAACGATTGCGCCGCCAAAGAGTTCACGCTCGTCCTTCTTGTGTGGCAGCGCGAAATCCCTCTGAAATGACGTTCGAGTTTCAGGCGCGAACTTCCTGCCCTTCTCAATGGACTCCTCGACGATCGAAGGAGACAGCGCGATCCCGCGCGCCTTCGACAGCTGGTAGATTTCCTCCATTATGGATCGCAGAGTGCCAAGCATCTCAGGAGAAGCGAGCACCTGTCCGAAATTTGCGTCGTAATACGCCGTGACGAGTCCAAAGGAGGCGATGAACACAAATTTGCTCCATATCTCGACAAATGGGTTGTCGGTGTAATTGAACTTTATATTAGCCTCAGTGAGCAGCTCGGTGAGCCACGAGAGGGATCCGCGCGACTGGGGATCCTCGCCGAAGTGGAGGATGTTCGCCACGCCACTCTGGACAACCTTGCCAGGCCTTTCGATGGTCATGCTTATGTACACGCAGGCGGGAAGGACCTTCACATGCGGGAGCTGTGTTTTAATGCGATCGTAGATATCGATTCCATTCAAGAGCGGCAATATGCAGGTCGCTTCGGATACTCTACTTTTTATTTTTCGAACAGCTTCATCAAGATCGTAACCCTTCACGCACATGAGGACGAGATCGAGCTTTGGGAGCGCGCTCACGTCATCGGTCGCGAGAGTCGGCGTGCATACCAAATCGCCTTCGCTGGTCGCAAGCAGAAGGCCATGGTTTTGTATCTCCCTTAGATGTTCATTTCGCGCCACAAAATAGACATTTACCGCTCTCTGCTTCGGGACGAGCTGGGCGAGTTTCCCACCATAATAACCACCAACTCCTCCTACTCCAATTACCGCGATATTCATGGCATATCTCCTTGACTTCAGTGTATCGATAATCTTCTCGGTTTTCTATCTCGCATCATCCAACTTTTCCTCTTTAATCAAGAGCGCACCTCAGGTGACGCACACCGGAAGAACCGACCGTCCATAACTCGTCGCAAAGAGTTATGCGTACTTTTTTTTTCAACCTTGTCTCAGGAAAGTAGATTAATGGTGTGGCAGGTTTGGATCGGAATAATCAATATAGTTCGATTTATGTTTATAGGATTCTTTCTATCTCTTTGTCGAGGGTAATCTTATTCCCCCACGAGGGTCATGGTAATTCCCCGGGGGCACCATACTCTTTTACACCATACCTTAAGGCAGACGTCAAGCTACCGCCGGCGCAG
>DYLX01000013.1:0-14745 GCA_020721875.1 Leptospira biflexa
GGGAGAGAGTCGCCCTACAAGGATATTCATGGGAAAGACCGCGCCGAACTACGATTCTCCCACCTCGATCAAAGCGTTTCTGGAGCGCGAGGGGCTCTGGGTCACAAAGCGCTTTGGGCAAAATTTTCTCATCGATAGATCGGTGCGCGGGCGGATTGTCGATGCCCTCGCGGTCGAACCTGGCATGCGCGTGTGGGAAATCGGGCCAGGAATAGGCGCGATGACCGCACTCATCCTCGAAAAGCGCGCACATCTCACCGTCTTCGAGATCGACCACGGTTTTGTCCGCACGCTCGAATCGCTTTACAATTCTTGCGGCGATTTCTCGGTGGTGAGCGGCGACATGCTCAAGACCTGGCATGCACAGACTGAGCGGCCGGACAGAATTTTTGGTAATTTGCCCTACAACGCTGCCTTCGCGATCATCGCCGACCTTCTCGAACAAAACTGCGTCCCGGAGCGCATGGTGTTCACGCTGCAAAAAGAAGCGGCGCGGCGCATGGTCGCCCGCCCGGGCACCAAAGACTACTCATCCTTCAGCGTGCTCTGCGCCTCGGTTTGTGACGTGCGCATACTCTTCGACATAGGGGCGAGCTCGTTCTGGCCTCAACCGCGCGTTACGAGCTCAGTGGTCCAACTCGTTCCCGCCACCTCGCCAGTGCCTGCGGAGCTCCGAAAAGGCTTCTCGGACTTCGTGCGCGCAGCCTTCGCCCTGCGCCGAAAGACACTAAGGAATTCACTCCGAGGCTGGCTCAACGGCAATCTCGCGGCGATCGACGAAACCGCTCGCGACGCGATCCTCCTCGAAACTCTCCTCGGCCTTGGACATCGGGCTGAAATACGTGCGGAAGCCCTGTCGCCCGGCGAGCTCTTCGCCCTCTACCGTGAGCTTCTCGCACGCGCCTCGGCTTCTTGCTGAAAATCAGGTATTTCTTTATCATATTGAGGCAATGAGAGAAGAAGAAGTTAAGCTGAGCGTGGTCGAAGAGGAAGAAGTCGATACGGTGCTCGGTTCTGAAATAGAGTTTGAAGGCGAGATCGAATCTTCGAAATCCCTCATGATCAAAGGGAAAATCAGTGGCGACATTCGCTGCGATGCCGAGCTGTACATCACCGAGCAGGCGGAAGTGCGCGCGCGCATCCACGCGGCGAGCGTGGTGATCCGGGGGAGAGTGTACGGGGATATCAGCGCGAACTCGCTTATCGCAGTGCTCGATTGGGGGCATGTCGAGGGGAATCTCAGCGCGCCTGACATCTATCTCTCGCCGAACTGCTCCTTCAAAGGCACCACGGTTATCACCTCATGAGGCAGCACCCACACGCTCCGAGCGTGCTCTTTGCCACCGCGCTCGCGATCTGGTTCCTCTACGCGGGGTTCGCGGCGGCGCAGCCGACAGGTTCCGCGATTTCAGTGCCGGTCGGTATGAACGGTTCGGATCTACTGCGCATGAGTCAGGAGGGCAAGAATAACGAGGTCGCGCTTCTTGCCCCCGAAATATTGCGGAAAAATCCCCAGGATATCGACGGCTACATTGGCTTCGCGTGGAGTCTCAACGCGCTGAAAGAGTATCAGAAGGCGCTCAATGTCGCGCAGGCAGGCTATGCGAAGTCGAAGGATCCGCGTCTGGCTCAGGCCATGGGCGAGGCACTCTATAATCTCGGCGAAAACGCCCAGGCGCTCTCCTACTTTCAGGAGTACCTCTCGAAATTTCCCGAAGGCGGTAAGGCCGCGGTCACCTTCTATCTCTGCGGCGAACTTTACATTCGCATGGGCAAATACAATCATGCGGACATCGCGTTCAGCTCTGCGCTCCAGTACAACTCCAGCAACGCGCGGTGGTGGACCCGCCTCGGTTGGGTGAGGGAAAAAACCTCGCGCTATCTTCTCGCACTCAAGGCCTACGAGCAGGCGGTGAGCCTCAATCCGAGCCTCCAGGACGCGCAGAGCGGCAAGACGCGCATGCTGGCGAAGATCCAGGGTTGAGTTCGGAGCGTGTTGCATGACACTTCTACGCGTTGCCTTTCAGACTCTGGGCTGTAAACTCAACCAGCTCGAAACCGAATCCGTCGCCGACGCCTTCTTCGAGGCGGGCGCGACCATTGTCCCCTTCCATGAGCGTGCCGATCTCTATGTGGTAAACACTTGCACGGTAACCTCGAAGGCGGAGCAGAAGGCCCGCCACGATATCCGCGCGGCTTTGGCTCGCGCGCCGCATGCTGTTGCCATCGCGACCGGCTGTTACGCGCAGATGAACCCGGAGCAGCTCTCCGCGCTCGATGAACGGGTAGTCGTCGTCTCTGGCGATCTCAAAGCAAGCTTGCTTTCGTTGGCGTCTTGGCTTTCAGAAAATTGGCAGGGGCACGGTGAGCTTTTGTACGCGGTGCAGTCGTGGCAGGATGAGATCCAAACCGCACTCGCGGACGCGGATGGCTCCTCCATCGGCGCAACATCCACAGTGAACTCCCTCTTCGACCGCTTCGCCTTCCATCCAGACCGATTCGCGATGCACACACGTCCTGCCCTCAAAGTGCAGGATGGATGCAACCACCGCTGCGCGTACTGCCGTGTCTGTCTCGCTCGGGGCGCCTCGGTGTCGCTCTCCTCGGCGGAGGTTCTTGCACGCGTTCAAAAGCTCGAAGCGGCGGGCAAAGCCGAGCTTGTGCTCACCGGAGTGAACCTCGCGCAGTACCGCGATGGAGGGCTCGATTTCGCGGGCCTTCTGTCGCTCCTGATCCGCGAGACAGATAGGATCAGATTCCGCGTGTCGAGCTATGAGCCTGAGCGAGTCGACGACGCGTTTCTCGCGGTTTTCGCGAACCCGCGCGTACGCCCGCACCTGCACCTCTCCGTGCAGTCGGGCTGCACCGAAACGCTCAGGCGCATGGCGCGTCCTTATGGCGCCGACGAGGTGCGGCGCGCGGTACATGATCTGCGCGCGGTCCGCAACGACCCATTTCTCGCCTGCGATGTGATCGCCGGCTTCCCTGGCGAGACCGATGCGGAGTTCGAGACCACCTACGAGCTCCTTACCGAGCTTCAGTTCGCGTGGATCCACGCTTTTCCCTTTAGTGCCCGCCCGGGAACGCGCGCCGCGACCATGACGCCGCGCATACCCGAGCGAGTCGCCGGCCAGCGTGTCGAGCGCCTCATCGAGCTCGCGGCGCGCGGCAAGCGCGAATACATCGCCCGCTGGATCGGTCGCCGCGTCGAGTTGGTGGTCGAGCGCACAGAGCGCGTAGAGCGCACAGAGCGCGCGGATATCGCTGACAGAACTGACAGCGCGACGGTCACCGGCACCACCGAAAATTATCTAAAAGCCGAGGTTTCCCTTCCAATCGCCGCACAAATTCCAACCGCCCATGCTCTCGTCGCGCCACACATGCTCCCGGGAACCACGCTCGCCGTGACCATTCGCCGCGCGCTCGACAACGCGGACAGCGACATCTACGCCGAACAATAAAGAGTAAAAAGGTCTTGTATTCTTAATTCATACTTGCTTTTTGGTTTTTCTGTTCTATAATTCATTGTATAAATTGTGTTCTTTCGAATGCAAACGTTAAGGAGGAAATGATATGCGAACAAAGCATATTGTGTTTTTTGTGCTGATCGTGGCAGTCGTGCTGATGTTCACGGGCTGCGATGCGCTTTTCCAAAACACGTTCCAGAAGCTCAACCTCGCCCAACCGAGCGCTGCGGCGCTGGCGGAGCAGGCGGCCAGCTCTGATCCTGTGGTGGCTCAAAAGGCGCAGGCGACCATCATCGAACAGAAATTGAAAGAAAATGGCGCCGCCGCCATTGTCAACACTATTGATGTGGGCAAACTGACCAGCCTTTCCAGCTCGTCCGACACCTCAACTATCGTCAATGCGGTGATCCCGCCCTCTCTCCAGGATGATCATACCGCGCTCGCGGCGGCGATCGATGGGCTCGCGGGGATGACCGGAGATGTGGACGCCCTTGCACAGAAGATCGCTGATGCCGGCACAGCCTATGTTGACGCTGGTTCGGCGCTCCAGACCGCGCTAATCGTGAAAGTTGTTAAGGAACTAGATGCAGTGGATCCAAACAAAACAACAGGCGAAGCGGTCGCGGAATACATCACTGCGCTGAAAAAGGACCCCAACGCAAAGCCGACAACCTATTTCAACGTGCCCGATCTCAGCACACTGGAGACCGATAAATCTCTTAAAACTCTGCTCACTGCGGTAAACGGCAAACCTACCACACTCGAAGATTATTTTAACAGCTTCGTGGGCTCGTGACGGATGATCGTATCGATAGGTACTAGAGAAAGGAGCTAACAAATGAAAAGAACCATAATGATAGTAATGATCATCGCGCTCGCCGTGGGAACGGCCTTCGGACAGACCGCGGTAACGGGCGTTACTCCCAAGGACGCGCGCTCTATGGGTATGGGCGGCGCGTTCCGAGTCTTTAGCGATGGGTATTCGAGTTTCTTCGGGAACCCGGCTGGTTTCGCGGGTATGGGCTCACTCACCCTACTCGACACCAGCGTGTGGGCATACATAAAGCCAAACAGCGCCTCAATCGAAGATATTCAGACCATCGCTAACTCCACCAGCACTGACTCGCAGAAAGCGAGCGCCATCAGCGACCTCCTCGCGCAGAACAATAACTTCACCGGCGCGGGCACCTCGCTCGGATTCGGGTGGGCGGGGCGGGGATTCGCGCTCGGCGCGAATATGGTGCTCGATGCCCCTATCGGCGGCTCGTTCCCCTTGGGGACCAAGCTCGCGGTGGTATCGCAGGCGGACGGCGTAGTCGGCTTCGGCATACCGATCAAAATGGGAATCCTGGGGTTGAAGCTCGGCCTCGACGGAAGAGCGTTCTACAGACTTCAGTCGGATCCTCCCGAGGGCTGGCCGCTTAAAACCTTCATGGACGCCATGAACTCTGGAAACCTCTCGCCGTTTGAACTTTACGGCGGCTACGGCTTCGCCGCGGACGCGGGCGCCGTGCTCAATATCGGACCCGTGCTCCTGGGAGTTTCCGCGAGAGACTTAGGGGTTGAGTTCAAGATGGGTAAATTCACTGCGGAAGATCTGAAGACCAAGGGTTTTGAGGCACTCCCATTCAATGGCACCACACCTTATATCCTGACGCCGCAGTATGCCGCAGGTCTTGGGCTGAGGCTCTTTGAGAACGGTAAATTTGAGCCCAGCGTCTACGCGGAAGTCGAAAATCCTCAAGAAATATTCGCCAGCAGCGACATGATTGCTCAGGTGCTCAGCTCACTGCATGCGGGCGCGCAGCTCAGACTCCTCAACTTTATCACGGTGCGTGGTGGCCTCAACAAGGGTTGGTACAGCCTCGGCGCAGGTATAGATCTTGCACTTATTGAGCTCGACGCCGCGGTGTTCACCGAAGAGATGGGCAGCTACCCCGGCAGCAAAGGACGCACCGGTATTTCGGTGCAGGCTGCGGTCCGCTTTGGCCGATAAACACTGATATGTGGGCGATAGCGAGCCATTTTCCCGGCCGCAGCTCACGAGGTTCAAAAAAATAGTGATCCGCCAGCTTTCGGGCTGGCGGATTTTTTAATTTTTTTGAGGTATGTCTCGCGAAAGTTTCCGATAAAATAAGAGTGCGATACATGTCTACCGATGGAGGTTTCTGGTTGAATCTGCGGCGACGATTCAGGTTTGTACTCTTCACACTCGCGTTCTACGCTGCAAGTTCAGCTTTTTCTCAGACCACGATTGACACTCTCATGCCCCGAGACGCGCGCTCGATGGCCATGGGTGGCTCCTCGCTCGTGTTTGCCGAAGGATATGGTGCGCTCTGGGGCAATCCCGCCGGGCTTGCGCGAAAGAATTCGTTCACTATGCTCGACATCTCAGCCTGGGCATATCTGCGCCCCACGCCGAGCAATATCGGCACGATCTCTTCCATGTTGCGTGCTGGCACAACTCAAGACCAGATTAAATCGACACTGGACAGTCTCATTGCCGAAAACGGCGTCGGTGCCGGCGAGTCGCTTGGAATCGGCTGGATCGACAGTGGCATTGGGATCGGGCTTACTTCGGTAACGGATTCTTACGCTTCGGGGAGCGGGCTCTCGAGTTCGACCCTCGACATCAGAAGTCAGACGAACGCAGTGGTTGGGATGGCTTGGAAGTTGGACTTTGGTCCGTTCAAATTCGATTTTGGCGCCAATGTCAGAGGCTACTACAGAATCGAGACCTTGCCAGGAGGCTGGAAATTCCCGCCCATCGTGGACGCGCTCGTCACCGGCTCCGATTTGATGACGGTAGTGTCCAACGACACGGTGCGGGGCGGCTTTGGCGTGTCGCTCGACGCGGGCGCGACGCTCAGTTTTGGTTCCCTTGGAATCGGGCTCATGGTTCGCGACGTGGCGGATGCAATCGCGCTCAAGGGATCGACAATCCGCGAGATCGTCAACTCGTACATGGTACCGTCGGGCGGTCTTGACTACTTCTCGATCGCGCCGATCTACACCGCCGGGCTGTCGTTCTCGGTAGGAAAGGGCACCTTGATGTCGACAAGCCTGTTCGCCGAGGTGGACGACCCCCTCTCGATTTTCAAGGATAGCCCCTTCAGCGCCGCCTCCATCGCCTCGAAACTGCGCTCCGGTCTCGAAATCGAGTTTCTCAAATTTCTCTCGCTACGGAGCGGCTTCAATCAGGGATATTTCTCCTTCGGCGCGGGAATGCACCTGCTCTTTTTGGAATTCAACGCGGCAGTGTTCACCGAACCTCTGAGTGTCGCGGGGGGGAGGGTGGGCAGAAGCGGAATTATGGTGCAGGGCGCGATTCGATTCTGATGGTTCAATTCTGATGGTTCAATTCTGACGATTCTTGACATTTCGTGCTCTTTCCGCTAGTGTTACAATCCGCGGTGAGTGGGTACAGCTGGTACAGCTTCAGCCGCAGCCGGCTTGTGAAAAAGCGCACTTGCTCGGCAATTCCATGTGGGCCGCTAGCTCAGTTGGCAGAGCAACGCCCTTTTAAGGCGTGGGTCCCCAGTTCGAATCTGGGGCGGCTCAAAAAAAGGCATATTCCGTTCAGACGTAGCTTCGGACGGCGTATGCAGGGGAAAAGATTCAGGGGAGAAGATTCAGGGGAAAATCGACAGTTCGACAAAAAAATGTAAAAATCCTGAAAATGACATAAACTGGAAGCTGAGGCACAAAAAATTTCAAAGCATAATTTTTACGCTTTTTTGTGGCATGCTGCTTTTCTGGCATTAGCTCAGAATTTCATGGATGTGGACACCATTATTCCTTCCATGCTTGTTGAGGCAGGAGGAACTGCCATGCATGTCGGCATTATGTCGGCTATCATGCTTGGAGGATCGAGTTTTACCCAACTTATTTTTGCCCCTTATATAAGTAATAAGCCATTTAAAAAGAAATTGCTGCTATTTGGAATAAATTCCAGGGTCCTATCCTTGCTGGCGCTGGGTTCTATGTTCTTTTTTATCCATTCAAACCAATCAGGTTTTATTCTGGGATTTATTTTCTTGTTAATTACGATATTTTCATTGAGCGGCGCATTTGCAAACATCAGCTACACCGATATTTTGGGCAAAAGTATTGATGGAGAGAAACGAAAAATTTTCTTTTCGGCAAAACAAATTATTGCGGGAAGTGTCGTTTTACTTTCGGCATTCTGGGCAAAGAAAACGCTGACCTTGGCAAGTTTCCCGATGAATTATGCGTACATGTTTTTTATTGGCGGAACATTACTGCTTATTGCATCTATCGGATTTTGGGAAATAAAAGAAGAAACACCTTCTGTTTTGAAAATCTCAGGTTTCCGCGATTTTTTAAAGGTATTAAAATCGGAGTTAGTTAAAAACAAAAAATTGGCGTATTTTCTTGGATTTATAAATACTCAGGGGATTGCCATTTCTTTTCTGCCTTTCGTGGTTTTATATGCCAAAGAGATTTTTAAAACCAACAGCGGTGATACCGGTTCGTTTCTGTTGTTTAAAGTAATTGGCATAGTTACAGTAAGTGTTCTGATCTTTTTAGGTGCAAGACGAATCAAGTATAAGTTGTTGCTGTATGGGAATGTTGTGCTGTCGATACTTATGGCAATAGTAGTCATTACTATCGGAAGCGCAAACATTTTGAAGTATCTCTTTATTTTAGGAGGAATTGTGTATTCGCTTTATTCCATAACCATGAATGGTTTATTGCTGGAAGTTTCCGGGCATCAAAACAGAGCTTTGTACACGGGTTTTGCGGGAGCTGGAAATATTTTGCCAGCTGTTTTCCCCATTGTCGGCGGTTGGGTAATCAAAGCGTTTGGATACCCCGCTTTCTTCGGTTTATTTATATTTATAGTTTCGTTTGCCTTCTATTTTATTTATAAAATCGATTGTAAAAAATAATAATAAGCGCTTTTGGGGTTTATTGTGGGGAACCAATAACTGTCAGAGAAAGCGGCCGGCCACTAGAGTGTGTGGCTGGTTTCGCGGAAGTAGGTGCTCCCAAGCGCTCTGATCTTGCGGGCGAGGGGCGCGCGCAGGTCCTCTTCGCGCATTCGCCAGCGCCACCAGCCTTTCGTCGTTCCAGGGAAATTCATACGAGCCTCTGAGCCGAGGCCAAGGAAGTCCTGCATTGGCGCGACCACGAGCTGCGCGGGGCTTGCCCAGGCCGCCCGTATCATGTTCCACGCCACGGCACGCCCCGACGTTCCGAGGTAGGCGCGTGCGCGGGCGCGCGCAGCAGGAGCGGCGTGTGTGTACCAGCCTGCGGCCGTGTCATTGTCGTGTGTGCCTGTGTATGCGACACAGTGCCGTGGGTAGTTGTGCGGATAGTCGAGGTTGTCGCCCTTGGCTTCGAAGGCGAACTGCAAAATTCTCATGCCGGGAAAGCCAAGGCTGTCGCGCAGTTCGATCACTTCGGGGGTGATGAATCCGAGGTCCTCGGCGATGATCGGCAGCGTGCCGAGCTCCGCTTTGAGGGCATCGAAAAGCGCACTGCCAGGCCCCTTCTCCCAGCGACCATGCTCCGCGGTGGGCGCCCCGGCGGGTACTGACCAATAAGCCTCAAATCCCCTGAAGTGGTCGATGCGCATTGCATCGACGAGCTGAAGCATATGCCGCACTCTCGCGATCCACCAGTTGTAGTTTTGCGAAGCATGGGCGGGCCAGCGATATAGCGGATTGCCCCAGAGCTGCCCGGTTGCGGTAAAGTAATCCGGCGGCACACCCGCCACTCGCGTCGGCTCGAGCGCGTCGTTAAGCATGAAGAGTTCGGGGTGAGCCCAGACATCGGCTGAATCGAAGGCCGTGAAGATGGGGATGTCGCCGATAATTTTTATTCCGCACGAATGCGCATACTCGCGGAGGCTCCGCCACTGCGAGAAGAAAAGATACTGCGTGAATTGGATGCGCTGAATATCGTCCTGGTGGCGCGCTTCGAATTCCGCGAGGGCGCGCGGCTCACGGAATCGAAGCCCCTGCGGCCACTCGTTCCACGCACGGTGTTCCTCTGTTTCCTTGATCGCCATGAAGCGCGCAAAGTCTTCGAGCCAGTATGCGTTGCTGGCCTTAAAGCTGTCGAAATCTTTGTGCATATCGTGGATATCGGTTCGCGCTACTTCCCCGTCACGATAGTGCCGCCACGCCGCGCGCGTAAGTTCGGCGTTCGCGCCAAAGAGCCGTGCGTAGTCGATTGAGGCTGGCTTTTGAGGCACGCGTGCCACTGTCGTAGGAGACCCTGCGCGTGCGTCGCGGTAGCGCTCCATATCATCCTCAGTGAGCAATCCCTGCTCCACGAGAAGTTGGGGGCTGATCAAGTAAGGGTTGCCCGCAAACGCCGAGGGGCTCTGGTACGGAGAATCTCCAAAAGCCGTTGGTCCGAGAGGAAGAATCTGCCACCACCCCAAGCCCGATGCGACACAAAAATCGATGAATGCGCGCGCCTCTTTGCCCAGTGTGCCGCAGGGCCAGTCGCCCGCAAGCGAGAGAGGGTGAAGAAGTACGCCGCAGCTTCGTGGAATTTCCATAATTAAACCGATTTACATAATGTGGCACGACACGCCAATCTGTCAAGCATCAATCGACGCGCGGTTGCTGTCCGCGAGTGCGGGGTGCTGAGCCAGCCTTAGTTCGCAGAAATCGTGAAGGTGATTATATCTGAATATTGGCCCGCTTCGACATCTTGCCCTGAGGGAACCTCTACCTTTCCCGTCAGCACTAGTTCGTACATGCCTTTCGTGTTGTTGATAAGAATATCATTTTTTAGCTGAAGGTTGCTCGTGTACAGAGTACTGCCTATGGTGATAGAGTATGTGATAGTATCAGTGGTTGTGGTTGACGAGAGCTTGCCGCTGGCGGCCTGCATGCTGAGCGTGTAGGCGGTATTGGCGCGGATGACGATACCGAAGGTTGCGCTCTTTCCGCTCGATACATCTCCCAAGTCGATGCTGTAGTTGTATGTTCCTGAGCTATACGTTACCATCGAGGGGCCAAGCCTTACATCGACAAAGGGGTTGACATTGGCCGTGTAGGTGAAGGATTGGGAATCCGCAAGGGTGGTAGAAGGGTATGCCCCATTGTAGAGTTTCAGAGTGAAGGTCCCGGAATAGGTCCCCGCCGGTGCGTACTGGCCACTTGCAAGGCTCGGATACACGGTGAATTGCTGAGTGAGTTTTTTTGTGAATCGAGCGAAGCTGCCAGAGATGACATTCGTCGAGGTGTCGTTCGAGTTGCTGAGAATTTCGGTGGTATAGGCGGAATCCTTAAAAAACCCAACGATGAGGTTTACCGCGGAGTTGTCCGCAAAGACGAGGTTTCTATTGCTGTAGACTGGCGCACCGTCGATAAGTAGATAAAATTTTTTAGTTATGAAGGGTCTTCTGCTCAGCCGCACGGTGAAGGTGAATTGAGGCCCCGTCGAGCTGCCGGAACTATAGGGATCGTAGATCACCGCGGCGGGATTCGCGAAGGTGTCGAGCGAGAGTGTCTGCCCAAATGCCGCCCCCGCCATGAGCATCAGCGCCGCCAGCGCGAACATAAAACGGTATTTCATTGGCCTATCCTCCTGTATTGTAGTGCTATTTTGCCTTCGTGTGTACCACGATATCGCCGAGCTCGAGGGTGTCTGAGTCGGTCTCTATGAGCTCGAAGTTCGTCGTACCGTATCCCTCGGGCCACTGAATTCTGTAGCTCCCCGGAAGCAGATCGTAGATATTGAACATTCCCGTTTCGTCCGTAAAGGTAGAGGTTATCAGCGAACCGCCGATGTCGTACACGTCCCCGGGGAGATAGCTGACGGGTTTGCTGTTCTGGTCGACGAGCCGCCCGAGAATCATGGAGCGCTTTACCACATCGCTCATAAAGAGTAGTCCGCTTCGGAACGCAGGAGAAACGACCGCGTAGGGATTGCGAGGATCGAGGTTGAGCTCGGCCCCGAGGAGAGTGGTGGCCAGCACTGTGGTGCGGTAGCTCGTAAGCGGCACCACAATATTCTGCCCGCGGGTCGCGAAATACCGCGATCCGCTGCTGAGGGTGTAGGATGCCTCGAGATTCTTGAGGTTTTTCGCCGAAGCGATCAAGAGAAAGGAGTCCGGCGTCTGCCTGGTAAATCCGATGTAGGGCCCTACAAACGCCATTGTGGTTCTGAACTGCGCCGATCCGGCGCCCGAGAATAAACCTGTGCTCTCCGAGTAGGCAAATAGACCGCTCGCTGAAATGTCGTAGTAATCCGAAAGGTTCCGGATCCCGAGATTGAGCGAGCTGTCGCTTCCCGATCCGGGGAGCAGGTTGGTCGCGTTGAGGCTTACATCGAAGAGTTTTCCTGCAATGCCGACCTTGTCGAGCACGGTCATGTTCGAACTTCCATCGGAAGACTGTGAATAGCTCACAAACCGCTGGTACAGTTCGTGGGGCTGAATCGTGAATCCCACGTTGGCAAAGAAGGTGGGAGCTTCGCCGGCCCGCAGCGAGAGGTGGCCGGACAGCGTGAGGTTTCCTCGTGCCGAGAGGCCCTGGCTTATCGAAACGTAGAAATCGTGATTCCTGAGTATCGACGTTCCCTGCGATTGCGCGTAGCTATAGCTCAGACTTACGCCGGTCCGCTCGAAAACGCGCGTGTAGATGCCTGCGCCCGCCGAGAGGTACGCTTCTGACGGCGTTCCGGAGGGCGCGGTAATATTCGGCGCGAAGAATCCCGCTCCCTGATACAACGCCGAAAGTGAGAGGGTGGGGATCGATTCATTCCAAGGCATCGAGAAGGTGTAGCCGATCGAGGCTTGCGGTGTGAGTGCATTGCCCCAGCCATCCCATCTGCCAACAAGGGCGGCAGTGCCATTGATGTTGCCAAAGGGGAGCGCGGCAATCCAGGTAAGCCCTCCCATCGCGGAACGCTTATCGAACTGCAGGTTAAAGCCGCCCGAAAAAGTCTGAGAAAAACCATACATGTAGTATCCGGTCGCGAGGAATTCGCTTAAATCTGTTGTGGAGACGCCGGCGGAGAGCGCGTACTTCGAGGTGCCCATCACAAGGGTACTATTTTCGCGTGGGATCATGCGTCGTAGCACCTGAACCTTGCCATCGGACTCTTCAATGCGAAGCACATACTCATTGAGGCCTGAGGTGAAGGGCAAATCTAGAATTCTGTAGTTGCCGGGTGTCAACACCACCTGCCGGATTGCGCGCCCGTTTATCTCAATGGTGACGCGCGCGGTCTTCGAGATCGTGAACTCGGTGGTATCGTCGATGAGCCCCTGGCGGATGACATACGGGTAGCTGTCCGAACTCGAGATCGATGCTGCGAAGAGCCTGGGCTGCGTTTGAAAGCTCGTTCCTGGAGTGGTAAACATGCCGAGCGTTGCCTGAAGGCTTCGTGCGTTGCTGTACCAGAGCGCGTATGCGTTCTCGAGCGAGAATGAGAACGTCGGCAACGTGTCGCTCGAGTAGGCGGCGAATCCATTCACGAAGAGATGGAGTCCCTGAATGTCGATCATAGAGTAGAGGTGCGAGTAGAGTGCCGTGAACCCGCCCGCGAGGTTCGAAATCTGAACACTCGAGTCGTTCTGGACAAATCCCGAGAATGGGGCAGGCCGCAATATCGGCTTGAAATTCGGTACCATGTCGGGCACAAAATCGAGATCGACCACGGGCGAAAACGAGGGAGGCACCGTGATGCTCAAAGTGAGGGCGGCTGAATCGAATACGAAGGATATGCCTATCATTGAAAAATCATTCGCGGTGAGCCAGGTGAGGTTTTTGAACACAGCGTCGAAAATCGTCGAGTAGATGTCAGGGCGAAGGTAATCGATGAGAAGGTTCGCAGCAGTATCTTTTTTAATGATCGCGCTATTGTTCCATATGCCCGCGTTGATCTCTCCCTTAGGTTTTCCGTTGATTGAGAGTGAAAAACTCATTTCGAGATCAGGGGTTATCGAATCGCGGACTATAGGCGCGTCCTCTATAGGATGTTTCCTGCTGAAACCGCCAGGGTCGGCAGCCTGAGCATAAAGAAGCGATATCCCAAGGATGAGAAGAATGCCTATAAAAGATACTTTTTTATAGATAATCATGTATACTAATACTCCACAACTTTTTATATAAGTGCGAAACCTTTCCGCAAAGGGCTTACTCGATCGTCGCGGTAAGGCTCCCCACGTAATTTACTCCCTGTGTTGCCTTGTCGCTCGGGAAGAAGAAGAGCCTTGTAGAATCCGCAAGTATATTCTGGCCTTGCAGCGCTTTCACCTCATCGTCCTTGAGTGTAATGTTCGCTATTCCAGTGCCGGTGAGCTTTATTATCGGGTCGTTAATGAGCGCATGCCGTGTACCACTGTTCACGATAGTCACGAGGAAGCCCTTCTTTCCATCCTGCTCGGCGTACACGGCTTTCGTAATGGTGAGCTTATAATTCACGTTGGGAGGGGCAACATAGAGCGCCGCGATATAGCGGAAGAGCACTTTAACGCCGGAAGTCTGCTGCTGGCTAAAATCGATGGGAACTTGCTCTGCGATTACGCGATAGGCCATTTCTTTTGAGAGGCGGGCCGATCCCTTGTACTGCACCTTGATATTTTGAAATGAATTGGGCTGTACGACGATGCGCATCGGGAAAATGGTGAAATTGCTGTCGGCGGGCTCGTTGCTCTCCACGCCGTTCTGGTCGATAGTGCGGGTCATAGCCTTGATCGAGATAGCAATCTGCTGTCCGCCATCGTTTGTGAGCCGGAAAGTGGCAATGCTCTGCGCGCCGCTCGGTGAAATTGTGATGGACATGGGCATAAAGGTGAAGGCGAAAGCAGTCGTTCCAAGTATCATAAAAAGACCGACGAAGATCGCTGTAAGTGTCAGTCGGTGTGCGAAATGCATAAACTCCTCCCTTTATAACTTTAATTTTACTTGATTTTAGTGGTAAATGCAATTCATTGCGGGAATAATCGCGTGGAATGTAGGGTCGCTTGACATTCGTGGCGGCTGTCTGATATAAGAGCTTCTGTCATTTGCGACATGCGCGGGCGGTTAGCTCAGTTGGTTAGAGCACCAGTATGACACGCTGGGGGTCGCAAGTTCGACTCTTGCACCGCCCAAAGCCTTTGTGGCGTGCATGTGCAAAGCACATCGGTTGCAGCGCGCCGCTGTAGCTCAGTTGGTAGAGCAATGGACTGAAAATCCATGTGTCATCAGTTCGATTCTGATCGGCGGCAGAGAGGCCATCCCAAGGGGGGTGGCCATTTTTATTTGAGGGGGCGGCGCGCGCTGGTTCGATGATATTCGGGGCA
>DYLX01000013.1:14845-50096 GCA_020721875.1 Leptospira biflexa
ATACGCGACGAGGATACTTAGGCGTGATGTTGCGCGCGCATTCGCTCTGGGGTAAAGTAGTCTCGCGCTATTTTTAGGTGCGCTGATTCCGCTCGAAGAAGGTAATCGCAACTATGAGGGTACTCGTTATTGGAGGAGCCGGCTACATCGGCAGCCATGTTGCGCGATTTTGCGCCGATCGCGGTCTCGAGGTCGATGTGCTCGACAATCTTTCGACAGGGGTCAAAGAGAATATTTTCCCCGAGTATGGCTTCTATAAAGAGAACATACTGGATTATGCCGCGATGCGCGCGGTGATGAGGCACGGCTACGATGCGATAGTTCACCTCGCGGCGGCAAAGGCCGCCGGCGAATCGATGGTCAATCCTGAGAAGTACGCGCTGCAGAACCTGAGCGGTACGATCAATATCCTCAATGCCGCCTGCGAGGTCGGCATACGGAATTTGGTGTTTTCGTCGTCGGCGGCAATCTACGGAGAGCCCAAGTATTTACCCATCGATGAGGCTCACCCCAAGAACCCAGAGAACTTCTATGGTTTTACCAAACTCGAAATTGAGAGGATTCTCGAGTGGTACGATAGGCTGAAAGGATTGAAATACGCGGCGCTCCGCTACTTCAACGCAGCTGGCTACGATCCCGAAGGAAGAGTACGAGGCCTCGAGAAAAATCCGGCGAATCTCGTACCTGTTATCATGGAAGTGGCAGAGGGGCTCAGGCCCAAACTCGAGATTTTTGGAACGGATTATCCGACACCGGATGGATCAGGGGTGCGTGACTACATCCATGTTACAGACCTGGCGCGCGCACACTACGCCGCGCTCATGCACCTCGCCGAAGATTCGAAGAGTTTTGCGGTGAACCTGGGGTCGGAGCGGGGGCTCTCGGTGCTCGAGATCCTCGAGGCCGCAAGGAAAATCACCGGCAAGGCGATACCGGCCGCCGTTTCGGGTCGCAGGCCGGGAGACCCGGCAAAGCTCGTCGCCTCGAGCGCGGCGGCGAAGGAGCTCCTTGGCTGGGAAGCGCAGTACTCAGATCTCACCACTATTATCGCCACGTCGTGGCGCGCGTACGAAACGCACTATTCGCAGGAGAAAAAGGAATCATGACCGACATGAACCGCATTCAGCAATTTCTCGATGCTCAGGAGAAGGGCATCATTGAGCTTGAAACACTTCTTACCTCATATCCCGCCCTAGCTCCCGAATCGAATGGTGCCGGCGAAATCGAAAAGGCAGCCGCCCTCGAAACATGGCTCAAGAGGCGGGGCATCTCCCACATCCAGCGTTTTGACGCGCCCGACGAGCGTGTTCCCTCCAAGCTACGCCCCAATCTCGTGGCGACAATCCCCGGAAAACGGAACGACAGCCCACTATGGATCATGTCCCACCTCGATGTGGTACCCGAGGGCGAGCGCACGCTCTGGAACAGCAATCCATGGAAGGTGGTCGTCAAGGACGGGAAACTGTACGGTAGGGGTGTCGAGGACAATCAGCAGGGGCTCGTGTCGTCAGTGTTCGCCGCACTGGCCTTCCTCAACCTCGGCATCGTACCCGAACGGACAATCAAGCTCCTTTTCATCGCGGATGAAGAGGTCGGCTCGAAGTACGGCATTCAGTATCTGCTCGCCAATCATTCGCTTTTCACCAAGGACGACATTATCATCATTCCCGATGGTGGCTCCGCCGATGGTACCGAGATCGAGGTAGCCGAGAAGAATATATGCTGGCTCAAAGTAACCACAAAAGGTACGCAGACTCATGCCGCGATGCCGGACAAAGGCGCCAACGCTTTTCTTGCCGGCTGCGACCTCGCGCTGCGCATCCACCGTCTCGAAAAGTCTTTCTTCACTGCGCGCGACTCGCTCTTCAATCCCGATAGAACGACGATCAACCCTACAAAGAAAGAGGCGAATGTTCCCAATGTCAACACGATTCCCGGCGAGGACGTGTTCTACGTCGACATGCGTATTTTACCGCAATACTCGGTTGCGACGGCCCTTGCCGAGGTTGGAAAGCTCGCGCGCGCGATAGAGGCGGAGTATGGCGTTTCTGTACAGCTCGATATTGTCCAGTCGAATGAGTCGAGAGCGACGCCCGCCGACGCGCCTGCCGTGAAGCTGCTCACCGACGCGGTGCGTCAGGTGTATGGTGTCGAGGCAAAGGCTATCGGCATAGGCGGCGGCACAGTAGGTGCCTACCTGAGAAAAGCTGGATACGATTGTCTCGTGTGGTCGAAGATGAACGAAACGGCGCATCAGCCAAACGAAAACGCTGACATCGCGAATATCATCGGCGACGCAAAGGTGTTCGCGACACTCGCGATGATGCCCTGAGGCCGCGCACAATCTTACGGCGCCATGTTGAGTTTGCGGCATGTCATGGCGCCGCCGGAACCTTGAGTTTTTGTCCAATTCTCAAAATCGACTCCATCGAGATGCCATTGATCGTCGCGATTTTCTGCGCGGTCGTTCCAAAGCGGCGAGCGAGACTGTAGAGCGTATCACCTTTTCGGACCGTGTGCGTCGCCAGCGAGGCGCTCGACTGGCTCGCCGATGCGGATGAACCATTGAGCGGCTGGAGCGAGAGCGGGATCATCAATTTTTGTCCGATTTTGAGGCGGTCGGGATTCATATTCCCATTTACCTTGGCGATCATAGAGATCGAAATACCGTAACGCTTTGCGATTCCCGTGAGTGTGTCGCCCTGCTTCACTTTGTAGATCTCATAGCGAACGAGCGGCGCGTTTGGGTCGGCGAGGATGGCCTTTACCTGGTCGGTTTTATCCGCCGGTATTTTGAGAATGTGCGTGTCTTCGGGCGGCGTGATCGTGTAGTGCAGTTCGGCGTTGCCGAGCTTTAGGGTGTCGAGGGGTATCTCGGCCTTGGAGGCGAGGAGTTTGAGGTCGACCTGGCGGTTGAGCGCAATTGTTTCCCACTTCACGGTTGAGAATGGGAGTTCGAGGCCGTAGAGGTCGGGATAGCGGAGAATGGAGGCCACTGCGAGGAATTTAGGGACGTAGTCCAAGGCCTGTTTCGAGATGAGGTCTTTGTTGTAGATCTGCCAGAAATCGGCGTTACCATCGTTTCTATTCACGGCGCGGCTCACGGCGCCGAGCCCCGCGTTGTACGCTGCGATCGCGAGCGGCCAGTCCTTGAGCTGATTGTAGTTATCGACGAGCTTGTTCAGCGCCGCGTCGGTGCTCTTCATGAAGTCGCGCCTGTCGTCGACCCAGTCGCTTATGGTCATCCCATAACCCTGAATCGAATTACGCATGAATTGCCAAATCCCTGTGGCGCCGCTTCTCGACACCGCGAAGGGGGAAAACGCCGATTCTATAATCGGTAGATACGCCAGTTCCTTAGGAACGCCGAATTCAGCGACTTTTGACTGGATATAATCCATAAAAGGCGCGGCTTTCTGCATATCCGAGAGGAGGATCTTTCGACCCTTGTCGCTGAGATAGTACTGGCGGTACTTCTCGAAGAGGTCATGGCCCCAGGGCATCGGAATATCGTACTGGAGCGCCTTGGCCTGATCCTCGAGGCTAGTGGGTTCCGGCGGCAGCTGGCTCAGGTCGGGCGTCAGCTGGCTTTCATCGATGGGCTCAGAGGGAAGTTCGTCTGCGGTATTTGGGGGAGGCAAGGCTGAGGATTTGGAATCTGTGGACACGGATACCGGTTCGGATGGCATTGCCGGGGTGGGGGCCACAGGCGTGGTAACTAAAGGTGCAGAATCTGTAGGCGCCACTGAGGGCTGAGATGAGATGTGTGCGATCTCTGAACTTACGGGAGCTATCGATGTGGATCCCTCCACTTCTTTCGCAGACGCGAGCGATACGGCCACGCACAGTGTTATAAGTACTCCAAAGCGCCGAAGGTTCGTCATTGCATTTTTTCTCCAAAATAGATGCCCGCCCACTCCCAGTTGCCGTGCACGCTGGGATCAGCCGGAAAATTGACTTTGCGGAAACAGAGATACCACACAGGAATATACCCCGTCCACCCAGAGGTTCTGAGAAACGCCTCGGAGTCGTTTCGCGAGGGATCGAACGAAGGTGCTACATAGATCGGCCTCGTCATGAAATTGCTGAAATTGAACAGCACGTTCGAATTTGAATCCTCGCCTCCTTCTTTATACCACGACATGGCAAAGAAGCCCGCTTTCGACATGAATTTCCTGAGCGCCTGCGGAGATCGCGCGGCGATGGCCTTGCGTATTCCGCTCACGAGGTCGTTGAGATTGGGGTAGGTCCAATCCTTGGGGCTGTCGTTGAACTCCACCATTTTCCTCGCGTAGTCGTGCGCGTCGGAATAGCCCGGCACATTGACATTAAAAAAGGGAAGAAACTGTCGATACTCATCGATTGCCTGGGGCCAGAGTCCCAGTTTTTCATACTCTTTTGCGAGGAGAAAGTGAAATGAACCTACTTCGTCGGCGTTGGGGAATCGTTGGATGAACTCGCGGTACCACCCCGTTTTTTTTATGGACTGACTGTCGCTGGCGAGGAGCTTGATGAGACAGATCTTGTGGATCGACTGACCATCGATCGTCATGTCGGGAAGTGTGTTGATGATGCGCTCAAAGTAGAGACTTGCAATGGGAGCACTGCCCGTCGATTCGTAGATCGCGCCCGCTGCGAAAAGGTACCAGGCTTCGTAGGTGTCGTGAGCGTCAGCGAGCGAGGAGAGAAATCGCGCAGCCTCCGCCTGTTGGTTGTTTTCGATCAGAATCGTCGATACCCTTCTCGCCGCGAGCATGCGCTGTACGATGTAGTCGGGACTCTTTTTAAGCCGAGGCGAGTGTAACACATACAACGCGTCGCGAAGGTACTTTTCCTGAGCACTATTCGCCACAGAGAACTGTCGCGTGCCTGGCCAGAACAAGGTAAAAAGATCGCTCTCGCAGCCAGACAGGGCGAGTGCCGCACAAGTTATGAATATGAGTGGAATTGGGCTGCGGCGCCTTTGGGCGTGGATCATTGTGAGTAAACCCTACCATGCATCGTTTTTTATGGGCAAGCATCACGCGTAACGTGTCGCAGAGATGTTAGACTATTGGGCGTTTCGTTGCATTCCTTGCCATTCTGTACTATAATAAACAATCTAATATGAAGCTTCGATTCAGATTTTTTGCAAAAAAACGCCCGATCGTTTCTCTTGTCGTGGCGCTCGCCCTTGTGGTGAGCTTGGTGGCGCCATTTAGCGCCTTCGCGCAACAGGCCATACCCACCACGAGCGTAGAAACGCTCAAGAAAATCGCGAGTGAAGCTTCTGATATCGAAGCACTCATTATCGAGGCAACGCCAAGGTCGATCGCCAAAGCCCAGGCGGCGATTCAATCGTCCACTTTTCTCTCCTTGCCCGACAAAGCCGCCCTCGACGGCATCGCACGGGGCGTCGCGCTCATCGTCTATGGTCCCAAGGACGCAAAAGTCGAATTGCCTGCTGCCGCGCAGGGCGCCGCAACTAAATATATCGCATGCCTCGCCGGACTAGGGGATGTTTCTGCGGGAAAAAATCCTCAGGTCTTCAATGACAGTGCCTGTTCAATGATGACTGAACTTATCTCCTCGCTTGCATTCTTCCGCTCTACGAGGAACGAAGTTAGAACTCATGCGCTCGCTGCTCTGGGGAGGTTCAAGGAATTGGGCGGAGTGTCGGCGGTGCCATACCTCATCGAAGGCCAGATCGCCTACGAATCGAAGAAGTACTCCACGGCCGAGGCAAGCTATTACAAGGCCCTCGCGATGGACAATTTGTCGCAGAAGGCTGCCTGCGGAGTAGCGCGCGCCGCGCTCGCACTCAATGCACCGCTTGAAGCTCGAAAGGCGCTCGAACCCATACTCAGCTCTATACCGGGAACCGCAAATCCGGCATCGGTGCTGGCGAATGCATCAGCATTGAACGCGAGCTTCATGGTGCTCTATGGCCTGACGCTCTACGAGCTGAATAGCGTGCTCGACGCGCAGCCCTGGCTCGCCGCGGCCTTGGCAGCGGATTCGACGCGTACCGAGGCCCTCGTTCCTCTTGCGCAGGCTGCCATGCAGAAACGTGACTATCAGTCGGCGTGGAAATATCTTGAGAGCGCTTCAAAAATCTTCGTCACCGACCGAATCTGGCTCATTCTCAAGAGCGAGTATGCCCTTGAAAATTCTCGCCAGTCGGACGCGGAGCGCTTTGCGCGATTGGCAGTGCAATACTACCCAAAAGATCCCGTGAGCCTAGCCCAGCTCATCATGGCGCTCCAAAAATCAACAGATGACGCTCGTCATACCGAGGCCATCGATCTCGCAACCGCCGTGGTCGATCTCACCAACCGTGTGAGCGGGCAGCTCATGCCGCTCGAACAGGCCAGGTTGACGCAGGCGAGAAATAAGGCGCTTCAGTACCTCGTAAGTGAGAGCTCCGCGCGACAAAACTGGGCCGACGCCGCAAAGTACCTGCAGATGGCCGGAAACGTACCTCTCGACAATCAAATGGTTGCCACGATACTTCGAAAATCCGGCGATGTGGCGGCAGCAGTGCGATTCGCCTCAAACTGGTACGCCCAAGACCCCACCTCGGAACGAGCGGTGGAGGCCTACCTCAGAAGTCTTGCCCTTACGACGGGAGGCGGGCTCGCCTCGGCAGCGCCTGCGAGCGATGTGCATACCGGCCTTGGATTGGCCCTCTCTGCGCTCGGAGTGGCGCAGCCGGGCAACGAGAACGCAGCGATCCTCGATCTCGTGGTCAAATTCATCGCAGCTCCATTCTCAAAGGAGCTCAAATCCTTTCTCTACTATATGTCCGCCTCGTTGCAGAGTGACGAGAACAAGGCGATCGACCAGCTCAAAGATTCGCTCGTAGAGCGGGCTGATAACGTTGAAGCCCTCGTTTCGCTCTCCGCGATTTACCTCGCGCGCGCTCAGCGTCAGACCGACAAAAGCGACAGTACAAATCGCGACAAGGCGCTGCGCTACCTTACACAAGCGGAATCGCTCAATCCCACCGACAACGAAATCCGCGCGCGCATCGCTCAGCTCAAAGCGCAGCTCAAGTAGATGCGCCGCATCGCAGACTCAGTCGTCATAGGCGCAAATGCCAGCGCGCCCGCATTGCCGCACGTCGACCCCTCTCTTGCCTGTTTTCTCGAAGAAATCTACGCAGAGTGTAACCGTCCCGAGCGGCTCGAGCTCGACCCGCTCGCGGTGGCTAAGCGATACACCACGCCTGCCGATATCGAAGTTGCGGGTCTCATCTGTTCCACGCTCGCGTTCGGCTCTGTGGAACTCATACTACGCGCGTGCGAGCGGGCTCTCGAACCATTAGGGTCGCACCCGGCGGAGGCGCTCGTCGGCATGGGCGACGCCGATATCGCGCGCGCATGGGCGGAATTCCAGTACCGATTCTGTTTCCCCCGCGACATAATCGGCCTCATGTGGGCGATCCGCGCGGCGCTTCGAGAGTATGGGAGCCTTGAGGCGTTGTTTGTAGATGGCGAGGTGCGCCCCCCTGTTGGCGCCACCGTTGGCGCTGACGCCGATGCTCTCGCTGATCCAGATGCTGACACTGACACAGACACAGACACAGACACGTGCGCGGCAATGGGCACCCCTTTCGGGACAATGGCCTCAGCACTGCCCAAAAAATCCGATGATTCGATTATTATGACCACCTCGCGCTTCGTTCGTCGATTGCGGTCGTGGTCGGCAGAGATCTGTCCCGGCGGGATTCGTAAAAATCTCCTGCCCGACCCTGCCGATGGTTCTGCTTCGAAACGCCTTTTCCTCTATTTGAGATGGATGGTGCGCCACGACGCCATCGATCCAGGCTGCTGGCACGCGCTGAGCCCCGCGCGTCTCATCGTACCCATGGACACCCACATGATCCGTACGTGTACCGAGAGGCTCGGCTTTCTTAGCCCTCGAGGCTCTGGCGTGCCCCCAGCGGCCACACTGCGCAACGCGATCCGTGTCACCGAGGCATTTCGGTGCTACGCTCCGGACGACCCCGTGAAGTACGACTTCGCGCTCACACGGCCCGGCATTGACCCACGCCCCGGCGACGAGCGCTTCGGCTGCCGCTGAGCAGCGACAGTAAGGCACCACGCCGTGGCGCCCAGCTTTGCATTGACAACCGCGCGCCGCCTGTGCTACTTTATTTGGGCTTTCTGACACGACATTTCGGGCAATAGCGCAGGTGGTTAGCGTACAAGTCTGGGGGACTTGGGGTCGCCAGTTCGAGTCTGGCTTGCCCGATTAAAAGCAAGTTGTTGTAAAAACAATGACTTGCTTTTTTATTTCTATGACCAATCAATATAGAGCATATTGACTCCGTGTAGCACCAATGACGTGAAACGGAATCTCATGAAAGCTGCCGCCGAAACCGCGATAAAGGATTATAGGATCAATGTCCGTATCTCAAAACGTGATGTTGAAGCATTAAAGACAAAGGCGCTTGAGGATGGAATCCCTTACCAGACACTGGTGACGAGTATTCTCCATAAGTATGTTACGGGAAGACTCAAAGAGTCGAAAACAAAAGAGAGGTCTCAGGCCTAACTACGACACGTATCTTTATTAAACCATGAAATAGAAGAAGAATATCAGCAACACTTCATTAAACATGCAAAAGAGAACCCATAAAATGAAAGCTACGAAATTATACCTTGACATTTATACAGTGCACACATATACTGTGTACGAGGTGGCCTGTGAAAAATATTACTCTTTCAATGGATGAAAAAACGCTTAAAGCTGGAAGAGAATATGCTCGAAAGCATAATATCTCCTTCAATGTTCTTGTACGAAAACTCGTAGAACAAACTGTACTCTCTTCTAAAGATCAATGGCTTGAAGATACCTTCTCTCTCATGGATAAGCTTCATGTTTCTTCAGAAAATATGACATGGACGCGTGAGGAATTACATCGTGTCTAAAATATTTATCGATACCAATATCCTAGTGTATACACTCGATCAAAAAAATGTTGAAAAACGCGATGCTGCAAGAGAAATCGTAAAGAAAGTAGTAAAATCACATTTGCCGGTCATTTCGATACAAGTGATTCAAGAATTCTATGTGGTGGCATCGAGCAAATTGCATGCTGATGCAATTATTGTGAAGAATATTATTCACAATTTTCATAATATGGAGATCGTTAATAATGATTTAGATCTCATCGAACAAGCAATTGATATTAGTGTATTGTCACAATTATCATTTTGGGATTCATTGATCATTGCTGCTGCCGAGAAGGCAAATTGTGAGTATGTGCTCTCAGAGGATTTGAATTCTGGACAGAACTATCGAGGAATAAAACTAATCAATCCATTTTTACAAGATTTCTAACAACTTCTGTGTGCCTGTCGTAAACGATCCGGTTAAAAGGTCCAACCAAATTAGATCAGGTACAGTAACAGGAGATGAACGCAAGTGAACCGGGCGCCGGGGGCGGTCAGCGGGGGGCCGTCATCGAGGTGTACTGAGTGAGTTACATGAGATCAAAAGCCGTTTTCGGCTAGTGGGCGGTGAATCAGTCCAGTCGTTGAGTATCAAGAGAGTGAAAATCACTAGCTCGCTCCTGAGCATTATCCAGAAGGGCTTAATCCTGCCTGCCCTGTATGAAACCGCGCCCCAGAAAAAGTAATCGAATCCGTTGAATAAAGATCAGCGAAACTTCCGTATTGTTCCAGCTAAATTCCTTCATTACGAGAGTTTGAAAATAACTCCAGACGTATACCGTATCCAGGCAAACCATCGACAACGATGCCAAGAAGAAAAAATACTATATTAAAATAATGAACCTTTTGATGCAATATATCGTTGACTGGAGAAATTATGTACCTTATTATCAATTTTTATAATTGATTATCCCCTGCAGGAAGGGAATCAAATGTGATTAACTTAATGATCCCATCTATAGTGTGGATCGAGCTATAGTGTTGAGCAAGGAGAGTTGAAGATGTCGGAAGAGATCGAGAGGCTCGTTCAGAGAGCCCGAACAGCACAGGAGCAGATCGAATTCTGGTCGCAAGAACAAGTGGATGAAATGGTTGCGGCAGTGGGCTGGGAAGTATACAAACTCGACCATGCCCAAGCCTGCGCCCGTCTGGCAGTTGAAGAGACCGGCATGGGTGTCTACGAGGACAAGCTGGGAAAACATCAAAAGAAAACCCTTGGTACGCTTCGTGATCTCTACGGCCTGAAGACTGTCGGCATTGTAGAAGAGAATAAAGAGAAAGGCCTCATCAAGATAGCTAAACCTGTCGGCGTAATCGGAGCCCTTACCCCGGTGACGAATGCCACCTCGACGATTGCCTGCAACGGCCTGCCCATCCTGAAGTGCCGGAACGCAGTGATCTTCGCGCCCCATCCCAAGGCGAAGGCGTCTTGCGAACTGACGGCTAACTATATGCGAGAAGGCCTGAGAAAGGTGGGAGCGCCGGAAGACCTGGTGCTCAACCTCAAGGAACCGACGATCGAGCTGTCGCAGGAGCTGATGCGGAGTGTGGACCTCGTGGTGGCGACGGGAGGGGAGGCCTTGGTGAAGGTTGCGTATTCTTCGGGCAAGCCAGCCTATGGCGTTGGCGCCGGCAACTCGACCGTAGTGGTGGATGAAACAGCTGACCTTAAAGACGCTGCGACCAAGATCCGGAACGGGAAGATCTACGACAACGCAACCTCATGCTCTTCGGAAAACTCAGTGGTGCTCCAGGCTTCGATCTACGATACGATGATGAACTATTTAAAGGAGCTTGGCGGACATCTCTGCAACCACGAAGAGAAAATGAGGCTTCGTAATTTGATGTGGCCCGATGGGGTGCATATGGGAAGAGCCCATGTGGGACAACACGCGCAGAAAATCGCGGCTCTTGCGGGCATCAAGGTAGCTCCCAATACGAGTTTTCTCATGGTGCTGGGCGAAGCAGTCGGTCTGGCCGATCCCTTTTCCGGCGAGAAGCTTTCGCCGGTATTGACGGTATGGAAGTACAATGAATTTGAGGAAGCGATCCGCCTGGTGCGCGATATCACGCGCTATTCTGGCTATGGTCATTCATGTGGCATCCACACGACCAATGATGCCCATATGATCGAATTGGCCACAAGGGTACGCGTGAGCCGAGTAATGGTCCGTCAGACCCAGCCCTTCGGGAACTCCGGCAACTATGACAATGGGATGCCTTTCGGTCTCACACTTGGTTGCGGCACATGGGGTGGCAATATCGTGTCGGAAAACGTGCATTGGAAGCATTTCCTGAACACTACCTGGGTGGCTATGCCGATTCCTCCAGTTGTACCAGACGAGAATAAGATTTTCGGTCAGCATTGGCAGAAATTCGGGAAATAACCTAAGCTGGAATATTCCCGGCGACGACTTATGGAAGGAAACTTCCCCAAAGGCAAAAGCCAGGCGATAAATTTGTCTTGACATACTGGGGAAGCATAGTAGAATTGGTCCTGTTTATAGGAGTTTTGCATAATTATGCAGCGGAAGAGGTTTTAGATACTGCCGCCGCAACGAAAAATATCTTAGGAAAACGCAAGGAGCGATGGTTTATGGACACTATTGAAAAGTACAAGAAGTATGTAAACACCTCTTTCGTCAAATCGGTAGAACCGATTGTGGTGACGAGCGCCTCAGGAAGCAAGGTTGTGGGAGAAGATGGGAAAGTCTATACCGACCTTTTCGCCGGCATTTCCGTCGTAAACGCGGGTCACAACAATCCCGAAGTGGCGGCGGCAGCAAAAGCCCAGATCGACAAGCTTGTGCATTGCTGCTCCTATGTGTATCACGTGCCTCCCGTCGCCGACCTTGCCGAAAAACTGGCCGAGGTGACTCCTGGAAGACTGCAGAAAACCTTTTTCGGCAACGGTGGAGCCGAGGCTAACGAAGGCGCCATGCGTATGGCGAAACAATTCACCAAAAAACAGGAATTCATCGCCCTTCAGGGCTCGTTCCATGGCCGAAGCCTTGCTACTTTGTCGATCACGGGCAACAAGGAACGTAAGAAGGGCGGTGGACCATACCTGTCAGGCGTCGCCTTCCATCCCGCCGCTTACTGCTACCGCTGTCCCTATAGCATGAATTATCCCTCATGCGACATGTACTGTGCGAAGATGCTCGAGAAGACGATCCAGTACGACACGAGCGACAATGTTGCCGCCTTCATCGCCGAGACTATCATGGGAGAGGGCGGAATCATCATGCCACCCAAAGAGTACTACAAGGAAGTCAAGAAGGTCCTGGATCAGCATGGAATTCTCCTTTTCCTCGATGAAGTCCAGTGTGGTTTTGGCCGCTCAGGAAAGATGTTCTCGATCGAGCACTATGATGTCGAGCCGGATATTATGACCTTCGCGAAAGGCATCGCTGATGGATTTCCTCTTTCAGCCTTCATTGCAAGGCCGGAGATCGCGGATTCCTTCCATCCCGGCGACCACCTCTCCACCTTCGGGGGGAACCCTGTGTCTTGCGCGGCAGGCTTAGCCAACATCAAGTACCTTCTCAGAGAAAAGATTCCCGAAAAGGCGCTCGCCAAAGGCGAAAGGGTCTTGAGCGAACTTAGAGAACTTCAGAAAAAGTATCCACTTATCGGCGATGTCCGCGGTTCCGGCTTGATGATCGGCATAGAGCTGGTGACTGACAGGATAGCCAAGACTCCAGCCCCTGCTGAAGCCGGCAAAATTCGCGCTATGATGCGCGAGAAAGGATTCCTTATCGGAGTTGGCGGAACCTTCGGCAACGTGCTCAGGTGGCAGCCTCCCCTCGTTATTTCCTCCGAGGAACTCAGCGCGGCAGTGGTTGCTCTGGCGGAATGTCTTAAGGCGCTGTAATGAAAATTTCCATTGTCGGTTCAGGTGCGATGGGATCACTTTTCGGAGGGAGACTCGCTCTCTCTGGTCAAAATGTGGTCCTGTACGATGTCTATGAGGAACATGTCGATGCGATCAACAAAGCAGGTCTCGCAATCGAGGATGCTACCACGGGGCAGATAACGCTGATTCATCCAAAGGCTTCCTCCGATCCGCAATCGGTAGTCGATTCGGATGTGCTTATCATCTTTGTGAAGTCAACGAACACCGAAGAAGTCGCTGTGAAATTTAAAGAATTCGTAAAGCCTGACACAATCGTGCTTACACTGCAAAACGGCCTCGGTAACGAAGAAATTCTGCGCACGCACTTTGGACCGCATCGGACAGCCGCGGGTGTTACTTCCCAGGGCGCTACATTTCTCGGACCGGGCAAAATACGGCATGCGGGGAAAGGTCCTACTCACATGGCGATGTCCGATGGTGATTCGAAAAAACTCGATGCGCTTGCAACTGCACTCGAGGCAGCAGGTTTCGAAATCCATGTAGAACGGGATGTCGCGGGCATGATCTGGAGCAAACTGTTGATCAATGTGGGTATAAACGCCCTCACCGCGCTCCTTAATGTAAAAAATGGCCAGCTTCTTGATTACACCGACGCAAAATCACTTATGGCGGATCTGGTTACCGAAGCGGTAACCGTCGCAAAAGCGCGCGGCATTCACCTTACCTATGACGACCCGATCGCTACAGTCTACGAAGTGGCGCAGAAGACAAGCGCTAATGCTTCTTCGATGCTCCAGGATTTTCAGAAGAGCCGCCAATCCGAGATTGATTTTATGAATGGCGCCATTGTAAGAGAAGCGAAGGCTCTCGGGATTCTTGTTCCTGTTAATGAGGTGCTTACCCGCCTTGTTCGGATCATGGATCTCATTCATACAAAAAAGGAAGCTTAAGGGTATGATCGACGTGCGCGAATCGAAGTTTGTCGCGGCTATTGATCGCGATGAACTCATAAAGCTCACCCAGGATCTTGTCCGCATAGATTCTGTGATCCGTCCTGAAACCGGTGGTACAGAGCGCAATGTGGTCGCTTATATAGTCAATTGGGCGAGAAAAGAACTCCACCTCGAGCCTCTTGTTCAAGAAGTTGCACCCGGCCGCCAAAATATCGTCATTACCATCGATTCAGGGCAACCTGGCCCCTGTCTCATGATCGAGGGCCATACCGATGTGGTGAGCGAAGGCGATAGGTCTTCTTGGAGTTACGACCCCTTCGGCGCTCAGATCGTAGATGGCAAACTCTATGGACGCGGCTCTTGTGATATGAAAGCGGGGGATGCCATTGCCCTTCTCATCGCGAAAGCATTCAGAAACACGAAAGAGCCCTGGATTGGGAAAATCCGATTAGGGCTTGTCTGCGACGAGGAAGGCATGATGATCGGCATCAAACACTTCATCACCTCGGGTCAAGCCGACGATGTGGATGCCTGCCTTGTGCCCGAACCGGAAGAGAACAATCTCTGTATAAGCATGAAAGGTGCCATTAGGGCGGTTGTGAAAGTTCACGGCAAGATGGCTCACGGGGCAATGCCTCTTTCGGGCATCAACCCTAATACGCGGCTTGCTCGGATAATCCTTGCTTTCGAAGCTTTCGAAGCCGAAGAGAAACAGCGTTGTGGGAATGATCCCTTCCTCGGTCTCCCTTCGATAACTTTTACGGTCATTCAATCTCCTCCTCCCGGAAGTCCTGCGCAGCTCAATGTCATGCCGGCGGAAGCGGTCGGTTACATCGATATTCGAACGACGCTCGCGCAGAACCACGACAGGTTGAGAGAACAGCTGCGCGGCATTATTTCGGGGCTCGCAGCTTCCGATCCAGATTTCCATGCCGACATTGAATTCATCGAGGATCGGCCGGTAGTGGGAATTTCCAAGGAGGAACCCATCGCCGCGCTCTCTGCGCAAGCTTACCGTGACATAGTGGGAAAGGAGCCAATCTGGAATGGAGTGCCGGGAGCCACCGATGGCACCTTCCTAAGCGCGTGGAAAAAAATCCCCTGCCTCGTCAATGGACCTGGCCCACGCCTAATTCCTCACCATATAAATGAGTATGTCGAAGTGGATGAGCTATACGAATGCGCCAGAATCTATGCTCTCACAGCCAGTCGTTATCTTGCCCCTGGTTCGCGAAACGGCAAGAAATTAACCTGAAAAAATGGACGGGACAATGCTGAAAATTACTCGCTTATGCAAAAATTTCGGCGCGCTCCAGGCATTGAATAAGGTGGATGTCGAGGTAAAAGAGGGGACGATACATGGGATTATCGGCCCGAACGGATCCGGAAAGACGACACTCTTCAATTGTATAACGGGAATACTTAAACCCGATGGTGGTACCATAATCTTCAAGGGCGAGGACATCACAGGCCTTCGCGCTGACCTGATCGCCAATAAGGGTATACATCGCACTTTTCAAGCCGGAAAGCTCGTACCGAGCCTAACAGTGCTCGAGAATGTCATGTCTGGTATTCAGGACCCGATTGGGGAAGCCGTGCGCGAGACTATGTTCCGCCTGCCTTTTATCAAGTCGAAGCGCGAGAGAGAAATCGAGGAAAAAGCCCGGCACATTATTGAAATCACGGGTCTTTCCGATTCGATAGACCGATGGTCGGGCGATCTTGTTTGGACCGAGCGACAACTTGTCCAGATTGCCCGGGCGATCATCAGTGAACCCAAACTTCTCCTCCTCGATGAGCCGGCTTCCGGAATGGGCGCTCGAGAGATTGACAAGGTTGACGCAATTATACGTCAAGTGAGGGATATGGGCACCACTATTATCGTGGTGAGCCACGACGTGAAAATGCTTATGAACATGTCGGACATGGTCACCGTGTTAAACTTTGGACAGAAGATTGCCGAAGGCGTTCCCACCGAAATCCAAAACAACCCTAAAGTATTGGAGGCGTATCTTGGTACAGAATGAAATCAATACCGCCTCCGGCGCGAGTTCTCTGCTTAGTGTCTCGAATCTTGTGGTTTCCTATGGGCATATCAAAGCCCTAAAAGGGGTGAGTGTCGAGGTATTCCCCAAAGAGATCGTCGTTTTGATCGGCGCGAACGGCGCGGGTAAAACAACCCTGCTCTCTACTATTCTTGGGTTGAATACCCCCGTATCGGGCACCGTTACATTTGAAGGGAAACGGATAGATAAGCTGCCCGCAGATAAGAATGTCCGTTCGGGCATTTGTCTCGTTCCCGAGGGGCGGGGCGTGTTTTCCTCGATGAGTGTCCTCGACAATTTGCTCTTAGGCGCCCACCACAATTTACAGAATAAGGATAAGAATCTTGCGCGCGTCTATGAATGGTTTCCGATATTAAAAAAGCGCAAGAATCAAATCGCTAAAACCCTCTCGGGTGGAGAACGGCAGATGCTCGCAATAGCTCGCGCGCTCATGTCGGCGCCGAAACTCATCATGGTTGACGAGCCATCAATAGGCCTCGCTCCGATCGTCGTGAATGAAATTTTCAACATCCTCGTGATGCTGAACAAGGAAGGCTATACAATCCTTCTGTCGGAACAGAACGCCTTCAAAGCGCTAAAATGCGCCCATAGAGGATATGTACTCGAGACCGGTACCGTAAGCCTCGCCGGTACTGCCGAACGACTCCTTAGCGATCCAGGTGTCAAAGCAGCTTATTTGGGAGCGTGAAACATGCAGGTTTTTATTGCGCAGATCATAAACGGCCTATCACTCGGGAGCATTTACGTACTCCTTGTGACGGGCTTCAACCTCCTCCTCCTCGTCGCCATGATCATCCACTTCTCATATCCTCAGGTGGTTGTATTTTCGATGTACATCGTATGGATTGTGCTTAATGCCACGGGAAACAATCTTCTTCTCGGCATAGCAGCGGGAGTACTGTCTTCGATAGCGCTCAATATCGTATGCGCTCCCCTTTTCCAGAAGGTCATGAAGAACCGAGGGGAAGTGGATATAAACGCGACAATGGTTCTCTCGATGGCTATTGGCATGATCATCACCGATGTTCTTTCCCACGCCTTTAACAAGGGCTTGCCGATCGCGTTCCCAGAGGCCTTGACCGGAAGCGTACCCGTCTTCAGGGTCGGGCTCATAAGCATCATGCCGGGCCAAGTCTGGTCTCTCCTAATGGGTATAATCGCTGTCGGAGGCTTCTTTCTCCTCCTTTACAATACACGCGCCGGCCGCGCTTTCAGAGCCATCGCCGAAGATCCGGCGGGTGCGAGGCTTGTCGGCATTCCCCTGATCAAGACGGGATTCCAGAGTTATGCACTTTCAGGAATTTTAGGTGGCATTATTGCTATTCTGCTCGCGATGCTTCTCCATTCGGCTTCTCCTGGTCTCGGCGAGCAAATTTCGCATAAAGTCCTTGCCGTATCAATTGTGGCGGGTCTCGGCAACTTGGTGGGTGGACTGGTAATCGGGCTTGCTCTCGGGATACTCGAAGCCCTCGTGCAGGGATACGCTTCGGGGAGTTGGTCAAATGCTATCGCGTTCGTCGTGATGCTTGTTGTTATCCTTGCCAAACCCAAAGGTTTGTTCGGGATCAAGGTGTAGGAGTAGGCTATGTCCCTTTCGCTTTATTATTACCTTTCGATTACCGCGATAAATATTCTAATGAGTTGGGCGCTCTACGTTCCCTACAGGGTCGGACATCTTCATTTCATCACGGTAGCCAACATGGCGATCTCTGGATACCTTTCCGGATACCTCGTCATGAATCTCCATGTTCCCTTCGGATGGGCCCTTTTTATTGGATTTGCGGTAGGAGGCATCATTGGCTACATAGTCTCGCTTTTTATTGGCGACGCTCCTACCTTCGCCGTAGTAATGGTAGGTTTTACGTTTATTTTTATCACCCGTACTGTCATCGAAAATATGGATGTCATCGGCGGTACCATGGGAATGTTCGGCCTTCCCAATATCGGAGGTAGTCCCGCGGCCCATCGCTGGTTCATCATCGGCATCCTGTATGCTCTCATTCTGGTCGTTGGCTTTCTCATCTTCCGCTTCGATCATTCCAGGCTTGGGCGCGCGGCGTCGGCAATTTTCGTGGACAGGGATCTGGCCACATCGCTGGGAGTCGACATCAAGAAAGTCGGCATGCTTCTCCAGGTGTTCAGCTGCACTTTGGCGGGAGGTGTAGGCGTCCTGTATGGGTTCATATACAAGAGCTTCCATCTCGATTTCTTCACGTTCGCGCTGGTCGGCATCTTTATGACAGTCATTTTTGTCGGGGGATACGCGACGCAGTGGGGTACGGTTATCGCCGCGCCCATCCTCTACGGTTTTCCTCTTTTCTTTCCCCCGGAAGTTCAGTCCTGGCGCATCGTGATATATGGTGCGATACTGATACTTGTGCTGGTGCTCAAACCCGAGGGGTTTATCACCAGAAAGTTCGTCTATTCCATTGAGACCGCTCTCTCGCGTACACGAGAGAATAGTTAAGCTTTTGAAGGAGGATGTATGAAAAAACTAGTAGGGGTATTATTACTTATCTTCGCCGTGAGTTTAAGCTTTGGTCAAGCGAAGGTAGTGGTGAACGAGTGGCAGGTTCCGTTCCTTAACTGCCTCACCGGCCCAATCGCAGCGATCGGTGAATTCCTGCAGTGGGGAGCAGAATACGCAGCCGACGAGATCAATGCCGCGGGAGGTATTGCCGGCAAACCTGTCAAGGTTATCGGCGTCGACACGGCGCTCGATCCTCAGAAAGGTTCCGTAGAGATGGCTCGCATTGTGAAGGATAGCCTCGTCGCCATGGGCCCCGTCCCAGAGCCTGTCATCATGGCCGCGATGCCCATAGCTGTGGAAAACGGAATGGTCTCCATCACCGCGACCACATCCTATGAGTATGCGGCAAAATTCTTTCCTTGGACGGTGTCCTGGTTCCCGCCCACACTCGACAGGCTCCCGTCTCTCGTAGTTGCCTGGGCGAAGCAGTTCAAGGATATCAGCCAGGTCGTTCAGTTCATCGAGCCCTATGGTCCGTGGCCTGGGATGGCAGGAGCACACAGCAGCGCGCTCAAGAGCCTTGGAATCAAGGAACTTCCGAAAGTCGATGTCCCGACCGACGCGGTCACTTTCGGCCCTCTGGCCGTCAAGGCCATGGCTCAGAATCCCGATGGCGTGATCCTGGTCTGCAACGCCGAGAAAGCGGCGAAGATCATCAAGGAACTCAAGAATCTCGGCTGGACCAAGATGAACCACATTCTCGTGTTCTCTAGCGCCGATGACGCCCAGCTCTATGCGACAGGCGGATCGGACATCAATGGAGTCCAGGTTTATAACTATCTCAATCTTGAGACTTCAAATCCCCGCTGGGACAAGTTCAAGACAGCCTTCGCCAAGGCCCACAACGGTAACATGCCCTTTAGCCTATCTCCGAACTACTACGATGCGCTGTACATGATCAAGGAAGCTATCGAGAAAACGGGCATCACCGGAGATCCGAAACTTCTCAAAGTTGAGAGGAAAAAGATTGCAGATTACATTGCTAACGTGAAAGGCTTCAAGGGACTGCTATTCGACTGGGATATGAAGGACGGAGTTCCCACGAACAAGCCAACCTACATTTTTGAGATTCAAAACGGGAAGAAGGTGCTTGTAAAGGAAGTCAGGCCATAAGGCGCGAAACGATCTTGTAGCACATAGGGGGCCCTTCGTCAGAAGAGGCCCCCGCTTTCATGTAGACTCGGGAATGTACGAGCAGGGAGGTCTAGAAAAAGTTATGAAAACCATGCTTCCGATCGCGAGGTCAGATATACACGTTCACTTGACTAAAGAAGATATAGAGACGCTTTTTGGCGAAGGCTACAAACTCACCTATCTACGAGAGCTTACCATTCCTGGAAATTTCGCCTGCGCAGAAACGGTCGAAGTCGTCGGCCCCAAGGGGAGCATAAAAGGGGCAGTCGTTGTAGCGCCTGCCCGAAAGTACACACAGGTCGAGGTTTCGTTTACCAACGCCGAGGTATTAGGTATTGATCCACCGTTGCGCGAATCGGGCGACATAGAGGGAACCCCAGGCTGCACGCTTATCGGTACTGGGGGGCGAAGGCTCGTTTTAAAGAAAGGTGTGATCGCCGCGCTCAGGCATATCCATATGCACACGAACGATGCTCAGGAATTCGGCGTTGTGAACGGTCAAAGAGTGAAAATACGTGTGCCCGGGGACCGCGGACTCGTGTTCGAAAACGTAATCGTCAGGGTAGCCGACAATTTCGCCCTTGAAATGCATATCGATATGGACGAGGGCAGGGCTGCAGGAGTCGTCGATTTTCAGCTTGTGGAATTGATAAAATAAGTTGGCTATAAAAATGGCGTTCCCTGCCGATGGATGGCCTTTTATACACTAGCCGTAAAGGCCAGTTACAAGCCTTTCGCTGGTGCTTAGCGCGCCTTCCTTGCTATTCTTTCCGCCAATTCAGCGTGCCCCATATACCCATAGGCCGAATCGGCGCTACGTATCGCTTTGGCAATTGCTCTTGCCATTGCGTCGGCAGCCATAGATCCTACGATGTTGATATCGCTTTCGACCTCGCCCATGGTGACGGCGAAGATCGAATCGCCCTCACCGGCAGTGTGTGCAGGTTCTATTGAGCGGGAAAAGCCATCGTGGGCCATCATAGCTACTCTGGTGGCCATTGGTTTGCTCAAGATAGCGTTGGTCGCAATGACGCCGATCGTAGTGTGCGTGGTTATACCCTTTTTAGGTTCCTTCGAAGGATAGTTCGCTTGCTTTTTCTTCATCTCCTCGTAGGCATCGAGAAGACCATCACCTTCTAGGTTTGTGGTTCCGCCCAATAATTCACCAGTCTTTGGATCGCGAACATTTCCCCAGCAGTTGACAACGACAAGTGCGCCGACAATTAGGTCGCCACTTATGGCGCTGGCTGTTCCCAGTCCGCCTTTCATCCTTTGGCGAAGTTCGCCGGCCCATCCAATGAGCGCCCCTGTACCTGCTCCTACATTACCCATCGGGACATCCAGATTAGCGTTGAGGCATGCCTGATACCCCATAGCTTCATCGGGATAGGCGAACGGATCGCCCACAGTAAGGTCGAAAATCACGGCTCCCGGTACGATGGGCACTTTGATATTCCAGGCATCAAAGCCGATTCCTCTGTCGCGGAAATATTTCATGACACCGCCGGCACCGGCAAGCCCGAAGGCGCTTCCACCGCTGAAATAGATGGCGTGGGGGGCCGATACCATATTGACGGGGTTGAGACAATCGGTTTCCCTAGTTCCAGGCGATCCGCCTCGAACATCCACTCCTGCTGTCTTGGCATTTTCGCATAAAATGACCGTGACGCCCCGCGCGGTTTTAGAATCCTGCGCGTTACCCACCCTGATACCGGGTACATCCGTGATAGCGTCTCTCATGATAGCTGCTCCTTTTGATGGTTAGGAAATAATGGACACTCGTTCGGATGCTTGTCAAGCTTGAAAACATTTTTAGAGTAAAACATGCTTTCAAATGTTGATGATATGACTTGTGGGCTAAAAAATAAGGAGTTATAATGCACAACATTACTAAGGGTTATACATAAGGAGAGTCACCATGGCCGATGTGCAGAAACTTTCTATCCCTGATCTTGCTGCAATGAAAGCAGAAGGCAAAAAAATTTCTATGATCACTGCCTACTCATATCCGCAGGCACTTGTGGTGGATGAAGCTGGCATCGACATAATACTTGTTGGCGACAGCCTTGGCATGGTTGAGCTAGGGTATTCCGGGACGACTCCCGTCACGATGGATGAAATGCTCAACCACATCAAACCGGTGACGAGAGCGGTAAAGAGAGCGCATGTTGTTGGTGATATGCCCTTCATGTCCTACAATATTTCGATTGAGCAGGCGATTACGAACGCTGGTATCCTCTATAAAGACGGTGCCTGCGATTCGATCAAGCTCGAAGGCGGCCAGGACTTTGCTAAAACAGTCGAAGCGATCGTAAAGGCCGGCATCCCTACTTTTGGACATATTGGCCTGACTCCACAGACTGCTGGCGCTCTCGGTGGATTCAAAGTCCAGGGCAAAACTCTCGATGCAGCGAAAAGAATATTAGACGACGCTCTTGCCCTCGATGATGCAGGAGCCTTTGCCATCATTCTCGAAGCTATTCCCCGCCAGCTCGCCAAAATCATTACTCAAAAAGTGAAATGCATCACTGTCGGCATCGGCGGCGGTATGGAATGTGATGGGCAAGTCCTTGTTCTCCACGACATTCTCGGCCTTTTCAAGAGGTTTACTCCAAAATTCGTAAAAGTCTATGCCAACGCTTATGACTTCGAACTCAATGCAGTAAAACAATTCATAAGCGAAGTGCAGGAGAAGAAATTCCCCACCGACGAGTTCACCTTCACGATGAAGGAAGAGGTTGTTGACGAACTCAAGAAGTACGCAGGTTTCTGATAGGAATCTTGAATCGATAGAACGACGAGCACGGAGCATGGGCTTTTGCGCTCGCCGTTTTTATAAAAATTGCAGCGCTAAGCCGGTAAAGGCTTACCTGCCGGAGGAATCTAATGTCCATTGTTCGTAAGAATCCCGTTCCCCACGATATCGACATAGCCCAAGCGGCTAATATAAAGCCGATATCTGAGATTGCCAGCCGTTATAGCCTTGATGAGCGCTTTCTTGAGCATTATGGCTCCGAGAAAGCGAAAGTTCGCCTCGAGTTCCTCAATGATCTCTCGTCGCCAAATAAGCGAGCCAAGTACATCGACGTGACCGCGATCACCCCCACGCCACTCGGCGAAGGTAAGACGACCACGACGGTCGGTCTTGCCCAGGGTCTCGGTTTCATCGGCAAGAAGGCAATTGCCAATATCCGTCAGCCCTCAATGGGACCGACTTTTGGCATAAAAGGCGGTGCTGCGGGCGGCGGCTACAGCCAAATCGTGCCAATGGCCGACTTTAACCTCCACCTCACGGGTGATATCCACGCGGTATCGGCAGCGCACAATCTATGCGCCGCGGCCCTCGACGCCAGGATGTACCATGAAAGTCGCTGGTCGGATGCCTATTTCGAAAAGCTAGGCCTCAAAAAGCTTAACATCGATCCCTATGCTGTTCTTTGGCGCCGAGTCCTGGATATGAACGACAGGCCCCTCCGCAAGATGATTCTTGGTATAGGCGGATTGGAAAATGGTCCCCTGCGCGAAGGCGGTTTCGATATTTCTGTTGCCAGTGAAGTTATGGCCATTCTCGCTCTCTCTACAAGCCTCGATGACTTGAGGAAGAGGCTTGGCAAGATCGTCCTCGCCCTCGACAAATCCGGCAAGGCGGTTACGACTGAGGATCTTAAAGTCGCCGGAGCCATGACCATCCTCATGAAGGATGCACTCAAACCGAACATCCTCCAGACTCTTGAAGAGCAGCTTTCCTTTGTCCATGCTGGTCCTTTCGCGAACATAGCTCATGGCAACTCGTCTATCGTGGCCGACCAGATCGCCACGAGAATTGCCGATTATGTCGTTACTGAGTCGGGCTTCGGCTCCGACATGGGCTTCGAGAAATTCATGGACATCAAGTGCCGAACATCGGGAATCATGCCCGATGCCGTCGTCCTCGTGGCGACTGTCCGTGCTCTCAAGATGCACGGTGGTGGACCCAAGGTCACTCCCGGTAAACCCTTGTCGACCGCTTATACCCAGGAAAACTTAGAACTTTTGCGCAAAGGAATCGCGAACCTCGAGGCACACCTTGCCATCATCAAGAAATTCGGCCTCCCTGCTGTCGTTGCGATCAATTCCTTCCCCACCGACACTACGAAAGAGCATGATATCATCAAAGAAGCCGCCATGAAGGCGGGCGCATTTGACGCAGTCGTTGCCACGAACTGGGCTCTCGGAGGCGAAGGCGCCGCCGATCTCGCCCGCGCTGTCGACAAAGCCGCTTCGACATCATCCCAGGTGAAGTTCCTCTATCCTCTCGAGATGACTATCAAGGAGAAGATTGAAACCATCGCACACGAAGTCTACGGAGCAGGTTCGATTACTTACACAGCAGAAGCCAACGGTGCCATCGAAAAATTCACTTCTCTCGGTTACGGCAACCTCCCGATCTGCATGGCCAAGACCCATCTCTCCCTGTCCCACGATCCCACAGTCAAGGGAGCCCCGAGGGGCTTTACATTCCCCGTCAAGGATCTCAGGCTTGCGGCGGGCGCCGGCTTCATCTATCCGCTCACCGGCGAGATAAGCACAATGCCGGGCTTACCCTCGGTTCCTGCGTACATGGGAATGGATATCGACACGACAACCGGCATGATTAAGGGACTTTCTTGATCTATTGTACTCGCTGATCTATCGAAGTAATCAGAAAAGGCGGCCTTCGTTTATGGCTGCATGGCCGCCTTTTTAGGTGCGCCCGGCAGGGCGCGCCAATGTGCGGGTGAAAGTGATAATAGATCCGGTACAAGGAACCGTGACCGAACGCTAGAGTGCTGGCGGCACAGACTGCAGGGCGATATCCCTATAGTTCGCAAGAATTTATAGGCAAGGCGTAACCCTAGCGCATGCTTATTTCTGCCTGAGGCGTTCCCACTCGAGCTGGCGACGAACCTGAGGGACAGAGGTCTCTCGCCCAATCAACATGTAATCGATCCCCGCCATCCGCGCCACACGCATTGTTTTTCCATCCGCAAAGGCCACTGCCGCTCGCATCCAGGCACCGATCCGTGCGAGGACCTCTGGATCCTTCCAGTAACCGACAACTACCTTTCGGCTCGTTCCAAGTCGCGCATGGATAAAGCCATGTTCCTTATCCCCGTGTGCCGACTGATTCAGGTTCATAAAATCCATATCGATGGAGTCCCAGGGGATATCGCGGTTAAACTGAGTATGCAGGTGCAGAATGGGCCGCTGGTTTTCCATAAGACCCCCAATCCACATTTTGGAGGGTGAGAATGTGTGCATCCAGGTGATGATCCCCGCACACTCTGGATCAGCATTGGCCTTTCGGAACAGTGAGACGATGTCCTCTGAGGATGTCGCTATGCCGGGCTGTACCAGGGCGGCTGGTATCGCATCGCTCTGATTGAAAAAATCTGCCATAATCTTGGCATGCGCGCTCACCTGCTCGAGTACGCCCGGACCATAGAGCAGCTGGCTGCCTACGATGAACCAGAATTTGTGCGACGAGTATGTTTTCATGTGAACTCCCTTTCGATGAATGCCCCGAACTTTTTGTAATCCTGGTAGAGCCGGTTGTAGACTTCGATGTGTTCTGGCTGCGGCATCACTACAGCCTCGATCGCGGGCCGCATCGCAGCCTGTGCCTCAGGGACTGAGGGATAGATGCCGGCCACGACTGCGGCGAACATCGCTGCTCCCAGCGCTACAGACTGATCGCTCGCCACGATTTCAATGGGTTTCCCAAGCACATCGGCGACAATTTGCATGACAAGAGGCGACTTGCGTGCAACCCCGCCGATGGCGCGGATTTTCTGTATAGGAATGCCCTCCTCTATAAAGCGTTCGACAATAGCGCGAGCGCCGAAGGCGGTTGCCTCTATGAGCGCCCGATAGATCATCGGTGCCGTGGTACCGAGGGTCAGACCTAGAATTGCGCCCTTGAGCTTCTGATTGGCGTCGGGGGTGCGCCTCCCATTGAGCCAGTCGAGGGCGAGGACGCCCGAAGCCTTCGGCTCGATGGTACTCGCTCCTTTTTCGAGCTCAGGCATGATCCTGCGTTCGGCTTCTTCTCTGATATTTGCCAAGATAGGTTCTTTGGAGAAAACATGTTCGATCGGCCACATGAGGATATTTTTGAACCAGGCGTACACATCGCCAAATGCGCTCTGACCTGCTTCATAGCCCAACATCCCTGGAATAATCGATCCATCCACCTGACCGCAGATACCCTTCACCAAATGCTCTTTCCCCTCTGAGGGGGGACCGACGATCATATCGCAGGTGGAGGTTCCCATGACCTTGATGAACACACCAGGTTCGACTCCGCCGCCCACCGCCCCCATGTGGGCATCGTACGCCCCCACAGCCACGGGAATTCCGGGCTTCAGGTGCAGACGTTGAGCCCACTCTGCGGTGAGGTAACCGAAGATCTTGTCACTCGTCCATGTCTCAGACCCTAGAGTTTTCTTGATTCTGACCAGCTCCGGTTGCAGTCTGGCTAAAAAATCGTCGGAAGGATAGTTACCGAAACTTCTGTGCCACATAGCCTTGTGGCCCATCGCACACCTGCTCCGTTTTATATCACCGACAAACCGAATACCGGTAAGGAGGGCAGGCATCCAGTCGCAGTGTTCGATCACGGACGCGCCGGCCGCCATCACTTTTGGGTCCGTTCTTGCGACGTGTAACAGCTTGGCCCAGAACCACTCTGAAGAGTAGACACCTCCCTCGTACATCGTAAAGTCGACCTCCCACTTGCGCGCAAGATCGTTGATCTCAAACGCCTCCTCGGTCGCCGTATGATCTTTCCAGAGCATGAACATCGCATTGGGATTCTCGGCAAATTCGGGGAGCATCGCAAGCGGCGTGATGTCCTCTGTTATTAAACATGGCGTCGAACCCGTCGTATCGATAGCCATTCCTTTCACGAAGGGCAGGACATCTGTTCCCGTCTTTGTGGCGAGTTCGTCCATTACAGTGAGGAGCGAATCGATATAGTCCTGAGGATGCTGACGGAATTGGTTGTTTGCGGCGTCGCAGTAACGCCCCTCTGCCCAGCGAGGGTACTGCGCTATTGCGCTTGCAATTTCATCTCCGTTCTTCGCGTTGGTAACAACCACGCGACAAGAGTCCGTGCCGTAATCGATGCCGATAACATACCTCTTTTCTCTGTCGTTCATGCTGACTCCTCAAAAATATAAGTGGGCCCTTCTCTAATCTTGGCAGGGTTTCTTGTTCTTGACATTCAACCAGCGAAGACAGCCCCCATGATATTTTCCTGCGAAATCTCCGCTTTGTTGAGTACCCTACACACTTTCCCCTCGTGCATCACCAAGACTCGATCCGACAACGCGACGAGCCAGTTCTTCATCAACCTGGTGGATAACCGATCGCTTGACTACCGTGGCCCAGGAGCCGGCGCCGGCTACTGCGTGTTCGGCACGGTGGTCGAAGGCATGGACGTCGTCGATGCGATGGCAAAGGTGAAAACCATCCGCCGCCCGCCCCACGCCGACGTGCCCTCCGAAGACATCGTGCTTATCGCGGCGCGCGTGGTGAATCCTCTTTCTTAATTTTTTAGTATTCACCGAAGATCCGGGCGGCGATTTGCCGCCGCCCCACAATCAACTATTGTACATCCTGCACAAACTGCACGCGCAACCCATTCGGGTCGAGTACATAGAAAAAACGGACGTGGGGATTAGGCTGGAAGGGCCCGGCCGCCACAGGGATTCCGTGCTTCTTCAACATCTCCATCGTTGTCTCGAGCGAATCGACCTTGAAGCCCAGCGAAATGTTTTGGCTGAAGGACGCAGGTTGGTTCTTCGCGTTGTGAATGAGCTCAACCTCAGTGTCGCCAGAGCCGAGGAAGGCGATACGATCGCCTGGCGCGGGCGAGAATTCACGATTGAGCGGCAGACCCACGATGTCGCGGTAGAACGCGAGCGATTTTTCCATGTCATGCACATTGAGAGTGACCCAGCAGAATTTCATAGAGAACTCCTTTTAATGTATACATCGTGCTTAGGATACGGAATTTCGATGCCTTCCTTCGCGAATCGCGCGTGAATGTCCATAATGATGGAATTGCGCAGATCGACGAGTTTCGATTGTTCGTACCAGACTCCGAAAAGAATGTTGATGCTCGAAGCGTCGAATTTATCGAAATAGATGAGTGGTTCTGGATTGTCGAGTGCATTCAGGTTCTTGGCAGCGATATCCTTGAGCACATCGCTCACCTTGTGGAGGTCCGCCTCGTAGGAGACACCCACCATGATATCGAGTCGCCGGATAGGGTAGCGCGTGAGATTGATGACATTCGTCTTGATGATGCTCTCGTTCGGAATGCGGACGAAACGGTTGTCGAAGGTCTGAAGTTTGATCGACAGAAGGTCGACGGAGAGGACAATGCCCGAAATGTCGCCGACCTGAATCACATCGCCAATCTGGAAAGGCTTTTCGGAGATGAGAAATATGCCACTTATGAGGTTCGAAACCGAGGTTTGGGCGGCAAAGCCTATCGCGATCCCCGCAATTCCCGCCGCGCCGAGAAGGGCAGAGAGATTGACGCCCATACCCTGCAGCACCGAAACGATCGCTATGACCCATCCCGTGTAGCGTATCGCCTTTCTGATGAGCTGTGCCCGCTGCTCTGGCACGCCCTTCTTGATCGCACGGGCGACAAGCATCTGGAGCACACGGAAGAATATGAGAATGAGCGCTGCCGCCACGACGATACCGATCGCTTTTTTCCAAAACTCGGGTGTCGACACATTTTGTAGGAGTTTGTTGATGAAATCTGGAATAATTGGTGTGTTCATGTCATTCTCCACTCAGAGCCCCGCGATGCTGCGCAGGAAGCTCACGCCTTTTTGGATGAGCACCTCGTTGAGCCCGGACTTCGGCGCTGAGTGCACTTTCCTGAGATGCTTCGTGCCGGTATCGTCGATATTGGTTTGCAGCGAACCGTCAGCGGTCGCCGTAATCACAATCGTGTCGGAGACCAAGGTGTCATCCTTCTCATAGACACTCATAAGGTTCGTGAAAATCGCGAGGCGCTTCACCTCAAGTGCCTCCTTGGAATGATTTTTTACCGCGATTCGGCAATGGATGAGCGAGCGGCACGAGAGGTAGTGGGCTGCGCGTTCGAGGGATTCTTTCGTGGCAGAGTCGACCAAATCGCCATTTTCATTTCTGCATTCGGGATCGAGATCGATGGGCAGCGAGAGGCAGAGATTGCCGCTGGTCTTGTCGCCGAACCAGGTCGTGGTGGTGAAGAATGGCGACGCCTCGAAGAGCACCGTTCCAGATTCGAGTTCAACGCGAAAGAGAGGCGGAAGGGCAATGGTAAACCACGCCTCGGTGCCGGCGTGAATTTTCACGTCATTGCGGGCGGCGACGAGATAGGGCATCGAGCTTGGGTACGGGCGGAGCGCAACTCTCTTGCCCCTTGCAACGGAGAGAGAGACTTCGGTGGCCTCGGGTGGTTCGGTACTGTCTGGACCGTGTGTGTCGTGCTCAATCTGTTTGAACGGGATGCTCTTCAGCGCGAATCGCCACTCTTCGCCATTCTTGCGCATCCACAGGATGGCGCCATCGAGCGACCAGCTGTACCAGCGTGCCTCTGTCGGTTCAAAAAAGTTCCACATACGGCAATCATACCGTATATGGAACATATCTTGAAGTTTTTTACGGGGAATTATGCTTTTTTGTATTCGGATTGCGCGGCGGCGACGGCGGCGCCTATGGGGAAAGAGTAACCTGCGCGCGCGAGGCCACGCTCGATGGCGCCCAGTGTAGCGAGGATCTCGGATTTGTCGCTCATGCCCATGTGGCCGATCCTGAAATACTTTGTCTTGATCGAGGGGTAGAGACCGCCCGCGAGCATTGCGCCCTCTTCGGCGATCTTGGCGAGCACGGTGGCATCGATACCGTCGGGGTAGTAGGGCGCGGTAAGGGTGTTCGCATAGATCTCTTCTCGGACGGGCAGAAATGTAAGGCCGATCGCCGAGAGCCCGGCGCGCAGGGCCCGCGCGTTCCGCGCGTGGCGCGCGAAGCGCGCCTCCATGCCTTCGGCCAGAATCTGGCCCAAACTCACGTTCAGCGCGCGGACCAAATTGACCGCCGGCGTGCCGAAGTATGCGGCCCTGCGCGCCTCGTACGCTTCCATGACCGGCAGCCAATTCTTCCAGTCGCAATAATATGCCCTGACCGTCGACCTTCGCGCCCGGTGCACCGCGAGCGCCCGCTGACTCGCCACGAGGAGCGCCAGGCCCGGGGGAACGCCCACAGCCTTCTGTGACGCGGTGAACGCGATGTCCACGCCCCAGTCCTCCATGCGAAGCTCCTCGCCCGCGACCGCGCAGACACCGTCGACTACCACGAGCGTGTTGGTCTCCGCCGCCGCGGCGGCAAAGGCCTTTATGTCGGCGCGCGCGCCGGTGCTTGTGTCGACATGGGTTATGCTGATGGTTTTGTAACGTTTGGCCTTGAGCTGGGCACGCACCGCCTCAACCTGCGGAAGATCGCCCACCGCGCTCGGCACGACGTCTACATTCGCGCCGTGAAGCCTAAAAATGTCCGCCATTCGGTCGCTGAAGTATCCGGTATGGACGATGAGCACATTGTCGCCCGGCTCGGTGATGTTGGCGGCCGCGAGCTCCATGGCGAGTGTACCGCTGCCGGCGATCGCAAAGGGCTGGCCATGGGGTGCGAGCCACACCCCGCGCATCCTCTCGAGCGCCTGGCCAAAGAGCTCGATAAACTCAGGGTCGACGTGGCTCAGCGTTGGCACCGCCATTTCACTGAGCACTTCGTCGGTGAATTCGATAGGACCGGGGATCATAAGAAGGCGCTTCCCTCTCATGGTTAACTCCTCTTCGCTATGATTATTTGATTTTAGTCTAAATATTCTATGCGATTTTTTATCGTTCCCGCAATATAGGCTTCGGCAGCGCTCTCAATGTCCTCCATGTCCGTAACAATAGGCTCGATGCCTGCCTGCTGAAGACTCTGGTATGCTCCCGCGCCCATCCCGCCAACAATAAGAGCTTTGCAGTCGACAATCGCTTGAAGCATGTTTGTGTGTCGCTCTTGAGCGCCTGGCTGAAAGCCATGTCCTTTGCTCGCCTCGGAGGCACCATGATGTTCATCATTCTGATTGACAAAGTGGTTGTGCCCAAGTTTAGAACGTTGTTCGCGACCTACGATTTGACCATTCTCGATTGTGAGAACGATATAGTAGGCTGCTCTGCCGAAATGGTGGGAAATAGTAATTCCGTCGTCCGAAATAAATGCGATTTTCATAGTCTGTTCTCCTAATTCAGAAATAGTGTTGGCGGCGTGGTCATTCTCCTTGCCCTCGCCGCTCTTGATCTCGTCCGAAACAAAAGGCGCCCGTTCCAAGCAGGGAGCCTTTGCGCGCTCAATGTTCAGCGCTTTTCCGTTGATGAGCGCGTCTGCGACCTTTGTGCGCGCACGCTCAAGAATACGTCCGAAGGTCGGCCGCGAGACGCCCATCATGTGTGCCGCCTCTTCTTGATAGCGATGGTCTAGATCGGCCAAGCGCAGTGCCTCAACCTCGTCGGGTTCGAGCGTGATAAGCTCGGTTCCTCCAAAGAGTTTCCGCGCGAGCTCGGCGTCGCCCTCGAATGGCAGGACCGAACAGGCGCGGATTTCAGAGACAATACGGCGGACACAGCGGGGTCTGGGCATGGCTTAGACGTGCGGAGCTGTGGCCTGTGGAGTGGCTTCGCTACTGGCGGCCACTGGCGTCGCTATGTTCCCCGTCGCCGCTTTCCCCGCCTCTGCCAGCGCAAGTTCTACTTCGCTCGCGAGGCCGTCGGCGGTTTTTTTAACCGCCTCGCTCAGTTCCGACCAGCGGAGCGAGCGCGACTGCGCGAGTTCTTTTCTCCAGGGGAGACTCGCGAGGAGGGGCAGACCCATCCGCTGAGCGCCATTCTGGCTCCCGTCGTCGAAGAGAGCCGTCTCGGTACCACAGTGCGGGCAGACCATGGTGCGCATATTCTCCACCACACCGAGCACAGGCGTTTTGAGCATACCTGCCATGTTGATCGATTTGCGCACGATCATCGACACATAGTCCTGTGGGGTCGCCACTACGACAAGACCTGCGAAGGGAATGGTTTGGAAGGCGGTGAGAGCTACGTCCGAGGTCCCTGGGGGGAAGTCGATAATGAGGTAATCGAGGTCGCCCCAGATTGTGTCCGACCAAAACTGATCGATCACTTTGGCGAGAAGCGGACCGCGCCAGATCACCGGCGTGTCTTCGTCCTCGTTGAAGAGATTGATCGAGATAACCTTAATGCCCTCTTCGTTCTCGACCGGGAAGAGGTGCTCGCCATCCGATTCGCCTCGGAAAGCGTTGATGCCGAGCATGCGGGGAATGCTCGGGCCCGTGATGTCAGCGTCGAGGATGCCGACACGATTGCCGCGTAACGCGAGCGACTCGGCGAGAAGCGAGGCGACCATCGATTTCCCGACGCCTCCCTTGCCGCTTATAACGCCGATGACACGCTTGATCGAAGGATTCGGTTTTTTCTCTGGAATAGGTCCCATGATATATACTCCTTGAAACGGTGAGTTTTGAGCATATGTTCATAATACTACTCAAGCTGGGTTTGTTCAAGGAGAGAGAACAAGAGTCGCGGCGCACCGAAGGCTGCGACTCTTCGAGGATGCGGGGAACCTTTCGGCGAGCGGCTCATTGCGCTCTGCGCGCATCGCGTGGAGCGCACGCCTCCGCGCCGCCGGATCAGTCCTTCCAGCCGAAGCGCTCTTTAAGAGCAATGAAGAACTTCGACCACTCGGTGCGTGTCTCGAAGAAGGACTTCGTCGCCGAGAATCCGGACTCGAAGAGCGCGCGGTACTTCGCGTCGTCGGTTTGGATATTGAAATCGGTCGCCTCGATACCGCAGTCGTCAATGAAGACTGTTCTGGAGTAGTCCTTTTCTGTTTTGATGACGAGGTGTTCCTGGACTACGGAGATGCTCTCGAAGATGGCCTCCATGTGGTCGATTATGGACTTGATTGGTTTGTAACGCGACTTCTCGGGCGGCGTGTAGAGGAAGAAACCGAGCGTTTCTTCATTCGCGCCATCGGCGAGCTTGCGAGTATATTTTTTATCATCGAAAAGATTGACCGGGTAGTTCCACATAATGCCGCCATCGACGTAGAACTGCGGCTCTTCGGTGCCCGGGTATTGATACTGAATAGCCTCGAAGTAGAAAGGAATCGACATAGAGATACGCACGGCGAGGGCAACCTCCATGTCGGGCGTCGTCTCGAACGAGAAGAGGCGAGGCGTACGATTCGTAACATCGGTACCCGTGATATACAGATCAAGAAAGCGCTGTTGGTCTCGGTGAAGCGCTGGATCGGCGAAATCGGCAAAGGTGTAGAACTCTTTTGTCACCTCAAAGCGTTCAGCAATGATCGATCTCAGCCACTGGTAGAAAAAATCGCTCGAGTACCAGCCCTTTTCCTGCAGTAGGCGAATCGAGCACTGGAGGTTTTTGAAGATCGAGAGTTCGCGCGAGCGCTCGATAAGGGAGAGGATGCGCTTGTTGGCGATCGCGGGCACTCGCGAGTCATCTTCGGCGGGCACTTTGCGGTAGTCAAGACTGTCGGCGAGTGCCTTGAAACGCGAAAAATCCGAGGGATAAAGACTGACGCCAAGCGCCGTAATCGCTCCCGCTGAGGTGCCGGCGACTCGCTCTATACTACTCATTATGCCACGCTCATACAGATATTTCAGGGCACCAATGTAGGCGATTCCCCGAACTCCGCCGCCTTTAAAGACAAGGTTGCGATATCGAACCATATCTGTCTCCTTGTATGAAGCAAGCGACGATACCGCGCGAACATTATCCGCGCGAGCCCTGTGGGTTCACACCGAAGGTGAGCGCGGGAAGTACGAAACCGAAGAAAAAGCGCATTCCTTCTTTTCGAATGTCGATTTCGCCCTTCGAGATCGCCCAGTCGAGAAAAAAACCGCGCATGCATCGGTTCATCCACCCGGCGAGCTCGATGGGATCGCCGGGGCGAATCTGCCCTGCGTTCTGGCCCTCAGAGATAATCCTTGAAACAATCTGAACAAGGGTACGCTCTCGGTTGGGGAGTATTTTTTGCTCGTAAAATGTGGACATCTGATTGATATAGAGGATGGAGAGGGTGCGGAATCCGAGATTCCTGTGAATATAGTCGAGCTGATGCTTGGTGAATGCGATGAGTCGGCTTGACGCGTCCGGTTCACGCAGAATTGCGGCTTCCTTTTTTTCATAGAAGCCGTCGATAAGCCTGAACTCTTCGATGATGATATCGCTCTTGGTCTGAAAGTAGGTGTAGAATGAACCTTTGGAGACGCCCGCTGAGGAGGTAATCTCATCGATCGAGACTTGATCGAAGCCCTTCTCGCGGAAAAGTGAGAGGGCGCTTTCGAGAATGCGCTTGCGCGTTTCGCGTGCCTGGAGTTTTCTTTTACTGAGAGGGGCCTGTTCTTCCATAGCGTGTGCTCTCGTATTTTAGGATAGCCGGATTTTCTTATACAGTCAATGAGAATTGTTGTTGACATGCATTAAAAGTCGTGTGAAAATAACCAGGTTCAATGACCGTAGTCAGTAAAAGTACGGAGGATCGATATTATGAAACTGCAAGAGGTTGTTGCGGTGGTAACAGGCGGTGCGAGCGGCATCGGAGAGACTGTCGCGAAATATTTCGCGTCGCAGGGCGCAAGAGTGATGATTGGCGATGTGGCGCAGGAGAGCATCGACCGTGTAACCAGCGAAATCGCGGCGAGGGGCGGCACTGTCGCGGGGCTCAAGACTGATGTGACGAAGGACGCCGATGTCGCGGCGCTCATGGACGCGGCGGTGGCCAAGTTCGGCGCGATCAATGTCGTGGTGCCCTGCGCGGGCATCATCCGCGATGGCGTGATGATCAACACCGACAAAGAAACCGGCAAGGTAAAGCGTGTTATGGAGTCGGACCAATTCCGCTCAGTGATCGAAGTCAATCTCATCGGTTCCTTTATTACGCTCCGCGAGGCTGCGCGCCGCATGGTCGACCACAAGTGGCAGGGCGTGCTCTTTACGATTTCGAGCGTCAACAAAGTCGGTCAGGTCGGGCAGATCAACTATTCTTCGACCAAAGCCGCCGTGGCGATTTGGCCGCGCATTCTCGCGGGCGAATTCCAGATGAAGGGCATCAAGGGCATCCGCGTAATGAGCATCGCGCCCGGGTATGTCGGCACGCCGATGGTGAAAGGCATGAACCAGGAAGCGCTCGCCGAGATCCTCAAGGATGTGCACATCGCGAGGCTCATTGAGCCCGAGGAAATCGCGCGTGCCATTGCGATGGTGGTGGAGAACGAAGCTTTCGATGGCACCTGCCTCGAGATCACAGGAGGCGTGACCTACGGTGCCAGGTCGATCGCGAAGTAAGGTACGCGGCCGCGCCCTCCGGGCGCGGCCGCATCGCGAATACGTGCCCAACTGTAAAGGGCCGCTCCAGCCGGAGCGGTCCTTTTCCTTTTTAGAGCAATGCCGATCTTAATCCTCGCCCGTCATAAAGGGGTAGCGCCACGCTGCCGGCGGCGCGAAGTTCTCTTTAATCGCCACGGCGCTCACCCAGCGCAGCAGGTTGAGATAGCTACCGGCTTTGTCGTTTGTGCCCGAAGCACGCGCGCCACCAAAGGGCTGGCGCCCGACCACGGCACCCGTCGGCTTGTCGTTGATATAGAGGTTGCCCGCCGCATT
>DYLX01000073.1 GCA_020721875.1 Leptospira biflexa
GCGTTGAAAAACAAAAAAGGATGATGGCCAAAAAGACCATCACGGAATCAGGAATATTTCCAACGCTCCCGTTTTTCGCCTAAAGCTCAGATTGAACGTCTCAATAGTGATGATGAACCGGGTCTTTTCACCTGCGGAACTTCGACGGGGGGGCGCCCATGATTTTCCTGAACGACCTCGAAAAATACAGAGGATCCGAGAACCCCAGATCGTAGGCCGTCTCGGAGACGTTCCTTCGCCCCTTGGACAGGGACTCCGCCGCCCGCCGCATCTTCTCCCTCATTATGACGTCGCCGGGGCTCATTCCCAGCTCCCGCTTGAACAGGAAGTTGACATATTGCGGGGTAAGGTGGAATTCCTCAGCCAGATCCGCCCGTGTGATCGGCCTGTTGGCGTTGCGCTTTATGAACTCAAGCATGGAATCGAATCTTCCACCCACGAACGCCGACTCCGAGGAGGAATTCCGTCTCATTAGCATGAGCCATATCTGCTTGAAAATCGCTGAAAGCATCTCCTCCCTGTATTTTCCGAATCCGGCGAATTCCGATGCGCAGCGGCGGAAAAGCTCTATCAGAGACAGATCCCCCCCGGTCCTGACAACCCAGGGAGCCTCGGGAGCTATCGAGTAGCCGCCGTCCACCAGCTTTCTCCCGCGGCGGAGCTCGAAGTGAATGCATGAAATCATGCTCGGGTTCCCATAGCTCCTGTGCAGAAGATCGCACGGTGTCAAAGGCCGTATCAGCAGAACGTCCCCGGCTTTGAGCTCCGTGAGCACGTGATCCCGGTCCATGGCGGTGAAAACTCCGTTTAGAACCAGAACAAGCTCCAGGTCGGCTATGTTGTGCGCAGGCCATTCCCTGCCGGGCGGAACGCTTATGTAGTTCGCATAGATCACATGCGGCTCGGCATCCTCCGGAAACAACAAGGATTTTTTATTACTTTTATCCATGTTTTTCATATCATCCCACATTTGAATAGCTTCATATATATTACTATAGTTCATGTAAACAAAAAGCAAAGGAGACTGGAATGGAAGCCGAAGAAGTGATGAGGGAGCTTTCGAAGAGGGCCGACATATCGGAGCTGTCGAGGAAGAGCGGCCACACCGGCCCCACATTGCGGGAGCGCTGGCGCAGGACTATGTTCTTCCAGAAGGTGGACCACGCCCCCAACTTCGAGTTCGGCTACTGGGACTCGACCCTGGGCAACTGGCATTTGCAGGGGTTGCCAAGGGAGGTCAACGACGAGAAGAGCGCATACGAATATTTCGGCATCGAGAACTGGCGGACCGCGCCTGTCGGCATAATGGGTTTGAAGCCGGAATTCGAGTACAAGGTGCTGGAAGAGGACGACGAGATGCTTACATACCGCGACGGCGCCGGCGCGACCGCCCAGATAAACAAGAAGGGAGACAAGTCCATCCCGCACTACATTGATTTCGGGTTGAAGGACAGAAAAACCTGGGAGGAATACAAGGAGAGACTCCATTTCGACGGCAGCAGAATCTCCCCCGACTGGAAGCAGCTATGCGAGGCCTACGCCACAAGGGACTATCCCCTCGCCGTCCCAAGAGGCTCGATGATAGGATTGCTCAGAAACTGGATCGGATTCGAGAACATAGCCTTGATGGTCTACGAC
>DYLX01000040.1 GCA_020721875.1 Leptospira biflexa
AATCTTCCTTTCCATACTTTGGCTTGCTCTCTCTCAACAAGGTTCGTAGCAGTAGAGAAGGTTCGCCGCAATAGTCAACTAACTGGAATGGCCGGTTTGAATGCGAGAATGCGCGAGCCGCTCTCGTGCGCGTGTTTAAGCGCAGCATATGCTTCTTTGTAAAGACGCTCAGGTTCGATTGCTCGGCCGTACCTCTCGCTTATGCCGAAATAGAAGGGAGGCTCATCGGCGAGGTCCTTATAGAGACTCGCGGTAGTGGTCAAAACATCGTCCAGATCTACGGCCAGCTTGAGGCTGGATCCAGCGTCCGAACCAGGGAGAAGTGCCGCGTAGCAGCCTCTGCCGAGCTCAAACACAAGAGAGTCTGTCGCGAAATAATCTCGAATGGTGACGCCGAGCGCGAGTGCGCTTGGGTCGTTTTCTCCTGATAATTCACAGAGAATGAGTATAAGAGCGATGCCTTGATTACGCGAGAGTTCCGCCGCGAGCGACTGCTCGAGCGCGTGAGAGCGTATCGTCGGAGGGAAGAGCTCCTGAGGCTGACTCACTGGCGTTTCCTGCGGAGGGGGCGTGATAAATTCACCCTCTTCTTCGATTTTTTCCGAAGGGGCGGCTACCTGGGGCACCTGCGCCATTTGAGTTTCGCGAGCCGGTTCCTCTTCCACGGGTTCCACGATCTCCTGTGTTTCGGTCTCACGCTGTATGCGAGGTGCTTCAGCTTTGGATTCAAGTACGGGCTCAGGTTGAGGACGCGGTTCAGGTTCAGGTTCAGGTTCAGATTCTGGTTCTGACGTTTCAGGCACAGGTTCCTCTTCCTGGGCTGCTTCTTGAACCGATTCCATAATTGGCGCTTCACCCAAAATCGCCTCGTCAGTCGGTTCGAAAAGTGGCTCCTCAGGGGGCGCATGTTCGATGAGCTCCTCGACACTCGCCTCTTCCTTAAGGTTTTCGGCACGCTCTGGTGTAGTCAAAGGATTTGGCTCAGTTTTTTCTTTGAGCGTAATCTGCAGAACCACGAGAAGAATGATCCAAATCGCCAGAATGATAATTGGCGGGAGGAGAATTCGGGATATGTCAGCCTGCGTGAGCGTTGCGTACAGAGCCATGAGCTTCATTCCATCGGGAAGCGGTGTCATGTAAATTACCGTGGACATTCCAGGCGCGCGGAACACACTTCCAGGATTGCTCGCGGGGGACGCGAAATAAGGCGAATCATCGGGCATTTTCCAGAGAACAAGACCGTTTCGGTCGAGCACCTGTACCGCCAGAAGATGGGCGCTCGCGCTGTAGAGCGATTTTAGCCTATCGCGGACGAACTGGTCTCCGAGCTCCTGCTCACCCGTGATGGGAGAGACTGCGTTCCTTAGAATGGAGTACTCAGCCGAAGCGCCCTGTTCGCCGGTCAATCGGTCTTGTCCGATCTTTATGGCGATGAATCCAATAAGGGCAAGGATGAGCACGAAAGTGCCAATAAAGAGAATCAGCTTTAGAAATCGTTTCATTTTTCCGTCCCCACAGTATATACTATTATTATCGGCAAAAGCCTGCTCGACCAGAGTGTATTCTTACTTTCAAGACGCCTGAGTCGAAGGTGAGGTCGATACAAGGACGCGTACCATGGCAGGGGATGTAAGTGTAAGGAAACGGTATCTTGCTGGCGGTTGGTACCCTAACGATGCGAACGAAATTCGCAGGCTCATATCGAACTGGACCGCTCACCAGCACAACCTTGGTGCAAGGGCTGCCGTAGCGCCGCACGCGGGGTGGTATTTTTCAGGCGAACTTGCCGCTCGGGCGGTGTGGTCCCTCGATGAGTGCGACACAGTGGCGATACTGGGAGGGCATCTCAGAAGCGGAGATCCCGTGCTTTACGTGGATGATGCGGGCTTCAACTGCACGGTCCGCAGCGCTGAGAACGATGTCGAATTACTGAAGCTTCTCGCGCATGAACTCAGGGAGGTGGGTATCCAGGAGATCGCGCTCGATCGCGACGTGGACAACTCCGTGGAAATACTCCTGCCTTTTGCGGCGGCGCGCTTTCCGACAGCCAAGATTGTCTGGCTCCGCGTGCCGCCCGACTACAAAGCGCGTGAACTCGGTTCCGCGTTGATGCGCGCCGCCGTCGCGCACAAGAAAAAGCTCAGCGTCATCGCGTCGACAGATCTAACGCACTATGGGCACAACTACGGCTTTACGCCGCATGGCGTGGGCAATGCGGCGGTAACATGGGTGCGAGAAGAAAATGATAAAGGCTTCATTCAGGCGGTACTCGAAATGGACGCGGATCGAGCGCTCAATCACGCTCGCGAGAGGTTTTCAGCTTGCTCGGCGGGGGCGGTTTCCGCCGCGATCACGTTTGCGCTCGGTGTAGGTTCGCGACGCGGAGTACTTCTTGGCCACACCTTGAGCTACGATACCCATCCCGATAGCTCCTTTGTCGGGTATGCGGCGATTGCGTTTGTGCAATAATATATACTTCTTAAAGCTTGAAAAGCTCGCGAACCTCTCGCTTGAACGAGTCGCCGCGCTCAAATTCATGCAAGAACAAGCCAAAACTTGCGCAGCCTGGCGAGAGGAGGACCACATCACCTGGCGCAGCGCAGGCAGCGGCGGTCTTCACGGCCGCTTTCATCGTGTTGAAAGGCCCCTTGTATGAGACATGGTTCGCGTCGAGCAGGGGAATCATGCGCTCTGTACCGCTTCCGGCGAGGAGTATCACAGCTTTGAGTTCGCCGCAGGTTGCAGCGAACGTTGTGAAATCGCTCAGTTTATCGCTACCGCCAGCGATGAGCACAACGGGCGATGAAAAGCTGTGGATTGCGGCGATGGCGGCGTCGGGGATGGTGGCGGCACTGTCGTTGAACCAGGTGATTCCCTCAGCCTCAGCCACCCGTTCGAGTCGGTGCGGAATGCCTGGAAAAGCCTTCAATTTCAAGCTGATTTCTGAGGAAGAAATACCGAAGGCCCGGAGTGCGACTGCGGCAGCGAGAAGATTTTTCTTCTGGTGGAGTCCCTGGACGGCGACATCCGAAGGCACAAGCAGCTCTCTAGTTCCTAAAGCATCGAAGCTCCCGTATCCAGAGGGTACCTCACCAGGTTTCTCGGATTCGAGCCATCCTCCACGCGCCTGGGCACCGACCGAGGTTGTGAGGTTGCGCTCACTGTACCAGAGCACTCTTCCGCGTGTTTCTGATGCGAAAGACCTTCCCCACGTTTGATCCGCGCAGCACACTGTCCAAGTACTCGCGTCCTGGTTTTCGTAGATGACGCGCTTATCCGCGACATACGATTCCATCGTGCCGTAAGAGTTGAGGTGGTCGGGGTAGATGGCGGTGAGCACCGCGATGTTGGGTTTGAGGAGCTTCCTTCCCCGGAGATCGCCAAGCTGCCAGCTCGAGAGTTCGAGCACCACCGGCACTTCGTCCGCGGTTGCATCGAGAAAATCGAGAGGCGAAACCGTGATATTTCCTCCGAGTAGGGCTTTTCTGCCGCATGTATTGAGGGTGTACCAGATCGCAGAGGCGACGCTGGATTTACCTTTTGAGCCTGTTACCACGATGAGCGGCGAACGCGAATATCGAAGAAAGATGGAGATGTCTGTTTCAATGCGCCGCGCGAGTTTGAGGTAGGGAGAGTCGGCGCGAACGGCGGGATTTTTAATCACGATGTCCGCGTCCGAAAAGTCACGCTCGCGGTGGGCTCCGAGCGTGTAATGAAGTGTCAGCCCTTCGAGCTGGCGAATCGAGGGCTCGAGCGTCGCGCGATCGCGGAGATCTGTCACAGTAACCTCTGCCCCCACCGATGCGAAGAATCGTGCGCTTGCAACACCTCCACCGTGAAGTCCAAGACCCATCACCGTGACGCGTGCGCCTTTAAAATCCTGAATGCGATCGATTATTCCCATACCTTTGTCCAATAGCACTTCGGTTCTGTAGCATAGCGTAAACCGCCGCCTAGTTCCACTGTGTCGAAAATTTATACAAATATTTTCGCATATTGTTTCATATTGTTGCAAATATTACTAAAGTTTGATTTTTCTTGACAGAAACTTGATTCAATTCTAGGCTATTTATCACCAATGAATCGCATCGAACGACATCCGCTGCTGCGCCAAGCTGCTGGAGCACGGTGTGTTAAGTTTTCTTTTGATGGCGAAGATTTTGAGGGAATCGAGGGTGAGCCCGTCTCCTCAGCCCTCATGGCATCTGGGAAGCACATATTCTCCCACCATGTGAAAGATGGTGCACCGCAGGGCATTTTCTGCGCAAATGGCCAGTGTTCGCAGTGCACGATGCTGATCGACGGTATCCCGAAAAAGGCTTGCATGACGCCCCTGGCGGCTGGCATGGATGTTCGCACGCTCAAGGGGCTCCCTGTCCTGCCGGTCTCAGATGAAAAACTTGCGCAGGCGGAGCGAAGGTCGATAAGAACCGATATTTTTATCATTGGTGGAGGGCCCGCAGGCCTTGCAGCGGCCATTGAACTCGGCAACTTGGGCTACCAGGTAGTGCTCGCGGATGACAAAGCCTCGCTCGGGGGCAAGCTTGTGCTACAGACGCACAAATTCTTCGGCTCCGAATCCGACTGCTACGCAGGTATGCGGGGCTATGAAATCGCAAGAAAACTTGAGGAGGAGGCCAGGAGACTCCCCTCTGTGAGCCTTCTTTCCAGCGCGCCCGTGGTCGGCCTCTACAAAGACAGGAAGGCTGGCATTTTTCTCAACTTTGAATCCTATGTGATCGTTGAATTCACTGCACTTATCGTCGCGGCGGGCGCGCGGGAGAAGGCCCTGCAATTCCCTGGCTGGGATTTGCCCGGTGTCATCGGCGCGGGCGCGTTTCAGACACTCGTCAACCGCGATCTTGTCAAGGCTTATGAGAAAATCATGATTGTGGGATCGGGCAATGTCGGGCTCATTGCCGCGTATCACGCGCTCCAGGCAGGCATCGGGGTGGTCGGGATCTTCGAGGCAGCGGGAAAGATAAGCGGCTACAGGGTACACGCCGATAAGATTCGCAGAGTAGGTGTTCCACTATTTCTCAATACAACCATCGTGAAGGCTGAAGGGGCAGGCAAGGTGGAGCGAGCCACTGTCGCGGCGGTCGACGAGCATTTTCAGTCCATTCAAGGTACCGAGCGGACCTATGATGTCGATGCGGTGCTCGTGGCGGTTGGCCTTGCTCCCTGCAATGAGTACTTCGAACAAGCGCGGCGCTATGGGATCATGGCAGTAGCCGCGGGCGATGCTGCGGAGATCGCTGAGGCATCGAGTGCGATGTATGGCGGGAAAACCGCAGCAATCGAACTTGCGCGCATGCTGGGACGAAATGTGGAATTCCATCCGGAGTGGGAAGCGACACGTCGGATATTGGCCTCGCGCCCCGGCGACAGCTACGAGCGCGCACCGAGTGTTCCGGGAGCGGAGTGGCGGCCCGTATTCTTCTGCTTCGAGGAAATTCCTTGCAATCCATGCGCCACAGTGTGCCCCGCACACTCGATCGCGCTCAAGCATAACCGTGGCACGATCATGGATCTCCCCTCCTTCAGCGGTGAGCACTGTACTGGGTGCGGGGCCTGCGTCGCAATCTGCCCTGGGCTCGCGATCACGCTCGTACGAAAAGTTTCCGAAGATGCCGCCGAGGTAGTGCTCCCCTGGGAGTTCAACATCAACTTCGAGGTGGGAGAACAGATGGATCTCGTTGATCAGGCTGGATCCTTTGTCGAACGCGGCACCCTCGTCTCGATGCGCCGCGTGCGCGCGCGTGAAACCTGGCTTCTCACCTTCAGGGTGCAGCTTTCGAACGCGCCAAAAATCGCCGGAATCCGCGCGCGTTTCGAGTCCGAGTTCTCGCCATATTACGCCCTGACGGAACACGAAGACTCTATCCTCGATACGGTGATCTGCCGCTGCGAGCGCGTCACCATGAGGGAGGCTGTTGAGTTCATTCAGAAGCACAATCTGCGCGACGCAAACCAGCTCAAATCGATCCGTATCGGCATGGGCGCGTGCGGAGGCAAGACCTGTTCGCAGTTTATCTCTAGGGCCTTCGCCCTTGCGGGCATTAACCCAGCGAGCACAGAGCAGCTTACCCAGAGGCCGCTCTTCATGGAGGTGCCGATGGGCGCGCTCGTGAATGAGGGAATGCACCGGCTCGGGGGAAAGGATGCGGGTGTGAGGGGTGCACCATGAGAAATTTCGATGTGGTGGTGCTCGGCGCTGGTTCAGTTGGTCTGCCTCTTGCATGGCAGCTCGCGGAGCGGGGGGTTAGTGTCGCCGTGCTCGACGAAGAGGCATCGTGGGGGAGGGGTCAGAACCGCGCGGCGATCGGCGGTGTACGTGCAACCCACTCGGACCCCGCGAAAATCCGCATCTGTCTCGAGTCGATTTCTCTATTTTCGACAATGCGTGAGAAGTACGGTCTAGACATCGAGTGGCGACCAGGCGGCTATCTCTACGTTTCCTACGACGAAAAGACGGAGGCGCAGTTTCGCTCTTTGCTCACGGTACAGAAGGCGGCGGGCCTCAGGATCGACTGGGTCGGACCTGAATTCATTCAGACCCTTGCCCCAGGCATTTGCGTCGAGGGACTTCGAGGGGGTACCTTCAGCCCAGGCGATGGCTATGCATCGCCCCTCATGACCGCGAGTGCCTTCCACGAACTCGCGCAGCGAGCTGGTGTGTCTTTTTTCTTCAATTCGAGAGTTGAAAGCCTTAAAAAACGCGGAGATAGAATCCAATCGGTTCGGGCGTACGGAGAAGATTTTTGCGCGCCGCTCTACATCAATGCGGCTGGCGCCAAGGCTGCAGACATCGCTAAACTCGCGGGGTTCGAACTTCCAGTTTTCCCTGACTGTCACGAGGCTGGTGTCACCGAACCCGTGGAGCGCTTCATGGAGCCAATGATCGTCGATGTCCGCGCCGACGCCGAATCCGGAAACTACTATTTTTATCAGGCTGAAACCGGGCAGGTTGTATTTTGCATTACACCGCGTCCCCAGGTATGGGGAAGAGATAGGGATTCCACGAGCGCTTTTTTGCCGCTCGTCGTTCGGCGTATGCTGGAGTTGTATCCAAGATTGCGCAACCTGCGAGTGCGCCGAACGTGGCGGGGGATGTATCCCATGACTCCCGATGGCCTCCCTATCCTTGGATATCCCGAGAGCGCAAAGAATTTCCTGCAGATTGTCGGGATGTGTGGGCAGGGTTTTATGCTGGGGCCGGGGCTCGGGACTATGGTCGCCTCGGCGGTCTTCGAAGGAAGCTCGTACGCGAGGCCCGAAGGCGACACTGAGTATGGTCCCATCTTCGACGAGCTCTCAATCGCGCGCGATTTCGATCACATGGAACTCTTAAAGTAATTGACAAATTATACCGATTTCGCGATAGTGTCTATATTCATAGGTATTTAGTAGGATATTTAGCATGTTTCAGGTTCCCACCAAGACACAATACGCAATACGGGCCTTGGTTTACCTCGTGCAGGTAAAAACTGCGAGTGTGGCGAGCATCGCCGAGACTGAACATATCCCGTTCAAGTACCTCGAAGCCATCTTTAGCCAGTTGAAGATCGCAGGCCTTGTGAGTGCTGATCGAGGGAGGAGCGGCGGATACCGCTTAGCCAGAGAACCTGAACTCATTCTAATGAGTGATGTAGTGAAGGCGACAGAGGGCGACATACGGCCAGTGGAGTGCGTCGACGACGCGTCAATCTGCACGGTCTCGGAAGGCTGCTTGCCACGTCGATTCTGGCTTGGGCTTAAGCGTACCGTAGATACATATCTCGCGTCGGTGACACTCGCGGAGATAGCTGAACCATACTCTTCGCAAGCCCGAATCGATCTTTCTCCCTGGTTTGAAAAAATTCCGATTGAGGCGAATAGGGAGCAACATTCATGAGCAGTCGTTACATCTATCTCGATTACAACGCGACAACGCCGTTGCGCGCGGAAGTTCGCGATATCATGGTGAAAGCGCTCGATATCTACGGCAATGCGTCGAGCATGCACGAGCTTGGCCGTACCGCCCGCGCGGAGATCGAGGCGGCGAGGGCGAATGTGGCTGCACTCATTGACGCGAAAAATCCATCGAACCTCTACTTTACCTCCGGCGGCTCCGAGTCCAATAACACAGTATTCAACACGATGTTCCTCCTTGGGCGCACGCGCGAGCGCCGAAAGATTATCACGACCTCGATCGAACATCCCTGCGTGCTTAATGCGGCCGCTCACCTCAAAGAAGAAGGTTTCGAGGTGGTATTTTTAAATGTCGACGATCGCGGACGCGTCGACATGGACCAGTACCGCCGCGCCTTGGGGCCGGATGTGCTTCTCGTGTCGGTGATGGCTGCAAACAATGAGATCGGCACCATCGAAGACCTTCATGAAATCGCGCGGCTCGCAAAAGAGGTGGGCGCCTTTGTGCACACCGACGCCACACAGGCGGTAGGGAAAATTCCTGTCTCGGTCGACGACTGGGATGTCGATTACTGCACGCTCTCCTGCCATAAGATCTATGGCCCGAAGGGAATCGGCGCGCTCTATGTGCGTGCCAATGCCCCCATCGAACCCCTCATCCGAGGCGGGCACCAGGAAGATGGAGTCCGCGCGGGCACTTACAATAATCTTGGCATCATTGGTTTCGGGGAAGCTGCGCGGCTCGCCGCCCTGGAGCTGAACGAGTATGCCGCGCACACGAGTAGCCTTCGAAACCTCCTCAGAGATCTCATAATTAAGCGCATTCCCTCGGTGCGGATCAATGGCGACCCGGACAATCTACTCCCCAACACGCTCAATGTTTCTTTCCCGGGCGCCGAGGGCGAGTCTATTCTGCTTTCGCTGGACCTCGAAGGCATCGAGGTTTCCACAGGCTCCGCATGCGCCTCGGGCAGTCTCGATCCATCGCATGTACTTATGGCGATTGGGCTAGGGCCGGAGCTCGCGCACGGCTCAATCCGCTTTTCTTTGGGAAAATACAGTACCGAGGATGAAATTCGCTATGTCGGCGAGAAACTTCCACCGATCATCGCGCGGCTGCGAAAGATGTCGACAGTACCCTTTGAAAAGATAGCCAGCGCCAGGAGTTGATCTACCATACGAGCGCGCAGTGCGTAACGCGAAATGACACGAGGAGCGAAATAATGGACGCGTTTCAGTGGCTCTATTCAGATATCGTGAAGGATCACTTCACCAACCCTAGAAATGTTTTCGATCCCGACAAGGATGGCAACTTCAACGCCGATGCCGAGGGCATGGTGGGCAACATCAAATGTGGCGACCAGATGATGTTCATGCTTAAGATCAGAGAAGACATCATCGAGGATGTGCGGTGGAAAACCTACGGCTGCGCCTCCGCTATTGCTTCAACCTCGATGCTCTCCGAGACCATCAAAGGCATGAACATCCGCGATGCGTACCACATAAGGCCGGCTGATATCGCGAATAAACTTGGCGGTCTTCCTGAGAATAAGATCCACTGCTCAGTGCTCGGTGACAAGGCACTGCGTGCCGCGATCGATGTGTACCTCGCGCGCGAGGGTAGGGCAGGCGAGTTCAATGGTGAAGATGCCCAGATTATCTGCAAATGCCTTAATATCAGCGACAAAGACATCGAAGAGGCGGTAAGGCAGGGCGCCCGCGACTGGCACTCTCTGCAGGAAGCGACCAAGATCGGCACCGTGTGCGGCTCATGCAAAACGAAGGCCGAAGAACTACTGCATGAATTTATCCATATTTACAGCTGAAGACATCGTCGCAAGCAGGGCATTCCTCTTTCAAAAAGGCAGAGAGTGCTATAGAAAGCTCCCGTGGAGAGGCGACATTTGCCCCTGGCACATCCTTATCTCTGAGGTGATGCTCCAGCAGACACAGGTTTCGCGTGTCGCATCCGTGTTCCCACTCTGGCGCGAAAAGTTCCCGACGCCCTCATCTTTCGCGTCGCTCTCTGTTGCGGAGGCGCTCGCAGCGTGGAATGGCCTTGGCTACAACCGTCGGGCGCTCTCGCTCCACAAGACTGCGAAGATCCTCGCCGACACCTATCACGACGCAGTGCCGCCCTCAGAGGATGCATTGAGGACACTGCCTGGTGTCGGACGTTACACTGCGAGAGCCATACTCGCTTTTGCCTTCGATATCCCTTCGGTTTTATTAGAGACGAACATACGCGCCGTCTACATCCGCCACTTCTTTGAGTGTGCAGAGAGCGTCAGCGACGCTGAACTTGAGGCTGTCGGCCGAGTGCTCCTCGATGAGTCGCATCCGCGTGCCTGGTACACCGCCCTCATGGACTACGGCGCCTGGCTCAAAGCGCATGAGCTCAATTTTACGAGGAAGGCAACGATATATCGTCGGCAGTCGCGTTTTCAGGGTTCAGAGCGGCAGCTGCGCGGTGGGATTTTGAGAGCCCTCCTCAAGCATGCGCCCGCGAGTGCCGAAGCGCTCGCCTACGAGCTCGGCGTCGACAGCGTGCGCCTCTGGAACTGTGCAAAAAGGCTCGAAAAGGAAGGCTTCATCGAGATCGTGCAATCCGAAGCGGAAGCGAGCTTCGATGCGCGCGAATTCGCACCTCACGACGCGCTCCTTCGCTTGCCGACACCCAAGAATTGAATAATTTACATATTATATAGTATAAATATTTACGTCTTGACGAATCAACAATTCGTGCCGTATTCTAAGCCCTGAAAAGCTACAATCCAGGGAGGAAGATATGAAAAGAAACGTATTGGCAGCGCTCGCGCTGGTTCTCGTGCTGGTACCATCGACGCTGTTCGCACAGGTTACCCTCAAACTTGCGCACCTCAATCCACAGCAGCCCTACGATGTCGCGTCCGCTGCAATGGCCGCGGTTTTTAAGAACGAAGTAGAGAGCAATTCAAACGGCA
>DYLX01000074.1 GCA_020721875.1 Leptospira biflexa
ATAGGGGTTCCTGAAGAACTCGCTTTCTGGTTTTTTAAGCAGCCATAAGCTGCCAAATTCGCTCTCCAGAAGCCCTTCTGGCCCTCTCGAATATGGTATCCAATAAAGCCACAAAGAAGGCCTTCACCTTCCTCCGGTACAGCACCATCAGATTCATCACCAAGAATACCAGGTGAATCGCGCTCTCACTCGTTGCTCTCAGTTTCGTCCCAATCCGATCAAGCGAATACCGTCGTTTTCCTTCCCCAAACTTCCCTTCGACCGCAATCCTTGTACTTTCATCTTGTCGTTCTATTCTTCGCCGCTCTCGCAGTATCGCTCTATTCTTCTCGCTCTCGTTGAATGGTCGCCCAAGCTTCGGCCCCGATAATCGTATCCCATATTCTTGGCAGTACCTCAGATTCTCTCGTGTCCGGTATATTTTGTCCGCGCACACCACTTCTGGATACCTGCCGTATCTCTGTCTATATGTTTCTATCTGCCCTTTCAAATCCTGACTCTCGTTATATGGTTCCCATGAAAGCTTATGCACTTCCGCCATCCCATCCACAAGGCTCACCGACAGCTTTGAGCCAAACTCATACATCCCCCGAGCCTTCCCCCGTGCAATCGGCCGTACATGCGGCTTTGAGATACTTAAAATCCGTCCCTCGATCGAGTGGCTCTTGCGCGTGTACAAGTCCCGCTGTTGCCGCACCAGCTCTCCAATTACTGTCAGATCTCGATACTGTTTCCTCGCCAGTACGCCAAACCCTACGATCTCCTTGTAATCATTGATGATTCTTAAATTCCGTTCGACATACTGCAGCTGCTTCTTTAAGGCTTTCCGTATCGTTCGTTCCCGTGGCTTCCGGTTCCGTATGAAGGTCAAAAACTCTTTTCTCGCCTTCTTCCGATACGTCCTCGGCTTCTCATATCCCTCCGGTGCCACTTCATGCAGCGCGTCGATCATCTTCTCCGTCTTCCGTCTCGCTTCATCCAACAGCGTCACATCGTGCGGAAACCGCATATCTTCTGGCGCACAGGTCGCGTCGACGATCAAGGTCCCTTTATTCTTTCCTCCTGTATCTCCCTCTGGAGAATTAGGATCATCTTTTTCTTTCTTTTCTTCTGTCGTCCGCTCAATGATCAACGCGTTTATTTCTTTCAGGATAGTCCCCGACAGCCGCTTTCTGAAATGCACCATCATGCTCGGATCAAAGGGAAGCTCATCCTTATATCCTTCGTACCCTAAGAAGTACTGGAGATACGGACTCTCCCTGATATACTCCACAAGCTCTTCATCCGCCAGCTTCGATTTCTCCTTGATAATGAGAGCGCCTAACGCAACTCGCACCGAGAGTGCCGGTCGCCCATTGTTCGCCACAAACAGCTGTGAATATTTTTCTTCAACCTTGTCCCAGGGAATCAAATCCGCCAGAATCACCCATCGATTCTGAGGGTTGAGCTTACCTCCGAACACCATATCGAATTTCTCAAATTCTGGCACTTTTTCAGGTAGTCGGTACATCGCGTCCCTTTCAAGTGCACGGGTTTTGAACAATTTCCCTCGTTTTTCGTGCACCTTTTGGGTTAATTATATCATTTATTATATTATTATACAATACTTTAGTGATTTTTCAGGAGCCTC
>DYLX01000001.1:0-148699 GCA_020721875.1 Leptospira biflexa
TCAGCCGTCGGCAACCCGCACGAGGCGAGAAGCGTTGCAACGACAATCGCAATAAAAAAGGCGGCTGAATGTCTGGAGTAGGTTGCGAAATTTCCGCTCTGCCCTCTCATTCAACGCCGCCTCTTTAAAATTTTAAGGATACTTTCAGTCAGCAAGCCCCTGCGACTTAAGGTAGATTATTCTGTTTTTCGCAAGGAGAGCCCAATCAGATCCGCCGTAGGCGGACACGATTTGGTTATAGCTCGCCGCGGCGGCCTTGTAATCCTTTTTTGATTCCTGTAATCTGCCGAGATTGAAGTACGCATACGAGGCTATGGGATCGTCCTTCGCATAGTCTTTTGTGATCTGCGTGTAGTGCGCCAACGCCATATCGATATTCCCAGCCTCTTCAGCTGATACCGCGGCGAGTTCGAGCGCGATCGGCGCCACGTAAGATTTCTTATTTCTCGAGAGGGCATCGAGGGCAGTCTTTTCAGCCTCCGCGTAATCTTTCTTCTGACTCAGAATTGCACCCTTTCTGAGAAGCGCACGCTGTGCTGCTACAGTTCTGGGCCACTTCTTCGCAATCGAGTCCAAATCCGTGATGAGGGATTTCTCCTCGTCGGCCTTCTTTTGCGCGTCTGTCTCTTGCGACCACTGCTGGAGTTTCTGGTCCGCGAGATCCATCGCCCTGCTGGACGCGCTCGCGATATTTCCAGAGACGGAAGTGTATACTCCAACAGCCACAATTGCGACTACAATCGCGATTCCGATGCCGATTATGATCATGCGATTTGCGCTGATAAAATCCGCTAACTTTTCAGAAAAAGTCTTCTTCTCGCGCTGTCTGGGGACAGTTTTTTCCTTCTGAGGTTGCTTTTCCTGTTGACTCACACCTTACTCCTTGCGTTGGATAATATTGAGCTCTTTTATCAATCGTGACAAGTAGGTCCGCTGGATCTTGAGGTGGCGCGCGGTCTCGGTCTGATTCCACCTATTTTGTTCCAGGGCATTGAGAATGTAGCTTCGTTTGAAAAGAACAATAGCCTCTTTGAGGTCTTTCCCACTGAGTCGCTCGTTTTTTGTGCTCTGTGGCGAGCCTATCATGAGATCGTCCGAGGTGATAAAGGCGCTTTTTGAGATTAGTACCGCGCGCTCAATCGCGTTCTCAAGCTCACGGATGTTGCCTGGCCATCCATAATTGAGCATTGCCTGCATAGCCGTATCCGAAAAACGCATGAGCCCTCGATTTGTCTCCCGAGCATATTTGGTGAGAAAGTGATCCGCGAGCGTTGGTATATCTTCGATTCTCTCTCTCAAGGGAGGGATCTGGATGGGAAATACATTGAGGCGATAATATAGATCACTTCTAAATTCTTGAGTTTGAACGAGTTTTTCAATGTCGCGGTTGGTCGCAGCGACAATTCGTACATCAGCTTTGATAGTTTGATTTGAACCGACCCTCTCGAACGTTTTCTGCTGGATGACCCGCAGAAGTTTCGACTGCAACTTGAGTGGAAGTTCTGCGATTTCATCTAGGAATATGGTGCCGCCGTCCGCTGCCTCAAAGCGCCCTGCCCTATTGCTTATCGCGTCGGTGAAGGCGCCTTTGACATGCCCAAAGAGTTCGCTCTCGAGCAAATTTTCCGGGAGCGCCGCGCAATTGACACGCACAAAAGGCTTTCCGCTGCGACGCGAGTTGAGGTGAATTTGCTCAGCAACGAGCTCTTTGCCGACACCGCTCTCTCCAAGAATCAACACCGACGCATCACTTGGGGCGACACGCTTTACCAGCTCGAGTCTATCCTGCATCGCTTTCGAAGAAAAGATGAGTGTGTGCCAACCCTGCTCTTCTTGAACCTTGTGTTGAAGGTAGGAAAGCTCTTTTTCGGTGCGCTGAAACTGTTGCGCGTTGTCGAAGGCAATTCCCGCTTGAACCGCGAAAAGTTCGGCCCACTCGAGGTCGTCGTGCATGAAGAGTCCGCGAGAGGCTTTGTTGATAAGCTCAATGACCCCTACAGTTGCATCGCGGACTTTGAGCGGCACCGCGAGTATAGAATTTGTACTATAGGAAATTTCTTTCGACACCGTAGGTGAAAATCGTGCATCGTGAGCCGCGTCGTTGACAATGATGGATCTGCTATTCTGATAGACCCACCCTGCGATTCCGCTGTTGACAGGTATCGATTTCCCCTCGAGTTCCGGACCTCGCGGGCCGAGCGCTATCTCGAATCGGAGTGTTGAAGATCCTTGATCAAAAAGAGCGAGGCTCGACGCCTCGGCGCCGACAAGCCTCGCTGCTGATTCTACAATTGTTTTGAGAAGAGCACGGAAATCAGTGTAGCTGGAATTGAGCCGAGCGTTGATCTCGATCAGCGTGCGGAACTTTTCCGGATCAATCACCGAATCCTTCTCTATCATGGCAATTGACTGAACTTCTCTGCTCAGTCGTTATCCTTATCTTTCGCCTTGAGAAGATCGCCGAGCGTGTAGCCGGCATCGCCCTCGTCTTCCTGAATGAATCGCGAAATTTCCTCTCTCTGCTGCTTCTGGATGAGATCTCTAATTGAGAGCCCAAGTTTCTGTCTGTCGGGATTGAGGTCTACAACAACGGCCTTAACCTGCATCTCAGGTCGGTATTTTTTCAGCGCGTCATCGTAGGATTCGGTTCTGTCGGATACGAGATCTTGTTTCTTGATCAGGCCTTCAATGTCGCCAGGAACCTTCACAAACACGCCGAAATCGGTCACTGAGGAGACGGTGCCTTCGATAATGGAGCCCGGCCTGTAGGCTTTCGCGAATGAGCGCCAGGGATCTTCACTGAGCTGCTTCACCCCGAGGCGGATGTTTCTTTCCTCGGGATTGCTCTCAATAACGATGACATCGATCTCTTCGCCCTCGTGGAGCACGGAAGAAGGATTCTTAATCTTTTGAGTCCAGGAGTAATCATCGATATGAAGAAAGCCATCGATTCCCTCTTCGAGTTCGACAAAGGCGCCCGCATTGGTTACCTTGACAATCTTTCTTCTAAGGCGTGTACCGAGAGGATATCGCTCATCGATGGTGTCCCATGGATTGGGCTGAACCTGCTTGAGACCTAGGGAAACTTTGCCCGCTGGAATATCGTAGCCGAGTATCATGCAATCTACGACGTCTCCGGTCTTCAGCATATCTTCAGGCTTGTGGACTTTTTTAACCCAAGAGAACTCGGAGATGTGCGCGAGGCCCTCGATACCCTCTTCAATCTCGATGAAGGCACCATAATCGGTGAGCTTAGTGATCTTGCCCTTGACCACATCGCCGACGTGGTACTTCTCTTCAAAGCTGTTCCACGGATCGGGTGTAAAGTGCTTGAGGGAAAGATTGATGCGCTTCTCTTCCGGATCGAGGCGAATAACCTTGAGCTCGATCTCCTGTCCTTTTCTGACAAAATCTTTAGGGCGTGTGACGTGACCCCAGCTCATGTCGTTGATGTGCAAAAGGCCATCGAACCCACCGAGATCGATGAAGGCGCCAAAGCTGGTGAAGCTCTTTACCACGCCCTTCACCGTGTCGCCAATCTGTGTATTTTGGAAGAAAGCCTCTCGGTTCTGCTCAATTTTCTCTTCCATAAGCTTGCGGCGATTGAGGATGATATTGATCTTTTTATCCGAATAAAGGCGCTCTAAATAAAATTTCGCTTTGAGCCCAATGAGATCAGCGCTTTTCTCGACGCGCATTACATCGGCTTTGCTGAGCGGGAGAAAACCAGTGAGTCCATGTCCGAGATCAACTTCGAAGCCACCTTTCACTTCTTTTGTGATAGTGCCCTCGACTGGTGTGTGATCCTTGAATGCATTCGCAATCGATTTCCAAAAGACCTTTTCGTCGGCTTTCTTTTTAGAAATTACTATGTCGCCTGAATGAGTCTCTTTGCGGATGAGAATTACTTTAACGATGTCTCCAGCCTTGGGTGGAGTGTCTCCGAACTCGACTACATTGAGTTTCCCTTCAGATTTGTAGCCTACATCGATGAAAACCGTGTCTCCCGCAACTTGCACGACTTTACCATCGACAAGATCTCCCTCCTCCAGCCCCTCAAGAGATTTAAGGTACTGCTCCTGTAATTGTGTCTGGATATCGTCCCGGGAGGGTTCGTGAACGTCCATTCCCACTTCCTTATTTTCTGCCATGTGCAATCCTTACCATTAGAATTTTGTATACTTTCTCATAAACTTGCGCTATGGTCAAGTCGGAAGTGTCCAAATATACTGCATCTTGAGCGATTTTGAGCGCACCTACGGTTTTTTCTTTGTCGAGCTTGTCCCTCATCTCGATATTATTTTTTATTTCGTCGATTGAAAGCCTCTGTGAGTCTGAGGCAGTCACAGAGGAAGTGAGTCGTTCGTTCAATTTTTCTTCATAGCGTCTTTGCGCGCGGACCTGAGTGGACGCATCGAGGTATAGTTTCAATTCTGCGTCTGGGAACACGACAGTCGTAATGTCTCGGCCTTCACTGACCACGTCTTTTGAAACAGCGATTTGCCGGATTATCTCATTCACTCCATGACGTATCTCAGGTATGGCTGAGACTTGAGAGACAATCGCATCGACATCAGAACCACGTAATTCTTTAAGTAGCGGTACACCATCGACTACGACAGAACCATCGGGGTGATAGTCGAAGTGGTGGCGCTTCATAAGGTCGATCATACGCGGTGCGTTCTGCCAGGGTGTGCCCTCTTGAATCGCGAGGTACGCAACTGCGCGATAGAGATTCCCCGAGTTGATGTATAGATATCCTAGATTTTCTGCAATCATCCGTGCGATAGTCGATTTTCCGCTGCCAGCCGGACCATCAATTGCGATTTTCATGAGTGTCGGCCTCCTGAAAGGGGTGACGATTTGTTGGCGAAAGCCTTGAGCGCTTGTACTTCATGCTCTGTCAGATCCCGCCATCCTCCGGGTGGTAGGTTGGCATCTTTGATAGGGCCAATTCTGACGCGTTCTAGGATTTGGGCTCGAAGGCCGAAGTGCTCCAAAACGCGGCGGATCTCTCTATTTTTGCCCTCTATGAGAATGATGTAGGCTTTATTCGGGGCTATCTGTCTCACCGATCGCGCGCGATATCGAACACCCTCGTGCATAATGCCATGCATAAATTTTGACGCGAAACCTTCAGGAAGCGCCTTATCGGTATACACGAAATACTCTTTTTCTATTTCGCTCGAAGGATGCATAAGTTTGGCCGCGAGGTCGCCATCGTTGGTGAAAAGCAAGAGGCCGCTCGAATACTGATCCAGGCGCCCGATATTGTAGAGACGCTCAGAAATTGTGGCAGAGATAAGGTCGAGCGCGCAGGGGCGGCCGAGAGGATCGCTCGACGATGACAGATAGCCTTTCGGTTTGTTGAGCAGGATGTAGCGGAGTCGCTTTTCATGGCTCAAATCGACTGTCGCGCCATCGATTGCGATCCGCTCATCGCCTCGAATTTTTTCTCCGATGGTCGCGATCCGATCGTCAACAGAGACTCTCCCCTGCCGAATCATCTCTTCGCAAGCCCTTCGAGACGCAATACCTAACGAGGCGAGAAATACGTGCAAACGTAGTGACTTTTCTTCGAGTTCTTTCATCCCTCGGGTGTCTCCGGTTTCAAAAATCGTGCGCTTTCGATTTCATCAAGCTTAGGTAGGTCTTCTATTGAGTTGAGTTTAAAATATTTGAGAAATTCTCGTGTGGTTCCATACTGCATCGGCTTGCCGGGCACCTCCCGCTTGCCAACCTCTGCGACAAGGTTGCGCTCAATCAGAAGCCGTATCATCGAATCCACATTTACCCCGCGCATCGCCTCAATCTCAGCCCTGGTTATGGGCTGCGAATACGCAATTATTGCAAGGGTCTCCATCGCCGCCCGCGAAAGCTTCATTTCATTTTTCTTGCCATAACGCGCTTTCAATTGATCCCATAGAAGCAGCTTCGGCGCAAAAATCCATCCTCCCGCGCTCATTATGGGGCAAAAGCCGTGTACGGCCTGATCGAATTCAGCAACGAGCCGCTGGAGTGCCAATGTTACACGCTCCTGGGACAACCCAGAAATCCGCGCAAGCGAGGCTTCCGACATCGGCTCAGTTTCAAGGAATAAAATCGCGCTCAGCAGCGCTGCTTCTTGGTCAAGCTGTTCGTTCATGCGGAGTCTCCGGAGCAGCGAATGGAAGTATGAGGATATCGCCAAAGAGTTTGTGCTGGCGAATCCGAATCAACTTATTCTTTGTCGAGTCAAGGAGTGCAAGAAATGCGCAAGCGAGGTCAAGGGCTGTGGAGTGTTTCGCGATGAGATCATCGAATCTAAAGCTGCCCTTTCGTGCTAGAAGTTCCTGGATGAGGGCAATCTTTTCGTTGATGCTGACCTCTTCGTAGAGGTCGATGATGCGCTCCGAACTGAAGTGCCGGATCATCGAGGCAAAGGTGCGCAAAAGGTCCCAAGAATCGGCAGGAATCCATGGATCGTCGTCTGGATCGTCGGCAAACGGGAGCGCTCGCTGGGTTCCTTTTCGCTCGACAAACCACTCGACTTCCATCTCTCGTTGCTCCATGAGCTCGGAGAGTTTCTTGAAGCGATGGTACTCGATGAGCTGATCGATGAGCGTTCGACGTGGATCGTCGAATTCGTCTAGATCGTCCTCTATGTGTGGCAGGAGGCTTCTGGATTTTATAAGCAGAAGCGTTGCAGCCATCTGGTAGAATTCAGAAACTTCATCGAGATCGGCCGAAGGGTCACTGTTCAGACACTCGATGAACTGCTCGGTGATGCTCGAGAGGTGAATGTCGTAAATATTCATCTCATTCTTTTTAATGAGATAGAGGAGAAGATCGAGTGGCCCTTCGAAATCGCTGAGATGAAAGGTTCGACCACCAGAAGGGCTCCCATATTGCTCAGGGACTGAGTCTGTATCAAATTCTTGCATCATTCCAAGTACAATTCATCATACCGATAGTCTTTAAGTGGGTAAATACCTTGCGGAGGAAGCGCTGCGGCTAACTTTTTAAGCGCAATACCAAGTCCAGGATGCACAAGATCAAAATCCAGTTCAAGCAAGGGGAGCAGCGCGAATTTTCTCTCCGCAAGACCAGGGTGAGGAATTATAAGATCAGGTTCGGCTATTATTTTATTATCATACAATAAAATATCAATATCAAGCGGGCGTGGGCCTTTGTATATTTCCTTTTGTCGATCTCTGCCGTAGTCCTTCTCGATACGGTGGATTTCTTCGAGGAGGGCCCGCGGGCTCAATTCTGAAAATCCACTTACCGCCATATTGAAGAAATCCGGCTGATTCTCGTAGTAGCGGGCACGCGAGCGCCACACGGTGGAGAATGTACATCCGGAGAGTGTGGCGCAAAGGCGCTCCCGCGCGCCGCGCAAGATATTAAGGGAATCTCCACTGTTGGAGCCAAGACCAAGCCAGACTTTAGGCATCAGCGTTTAGAATAGATCTTCTGCGCGGATTCTCGTATTGTCGCTGTTCAAGTCGGGCTGCACAATCGAATCTGCAAAGCTGCTCTCGGGTGAACTCTCTGGGGCCGCAGGGGCGGGAACTACTCCTTCTTTTGATTTATCCGTGCTGAAGAGTATTTCGCGGACTCTGTCTTCAATCTTCTTTGCCTCATCGGGGAACTGCTCTAGATAGGCTTTCGCATTTTCCCTACCCTGCCCTATCTTGTCGGTGCCCGAGGTGTACCAGGCGCCCTTCTTTTCGATTACATCGCATTTCACGGCGGCATCGAGGAGCGAAGCACTCCAGGAAATGCCTTTGCCGAATATTATTTCGAGTTCTGCCTTTCTGAAGGGTGGTGCGACTTTGTTTTTTACTACTTTTACGCGGACTTTATTGCCGATTGCCTCTTCGTCCTGCCCTCGTTCGATCGTCTCGATTCTCCGGACCTCGAGGCGGACTGACGCGTAGAATTTGAGCGCATTACCGCCCGTGGTGGTTTCGGGATTACCGAACATCACGCCGATTTTCATACGAATCTGATTGATGAAAATGAGTATCGTTTTGCTCTTGGAGAGGCTTCCGGCGAGTTTTCTAAGCGCCTGACTCATAAGGCGAGCCTGAAGGCCGACGTGGGAGTCGCCCATTTCACCCTCAATTTCGGCCTGAGGGGTCAGCGCCGCGACGGAGTCGATGACGATAATGTCGACTGCTCCCGATCTAATGAGCGATTCAGCGATATCGAGGGCTTGCTCGCCGTTATCTGGTTGTGAGATGTAGAGCTCATTGATGTCCACGCCGAGGTTTCGTGCATACACGGGGTCGAGGGCGTGCTCGGCGTCGATGAAAGCCGCGATGCCACCTTTTTTCTGGGCTTCGGCGATGGCATGGAGGGCAAGCGTGGTCTTTCCTGAAGATTCCGGGCCATAGATTTCGATGATTCTACCCCGGGGATAACCGCCTATACCAAGCGCCTCGTCGAGGAGGATAGAACCCGAAGAGATAACTTCGATGCCACGCGCGATAGTGTGCGCACCCAGCTTCATGAGTGAACCCTGACCAAACTGTTTTTCAATTTGCAGTCGCGCGGCTTCAAGCGCTTTGAGTTTTTCTTCTTTTTCGCGCTGCGGCTCAGAATCGTTGTGTTCCACCTTCGCGGCGGTCTCAGAAGTCGATCGCGCGAGTGACGATTCAATTTCAGCACCCAGAGTATCAGTATCAGCAATTCGAGTTGATCGTCGTCCCATTCTAGTTATTCCTCCATCCAGATAGACGCATGAATTGTAGCATATGATTCACGTTTTCGCACGGCCCTTCTCAACACGATTCCACCGGCATCCTTCACTCGTGGCGTATGAGCTCGGAAGGCGCGATAGACGCGGATTTTAAAGCCGGGATTATGGACACAAGAGCGCTCGCAAAAACGCTCACCCCTACAATGATGAGTGGATAGGTCCAGCTAAAATTGATAGGGATGTGCTCAAGGTAATAGTCAGGATTGAGGAGGGCGATTGAGTGTGCACCGGGAGTGAAAGTTCGTGTATACAAGTCGAAGATGCATTGGAGGCTAGCAATAATTTGATTGATTGACATTGAGATGAAGATGCCGACAGCGCTCCCGGCGAGAATTCCTAAGCTACCTGTGGCAGTGCCGCCGATGAGAAAAATCGTCGCCGCCTGCGACCGAGAGAGTCCATAAGATTTAAGTATGGCAATTTCGAGCCTGTGTTCAAGCACGAATGTGGTGAGGGCCGAAGCCAGATTGATGGCTGCGACAATCACCGCGAGCGCCATAATGAGGATGAGCACTGAGCGTGTACTCATAAATGACTGAAACAGTCCTTGCTCCGTTGTTCTCCAGGTCCGCACCGCAGTATCGGCATCGGCCGAGAACCCGAGCGCTCGTAACTCCTGGGCGGCGCTCGCACGCACCATGTCGAGATTCGGGCCATAAGGATCCGCGATTTTTATTCCTAGGAAGGAGTACGATGTGTGCGAATTGAGGATGCGAAGCGCGGTCTCATACGGAATGATGAACCAATTCGCGTCAAGTTCCCTGTAACCGGTCGATATGATACCCGCAACGCGGAACACGCTCATTTTAGGCAGCATCGTTTTGCCGTTCGAGTTACGTAGCGTAATGAGAGTCACGCTGTCGCCCACCGCTACCCGGAGCGCCCGCGCCAAATACCGGCCGAGGACTGCCTCGTTCTGCGAATTCGGATAGAGTACTCCCGAGTCAACACGTACATAACGAATGTAACCGGTATCGTGTACAATCGACTGACCCATGCCACGAATCTGCGCCGATACGGAGCCCGCACCCGACGCGGCGAGACCGAGCCCATCAATTTCTAAAGATGCTGAGGTGACACCTGGAAGAGTGCTGACGGAGCGCACGAGGTTTTGAATCTGCTCCGGTGAAGGATTGAAAGGTAAAATTGCCTGCAAGTGTCCGCTCTTTGTCTCGAGGTAACGGTCGGTAATGCCGCGAATCATACCGTTTGAGACAAAAATCACAATATATAGAGGAATTATACTGATACTTATACCGAGTACCGCTCCCCAGAAGGGGCTGTGACGGAGGTGTGTGCCACGCACATTCTTTTTATCATTGAGGGGTTCATGCTGAGGCCGTCCAAAGAGGAATCGTAGCCCCAGGAACGCGAGCGCCTTGATGGGCTGAGTTCTCATGACCTTAGGCATTCCAGCGCGCCGCCTTTGAGTGAGTAGGAAGTGCTCCCCACCGCCGCCAATTCGGCGTCGTGAGTTACGAGCACCACAGTTGTACCGGTCGCCGAGGGAAGCTCGCGGATGAGATCGGTGACTTCTTTCGCGCTCGCTGCATCAAGGTTGCCCGTGGGTTCGTCGGCGAGCACGATCGCCGGCGCATTGACAAGGGCTCTCGCGATTGCGACACGCTGGCGTTCTCCTCCCGAGAGCTGTGAGGGGTAATGCGCGGCTCTCTCCGAGAGCCCTACAAGGTCGAGCAATTTTCGCGCGGAAGCCCATGCCTCGGCGCGTGGAATTCCCGCGACATATCGAGGGAGCGCCACGTTTTCGAGAGCGGTGAAATCATTGAGCAAGAAATGAAACTGAAAAACGAATCCAATGATTTCCTTGCGGAAGATATGCAAGGATTTCTCAGGCAGCATGCCTAAATCGTATCCTGACACGCGCACCGTTCCAGAGTCGAATCGCTCGAGACTGCCGAGAATCGCGAGAAATGTGCTCTTTCCCGATCCGCTCGGACCGAGCACCGTGCAGATGCTCCCCTTTCGAAGCTCAAAGTTCACCGCATCGAGAATTTTCAGTTCTTCAGCGCCGGAACGAAAGGTTTTCGTCAGGCTTTTGCATGAAATGATTGGATCATTCACTTCGCAGAACCTCCAGCGGGGACGCAGTTCGATATCGCCGATACGCGAGCCGCACTGCGAGCACAGGAAAGACAATCGCGAAAATTGCAATGATGGCGATGTCTGAACTCATGATGTGAGAGGGAATGCCATCGATATAAAACACTGAGGGTGAAAAAATGCGCAAATCCGGAACGCGCGCGATGAGCCCAAAGCGCCGAACGAGTGAAAGAATCCACTCCAAGGCACCGATTACCGCGTTGATAATTGCATCGACATTGCGCGCGACAGGAACCCCGATGCCAATTCCGAACAGCGCTCCCAGGGCTCCTATGAGAAGACCCTCAAAAGTGAAAATGGCCGAAATTGCTCTTTTACTCGCACCAAAAGCCGAGAGTATGGCGAGGTCTCTCGCTTTTCGCGCGATGTTCCGCCGCATTGAATAGTGAATATTGATTGCGACCACTGCGAAGATAATGCTCACAAGAAAGAACATCACTATTTTTTCAGTTCTAAGCGCGCTGAAGAAACTTCGGTTGTACTCATTCCACGACTCCACGCCCTGGACGCCCTGTTTATGGGCGAACGCTGACGCGAGTTCCTCGGCTCTATTCGGGTCTTTGAGCTTTACACCGAGCGTGGGTGCGTGCGCGAATATCGCAGTTTTCCCGAATCGGCCAGGGTCGAGCATCGCGAGTCCCGCGTCAAGTTCGTAATAGCCAGACTTGAAGAGACTGGAAACCGGAGCTTCAATCGAGTACTGTTGGATGCCCTCGTCAGGGCTCACGAAAGCGCCTCGCAGCGAAAGTGTTGATCCATCGACGACTCCCAGGACCCGTGCCGCCTCTGCCCCCATCAGCATGCCGCCTTCGAGGCTTTTTTGGACATGGGCGGGATTCATGTGGAGCGCGCGACAGAAGCCGGTATCGCGTGCGGCATCTCCCGGCGATATCCACATTACGCGGACAACAGCCTGCCTGCCAATGCTCTCGGTATTCGCGAGGAGATTTGTCTCATAAAATGGTGTTACCGAGCGCACAAGACTATTCGATTTTAGTGCGTACATTACAGCGGCCAGGTGCGAGGAATCAACGGTAACTCTTACATGAAAGCTCGTCGTTTCGAGGAGAGAATCGATGTACTGCCTCTGAAGTCCATTCATGACGCTCATCACGACGATCAGCGCCACAATGCCCGCGGCGATCCCGATCGCGCCAAAGCGCATACCTGAACGGTGTGAGGTCTTCCTCGGGCCAAGGAGCCAGCGCGCAGCAATGCTCAGAAGGGGCATGAGTTTGGTTTGTCCGCCTCTCTGATTCGAGGATGTAGGCGCTATGCGACCCGGCGATTTTCTGCTCCCATTCGAGTTCATCATGTGTGTGCCGTCTATATTCCTATCAAGTCTTCGAGGTAATGGCCCGCGTCAAAGACTTGAAAATCTTCGTAGTGTTCGCCGGTGCCAAGAAAGAGCGTAGGAAGACCGAATTGGCGGCCAATAGAAATGATCATGCCGCCTTTGGAGGCTGAGTCATACTTTGTCATGATCACACCATCGACTTTAACCGCGCCGTGGAATATTTCTGCCTGTCGCATCGCGTTTTGGCCCGTAGTCGCATCGAGCACGAGGATTTTTCGATAATTCACCTCGCCCGCTTTCTGTTGCACCACTTTGTCGAGCTTCTCCAGCTCCTTGAGGAGGTCGACGCGAGTGTGCATCCGGCCTGCAGTATCGGCGATAACAAGGTCAGATCCCGCGCTCTTTGCGGCATCGATCGCATCCCAGAGCACCGCACCAGGATCTGCGCCATGCTGCTGCGCGACCACCCGAACGCCGAGCCGCGTTCCGTGAATTTTAAGCTGATCGATGGCAGCCGCTCTAAAAGTGTCGCCTGCAGCAAGTATTGGAGCGCTCGACCCTTGAGATTGTTGTGCCCAACGAGCGAGCTTCGCGCAACTGGTTGTTTTACCTACGCCATTGACGCCGAGAATAAGCACAATGTTGAGGCGTTTAGAATCGAGGGCGAACGATCTGGTGACAATGTACGGGCGCAGCAGATCTTTGAGACGAGTCTTGGCGACTTCAGTATCGGATATGTGCTCTTTTTTACACAGTGTTTTTAATTCGTCGGCAATGCTGAAGGCCAGCGATGCGCCGATGTCACCCTCGATGAGAAGGTCAGTAAGGTCGTCGAAGGTTTCATCGCTTAGAAGGTTGCGTTTAAAGAGTGCCTTTATTCTTTCGGAAAATTTCATCAATGTTCTCCAATCAATGGTATAAGACCATATACTACTGTGAGGATTTCAACATCTTCACCGCGTCTACCACCGCGAAAGTGAGAAAGGTCGCAGTGACCGTCGCGCAAGCTCCCGCCGCGATGCCAAAAATAGTCGATGCGTTGCTAAATACGCTGTTTCTGTAGGCTACCTCACGGTACATCTGCCAGATTCCCGCGCTCACAAAAGTCAAAGAAATCCCAACAGCCGTACCGCCAATCGCGAATGTATATGCATTTAGAGCGTCTTTGTATTCTTTTTTACCGCCCCAAGGCTGGATCTCCGGAAGCTGCGCCGACAAGGCCTGATTGCCATTCGTAGTCCCAATCTCGGATGACGCCAGCACATTCGAGCTTAATAATTTCTTATTTATTAGATAGATAACTGCGTCATCCGTGGACTTGGAGAGATCAAACATCGAGACATTGTTCGATACATACTCTGCCCATTGGCCATCTTTGCGCAGCATCCAAAGACTGAATTGCACCTTATTGTCTACTATTGCATATAAATTGATTAAAATAGCGCTTACACCTGAAAATTCCTTGAGCGAAAGAAGTGTCGCGACGCTCACGCTCTCGAGTGCTGCAATCCGCGGTTGCAGCGAATCGATGCTTACATTGAGAATCGAGCTTGCCCGGAGCTGTTTCCGAAACGAGGCATTGAGAAGCGTGCTGATGCTTTGAGCCTCCGGAAAAGGATTGCCGTTCGGCAGACTCTGAGGCGCCTTTAGCGCATCGCGAAACACTTCAAGCAGCACATGGAGCTCAGCGGGAGTTGCCGAAAGCCGCTGAAATTGTAGAGGGTCCTCTACTCTGAGGGGAAACACAATCGCGAGTCCCTCGGCGCTATCCGTGGTGGATACGGATACAGTCGTATTTTGTGAGAAGGCATGCCGAGGATTAAGCGCGAATGTCGTCCCTAAAAGAACTATGAGGAGCGCGAGGCGCTTATAACTCTTCATCTTCCTCTTCTGTGGCTGTCCCGCCCTTCCATTGCCAGTGGAGATACGCCTCAAGGAAGGGGTCGATTTCTCCATCCATAACCGACTGCACATTTCCCACCGCGAATTTATTCCTATGGTCTTTCACCATGGTATAAGGCTGGAAAACGTAGGAACGGATCTGCGAGCCCCAGGCAATTTCCTTTTTTTCTCCGGCGAATTTCGCGGTCTCTTTGTCTTTCTCCGCACGATAGTACTCGTAAAGCCTCGATTTGAGGATTTTCATCGCGACATCCTTATTCTTGTACTGACTGCGCTCGTTCTGGCATGTGACCACGATGCCGGTTTCGAGATGCGTAATTCGCACGGCCGAATCGGTCTTGTTGACCTTCTGACCACCTGCGCCACCCGCGCGGTAGGTGTCGATCCGAATATCCTCGGGACGAATATCGATTTCAATAGAGTCATCGAGGACTGGCATAACGGACACTGAAGCAAATGATGTGTGCCTTCTGGCGTTCGCATCGAAGGGTGAAATGCGCACGAGCCGGTGCACGCCCGTCTCGCCCTTAAGATAACCATACGCGTAATCGCCGGAAATCTGAATTGTCACCGATTTAATCCCGCCCTCGGCCTCAAGAAAATCGAGGGTCTCAACCTTGAAATTGTGCCGCTCGGCCCAACGGAGGTACATTCGATAAAGCATGCTCGCCCAGTCGCAGGCCTCCGTGCCGCCCGATCCCGCGTGGATCGTTAAAAACGCATCATTTGCGTCAGCTTCGCCCGAAAGAAGTTCGTAGACGAGCGCCTTATTAAATCGCTCCTTAATATCGTTGAGCGTAGCGAGAAGATCATCCTCCATGTCCTGATGGTCTTCCTCGCGCACGAGTTCGAACATTTCGAGAAGAGAGAGAATGTCATCGTGCAGCTTCTTCCACGATTCGAGGCGCTCTTTGAGGATCTTGATTTCGCTTAGGATTTTTTTTGCCTTATTCTGATCCGACCAGAAATCCGCGGCGGTGGTCAGCTCCTCCTTGGCTTGAATCTTCGCTTGAATGGCAGGGGCGTCAAAGACGCCCCCAGATTTCAAGAATTTCGTCTTTCAACTCGTGAATTGGTTTTAATAGGTCTTCAAGCATTTCTCACTCCTGTGTGTGGAATAATTTCATTATACGCCAAAAGTATATACTGTTTCGTGCTCCCACACCTCACCCGGCATGATGAAGGGAGATGGAAAGTTTGGTTTGTTCGGTGAATCGGGGAACATCTGTGTCTCAAGGCAGAAGCCTGCATATTTATCGTAGACCGATCCCCCTTTGCCCAAGACACCGTTGAGGTTGTTGCCCGTATAAAATTGAACAGCAGGCAAGGTGGTCGAGACTGACATAGTTCTACCGCTCACTGGATCGCTGGCTATCGCGAAGGGTTTGAGCGGCAGATACGCTTTGTCGATAACATAGCAGAAATCATATCCTCCTCCCACTTCCGCGATATCTTGCGCAATTACTTTAGTGGTGCTGAAATCGTACGCAGTGCCTTTTGTCGAGGCGATTTCTCCAGTCGGTATGAGGCCGGAATCCACGACAAGGTATGCACTCGCGTGGAGCTGGAGCGTGTGTCCGAGAATCGAACCGCTGCCCTCACCGGCCAGGTTGAAGTACGCGTGGTTGGTCAAATTGAGCGGAGTCTTGGCATCGCTTTGCGCGGTATAGTGAAGACGCAGGGCGCCTGAATCTGAAAGTGATACCGTGACCTTAGCGTTAAGTGTACCGGGGTATCCTTCTTCTCCATGGGGGCTAACTCTCGAAAATCGCACAGCGGGGTTTCCGTTTATTGTTGACAACTCATAGTCCCATAAATATTTATCAAACCCCTTCTTGCCGCCATGCAGGTGATTTTGATTGTTGTTGGCAAAGAGCTGGTATTCTTTATCATCCATCCTGAACCGCGCGCCGCCGATTCTATTGGCGAATCGACCTACGGTCGACCCAAAAAACGGGTGTTTTGTGGTGTAGCCTGAGAGCGTCGAAAAGCCAAGCAGTAAATCATTAACGCGGCCAAACTTGTCTGGCGCGATGAGGCTTGTCCAAGTAGCACCCCAATCGGTAAAGGCGGCTTTGAACTCTCCCGCGGTGAACACGAAGAGCGATACATCTCTCCCGTCAGAGAGCGCTCCGAATACTTTTTTCACAATTTCATTTTTAGCGGTACGCATACCTCGCCTCCTTGTCGTCCAAGACTACCTTGGAGAAATAAGAGCGTCAATTATAAAATCGGTAAGACCCTAAAGCTTATAATTCATTCTGTAGAAAACCTCAAACAGCGCGTCAGGTAGAAATCGCCTGGCCCATATCGCAAATCGCTCAAAGAGCGGCCCCACGCTTATACGGATAGGGAACTTGCGCGATGCCGCAAGTTTGACGATTCGCTCTGCAGCGACCATGGGGTCTATTCCATGCATTTCATCGCGTTCCTGAATTCCGAGCGCAGTTAGCATCTTCTCTCGGTAAGGGCTGTTCTGTGGGGAAATCTTCTTGCGCGCGGCAGTGAAACCAGTCTTGAAGTCGCCGGGTTCCACAATGCAGACCTCGATGCCGAAGGGGCGCACTTCGTAACGAATTGATTCGACAAAACCTTCGAGCGCGAACTTGCTCGCCGAGTAGTACCCCTGGAATGGCATGCCGATTTTGCCCGCCGCAGAACCAATGATGATTATTTTGCCCGAATTCTGGGCGCGCATCGCGGGCAGCATTGCTTTGACAGCACGCGCCACGCCATAAAAATTCACTTCGAACTGCGCTTTTGCATCCTCAATCGGTGTTTCTTCGATCGATCCGCTCACTCCATTGCCCGCCGCGCAGACGATCAGATCGAGGTGATCCTCGCGAGAGAAAATAAAATCCTTCGCGCGCTGTACCGATTCCTCGTTCGTGACATCGACTGAAATATGGATGAAGCTCGCCTCGTCCGAGGAGTTGGCTTGCCGTCGACCGCCGCCATACACTATAAAACCTTCACTCGCGAGACGATTCGCGATGGCATACCCTAATCCGCTCGTCGCACCTGTAACGAAAGCAACTTTTCGTCCCAATTGAGAATTGCTCATAAATACCTTCTATTTTCTAATTAAATATGAATATACTATTATTTCTGCAATCTCTTCTGCATTCCATCGCTCTGTATTGATGGACAGATGCGCGCAGGAACTGTCGTCGATATCGATATTGTAAAGAGCTAAATAACGTTCGCGATCCTTCGCGTCGCGCTCTTGTGTAGCGCGGTCGATTACCGCAATGTCGCCGCCTTCGCGGGCGTGGATCCGTTCCACCCTCACCGCGTGACTCGCACGCAGATAGACCTTCAAATCTGCCTCTGGAACCATCCATATGGCAAGCCTGGAGCCTATTACCGTGTTGCCCTCGCGTGCGAGCTCCGCTTGGTGCTCATCAAGTTTTCTATCGTACTCGAGGCTCTCTTGCGCTCTTCTCAAGAGTTCCTCAAAGGGTATACCAAGATCTCTGGCCATCGTTCTGAAAGTGTAGTTTACAGGAGAAAATCCAAGCTTTTGAGCGACAAGCCGCAAAACTGTCGTGTTGCCACAGCCAGATTTTCCAGAAATCGCAATAATTCCCATCTGAGTTCACTCCACATTTCGAAGTTGTTCGCGTATGTTCTCGAGCGCGTCCTTCATCTCCACCACCGCATGGGAAATGGACACAATCATGCTCTTGGAGCCTATGGTGTTGACCTCTCGGTTCATCTCCTGGCAAAGGAAATCGAGTTTCTTGCCACATGTGGCCTGCGCGGCGATGGATTCAAAGGCTGAAAAATGCGCTTTGAGGCGCTCGATCTCCTCATTGATTGTGAGGCGCACGAGCTGCACCGCAACTTCCTGTAGCACGCGTCCCTGGTCGTAATTCTCCGCCAGCAGATCTTTAAAGCGCGTTGTAATCTGATCGGAAACGATTTTCTCTAGAGCATCAGCTTGTGTCTCGATCTCTGAGAGTTTGGATTTGAGCCTTTCCATTTCGCGCATGATGTTTGACTGTGTGGCGAGCCCCTCTCTAAGCCGGCTCTCTTCGAATTCGCGCCACGCCTCTTCTAGAGAGGGCATAATGGATTCCCACACCGAGAGTTCATCGTTTTCGGAGTTCATCTCAATGATGCCTGGAAAGCGGGTAATGGTATCGAGACTGAGTTTTTCGTCAATTCCGCATTCGCGGGCGAGTCCGCGCAGCTGTCCGGCTAATACCTGGGCTAATTGGGCATGAAACACGATGTCGTCGAGCGAGGCCTCGATCTTTCTCACATGGATTGTACACTCAATTTTGCCCCGCGAAATCCTCGAGCCAAGGAAATCCCTCACACGTGGTTCGATACCCGAGATCGAGGGGGGAAGGGATATAGCGATATCCAGAAAGCGATTGTTGTATGATTTGAGGGTAATTGTCCCCTGCAGCCGGTTTCCCGAGAGTGCATGATGCGTAAACCCAGTCATACTTTTCATTGTTGATATTCTCCATCGGGGTGATTGTGGTCGCAGTCCCGCAACGCGTCGGCAAGGGCTCGCCCAAGCTTCCAGTTGTCGCCAGCGCCCATCGTGAGCATAATGTCGCCAGGACGCAGAATGCCTTGCAGAAATTTCAGCGCATCAAGCGGCTCTTCGCTGTAGGCGATAAAATGCGCAGTTTCACGCGGAAGCTCCTGCTCCTCTCTCCATGCATCGAGATTGAACGCGGGTACCTCAGATCGTCGCGCGCGGAGCTTATCGAAGAGCGTAAGGCCGTTGAATCCAGGCATGGGTACTTCGCGCGCGGAGGCGTAAATTTTATGCAGCACGACAGCATCTGCAACATCCAAAGAGGAGATAAAATCATCTTGAAGGGCGATTGTTCTCGTGTAAGTGTGCGACATAAAATCGATAATGAGTCTTCTGTGCGGCCAGAATTTCTTTATTCCATCGATCGTGGTCTGGATCGCGGTTGGATGATGCCCGTAGTCATCAATGATGAGGACACCCGAGAATTCGCCCACAATTTCGCTGCGTCTCTTTGATCCTCTGAATTGCGAGAGCGCCTGGGCGACGGCGCCCCACTCCGCTTTTCCAAAATCAGCTCCGCATTGATCGCGATACAGCGACTCGACAAGCGCGATCGCCGCGACCGCATCGAGGACAAGATGCCGTCCTGGTACATGCAGCGTGAGCGCCACAAGCGTGTCACCCACTTTGAAGGCATTCTCGCCCTCCGAGGTTTTATACTCGCGTATCTTGTATCTTCCGCGCGCGGAAAAACCATACTCTACAAAATTTAGGTCATGTCGATTTTGTAGGACAATGTCTGCCACTTCGGTTGCGCCCTTCTGGTCCGCGCAGAATATGAGGGTTCCGCCGGGTGGGAGACTCATCGTGTACTCTACGAAGGCATCGCGGATGCTCTCATAGGTGGGGAAGAAATCTTGATGATCGCTCTCAACCGAAGTGAGTACGATCCACCTAGGTTTGAAGTTGAGAAAATGCTTGCGGTACTCGCAGGTTTCGGCGACGAAATATCTATCGCCCGCGATGAGCGTGCAACGTCCATTGAAATTCGCGATCGCCGATCCCGCGAGCACCGACGCGGGAATCGAGAGCGCCTTGATGAGAATGCCCGCCATCGCCGTGGTTGTTGTTTTCCCGTGCACACCAGCGATCCCCGCCGAGCGACTGTGTAGGGAGAGCGCACCCAGCGCTTCGGGGTAATTGAAAATCGGAATATTTTGAACTCGTGCCTCCCTTAATTCTGGATTTGTCTCTCGGGAGTACGCAGCGGAGTGAATGACAAGGTCAATGTTCGGCGTAACATGCCCTGCGTCAAAATTCTCAAAAATCTGAATACCAAGAGAGTGCAGGATGCTGTCTGTATAAAATACATCGGGCACATCGCTTCCAGTGAGTTTGGCGCCCTTGCTGTGAAGGATTTCAGCAAGTGCGGTCATGCCTGTGCCCTTAGCGCCCACGAGGTGGATCGAAAGACCTTCTATCGTTGTCGGAAATTGCGCTGTATCCATACCGCCTCAATTGTAAATAAGTTTATAATGATATCACAAGCCCTTGTTGTCGCGCGATGTCCTGCCTTTTGTCTCGGTGTCCATGATCAATGTTCAAGGCGTACCGAGAGTGAAAACAGCACGGCTCCCTCAGGAGGCAGCGCAAGTTCCCATCCAATGCGCACGGAAATCCCCTCAAAGAGTGCTTGCGTGGCAAATGTGTCTCCGTCCACTACGGACGTTCTCTCCGTCCTTTCGATGAAGTTGGGGTGTCCTGAAGCGAAGCAAGGTGTATCTGATCGAATTGTAAGCTTCTCCGCGGAGCTCGGATCTGAGAGTTCTATCCCATCGATCGAGGGTATAAAGAAATCACTTCTAATATCCACAAGCTCGCTGTCTCGATGGTGCAACACTGCCATTCTATTTCTTTCAATGTGCGCGGAGGCGATGGGTTCCAGCGCTGCATAATAACAGAAAGAGGCTTCGTTTTGGCTCTTGTTTTCGATCTCGTACTCGATGCTGAAAAAGTCATTTTCGAATTTGTATGCCTTTCGGCACACCACAAGGAGCGATTTTCCAGCCACACGGGCGCTGAAATCGTACCCAAAGGTGACGCTGTTTGCTTCGCGAATATTTTCGATGATATTCCAGCGGTCTGATACGGGAATCCCATCGGTCAAAAAGCGGGGATTCTCGCAGATGTAATCTCTAAACATCCCCGTCGCACGCTCCGAGGCGTTCCATCCGCAGGAGTAATTCTTGCTTGTTCGAATTGAATCAAATTCACTCACCGATGCCGTCTGTGAGTGGAGGTAACAGGTATAGAAGGCGGACTGGAAGATTACTTCCTTTACCCCATCGAAGTTGAGGTCGTCGACCGAGAGAAAATGGTGGAAACGATTCTGCCGAATAGTCTTTTCGGCGTCGATCAGCGAGGCATATGCGGCCATTCTCGATTCGGGGAGAAGAATTCCTCCATCAGGGCTTTCCCAGAAAAGATTGCCACACTGCGCCCTCCAGATGTCGTCGAGCGACGCTTTTTTCCGTGACTTGTCGCCTCTGAAGAGACCTATCATCGCCGATACAAAGTTGAGTTTCTGGTAGAGCGCATGCGCAAGGGGGTGATCGAGAACCGCCTGCTTCACATATTGATAATTCTCAAGATTTTTAACAAAATCGCGCGCCGCGTTGTTTTCGCAGTATTTCCTGAATCGTTCCGAGCAGCATTGCGCAAAATACGCAGTCCTCGAAGCTTTCGTCGATCGGAAGAGTTGCGCGGTTGTGGCAGTGTCGTACTCAAGACAGTTCTTTTGAAACCACGCGAAGGTTCTCTCGAAGAGCAGGTCTGGTGATTCGTAGCCGCTCGCCTGCCAGCTGAGCGCGATGTCGCATCCATCGGCCATCATGACAAATGTTCCGCAATTCTTATAGATATCCTGAAGTTTAAGCAACGTAGTTTCGAATGGCTGGAAGGAATGATCCTCGGTCGTTGAATCGAAAGTCGGGAAAATAGTGACCATCTTTCGATGATCTTCTGAAATGACAGGAGCACAAGCGCTATGTTCTGGTTGGGTTTCCAGAAGGCAGCGCGCCGGAAGCAGTGTGTACTGTATTTTTGAATTCTGTAGCACAGCCGGTAGGGAGGACGTCCAAGTATATTCGTAAAGCCACGCGCCCATGGGCCGTTTGCCTATTGTTTTTCTAATAAAGGCGCTTAGCGCCTCTACCTGGCCGGTCATGTCCTGAGCGCTCACGAGCCCCGCGAGTGGATTGTAAAAACCGCCACCCAGCAGTTCAACCTGCCCTTTGCGCACCATCTCGGTAAGGAGGTACATGTATTCAGGATGATGTTCTTCGAGCCAGGAGAAAATCGCACCTGAGAAGTGGACAACCGATTTTATTGATGCGAATTTGTAGAGCCCAGAGAGGAAGGGGCGCCATGCACCTTGATATACTTGCTCATACAGCGCGTCCGATGAGCCGTATGAAAGATCATTGTGCATTCCAATGACTACCCTGTAGCTCTGCATTGACTGAACAGCTCCTAGGTTAAAATTCGCAATGTAGCAATACTACACGATCGCCTTGAGGCGTTGAAGTGCCTACACCTTAAAAATGAGCGACCAACAGGTAAGAAATGAGACGAAGAGCCCCAAGATCACTCCCACGACCACCTCCTGCCACTTGTGGCCATGGATTTCTTTTACGGGCGTAAAATGGATATTGAAATGTTCGGAGACTTGTTTCCCAAGCACATTAAGCGCCCTCGATTGCAAACCTGCCGATCTTCTCACTCCCAGCGCATCGCGGATCACGACGAGCCCTAAAAAGAGCGAGAGTACAAAGAGAGAATTGAAACCCTCAACTATGGCGATTGAGGAGGTAAGCGCGGCGACCAGTGCGGAATGGCTTGAAGGCATTCCCCCGGTTTTCCATAACATGATGAAGGCGATCTCTTTTGCCTGAAACTTCTTTCGTTTGATCAGTGTAAGTATCGCCTTGAGAATTTGGGCGATTATGAGGCTCATCGCACCCGAGATAAATATAGGGTTGGAGAAAAGCGATAGAAAGCTTTTGTTCGGCATGATCGTTTCAAGTGTGCGAAAAGCGTCTCTCTCTGTCAAGCCAGAGCAGAAGAGAATCTCTTGCGTTGACTCCATCCATCTTCCACACTAAGGTAAGCAGGTGCAGGAATCAATCAGGATAGAGCTTGGGAGAGATGACGATGGACGCCGCGCGGATCGCGTGGTACGAAAAGCTTTGAAATCTGTTCCCCTTTCCACGATTTACCGTCTCTTCAGGCAAAAATGCGTGCGAGTCGGAGCGCGTGTTATCAGCGGGGATGAGCGCGTAAAAGCTGGTGACATCATGAACCTTTTGCTGCCGCACGATCTGATCGCTGAACGAGCTTCTCGCCGAATCGATCAGCTACCCGTCTTTGATGAAGCAGTCTTGGCGAGGCTTCCCGATCAGCCGTGCATAGTGTGGGAAAATGATCAGCTCCTGGCTCTGCACAAACCCCGTGGGATGCTCACCCACGATGGGAATACGAGTCTTGAGGCTTTTGTGCGACACTATCTGCGCGATCGACTGCCGCCGTCCGCATCGTTTATTCCAGGTCCGCTCCACCGCCTCGACAGGAATACATCCGGAATTGTAATGTTTTCCAAATCGCTGGTTGGTGCTGAAGCATTTACATCGGAGTTTTCCGCGCACCACATCCGCAAATTTTACATCGCGATCGTGCAGGGCGGAATTGATGCCCCTATCATTCTCGAAAACAGGCTAAATCGCGATCAACGCCAGCGACGAACAGTTGTCTCCGAGCATGGCGATCTTGGGAAACTTCGCATCATTCCTCTCGCGGTGAAGGATGAAACGACTCTTGCGCTCATCGAGCTCTTCACCGGACTCACTCATCAGATACGCGCACAGCTCTCCGTACATGGTCACCCTCTCAAGGGCGATGCAAAGTACGGAAACTACGAGCGTTTGAATCAGGATGGCTATTTTTTGCATGCCCACACACTCGTGTTCCCTAAATTTCTTGATTTTGAGACGCCGCGCATCCTGTCTGATCCGCTTCCGCTTGACTTTAGCAGGCATGCCCAAAAAATCATGGAGTCCAAGAGCCTTCGAAACGCGTGTATCGACGAAGCGCGCGCTTCATCTGGTGTTTCATACCTTGATCAGTGTATCCTGAAGATTATTGAAGATTTGATATAAAGTTGAGATCCCGTTCTTGCGGGAAGGAGGGAAAGCATGGCGGCCTCAATAGTTAAAAAACCGCTCAAGTTATCCATAAAGTGGCCCATTATCCTGTTGGCCTTGCTGGGGATGGCGGCGATTATCTTTCTGTTGACGAGTTTCGTCATTGTCGATCAGACAGAGAAGGCGGTGATCACGACCTTTGGCAAATTCACGAAAACTGTCGGGGCGGGCTTACACTACAAGCTACCTTTCGGCATTCAGCGAGCGTACCTCGTAAAAACTCAGGTAATCCAAACTGAAACATTTGGTTTTCGAACGATCAAATCGGGTGTTGTCTCGCAGTATTCGAGCGAGAAATTTCCAGATGAATCGACCATGCTCACGGGCGATCTTAATATTGTCGATGTCGAGTGGATCATTCAGTACAGGATAGAGAATCCTGAGGCGTGGCTCTTTAATGTGACAGACCGCGAAAAGACAATACGCGACACTTCGCAATCCGTGCTCAATATGCTTGTAGGCGATCGAACAATTCTTGGCGTGATAGGGCCGGACCGGCAGAACATCCAGGACGAAGCGATTCAGCTCATGAACCAGCTTTTCTCGAAGTATGGTCTCGGAATCGTGGTAACTCAGGTTCAGTTGCAGAATATTGTGCCGCCGGAGGGTGTGCAGGCTGCATTCGAGGATGTAAACAAAGCTATACAGGATATGAACCGCCTCATCAACGAAGGGAGAGAGGCATATAATGCCGAGATCCCGAAAGTGCAGGGACAGGCCGATCAGATTGTGGAGATCGCCCAGGGATACGCCTCGGAGCGCGTCAATGTGGCGAAGGGGGATGTTTCGCGGTTCAACGCAGTCTACGATGAATATCGCAAAGCGCCAGATGTGACAAAAAAACGCCTCTACTATGAAATGATGGAAGAGATATTCAAGGACCAGAGAAACATCGATCTCATCGACAAATCGCTGCAAAATATTCTGCCCATAAAGAATCTCGCGGCGCCTTCGACTTTAGGGGAGGCTTCAAAATGAAAAAACTACCTATTTTAATTTTGGCGCTTGCTGTGATTGCGGCGCTATTTATTATCATTTTTGGGCCGCTCTTTGTGGTACAGGAAGGTGAACAGGCTGTCGTGGTGAGGTTGGGGAAAATCGTCGCAGTGCACACCGTCGCCGGCCTTAAGTGGCGAAGCCCTTTTGTCGACATAATAATGAAATACCCGAAAAAGCTCATGTCTTGGGATGGAGAACCCAAACGCATCCCCACGAAGGAAAATCAATTTATCTATGTCGACACCACGGCTCGCTGGAAAATTACGGATCCCATAAAATTTTATGAATCGGTGAACACCCTGGAAGGCGCGTACGGGAAACTCAGCGATGTGATCGATTCCGCGGTGAGAACAGTCGTGTCGTCGAATTATCTGAGAGAGGCTGTGCGCTCAAGCGACGAAATCTTAAACTCCGACAAGGTCGAAACTTTCCAGACAGGCGAAGTCGAAAATAGCAGCGCGCTACAGGAGCTCGCTATCACGCCGACGCAGTACGAAAAAATTAATAAGGGAAGGCGCGTGCTCGCCGATGAAATGAAAGCACTTGTTTCGAACATAGTTCCGAGTTTTGGAATTGAGGTCGTCGACATTTTACCTCGACAAATCAAGTATTCAGATGAACTCACCGAGAGTGTCTATCAGCGGATGATCAAAGAGAGAAATCAGATCGCGCAGGCATTCAGAGCCTATGGCGAGGGCAAAAAGGCAGAGTGGCTCGGCAAGCTCGAGAACGAGAAGAGAACCCTCCTCTCCTCCGCGTATGCATCCGGAGAATCGATAAAGGGTAAGGCAGATGCAGAAGCCTCAAAGATTTATGCGGATTCTTATGGTCGAGATCCTTCCTTTTTTGAATTCTGGAAGGCAATCGAGTCGTACCGCAATACCATGCCAGCCTTCAATAAGACATTTTCTACGAGTATGGATTATTTCAAGTTTCTGTATAGTCCTTCGGGGCGATGATCCTTCACAGCTTGCGGAGATCAACCACGGCGCGAAATCCCCCAGCGGTATGCTCGATGGCAATAAGGCTATAGCAGCCTTGCATTGCCGGGCCCGGATTCACGAGAAGTGTTGAACCCTCGTAACGCGCGCCGCGTCCCTCGTGAATGTGGCCGCAGATCCATAGGAGCGGCTTGTGTTCGTAGAGGAATGCTTCGAACGCGCTGCTGCCGAGGTGGCGCGATGCGCGTTGATCTGCAAAAGTGTCACGCGGCGGTGTATGGGTCAACACGATGAGATTTTTCGTTTCGTCGGGCTGGCATAACGCGTACGCCGCCTCAAGATTCGATTCGAGATCGCGCTCTTTGAGCTCGAATGGCGTCATTCCCGTATGATGGAGGCCGCCTCCCGCGCCGATCGCCCGCATCTCAGTATCGTCGCTTAGAGTGAGCTCGGCGCTGCGCCGTTCGAGATACCCAGGCTGCGCCTCAAATTCATCTCGTGCCCTTCGAGTATCGCAGTTCCCCGCGACAAAGTAGAGAGGCAGCTCGGGGGCGAATTGTCTAAACACCGAAAGAAGCCTCCGCGCTTCACCCTCCTGCCCAAAATTGGTGATGTCCCCTGCCGCAAAAATTGCTTTCAAGCCTTTGTGAGCGTGCTCAGTAAGAATGTTGGTGAGCATCTCCGTGTTGCTGTGAATATCCGCGATCGCCAAATATAAGTCTGCCATTTCCCACAACCTGCTCACCGCGATAGTATGCGGTGAACCGGCTCCAAAGCAACTATCGACCATTGACTCTTCGCGCACCCAAGGCTACATATACTCTCACGAGGAGAATTGAGAATGAGCATTCATGAAATTCGTACAAAAGAGGTTGCACGCTATCGTGAGGGAACACCCCACAATAGCGCAAAATCGGGCGATATCGCGCCTACCGTCCTTATGCCAGGCGATCCACTCCGCGCAGAGAGAATCGCTCAGACCATGCTCACCGACGTGAAGCAATTCAACGCGATCCGCAATATGTTCGGGTATACGGGCAACTACAAGGGCAAGCGCGTGAGCGTGATGGGCTCGGGTATGGGCGCTCCTTCTATAGGTATATACTCCTACGAGCTTTATTCCTTCTTCGATGTGGAAAAAATCATCCGAATCGGGACCTGCGGAGGTTTAGCGCCGGATGTCGAAGTCGGCGATCTTGTGATTGCGATGACCGCTTCCACCGACTCAAACTACGCGCACCAGTATAAATTGAATGGGACCTTCTCTCCTACCGCCACCTACGAGCTTCTCGAAGAAGCTGTGCGAGTCGCGAGAGCGCAGAAGCTTTCTTTCCATGTAGGCCCCGTGTTCTCCTCGGACATCTTCTCCCTGTACTCCGCACTTCCTCCGGAAGAAGGTTGGCAGCGTTGGGGACGGATGGGCTGTATGGCTACGGACATGGAGTGCTACGCGTTATACTGCAATGCCGCGTGGGCGCAGAAAAAAGCGCTCACCCTCTTAACATGCTCAGACTCAAATATCACACGTCGAGAGATGAGCGCGGAAGCTCGTCAAAATTCGCTTGAGCCGATGATAAGAGTCGCACTCGAAATCGCTTAAAATCTCTCAACGAGGGCAAGCGTAAACCCTACGCCTTGACTATAATACGTGCGACGCGCTTCTTCCCCGCGCGTAACATCATAGCGCCATCCACGAGTTGCGCGAAGCCTATTGTTTCCTTTTCGCTCTCAATCTTTATACCATTGATCGATGCGCCGCCCTGCTGAACAAGCCTGCGCGCGTCGCTCTTGGAGGATGCCAGCCCTGCCTCAACAAAGAGGTCGAGCGCGCCAATGCCTTCCTCGAACCTTGCTTTTGAAATTTCCGTAGTTGGAAGCTGCGATGCATCCCCTCCGCCACTAAACGCCGCGCGCGCCGCCGCGAGGGCTTTGTCCGCCTCTTTATTTCCGTGAATGAGGGCGGTAACTTCCCACGCAAGCCGTTCTTTCGCACTGTTGAGTTCGGCATCGTGCAGCGCTCCAAGTTTCCTGCATTCTTCGGTAGGCAGAAAAGTGAACATGAGGAGGAATTTTTCGACATCGGCATCGGAGACGTTCCTGAAATACTGAAAAAACTCGTAGGGGCTCGTCATTGCGGGATCAAGGTAAAGCGCACCCTTCTCTGTCTTGCCCATCTTCTTACCATCGCTGGTCATAACCAGGGGAAAAGTGAGTCCAAAGCACTCCACGCCTTCGACGCGCCGAATGAGCTCGATGCCAGCCACGATATTACCCCACTGATCGTCGCCACCGATCTGAAGCCTACAATTATAGCGCTTGTAGAGCTGGAGGAAATCGTAGCTTTGGAGCAGCTGATAGTTGAACTCGATGAAGGAGAGCCCTGCCTCCAAGCGAATTTTATAGGCTTCGAAAGAGAGCATTCGGTTTACTGAAAAGTGACGGCCAATATCGCGGAGAAACTCGATGTAGTTGAGATTGGCAAGCCAATCTTTATTGTTGGCCGCAATGGTATGGATATTGTCGAATCCCACGAACCGGTCTAGCTGCCTTATGAAGCGCTCAGTGTTCGCATCGATATCCTCATAGGAGATGAGCTTGCGCATTTCGCTTTTGCCGGAAGGATCTCCAATGCGCGCGGTTCCTCCTCCGAGGAGTGCGATACCCTTATGCCCGGCGTCCCTGAGGTGGCGCAATGCAAAGAAAGGTACCATGTGACCGATGTGGAGCGAGGGACCTGTGGGGTCGACACCGATGTAAAAGGTAATGGGACCTTCATCCATTATCTTGGAAAGTTGTTCAATGTCGGTACACTGTTGAACGAAACCACGTTCCTGCAATATTGCGAGCGCTTTATTCATACCTATCCCCTTAAAATTTCCGAAAGTATAGATTGATTTTCAGGCTTACTCAAGTCTATCGCGTTTTTTGGCTTTGATTTTCCTTTATCCAACCCTAAAACACTGATTTGATTAAATATTTCAATAGTAAAATATGGACAAGCTCCACAATTGTGGTAAAATAAAAGTGTCAGGGTGTCTATCGACATTTTGACTGCGGCCCATACTTATAAGCGCCGCAATCTCTTGGAACAGGAGAAAAAAATATGCCGTCGACTGGAAAACCACTCACAAAGGTTGAGATTATCAATGCGCTTGCAAAAAACACGGGTTTCACCAAGAAGGATGTTGGTCTGGTTCTCGATGAGCTCTCGAAGCTCGCCTATGCGGAAGCGAAGAAAAATAAAAAATTTACGCTTCCCGGCATCGCCATTATGAAAATTGTCCACAGAAAAGCCAAAGTCGGCCGCAATCCCGCAACCGGCCAGCAAATCACTATTCCCGCGCGCAACGTGATCAAGATCACTGTCGCGAAGCCCTGCAAAGATGCCATACTAGGGAAATAAGTCTCGAATCCGCCGCCAATGTGCTTCGCGACCGCTTCGCGTAAGTGGACACAAGGCGTACCGCAATGGTATTGAAGGCTCTGTAATAAGAATCAGCTTGAACACACAGGTCCAAAAAATAAGAGGGCACCCATGAGGGTGCCTTCTTATTTTATAGTTGCCTGTCAATCGGGGCCGGCGATCGCATTGATATTGAAGGGCCTGCAATGTGGTCGCGCTACGTACGATCGGCTCTTTTGTAGGTTTTTATTTTCTGGCGCACATACTCTGAAACTCTATTCCTCGGTAGGCGCTCCTGCAGCATGCTGTCGCGGTCGCGAAGTGTGACTGTTCCATCTTCTTTCGATTGATAATCCACTGTAACGCAGAAAGGCGTTCCGATTTCGTCCTGGCGGCGGTAGCGGCGGCCGATGGCGCCTGACTGATCGTAGTCGGTAACAAAATCTTCTTTAAGCTCAGTGCGAATCTCCTGTGCAAGCTCCGCGAGGCCGTCCTTCTTCATAAGAGGAAGCACCGCGACCGTGACCGGCGCTACTTCCGGGTGGAAATGCAGCACGGTCCGCCAGTCGTCATCATTGCCCTTGTCGGCCACCTTCTGCTCTTCGTAGGCGTCGCAGAGCAGCATAAGAAGCTGTCGGGTCAGGCCGGCGCTTGTCTCAATAATGAAGGGGATGTAACGCTCGTTACCATTATCCTGATCGATGTACTGTAGGTCCTTTCCTGAGAACTGTTGGTGACGAGTCAAATCGAAGTCCGAACGGTTGTGGACGCCCTCGAGTTCCTTGAAGCCCATTGGGAACTCGTACTCGATATCGTAAGCATCTTTCGCATAGTGCGCGAGCTCGTCCGGCCCGTGTTGGTGCCAGCGGAGTTTCGACATATCGACACCGAGTTTTTTGTAGTAGTTCCAGCGCTGTTCCCTCCAGTACTCGAACCACTCGACATCGCTACCCGGCTTCACGAAGTATTGCATCTCCATCTGCTCGAACTCGCAGGTTCGGAAGATGAAGTTTTTGGTGACGATCTCATTCCTGAACGCCTTGCCGATCTGCGCGATACCAAAGGGAATCTTCATACGGTTCGATTGAAGCACATTTTTGAAGTTAACATAGATACCCTGAGCGGTTTCGGGACGTAGATAGACGGTGCCCGACTCGTCCTCAACAGGACCGAGAGTTGTCTTGAACATGAGGTTGAATTTGCGCGTGTCGGTGAGCTCGCCGCCGCAGTCGGGGCATTTCTTCTGGGCGAGGTTCTCGGGTGGAATTTGGTCGGCTCTGAAACGTGCCTTACACTTCTTGCAGTCAACAAGGGGGTCGGTGAAATTCTCGACATGGCCCGAGGCGTGCCACACTTTTGGGTGCATGAGAATCGCGGCATCGATGCCGACAATATTGTCGTGCAACTGGGTCATCTCCTTCCACCAGAACCGCGCGATGCGATTCTTCAGCTCAATGCCCTGGGGGCCGTAGTCCCAGGCGCCGGACAGCCCGCCGTATATTTCGGACGATTGGAACACAAACCCGCGTCGCTTCGCGAGTGAGACGATCTTGTCCATTGTCAACGCTGTATCTGCCATATCACTGATCTCCTTCACACTCAATGCACAATCTCTTGCTGTTTCTTTTCAATTTTAGTCCAGCTGTCCTTCAAAGATACAGTTCTATTAAAAACAGCCATTGCCGCGCTGGAATCGGGATCCTTGCAAAAATATCCCACCCGCTCGAACTGCACGGTCTGGCCAACGGATATCTCGCGAGTGGCTGGTTCCGCGACAGCGCGGCGCTCGATAATGAGCGAATTGGGCGCGAGATTGTCGAGGAATGTTTTGCCCTCTGGCACTTCCATGGGGCGCTCGGGTTCAAAAAGGTAATCGTAGAGCCGTGCTTCAAAGGGAAGGGCGTGCTCGGCGGAGACCCAGTGAATTGTGCCCTTTACTTTGCGGTTGTCGGGCGCGTCGCCTCCACGGGTGGCAGGGTCGTAGGTGCAGGTGATGACTGATATATCTCCGTGTGCGGGATCTTTTTCGAAACCGGTACAGGTTACGATGTAGCCGTAGCGCAGGCGCACCTGATTGCCTGGGAAAAGCCTATAATATTTGGGCGGCGGCACTTCGCGGAAGTCTTCGCGATCGATGTAGAGTTCTCCACTAAAGGGAATCTTACGCGTACCGGCGCTGGGATCCTCGGGGTTGTTGACCGCTTCGAGCCATTCGACCTGACCTTTAGGCCAGTTTTCGATGACAAGTTTGACAGGATTGAGCACTGCCATAAGACGCATCGCTCGCTTATTGAGCTCTTCGCGGATACAGTGCTCGAGAAGCTGGATATCAACCATCGAGTCGGTTTTTGCGATGCCGATACGTCCCAAGAAATCGAGGATGCCTGCCGCAGGATACCCTCTTCTCCGCATGCCCGCGATAGTAGGCATACGCGGATCATCCCATCCTGAAACCTTCTTCTCGAGTACAAGTTGAAGGAGCCAGCGCTTCGAGAGCACCGTGTGCGAGATGTTAAGCCGCGCGAATTCGATCTGTCGGCTCGGAAACATATCGCAGTTTTGATTGAACCAATCGTAGAGCGGTCGATGAATTTCGTACTCCAGTGAGCAGAGCGAATGGGTGATCCCTTCAATGGCATCCGAGAGTGGGTGCGCAAAGTCGTACATTGGGTATATGCACCAAGTGTTGCCGGTTCGATAATGAGGTACGCGACGTATGCGGTACATCACCGGGTCGCGCATAAGGAGGTTCGGGTGCGCCATATCGATCTTCGCCCGGAGCGTCTTCGCCCCATCGGGAAACTCCCCTGCGCGCATTCTCGCGAAAAGATCGAGATTCTCCTCCACAGACCTGTCGCGGTATGGGCTGTTCTTCCCAGGGGGGGTATACGTGATATTGTTTTTGTCGGGCACATTGGTGCCGCGATATTCCTTAATTTGTTCGTCGTCGAGGTCGTCGACATAGGCCAAACCCTTGCGGATCAATTTCTGTGCAAGGCTATAGAGCAGCTCATAGTAATCTGAGGCAAAGAAGAGCCTGTCTCCCCAGTCGAAGCCGAGCCACTTGATGTCGCGCTGAATCGCTTCAACGTACTCCATATCTTCTTTTTCGGGATTAGTATCGTCGAAGCGAAGATTGCAGACACCGCCGAAGTCCTGGGCGATGCCAAAATCGACAAAGAGCGCCTTTGCGTGACCAATGTGGAGCCAGCCATTCGGTTCGGGTGGAAATCTGGTGTGCACTTGTGAAAATCGTCCGCTGCGCAAATCCTCAGCGACCGCTTCGCGAATAAAATCGAAATGCTCGGTTTTTTCGCTTGAATCAGACATGTTTTTTCTCCTTGCCGCGCTTCAGAGGCGCGGTACGCAGAATATTGCCTACAATGAATAGCAGGGTCAAGCTCCCCGTAGATGGAGAATCGCCGCGTCGATCCGTGCGAGACTCTCCTCGAGTCCGAGGATTTTCATGGACTCGAAGAGCGGCGGGCTTACTCTCGTGTACGTTATTGCGACGCGGAGCGGCATGAGGAGGTCTCCAAGCTTCTTGCCGATCTCGGCTGCACGCGCGCGGAAGCGATCCTCAACGAAGGGGATGTCTTCCAGACCATATTTTGAGAGGAGCGCCGCACACTCACCGAGGAGCGAAACCGTGGCGGAAACGTCGGCCTTTTTTGGGATGAAGGTCTCAGCCGCAGGTAACTCGAGGCGGCCATAAAGGTAGGCCATCATAGGAGGCGCATCACTCAAAAATTTCAGCCGTTCCTTGATGAGTGGCATAGCCGCAAGTTCAATGCGGTCGGCCTTCGGGTCATCGACTGCTCGAATACCCGCCTCGATGAGGTAAGGACGCAGAAGGCCTGCAAGTTCCTCGTCGCTCTTCTGACGTATATACTGGCCGTTGAACCACTCGAGTTTCTGATAATCAAATACCGCGGGCGATTTATTGAGCTTCTCGAGTTTAAAGAGAGAGACGAGTTCCTCAAGGCTGTAGATATCCCTGCCATCCTCGTAGGAGCAGCCCAGTAACGCGATGTAATTAATGAGCGCCTCGGGCAGGTATCCCAATTTTCTGAACTCATTGACGGCGGTGGCTCCATGTCGCTTCGAGAGCTTGTGGCCATCCTGTCCGAGCACCATGGGAAGGTGGCAAAGCTCTGGCATCTCCCAGCCAAAGGCATCGTACATAATTTTATGCAGCGGTGCCGAAGGGATCCACTCCTGCGCGCGCATTACATGGGTAATGTTCATAAGATGGTCATCGATCACATTTGCGAGGTGGTATGTGGGAAAACCATCCGACTTGAGTAGGATGGGGTCCGGACTGATGTCCTCATTCTTCCACTCGATCCAACCGAGGAGATGATCGTGGAAGGTCGTTACACCCTCGAGGGGGATTTTCAGGCGGATCACATAGGCTTTTCCCTCAGCGAGATTCCGCGCGCGTTCCTCTTCTGAGAGGTATCGACAGTGGCGGTCGTAGCCGATCTCGTTTTTCTTTTCAGCAATCTGCTCCTGGCGAAGCTTCTCGATGCGCTCTGCGTCGCAGAAACAGTAGTAAGCCTTGTCCATCTTCACAAGGTCCTCGGCGTATTTCTTATAGAGATCAAAACGCTCGGATTGAACATAAGGCGCCGAAGGTCCTCCAACATCGGGACCCTCGTCCCAATAAAAGCCGAGCCATGCGAAGGTATCGTAGAGATTTTGCACATATTCGGGGGCGTAGCGCGTGCGGTCGGTATCCTCGAGCCTGAGAATAAACTTGCCTCCCTGCGATTTGGCAAAGAGATAGTTGATGAGTGCGGTTCTTACTCCACCTATATGCTGGTTCCCCGTGGGCGACGGGGCATATCGTACTCGAACAGTCATTTCTACTCCTCCGTGCTGTGTAAAATACCTGTAAGTGTTGCAATACTATACATTTTAGGTGGTTTTTATGCAACATTCGCAAGAAAGCGCGTGCGCAAATGCGGTTGTTGTTTACTGAATTTTTAAACCTAGTGCAAAGAGGCTGAATGCGAGTCCTATCACGGCAAGCGCAGCCAGCGCTATTCTGAGAATGAGCCGGGGAATCGAAAACCGTCCTTGCTTCGTGGCCGATAAGCCGATCATCGTCATCATGTTGAAAAGACTGACTCCAAGAAGGCTGATAGAGGTTATATTAAAAATTTTCCTGCACACCGCCGAACCGAGTAGTATCAGAAGCGTGGTTGCCACGAGCCAGCAGATAAAAACACCTATTTCAGCAACATTCTGAATGCTTGCTAATTTTTTCTCAGAAGAGAGGTTTCTCTTTTCGCCGCTTTCGTTTTCCATCGTACCAGTATATCATGAATGCTATAATGGAATATCTCTTCAGTTTCAATAAAATTGCATACCTCAAAGGAAAGAGGCCTTCAGGATGCATACTGTGCCTCGTGAAAGATAATTCCCCGGAGGTCGATAAGCTCATCGTCTACGAAAGCGAACGCTTTATTGTCTCAATCAACCTCTATCCCTATAATCCAGGCCACCTTCTCGTTTTTCCAAAGCGGCATATCACCGACATCAGGGCATACACGAGCGAAGAAAAAACCGAGCTCGACGAACTCCTCCCTCTCTGTCTCGACGCAATCGATCGATACGGCAAACCTTCAGCCTATAACATCGGCTACAACATGGGCTTATCCGCGGGGGCGAGCATTGAGCACCTTCACCTGCATATCATACCTCGGTATCCGCGGGAAATTGGTATTGCTGAGTTAATAGGCGGCTCGCGCGTGCTTGTACAGGATCCAAAAGACACGCTTGTCCAGCTCAAAGAAATTTTTAAGGACTTAAGGGGAGGTCTTCAGCGCGACTTGAGTTCCCAAGGGTAGCACAAGAAGCAACGCTTCCTCTCCTGAGGAAATTTTTACATGTCTTCCTATACTCCGATTGCTCACGCCATATTCTCCGCGCGACCAAACGAGCCCCTCAAGCGGCCACTTAAGGCCTTCAGAGTGCATGCCCGACGCTCCGTCCGCAACAGGAAATACCGAGATGAGCGAGTTCTCCTCGATCGTGATATCGGCAATCGCGTGACCAGCCAGGTATACCACACACTCGTGCGCGGTGTACCACTCGTCTATTGGCGGCGTTCTATTAAAGAGAGCTCTGAGCGCGAGGAGATGGTCAAGCCGCCCTGCCCCACCGCCGGCGAGCACAATACGATCCGCTCCCCGTTCACGCGCGATGGCGATGGCGAGTTCGGTATCAGTGTAGTCTTTGTCTTCAGGGTAGGTTATGATTTTTTTCTTGGTCACTGTGGAGAGAAGTTCATGGTGCACGCTGTCAAAATCTCCGACGACGAGGTCTGGTTCAATGTGAGCATCAGCACATGCCTCAAGCCCAGAATCTGCCGCGATGATCAATCGCGCGTTCTTGGAGAGCAATTGAATGTATTCGTGCGGCGGGCTCTCCCCCCCCGTTATGACCAATGCTCTCATTCGCGCCTCCTTTGGCTCTCATAGACAGAATGTTGAACCTTAAGATACACTTCCATTTCAAGCATGAAAATACCCGGAACCGACGCTGAATTTCGCAGAATCGCAGAAAAACTCATAAAGAGCGGCCACAAGGCCTACCTGGTGGGAGGAGCGGTCCGCGACACTTTTTTAAAGCGACCTGTCACCGACTTTGATATTGCAACGGACGCGACTCCGCAGCGCTGCATGGAGCTGTACCCTTATGCGATTCCTACAGGCATTCAGCATGGCACTATTACGGTTCTTCCACGTTCCAAGGCATACAAAGTAGAGATCACCACCTTCCGGACTGAAGGTACCTATACGGACAACAGGCATCCGGATTCTGTCGAATTCGTGAGCGATATCATCACGGATCTCTCCCGCCGAGATTTTACGATCAACGCGATGGCTATCGATCTCGCGACCGAAGCGTTCGTCGACCCTTTCGAAGGGAAAAAGGATCTCGCGAGCAAGCTCATAAAGGCCGTCGGAGATCCTGAGGAGCGTTTTCGAGAGGATGCGCTTCGCGCGCTCCGCGCAGTCCGCTTTTCCGCCCAGCTCCAATTCAAGATCGAGGCGGCAACATTGGAAGCAGCAATTAAATTCAGCGGCTCGCTCTCGAAGATCGCTTCGGAGCGCATTCGCGACGAATTTTCGAAGATTTTACTCTCGCGGCATCCCTCGACAGGTTTAGCACTGCTCGTGAGCACCGCCATGGCAGACACCTTTATCCCTGAGCTGCGCGCTTGTCAGGGTGTGTCTCAGCCTATCCATGGCAATAAGGACGTTTTGAGCCACCTCTTCGATACAGTCGACGCAGTGATCCCCGACGAGCTGCCTGAAGAACGTCTTCTCGTGATACGGCTCGCCGCCCTCTTTCACGATATCGGCAAGCCAGCATGCAGGCGCGAGGAACAGGGCAAAATTTCTTTCTATGCGCATGAGAGTGAATCCGCCAGAATTGCGCGCTTTCGGCTCATGCGGTTAAAATTCCCAAACGCGATTATCGACGCAGTGTGTCACCTGGTGCGGTACCACATGTTCAATTACGATTCTAGCTGGACCGATAGCGCTGTGCGGCGATTTGTCGCACGTGTCGGTGTCGAAGCAATCCCGGATCTCTTCGAGCTCAGACTTGCCGATACAATCGCCACCACAGGGGTTCCTCACTCATGGGCCGTACTTCAAGAACTTCGCACGCGAATCGATGCGGTGATCGAGGCGAAACAAGCCCTCTCTCTGAGAGACCTCGCAGTGAACGGCGATGACTTGGCCTCGATCGGCGTGCCACGCAGCAAAGAGATGGGCGCGCTTCTCTCAGAGCTGCTCGACGCAGTGCTTGACGATCCTCGGCTTAACACAAGAGAGTCGCTGCTCAGACTTGCAGAGGCAAAATATTTTAGTTTAAGCCGTACAAAGAGTTAGATTTTTCCCGCGATCGCATCCAAAAGTGCTCTATCTTCCGCGTTTTTTTCTCGAAAGAGCTCGAATGCCTGTTCGGCGGCTCGTTGTTCCGCCTCTTTCTTGGTCCGCCCTGAGAAGGGGCCTACCGTGATGCCTGCAATTGAGCAGCTCACATAGAAGAGTCTCGCGTGTTCAGGACCTTCCGACTTGGCGATGGAATATACTGGCAGAGCTTGTCCGCGTTTCTGCGCATATTCCTGCATGATGGATTTATAGTCTTTGCCGGAGGTCGCAGAGAGTGTCTTTATCCTATCACCAAGCAATCTCTGAATGAGCGAAAACACAGCCTTGAGCCCATGGTCGAGATAGTAGGCGCCTAAAAGCGCCTCCACGGTATCAGCGAGAATCGCGTTTTTTTCTCTCCCGCCACTCATTTCTTCGCCTTTGCCGAGGCTGAGATATTCGCCAATATCGAGCTCTTGAGCGATATGCACGAGAGAAGTTTCAGATACCAACGCACTCTTGAGACGCGCAAGATCTCCCTCTCGGCTTTCGCTAAATCGTTCATAGAGCAGGTGTGCGACGCAAAGGCCGAGAACACTGTCGCCCAGAAATTCGAGCCGTTCATTGTCTTGGCTGGGGGCATGTGCCTCATTGATGTAGGAACGGTGAGTAAACGCGGTATTAAGAAGTGAGGTGTCTTTGAAAAATATATGTGTCTTCTGTTGAAAGCATTGAAGAGAAATAAGGCGTGAAGACAGCACATCTGATCCGCTTGTGCAAGGAGTGCCCGTGTTCTTCACGCCCTGTGCCGTATTATTTAACTTGGGTTTTGATGAACTCGTAGGCGTCCTTGACAGTCTCAAATTCATTTGCTTTTTCGTCTGGAATTTGAATGCCAAGTTCTTCTTCGATGCCGTACACAAGCTCGTAGGTGTCAAGCGAATCAGCGCCGAGATCCTGTCGGAAACTGGCGTCCATCGTGACCTTGCTTTCGTCTACTTCAAGCTTCTCGGCTATAATTTTCTTTACTTTTTCAAAAAGTTCGTCCATAGGAAGACTCCTTATTTGGATTCAGGGGTGATTATCTGACGACCCCTGTAGAAACCGCATTTTGGGCAAACCCTGTGTAGCATGACTGGATTGCCGCAATTGCTGCAATGCACGACAGTCGGTGTGGTAAGCTTCATGTTGATTGAGCGGCGCCTTCTCGTCCTCGCTTTGGACGTCCTGAATTTAGGTACAGCCATGGTAGAACCTCGTCATTTTTCAGTATCGGCATGACAATTGCACGCCTAGATTATACAAAAATCGAGAAAATGTCAAGAAGATTTCCTCGCAGTCGATAACCATATATCATAATGATAATTTATAAAAGGGGTAGCCCTCGCTCTCTCAGTATTGTTTTGAGCACCTTCGTGACGCACTCTGGAACGATGCCCTCCGGGAGCCTCTTGTGCAACACTAAGTCGCGCACCAGACTCGAGCTGATGTCGACATGTTTCGCGTCGTACAGAAAAAATATGGTCTTGATTTTTGGGTCGAGTCGATGATTCATGTACGCCATTGTGGACTCATACGGCAGCTCCGCAGCATTTCGCAGGCCACGCACGAGCACAGAACAGTTGTGCTCTCTCGCAAAATCCGTAACAAGACCATTCCATGTGTGAACCTGCATGCGGTCGCCAAACTTGTTGATCGCATGGAGCATCTCAAGCCGCTCTTCGATTGTAAAGAACCCTTCTTTCTCTGGGTTGATCGCAAGGACGACATAGAGCGTGTCGAAAATGCCGAGGGCGCTCTCGATGACGTCGAGATGTCCCGTGGTGGGAGGGTCGAAGCTTCCCGCGAAAACTGCGTTTGGCATGGCTGCTACTCTAATGCAAGGAGGGTAGCAGGGTCAACATAATTAAGTAAGCAGCCTGCTATTCAGCTAGGAACAGCCACTAACTTGACATATACTTCAGTTTATATGCGCACTCAGTTCTTTGTAGCTTTCACACGCGCACCCGCTCAAGCAATCATTGCGCACGCGCGCGCAGAACGTCTCTCAACGCGAATCGCCTGGACTATCTTCGCCGTAATTTTATCCGCGTTCGCTCAACCAAACGAGCTGTTCCTCTATGGGAATTGGCTATTTGGGCTCTTCTGTCTAGCGCCTCTTTATATCGCGCTGGTCAAAACAGAACGCTTGGGTGAAGCGGGACTGCTCGGTGCTGTCTTTGGTGCCCTCAACCACGCGCTCACAAGCTACTGGCTTTTCTTCTATAAAGACTTTGCATTTTGGACACTGGGATCGACGACGATCGCATACGCGGTGGTGTACGCAGCCGCGATCATGTACGGATGGTTCATACTAAGGCATGCCGGGCGTGCGAGACCGCTCGTGTTCGCGCTCGCGTGGACAGCGTTCGAATTCGCGAAATCCACTGGATTTTTAGGATATCCCTGGGGGCTCCTTCCCTACTCTTTCACCGCGATTCCGATCATGCTGCAGACCGCTGACATCTGGGGAGTATATGGCATTTCGACATTTCTCGCGTTGAGTTCCGCTTCACTCGGCGAATTTCTGCTCAACCTTGGAAATGGCGAGTGGCCGCGAGGACTCATTTGGACGCGTGGAACACGTTGGGCTATGGTCTCCGCAGTGCTTGGCATCGCGCTTCTCAGCTACGGCGCATGGATTTTTGAGCATCCATTCCCTGTGCGAACTACGGTAAGACTCCTCCTTTGTCAGCAGAACACCGATCCATGGATCGCGGGGGAGATTCCCGCGCTCTCCTCGAATATCGCACTCGCGCGGGAGGCTCTCGAAGAGAATGAAAAGGCCGATCGTCCCAAGCCTGATCTCATTGTGTTCAGCGAGATGAGCCTTCAACGCCCCTTCACGGAATTTCGCACATGGTTCGAAAAGAACCCGCCTGCCATGCCCTTCCTGATTTTTCTCCAACAGGCGAACACTCCTGTCCTTACTGGCTTGCCTGTAGTGACCAATTGGACTACCTATGAGGCATCCAACTCCGTAGGACTCATCTACCCAAGTGGCAACATAGGGCCGACATACGCGAAGATGCACCCTGTACCATTCGCTGAGGCCATCCCCTTCTGGGACATTCCGTGGTTCCGCACCTTTGTCCAAAAAGTGATCGGCCTTGAAAGTGGATGGGTCATGGGCACAAAACCGCTCGTATTCTCGCTTGATCTGGAGAACCGCGGTGCGGTGTGTACCGATATCCATACCCTGCCGACTATTAAATTTTCGTCTCCCATCTGTTTCGAAGACGCCTTCGCTGAACTTTGTCGAGCATTTTTCCTCCGTGGAGCGGACTTACTGATCAATCTCACCAACGATTCGTGGTCGCGGACACGAAGCGCGCAGGTGCAGCATTATGCCGTTGCCCGTTTCAGGGCGATCGAGAGCCGGAAAACACTTGTGCGTTCCACGAACGCAGGCGTGACCTGTGTGGTGGGCGCCGATGGGAAAAACATCTTGGAACTGCCGCAATTTGTGGCGGATTCAGCAATTATTAATGTACCTGTCTATCGTACCGATCTTACCTTGTATTTACGGTTAGGAGATTGGTATGCCTGGCTCTGCAGCGCTTTTGTAGGTACCATGTTCGTCTGGTCTATCTGGAAAGAACGAAGAAAAATGGTATGATTTAAATGTTTTTTTCATTTATACTACATGATAGAATTACAAATGGGGAGGACAGTACCTTGAGCATCGAGAATTATATCAATGCTGAAGATCTCGAGTCGCTTGAAGATGTATACGATATCGTACAATATCGTGAACACCCGGCATTCGACGCGGTTCCGTTTACTGGTTCCTTGAAAAAACATCCCTACGATCAGGAAAAATGTCTCATTCTTCTCCTCCAGAGTCAGCGACGAATGCCTTGGTTTAAAAAGGGAGAGATTCTGGAAATAAAGACAAGAGATATGCTGGGCATCGATGAGATGCCCTCTTCGATCGATCTTGCTGGTACCACTATCAGAATGTTCCGTATTTGGGTCCGGAGGGGCGCGATCGCGGTGCGTTTTGAACCGTTTGAGGTTACCGACGACGACTATAAGCCTTTCGATGTGGACAGCATCAGTCGACTCCTTTCAAAAAGGGAATAGATGGAAGGCGTTGCCATAGGGAGCCGATATTGGCGACATTCGCAATCTGGAGCCATTCAGTGTATGCTCTGTTCGCACGCCTGTATCCTCGGCGAAGGAGAAATTGGGCACTGCGGTGCGAGACAAAACGTAGCAGGACAGATGGTCCTTCCCTTCTACGCGAATATCTCGTCTATTGCAATCGATCCTGTTGAGAAAAAGCCACTCAGACGCTTTATGCCGGGCACGTGGACCTACTCGGTGGGATTTTGGCACTGCGACATGGATTGCCCCTTTTGTCAAAATTGGGAGATCTCGCATCCGCACCACATAGATGGATCAACAATATTCCCCGAGAGGCTCATCGAGATGGCACTTGAATCGGGATGCCCTTCAATTAGTTTTACTTACTCCGAGCCGACAATCCACCTTGAGTATGTCGTTGAGGCAATGCGCGTGGCCCACCGGCATGGGCTGAAGACCATTCTCGTCACCAACGGGAACATACTCGCGGAGCCTGCGCGGGAAATTTTCGCGCTCACCGACGCGACCAACATCGACTATAAAGCGGCCGACGCAGAGACCTATCGCAATGTACTCGGCGGGAGCCTTCCTGTTGTACGCAAATGTATATACATCGCCAGCCGGCTTTGTCACGTCGAAGTCACCTCGCTCGCTGTTCCAGGAATATTGGACAATCCGAGCCAAATTGAGGAAATAGCCCAATACATTGCATCAGTCTCACCAGATATTCCGCTCCATATCACGCGCTATCATCCAGCTTGGCACTACCACAAGGCACCCCTCCTCCCAGAAAGCCTTACAGCGATGAGAGAGGCAGCTCAGCGCCATCTTAAATTTGTGTACGCATATTTCTGAACTTTTACCTCTTGACAGAATTTTTATATTTCGGCATTGTAAACGTCACCGATTGCACGGTGGGTGTAGCTCAGGTGGTAGAGTGCCAGACTGTGGATCTGGTTGTCGTGGGTTCGATCCCCATCACCCACCCGAGCCCGACACTGTAATACGGTTTCGGGTATGAGCCCTGAGGCGTTCGTAGCTCAGCTGGATAGAGCGACGGACTTCGAATCCGTAGGCCGCAGGTTCGAGTCCTGCCGGACGCAGTTGGTAAAAAATATGGGCCGCTAGCTCAGCTGGCAGAGCAGCAGACTCTTAATCTGCGGGTCGAAGGTTCGAAACCTTCGCGGCTCATTACCGTTTGAGGCCTGATTTAGGCGGGTCTTGACGAGAAGGCGCTGTTTCGCTAGGATGCGGCTCGCAACTACACATTGCGAGAGTGGTGGAACGGCAGACACGCCAGACTTAGGATCTGGTGCCTTTCGGCGTAAGGGTTCAAGTCCCTTCTCTCGCAGGTTTCCTGCGGTGACAAGGTTACAGAGCGCTGATAGGAACATCTGCTGCTTCTTGAGCAGCTCCTATGAATGCGGGAATAGCTCAGTGGTAGAGCGCCACCTTGCCAAGGTGGATGTCGCGGGTCCGACTCCCGTTTCCCGCTCTTACAGCAGGCGATTCGGAATGTGACCGAATCGCCTATTTTTTTTAGCACGATGACTCGCAGTATTGCGGGTGTTCATCTTCTACTCCATTGAGAGTAAAGGCAGAGGATCCCATGGAAATTACCGAAAAAAAATTTGAGACATTAGAGCATTCAAGAGTTCGTATGACCCTTACGGTGCCCGCGCATGAGGTTCGAAACGAGTATGACGCGATGATGGTTAGTTACACTAAAGAGGCGCGCGTTGATGGATTCAGAAAGGGTCATGTTCCTGCGTCGGTTCTCGAGCTGAAGTTCGGCAAGAGCCTTAAGGCCGAATCGATGGGCCGCATTATCGAGAAGGCTGTCGAAGAGGGCCTCAAAGCCTCTGAGCGACAGCCTCTCACCTATGAACCGCCTGCTCTTGAGGGCGAGCCCGCCTTTGAACTCGACAAGGATTTTAGCTTCAGTGTGACATTCGATGCGTATCCAACTTTCGAGCTTCCCTCGCTCGAGGGTATTGAAATTGAAGTTCCTGCGGTTACTGTCACCGAGAAAGACATTACGCGCGAACTCCAGGATATTCGCCAGCGCAACGCCATCGTCGTTGAGAAAGATGGTCCAGCTCAGAACGGTGATATTGTGACCGCGAATTTTGTCGAGATCGCCGAGGATGGTAGCGAAATCGCGGGTACCGCGCGTCAGGATTTCTCTTTTGAGCTTGGCAAGAATCTCAACCTGTACAAATTCGACGATGAGGTTGTGGGAATGAAGGCTGGTGAAGAGAAGGTTATCTCGAAGACCTTCCCTGCGGACTATGAGTACACCGAGTACGCGGGTAAATCAGCAAAAGTGAAAGTGACTGTTACCAAAGTTAAAAGGCAGGATCTGCCCGAACTCGACGACGAACTCGCACAGGATGTCTCCGAAAAGTACAAAACACTCGATGATCTCAAAGCGGCGGTGAGAAATCAGCTTATGGAGGCGCTCGAAATCAAACTCAGACGCGCCAGGGAGAATGCACTCATGGATGAGCTTCTCAAACGAACCACCGTTTCGATACCACAGTCGATGCTCGCCGCCGAGCTCGCGATGCGCTGGGAGTCCCTTAAGCAGCAGATGGGCGTCGATAGCGACGAGCGGCTCCAGACATATCTCACGATTTCCGGAAAAACACGCGAGCAGCTCTTCCAGGATTGGGTACCGCTCGCCGAGAAGGCGCTCTCGAGTAGAATTCTCCTCGACAAGTTGATCGAGGCTGGCGCGTACACTTCCACTGACGAGGAAGTCGACGCGGAAATTGCGAAAGAGGCAGCCCACACCACGATGAGCCCCGCTGAAATCAAAGCAGAATACGAGAAACACAGAACCATCGACTACATCAAAGAAGATATCAAGGCGCGAAAATTCTTCGATTCGGTGCTCGCCTCAGCGAAGGTAAAAGAAAGCGCCGCAGTCTCCTATTTGGACTTCATGAATAAAAATGAGTAAATTCTAACGAGGGCTTCGTGACAAACCGACCGTTACCTCGAGTCCCTGCGTTCACCCATGAAGCGAAGGAAGATTAAGATGACCGAACATATGAGCAGCCTCGTTCCCATCGTCATTGAACAAACAGGAATCGGAGAACGCTCCTACGATATTTACTCAAGGCTACTAAAAGATAGAATTGTATTCATCGATGGCGAGATCAACGATCTCACCGCCGACCTCGTGATCGCTCAGTTGCTCTTTCTTGAGTCGCAGGACCCAGCGCGTGATATCTCGATCTACATCAACAGTCCAGGAGGAATGGTCACCGCCGGCCTTGCAATCTACGACACCATGCAGTATATCAAGCCGGAGATTCAAACCATCTGCATTGGCCAGGCATCGAGCATGGCAGCACTGCTCCTCGCATGTGGAAGCCATGGGAAGCGCTCTGCCCTGCCCTCGTCGAGGATTCTCATTCACCAGCCCTGGGGCGGAGTGTCTGGTCAGGCGAGCGATATTAGCCTACAGGCGAGAGAAATTATTCGTCTTAAGAAGCTGACGATCGACTATTTCGCGCAACACTCCGGACAAGCGCTCGAAAAAGTGGCCCAAGACATGGAACGCGATTTCTATATGAGCGCTCAAGAGGCGCTCGAGTACGGCATTGTCGACACAATTATGGAGCCGCGCACTCATGGCAAAAAATAAACAGCTTGGCCTAGAGCAAGAAAGCTTTTGTTCATTTTGTGGCAAGAGCTCCGCGTATGTGCGTAAAATGATCGCCGGTCCCGGAGTCAACATCTGCGATGACTGCGTGAAGATTTGCGCACAGATTCTCGATGAGGAGGAGCAGAGGGTTACCTCCGAATTCCTAACGGAAGTTCCGAAGCCCAAAGAGATCAAGGAATTCCTCGATAGCTACGTGGTCGGACAGGATTATGCCAAACGCGTACTCTCAGTGGCTGTCTACAATCACTACAAGCGCCTCGTGCACAAGGTTTCCGCCGCATCTCCCGAGGTGGAAATTGAAAAATCGAATGTGCTCCTCATTGGGCCGACGGGCTCAGGCAAGACGCTGCTCGCGCAAACCTTGGCGAGAAAGCTCAAGGTGCCCTTCGCGATGGCGGACGCCACAACGCTCACCGAAGCCGGCTATGTCGGCGAAGATGTCGAAAACATTCTCCTTAAACTGATTCAGAATGCGGGCGGGAATATTCAGGCAGCCGAGCGCGGCATCGTCTACATCGATGAGATCGATAAGATATCGCGCAAAAGCGAAAACCCCTCGATCACACGCGATGTTTCAGGAGAAGGTGTGCAGCAGGCACTTCTCAAAATCATTGAGGGTACGGTTGCGAATGTACCGCCTCAGGGCGGGCGCAAACACCCCAATCAGGAGTATCTACGCATCGATACGACGAACATTCTCTTCATTTGCGGCGGTGCCTTTGTCGGCCTCGACAAGATCATTGAATCGAGAGTCTCCGCCCACTCCATGGGCTTTGGCGCCGATATCAAATCGAAACACGAGAAGAACCTTAGTCAACTCTTCTCCGAGCTGCAACCCGACGACCTCATCAAATTCGGGCTTATACCTGAATTTGTCGGCCGACTTCCTATAAAGGTAGCCCTTGAAGAACTCACCAAGGAAGACCTTAAACGAATAATTCTCGAACCGAGAAATGCTTTGTTGAAACAGTACCGAGCATCAATGAAGCTGGACAATGTTGAGCTCGACTTTAATGACGCGGCTGTCGACGCGATTGCTGAAAAGGCGATTAGCCAAAAAACAGGTGCACGTGGCTTGCGCGCGATCGTCGAAAAAATTATGATTGATTTGATGTATTCGCTCCCAAGCGATAGCAATGTCAAAAAAGTTGTGCTGACTCGAGACGCAGTTGAGGGAACCGGCAGCTGCATTATCGAATATCGGCAAAAAACAGCATAAGCGCAGAAATCAATGGGGTGGCCGCCCTTCTCCGTTGGAGAGTGCAGCCTGAGAAAATACCCATAGAACCTGATCCGGGTAATACCGGCGGAGGGAACGATGATGCGTACAAAGCAATTCATCGCCATTATTTTTGTGTGTGGGGCGCTCACCATGATGAGCGGCTCAGGGTGGGCACAGGCAAATCAGCCTGCAAGCCCAGAACTTACAGTCTGGACTTACGATTCCTTCATCTCTGAATGGGGACCAGCCGCGCAGATTGCTGAGTTGTTTACAAAAATCTACGGTATAAAGGTCCATTTCGTATCCAAAGGCGATGGAGGCGCACTCCTCTCGGCGCTCCTCGAGGCGACTAAAACACCGAACGCCGATGTTGTGATCGGGCTTGACAACAATCAGCTCGAGAAAGCGCTCTCGAGTGGATTGTTTGCCCCGCTTCAGCTCAAGAATAGCGGCCAGATTCAGAAGAATTTGCTGATCGACCCATCGAATCGGCTCATTCCCTTCGATTATGGCCAATTCGCCTTTATCTGGGATTCATGGAGTGGTATTGAACCGCCGACCTCGCTTGCAGATCTTACCAACCCAAAATACCGGAAGAAAATAATCATTATGGATCCGCGCACCTCGACTCCTGGTCTCGGCTTTCTTGCTTGGACAGAGGCGGTGTACGGAAATGGGTGGAAAGACTATTGGAAGCATCTTGCTCCTTCGATTCTCGCAATGACCCCAAGCTGGGACACAGGGTACGGTCTCTTTACGAAAGGCGAGGCACCGCTTGTGCTCAGTTACTCCACGAGCCCCGCCTATCATAAGGCTTACGAGAATACCGAACGCTATAAATCTCTTCAATTTAAAGAAGGACATCCAGTGCAGATCGAGCTTGCGGGCGTGCTCGCCTCGAGCCGTAACCGCGAGAGCGCTCAGAAATTTATCGATTTTCTCATATCATCGGAGTGTCAATCGTTCCTGCCTGAAACGCAGTGGATGTTCCCTGTGAATGGCGCAACGAAGTTGCCGCCTTCGTTCTCCGTAGCTGGCCGATATCCGACCCTTTCGGGCAAAATCCACGACCTCGACCATGATCCTTCCGAGGCGGCCAATCTGCTCGTGGGCACGCCCTAAAGCAATGAAATCTCACATTCGCGCTTTTGTGTGGCGTGGGAGTGGGGCATGAGCGCAGGCCACGCAAAGAGGTGGGGAGCCCTGCAAATTATTTTCTATGTGGGGCTCCTTTCCATTCTCTTAGTATCGCTCGCGCCCCTTGTTACGTTTGTGAGCGCTTCGATGGGAAGCGGGCGTACCACAGGAGCAGTTTCCGACGGACGAGGCATCAACACTGTATTTGAAAACCTAAGGGGCTTTTTTGCGGGTATTCCAGGCTCAGTCGTGCTCAAGAGTCTCCGCTTTACGATTTTACAATCGGCGGCGAGTACTGCGCTCGCGCTTGCCATCGGCCTACCAGGCGCCTGGCTCTCCGCCCGCTTCGACTTCAGAGGACGTCGCGTCCTGCTCGCGCTCGCGGCGATACCGTTCTGCTTCCCACCAATCCTTGTGATTTTGGCCTTCATCCTCTATTACGGCAAAGAAGGCATGCTCTCGCAGATATACATGCTTCTTGGCGGCCGGCCGCATGAATATCATGGTTTGCTCTATAGTTTCTGGGGTATCGTAATGGTGCACGCATTCTACAATTTCCCGATTGCAGTGCACCAAGTTTCAGCGCACTGGATGCGGATACCTACCTCGCACGCTGAGGCAGCGCGCACGCTCGGCGCGGGCAAATTTAGAGCCTTTTTCGTGGGCGTGTTTCCACAGCTTCTCCCGAGTGTGGCTCAGGCGGCAGGACTCATTTTCCTCTACTGCTTCTTCAGCTTTACCACTGTGCTTGTATTCGGCGGCCGCGCGGGCGCGACTCTCGAGGTTCAAATCTATCAGGCGCTACGATACCAGTCGGACCTGCCGCTCTCCATGGTGTACGCGGGAATAGAGACCCTCTTCGCGCTTGCCGGCATCTATATTCTCACTAGACAAAAAGATGAGAAAGATATTCAGATAACAGACTATGGCAGAATCCGGCGGCGAGATCGTACGAGGGGAGCCGGGAAATTGGCTGTGCTCGCCTATGAAGTCTTTATTGGGATCTTTTTTCTTGGTCCGCTGGTTGCGATCGTTGTCGAAGCATTTAGGGTTCCGGCCTCGTTTAGTGGTGCACGAGTTTTTGGACTGGGCAATTTCTCACGATTACTTGGAGGTTTTCAGGCGCCTTTAATCCCAGCGCTCCTCTCCACCATCAAACTGAGTGGATTTGCCGCGCTACTCGCCACTTTTTGCGGGGTAGTGGCGAGTTCGAGCATCTATTTTCTCAGAAGGTCCGGCCGGGGGAACTGGCTTACACGAGCGATCGAGATGTCGCAGTGGCTGCCCCTCGCGGTTTCTCCCGCGATTATGGCTTATGGATGGCTTTTTCTTTCGTCGAACCACACTACCGCATACGCCCTGGTGGCCGCGCAGGCAGCCATTGCCTGGCCATTCGTGAGCCGATCTCTCCATGCCGCACTGCGGGCGCTGAATCCTAAGGCGCGGGAAGCGGCACGCACGCTCGGCGCGTCTCCACTGAGGTCTTTCGTGTCGGTCGAACTTAGAACGATCGCGCCCTCGATCGCGGCGGCATCCGCGTTTGCGTTTTCTATTACTGCAGGAGACGCGAATGTGCCGCTCATGCTGGGAATGAGCGAACATGAAACACTTCCGCTGCTCCTATATAGGCTCACGGCCGCCTATCGCTTCAATGAAGCCTGCGCAGCGGGGCTTGTTCTTGGTCTCATAACGGGTGTTGTGTTTTTTCTCAAAGAGAAGGTAATCGATGTCGCTTGATATAAAGAACCTTGTGGTGAGGAGGGGTGATTTTAAGCTCCGCGCAGACTTTTCGCTCGAAAGAGGGAAAATATGTGTGCTGCTCGGTCCGTCTGGTTGCGGAAAAACCACACTCCTTCGCGCGATCGCGGGGCTCGAGCCGATAGAATCGGGAAGCATCGTTCTCAATGATGTTCACATCGAAAACCTTCCTCCTGAACAGCGCAGTCTTGGGTTTGTGTTTCAAGATCTTGCGCTCTTCGAGCGGATGTCCGTCGGAAAAAATATTGGATACAGTGTAGCGATTGCGCGTATTCCCAAAAATAAACAGCGCGAAATAATCAAAACTCTCGCGCGGCGATTCCGAATTGAACCGCTCATCGATCGACTTCCCTCCGAGCTCTCGGGAGGAGAGCGCCAGCGTGTCGCCTTGGCACGAGCCTTGGCGCGAGATCCTTCGCTGATGCTGCTCGACGAGCCTCTCTCGGCCCTCGACGCTCCTCTCCGCAGAGAAATGCGTCGGTTTATGCGCGTCAATCTCACCGAGCCCGATCTCACCACGATCCATGTGACCCACGATGTGGAGGAAGCAGTCGATCTCGCCGATGAAATTATCGTCATGCAGGACGGGAAAATCGTGGGGCGAGGCACGATGAGCACCTTTACCGCGCACCCTGGCTCAGGATGGCTCGCGCGCTTTATGAACCTGGGACTACTCCTCCCGCTCTGCGACCTTCGAGTCATCGAAAAATCGCCCATAATTAAAGTGTCCACTCCAAGCGGCACCACATTCACCATCGATGCTGCGAACGACCATTCCATATCCGCTCCCCTGTCGGCGCGCCGAATATATGTTCCATTTTCGGCATTAAGCTTCTCGGACATGGCTGGGCACGGACCCAAAATTCTCGCAAGAATTGTTCGAAACCTCGCACTTGCGTCGAATAAGGGAAAAGTTGTGTTCGATCTCATAGATATAGAAAATTATTTTTTCGAGATGCCCATAGATAATTTCAAAGATTGGATTCTCTCGCATGCTGAGGGCGACATAATTGAGCTCACGGCTGATGAGCAATTTTGCCAGCTCATTCCTGAGGATCCCCAGGAATTAACTGGGCGCGTATGAGCCGTTCAATCTCAGTAGCACTTTCTTCCGCCCCCTGCCCAGGCTCCCATCGGTACCGCAGGTGCGCCGAAGCCTCATATAAAGGGCTACGATACTCATAGAGCTCCTTTAATTTCTCCTTCCAGCCCGGCCCCCGAAGAAGCGGCCTATTAGATCGCTGATCCATGAGCCGGTGCACGAGCTCATGGAGCGGTACATCGAGCCATACCGAAAGAAAGTGCCGCAGCAGGATTTCTCTGTTTTTATCGCTGATCACCACTCCACCACCGCAGCAGAGCACAAAATCCTTGTCGCGCGTGGCAAGTTCAGTCAATGCGCGCGATTCATGCTCACGAAATTGCGCCTCGCCGTGCATGCGAAAAATGTCGAAAATGGGCATACCAATAGAATTTTCGATATACACATCGAGGTCGATGCACCTGAGGTCCAACCTCGAGGAGAGCCTTTGCCCTATTTCAGATTTTCCTGAGCCCATCATGCCGACAATCGCGATTTTCATGCGTGCACTCACCTGCCAGCCTTGAGCTTCGCAAGTTCATCCCGGATCAAGGCAGCCTGCTCGAACTCGAGATTCTTTGCATGTTCAAACATAAGTTTTTCCATTTCCTTGATGAGTGACTTGCGCTGTTCAGGGATAAGGATGTTATGTGTCCTCTTGAGCATGTCGAGCTCATTCTCCGAGGCTTCGATCTTCTCTTCACGGTGGCGTTCGAGAATATCCTGGACTTGCTTTTTGATTGTCTGCGGAGTTATGCCATGCCCACGATTGTATGATTCCTGCAGTGCCCTGCGTCGATCGGTCTCCGCGATCGCACGTTTCATCGCGATGCTCATCGAGTCCGCATACATCACCACGAGTCCCGCAGCGTTTCTTGCCGCGCGCCCGATAATCTGGATGAGGCTCGTCTCCGAGCGCAAGAATCCGATCTTGTCGGCATCGAGAATGGCGATAAAGGATACTTCCGGCAAATCGATGCCTTCCCGCAAAAGGTTGATCCCCACGAGAACGTCGAACTCTCCCGCGCGTAGCTGGGTAAGAATTTCAACGCGTTCAATAGTTTCAATCTCCGAGTGGATATAGCGCACGCGCAGACCCAAGCCTCCGAGGTATTCGGAGAGCTCCTCTGCCATTTTCTTAGTTAAGGTTATAATGAGGCTCCTCTCTCCGCGCGAAGCGCGTTCGCGCACTCGCGTGTAGATGTCCTCCATCTGGCCTTCGGTCGGGCGAACAAGTATTTCCGGATCGATGAGTCCGGTCGGGCGTATGACCTGCTCGACGAGCGTCTTCGACCGTTTAAGCTCCGTGTCGCCGGGCGTTGCGGAAACATAGATGGTTTGTGGAACGATCGTCTCGAATTCGTCAATCGTGAGAGGTCTATTATCTAATGCACAAGGAAGCCTGAACCCATAATCTACGAGCGAGGTTTTCCGGCTCTTGTCGCCTGCATACATCGCACCGATCTGAGGCAGTGTTACATGAGATTCATCGATGAATGTCACAAAGTCTTTTGGGAAATAATCAAGAAGAACACCAGGACGCTCACCCGGGTTTCGGTTCGAGAGTGGTGCGGAGTAATTCTCGATACCGCTGCAGTAACCCATCTCTTCGAGCATCTCGATGTCGTACTCTGTGCGCGATTTTATTCTCTCCGCTTCGAGATATTTATTGTGTGCAAGAAAGAAGTCGTAACGCTCACGAAGCTCGGTCTTGATCCGCTGAACGGCTTTTTGCACCATGTCTTCGGGCATTACAAAGTGCTTCGCAGGATAAACCACCGCCTCTTCAAGCTCGTCTGATGCTTCACCTGTAATGGGGTTGAGCCTCCGAATTCTGACGACGGAGTCGAAGTCGAGCTCGATTCTATATGCCTCTTCGAGATAGGCAGGAAAAATTTCCAGAACATCGCCCCTGATCCTGAACCGTCCGCGCTCCAGCACCATGTCGTTGCGCTCGTACTGGAGACTGATAAGCGTTCGTTTGACCTCATCGAGGTCGATGTTCTGCCCCTTATCGATGTAAAGGCGCATCTCGCGGTAAAGATCTGGAGAGCCGAGTCCATAGATACAGGAGACAGTCGCGACGATCACCACGTCTCTTCGTTCCATTAGAGCTGCGGTCGCGGAGAGCCGCATCCGGTCTATCTCTTCGTTGATGTCCGAGTCTTTCTCGATATAGAGATCCTTGGAAGGGACATAGGCTTCCGGTTGATAGTAATCGTAGTAGGAAACGAAGTATTCAACCGCATTCTCCGGGAAAAACCCTTTAAACTCTCGATAGAGCTGCGCTGAGAGCGTCTTGTTGTGGGAGATGACAAGTGCTGGTTTCTGTACAGCCTCAATAACCTTCGCCATAGTAAAGGTCTTGCCTGAACCGGTGACACCTTTAAGCGTCACATAGCGCTCTCCTCGCCGAATTGCGCGGACAATACCATCGATCGCTTGACCTTGATCGCCAGCCGGATAGTAGGGTGCAACTACTCTAAATGCTTTCAATTCCTTCGCTCCGTAAGTGTCACCGAAGTGGCCATCTTTTTAGAGCCTCGGTAGTATTCCACACTAACCTTCTGGCCAGGCGTCGTATCCTCAAGCGCTGAGTACATCTGCGCTATGCTTGTGACGGGCTTGCCATCGATGCTCACTATGATGTCGCCGCCGATGTAAAAGACCGTGGAGCCATAGCGAACCGCTACCGTCCCGCCCCGGAGGCCCGCCTGCTCTGCATTGCTGCCTTTTGTAACCGTCGAGATGAGAAGGCCTGAGTCGACGGGAGCACCCTTGCCCGACTGTTTGAGATAATCGACGAGGTCCGGAAAGAGCTGAATAGCCTCGAGGTCAATCCAGCCTCTGCGTACCTGCCCATCTTTGATGAGCTGTGGCACTACGCGTATCGCGGTATCCACGGGAATCGCGAAACCGATTCCTACAGAACCGCCCGATGGTGAGTAGATCATTGTGTTGATACCGATCATTTCGCCGCGCGTGTTGAAAAGGGGTCCGCCTGAGTTGCCGGGATTGATCGAGGCATCGGTCTGAATAGTGTTCTGAAGTATGGTAGTGTCATTCTCCTGGATAGGTCGGCCGAGTCCGGAGATGATACCAGTGGTGAGAGTCCGCTCCAGGCCGAATGGATTGCCGATTGCGAGAACTTTTTGGCCTACTTTGAGGTTTTTGGCGGTTCCGAAAGGGATTGGCTTGAGCTGTGTTCCTGTGCCCGGGTTGAATTTGATTACCGCGAGATCGCTCTCGGGGTCTGATCCTACAAGTTTCGCTTCATGCCTGCTCCCATCCGCCAGGCTTACATAGAGCTTATAGGCCTTATCGACCACATGATTATTGGTGAGCACATAGCCGCGCTCATCGATGATGCTCCCGGAACCTGATCCACCGCGCTGGGGCACAGGGTCGAGAAACCAGTTGATGCCGAGCACTTCGGTGGTGATGTTCACGACCGACTCGTTGTACTTCTCATAAAGGGTAATATTTTCAATTTCATCGGAGCTGTAATTGCCCTGGATCGCCTCTGCAGCGGTCTGAAGCGATTGGGATTGTGCCAGCTGGCCTGTGGCGAGGGCTCCGCTCGTGAGCCCGTTCGACGGAATCGCAGGAGCGCTTGTCGCGACAGCGGCGGTTCCATTTGAATACCGCTGGTACTTCAGCGTCTGATTGAATATCAAGATCGCCGCCGCAATGGAGAGCGAAGTAAGCGCTACCGATAGTGCAATAATCATTGTGACTTGCGTTTTAGAATAAAGCTTCATTTCATTCCTCCACAGAATAGTGCGGGGAGCATGCGCTTTGGAAATGCAAATTCACACGAAGGTGAGTTTGTTCTGGGCCTTCTCTTCGTCGCGTGCGAGCATGTAGATGAAGTCAGAGAGCCTATTGAGTGTCCTCAAGAGCACGGGAGAGACGCTCTCAGTCCTTGAGAGCGCAATTACTCTACGCTCAGCCCGCCGTGCGATGGTGCGCGCGATGTCGAGCGCGGCGGAACCCTGGGTCATCCCGGGGACTACAAATCCTCGCAGAGGTATGCGCTCCTCGATCTCGTGCGTTTTTTCTTCAATACTTAATTCATCTTCCTGAGTGATCGGCCTATTGAAGGGCGTGCCGAGGGAAGCGAGTTCACCCGCGACTCTGAAAAGCATGCGCTGTATATCTTCTATCGCGTAAAGGACATTATCTTGAAAACACAGATGCCGAGCCATCCCGAGGGCCGAAGAGAGCTCATCGATTGTTCCATAGGCTTCGACTCTCAGCGAATCTTTTCCGATTCGCTCGCCAGACCACAACCCTGTCGAGCCATCATCCCCCGTTTTAGTTACTATGCTCATGGTGTAAACTTATCGACACCATTCGCCACAATCAAGGTGTACCCCCTGATGTGGTACTCTTTTTCTATAGTGGGAACACCATGAAGACGAGCATTGAGGACATTGAACACTTTCTTGCGCTACAACCATGCCCCTATTTTCAAGACGGCAGGGACGCGCTCAGTGAGCATGTTCGTTTTAAGAGCTCTATAGACCGAGAACACGCTACCTCCCTTATTCAGCAAGGCTGGCGGCGTTATGGGTCGGATCTCTACCGCATGCGTTGTGAGGGTTGCAGACTCTGTATTCCGATTCGGATCGATGCTTCAGAGATAACCATTTCTGATTCCATGAAACGAATACTGCGGCTCAACAAAGATCTTGTTATAATCCCCTGCAAGCCAAGCTTTTCAGAAGAACACTTGATCCTTTGGAGAGCATATTCACTTCAGAAACACCTCACCTCACCAGAAGATCTCGATGTCGACCACTTCAAAGGGCTTTCTAGTCCCTGGAGCATGATCTTCGAATACAGAAGAGGAGGCCCTGAAGGTGAACTTCTCGCGATCAGTCATATCGATCCGGTTCCCGATGGTTTTTCTTCAGTCTACTTCTCCTTTTCTCCAAGCGCTAAAAAACGAAGCCTCGGCTACTTTTCCGTGCTCACTGAAGCCTGCATCGCGCAAATGTACTCGCAATCCGAAACCTCGTCCTTGCCGTTGGCATCGGGAGAATCTATTTTCGAATACTATTTTCGTCCACGCGTTGCGGCGCGTCGTGCGTTCTATTATATGGGGTTCTGGGTACCAGGCGCGGTAAAAATGGATTATAAGTCGCGGTTTCGCCCTTTCTCGCTGCTGTTAACCGATGAGAACGATAACATTCCATTGCATTGGTTCACATTTAATACCAAAGCTGAGGCGATTCGTTTGCTTCGGGCAGCTCATTGGCCAGGGATGTGAGCCGCATTATATCGCCACGATGGACAAAGTATGCCGTCTTTTGCGGTAATATCACTATCGTTGACTATTCCAAAGCCTCATGATAGCTTATCTAAGGATTTTCTTACGTTTTCGGACGAAAGGATTATTATGGCATCTGAAGAAAATAAAAAGCAGCCTCAGAACAATGGCCACGCACCCAGCGAAAAGAAAAAAGAGGGCAAAAAGACCGAAAACACCCTCAGAAAGAACATCAAAAATCCGTTTGTGTATGTTGGCACAATTGTAATCTTGGTTTTAACGATCATCGCATTCGTGTTGATACCCGGCGTGGGTGGCGGATCTGCATCCGTGGGACAGACGCCTGCATTCGGTACATGGAATGGGATTCCAATCCAATTTACCCCAGACTCATATTTTGCCGACCAGGTCTCCCAGATCAACGACTATCTCCGCCAGCAGGGAATCAACGACACGCAGACGCAGCTCTACGCGTACCAAGTGTGGTTCATGGCTTTCCAAAACACGGTGGTTCGCACCGCGATCCTCGACATCGTAAAACGCTCCGGCATGCGTATCAGCGAGAAGACCATCGACGAAGAAGTGACGAAAAACGCGCAATTCCAGGTCGACGGAAAGTTCTCGATGGACAAGTATAATGCTGCCCCCCTCTCCACGCGCCTCTCCGTGCGCAGCAAGATTCGCGACAATCTGCTCGTGCAGAACTACTATGGCGATCTTATGTCCGTGTCGCCCTCAACCGCTGAGATTGACTTTGTAGCGTCAATGGCGAAACCGCAGCGCACGATCCAATACGTAAACATTCCGTTTACAGATTATCCTCAGGACAAGACTATTGAGTGGGCAAAGGCACATGAATCTCTCTTTCGCACCATTGGCTTGTCGAAGATCACCATCACCACTTCACAGAAGGACGCGGAGAAGGTACTCGCTCAAATTAAGGCCAACAGCCTCTCATTCGAAGATGCTGCGAAGAGCCACTCCAAGGACACCTACGCCGACAAGGGTGGCGATATGGGCACGCTTGTATACTATGATTTGAAAGATCAATTCCAGAACGATAAAGATGCCGAGTCTGTTATGGCACTGAAGAAGGGCGATATTTCGCCGATCTTTAAGCAAACCGACAATGCCTGGGCCTTTTACAAGGTAAACACTGAAACCGCGGCACCCGATTTATCCAAGCCTTCTGTAATCGATGAAGTGAAGACCTACATATTTGACAAAGAGAAGAGCGTCTTGGAAACATGGGCACTCTCCAAGGCAGACACTTTTACCGCCGATGCCGCCAAGGCTTCGTTCGCGGCAGCAGCCAAGCAAGTCGGACTCGAAGCCAAGACAGCCGGTCCTTTTATCCTCAACTATGGCAAGCCGACTTTCTACTTCTACGGCCAGCAGGTGGGACTCTTCCAGGAACCCTACCGTTCTCTCGACAATGCACTCGTCGGTGCTGAGCAGAATGAGAATTTTCTGATCACCCTTTTCTCCTCCACGAAAAATGCAATCGCGAAACCTGTCGTGCTCGATAGTTCGGTGGTGGTTCTCTCGGTAATTGACGACAAAGAAGCGACGGATCAGCAAATCTCGTACACTAAATTCTCTTATCCGTACTTTTTCCAGACAGCGCTCGAGACTGAACTTCGCACGACGATTCTCAGCTCCAAGTCCCTCAAGAATAACTTCAACGCGACATTCGCAAAGTTCTTCACCCCGTCGAATACCGGATCTGCTCAATAATCAGTCAGCTTTACGAACAATAAGAAAGGGGCCCCACAGGGAGGCCCCTTTTCTTTGCTCTTTTCTCGAAGGCCTTGTCAGCGCTCCTCGTCGTCGCTCGCGCGTAGTACCGAGAGAAACACTTCCTGCCCAAGTTCGACGTTCCCGATCATCTTGAGCTTCTTCTTACCCTCTTTCTGCTTCTCGAGGAGCTTTCTCTTTCGCGAAATGTCACCGCCATAGCACTTTGCTAGCACGTCTTTGCGCACAGGGTTGACCGTTTCGCGCGCAATAACCTGACTGCCGATGGCGCCTTGTACCGCGACTTTGAACTGCTGGCGGGGAATATTATTCCGGAGCCGCTCGCAGACGACTCTTGCTCTGTCGTAGGCGTTCGGTCGATACACGAGCATGGAAAGCGCGTCGACGGGTTCGCCATTGATAAGGAAATCCAATTTTGAGAGCTCAGTTGGTTTGTACTCGGTGACATCGTAATCGAAGCTCGCATAGCCGCGCGATGTAGATTTCAGCTTATCGTAGAAATCAAACAGCACTTCTGCGAGGGGCATTTCGAAGACAAGTTCAACGCGCTTTTCGTCTAGATGCATGAAGGACTGCTGTGTGCCGCGTTTCATGAGGCAGAGAGAGATGATATTGCCGACATATGCGACTGGCGTAATCACATGTGCCTTAATAAACGGCTCTTCCGCGCTCTCGATCCGCGAAGGGTCCGGATACTCGCTCGGATTGTCGATAAAGATGGTGGAACCGTCCATGAGATGAATTTTGTAACGGACTGAGGGAGCTGTCATAATGATCGACTGATCGTACTCGCGCTCGAGACGCTCCTGAACAACTTCGAGGTGAAGAAGTCCGAGATATCCGCAGCGGAAGCCAAATCCAAGGGCGAGAGAGTGATCTTTTTCGAAAATGAGCGAGGCGTCGTTGAGCACAAGTTTGTCGAGGCTGTCGCGAAGTTCGTCGTAATCTGCCGAATCGATGGGATAGATCGATGAGAATACGACCGGTTTTACTTCTTTGAAGCCGGGAAGAGGAGCGATGCAGGGCCTCTCATTGTCGGTGACGGTATCTCCGACACGCACTTCCTTCACTGTCTTGATACCCGCAATGCAATACCCCACTTCACCCGCGCCCAACTCAGGCGAAGGAGTTGCGGTGATCCTGAAATGACCGACTTCCTCGACCTCATGGACGGAATTGGTTGACATGAGGCGAATCTGCATTCCCTTTCGGACAACTCCCTCTTTGAGTCTGAGATGAACAATCGCGCCACGATACGCGTCGTAGTGTGAATCGAAAATGAGAGCTTGCAACGGATTGTTCGCTCTGCCAGAAGGAGCTGGGATTCGATCGACAATCGCCTCAAAAAGTTCATCTATTCCTATGCCCATCTTTGCCGAAATAGCGAGCGCGTGCACTCCATCGAGTCCAAGATCCTTGTCGATTTGGCCGCGGACGGCATCGACATCCGCGGCGGGCATATCGATCTTATTTATAACTGGAATAATCTCAAGGTCATGCTCGAGGGCCATGTACATGTTCGAGAGCGTCTGCGCCTCAACCCCCTGTGTTGCATCGATCACAAGGATCGCACCCTCGCAGGCCGCGATCGCCCTCGAGACTTCGTACGAAAAGTCGACATGTCCCGGTGTGTCGACAAGATTCAGCATGTAGGTTTTGCCATCCCTCGCGGTGTAAGGAAGACTCACCGCTTGGCTTTTTATCGTAATTCCTCGTTCGCGCTCGATATCCATGGTGTCGAGCATTTGGTTTTGAAATTTACGGGAATCGATGAGGTTGGCTTTTTCTATGAATCTATCCGCAAGAGTGCTTTTCCCATGGTCAATATGTGCGATAATGCAAAAATTGCGGATGAGTTCTGGTTCGATCATGGCGCCAATGTATACGATGCAGTTGGTTTTTTCAACGGAGAGTATCACCACCGTGGTGCAGATAATTCTTGAGAGGAAAATGAATGACATCGATAGATATTGAAGTGCTGTGCGAGCGCACACACATTGATCCGAGTCTTGTTCGCGACGCGAATCCGGAAAAGAATTTAAAGAGAGGCCGCTATGTGTTGCTGTGGATGCAAAAGGCGCAACGGGGGCATACGACAACCCAGCCCTCGATTTCGCAGTTGAGACCGCAGACTCTCTCAATCTTCCCCTTTTCACGGTATTCGCGCTCACCGATCCAGTTCTACCGAAGCTCATATTTGTGGAAACCGACGCCGTTGTTCCGCCCAGAATCGCCTATCCGAAGCTCGCCTGGTCGGCCCCGTGGGCGAGGAAAACCCTGGAAAGCACCTTTCGAGAGAATGCGTTCTCGAAGGCGGACCTCGAGTCCGCAAATACCGACGATCCCTACTGGAACGCCGCCCAGCTCGAGATGATCCTCACAGGGAAAATGCACAACTATATGCGGATGTACTGGGGGAAAAAGATTCTTTCGTGGTTTCGCAACCTACGCGAAGCCTACTCCTTTGCCATCGAGTTGAACGATCGATACTCTCTCGATGGCAGGGATCCGAATGGGTACGCAGGGGTGGCCTGGTGTTTCGGACGGCACGACAGGCCCTGGCCTCATCGAGATGGATTCGGGAGCGTGAGAAGCATGACTCCTGAGGGCTTGCGGCGAAAATTCGACGCTGATCTCTATGCTGAGAGAATGCAAAAAATATATAATGCACGAATACCGGAGGTATCATGAACCTACAAAATCTACCTGTTGTTTCGAAAACCGGCACCCGAGACGATCACGACATCATGGTGTACGCGCTTTCAACCTGCGGATTCTGCAAGAGGGCCATTGGATTCCTCGAATCAAACAATTTCTCGTACAAATATCTTTATGTCGATCTCATTCCTCTTGAAGTCAAGAACAGAATCAAACAAGAGCTTAAAGAGAGATTCAAGGAGAATGTGGCATTCCCCTTTGCAGTCATCGATGAGCAAAAGCACCTCATAGGCTTTATTGAAGCGGATTGGAAATTGACGCTGGGCCTCTGATGGCGCGGCGAAACAAAAAGGAACAATAGCCATGTCCACCCAAAAAACATTTGAGCAGACGAAACTTTTCACTGAGATGGTCGCGCGCAAGCAAGATTGGGCCCTCAATCCAGACCCTATATTCTACAATAATCTCGTTGAAGGCCTCACTACGAATTATAACCGCTACGGCTATTTCCTCTGTCCCTGTCGCGACACAGAAGGAAGTCGAGAGGCCGATACACCGGCAATTTGCCCCTGCGTTTGGTCCAGAGCGGATATTCTTCAATATGGTCACTGCTTCTGCGCGCTCTATCTCTCAAAGGAATTCGCGGAATCGGGCAAGGAACCGCGCGGCATTCCCGACCGTCGTTACGAAGACGCATGAGCTCAGTCTATCTCGATTGGGCCGCCACTGCCCTTCCTGACTGCGATGTACAGCAGCAAGCGCTCTCCCTCAGTTTAGAATCATATGGCAATCCATCGAGCGCACACTTGTTCGGAAAGGGCGCGCGCGAACTCCTCGAAGAAGCACGCAAGAACATCATCCAAGCCATGGGAATCCCAAAGGGCAACTTCTGTTTTACAGGAAGCGGAACCGAAGCTGACCAAATTCCACTGCTTGCCCTCCTCCGCAAGGTTGGCCGAGCCGGACGAAGCTGGAAACCGATCCACATTGTTGTCTCTTCTATCGAACATGCTGCGATCGACGCCCAGACTCACCAACTTGAGAAGATGGGCATCGATGTCGCATGGATCGATCCTGACGCGCGTGGCTTTATCGACCCCCAGCGCGTCGCCGACCGCGTCCGCGCCGATACCGCACTTGTGGCAGTGATGGCTGTCAATAATGAAACAGGAGCCATACAAGACATCCCCGCGATCGGCCATGCAGTAAAGGAAGCTGCTGCCCGCGCGGGTGCCCGCAGTCTCTGGTTCCACGTAGACGCAGTGCAGGCGCTCGGGAAGCTTCCGATGCGAGCGCTGGCGTCTCATGCGGACAGCATTGCGGTATCCGCGCACAAAATTCGAGGTCCAAAAGGAGTCGGCGGGCTCTGGATTGGTAAAACACTTGAAGTGCTTGCCCTCGGCGGGGGACAGGAGCAGGGAATTCGTTCGGGCACCGAGAATGTATTCGGCGCCATCGCCTTTTCTATGGCCACACAGAAGGCATACAACTCAATAGAAGCCCAAAATGAGCTCGCCCGAAACCTTGAAACGAGGCTCATCGAGGGTGTCTTGAGGATTTCGGGACCGCTTCTTGTGCCGAATAGAAGCATTGGGGATTCAGGTTATGTACCGCATATCGTCTCTCTGGCCTTCCCAGGAGTCGGTGGTGCAACCATGGTTCGTGCGCTCTCTGATCGCGGTATTGCCGTCTCAACCGGGTCAGCCTGCTCCTCAAACAGGAACCGCCAAGGGAGGCGTGTACTCAAGGCGATGGGAATACCGGAAGATCTCGCGCTCTGTACGCTGCGGGTCTCCACAGGAAGCACCTCGACACCAAGCGACATCGATGCATTTCTGGAGCACGCCGAGGACTTGTACAGAAAGCTTAAAAATTGATACTACAGGGCATGCGGTCATTCTTTCTCATAAAACCAGGCGAAATCGAACTTAAGCTCGGGAACAAGCGCGAATTCATTCAGCGGCTCAAAGAGCAAATCCATCTCCGGCTCAAGGGAATTCAATTTGAACTCGAAGAGTACCCCGGGCGATTTTTCCTGAGCATCGATGAAGAATACACTGAGCTCGCCCTCTTTGTGCTCCAGCACTGCCCAGGTGTCAATGGAGTTGCGCGTGCGATTAAGACCATCAAGCAGCCCGAGGCGGTGGTCGCGGCAGCCATCCAGTGCGCCCGTGAGCAATCTAGGCGGGGCGCGAAAACATTCAAGGTAGAGACCCGGCGATCCGATAAAAGCTTTCCTCTCGACTCTTATGGTACGACCGTTTCGGCTGCCGACGCGATTCTGTCGGATGAACCTACCCTCTCAGTCAACGTTCATCGCCCAGATTTTACACTAATGATTGAGATACGTGAGCGCGCGTACGTCTATGCCGACACACTGCCTGGCCCTCGAGGACTTCCTACAGGCACACAAGGTAAGGGCCTTCTTCTTCTCTCAGGCGGCATCGACTCACCGGTTGCCGGCTACATGATGGCGCGGCGAGGGCTCGCTCTCGAGGCTGTATATTTTCACACCTACCCCTACACCTCGATCGAGGCGCAGCAGAAGGTCGAGCGACTAGCCACCCGCTTGGCGGCCTGGACCGGGGGCATCTATCTCTGGATCGTGCCCTTCACTGAAGTTCAACAGAAGATCGCTAAAGGCCATCGTGAGGAAGCAAACACGCTCATGCTGCGAATGGCCATGATGACCGCGTCTTCTCACATAGCGAAGCGGATCAACGCGAAGGCCATCGTAACAGGCGAAAGCCTAGGCCAGGTTGCGAGCCAAACTGCAGAAAACATGCGTCTCTCGCAAAGTCCTTCGGTGCTGCCAATCTTCAGGCCACTCATTGGGATCGACAAAGAAGAGACTATTGCGCTTGCGAAAAAAATCGGCACCTATGACATATCGATTCTGCCCTACGAAGACTGCTGCGTCCTCTTCAGCCCGAAACATCCAATCCTCAAACCGGATTTTAAGGAACTGTCAGATTATTATGCATCCCTCGAGCTCGAGCCACTCATCCTCGAGTCAATTTCGCGCGCCGAAGACAAATTGATCCGATTCGCGGAGTCATTAGGGGAGTATGGACTTTTCGAAGCAAAGCCTCGCTAGAGCGATGCCTTGAATCCAGCCCAACCAACGATCGGCACCTCCGAAATTGAGAAATCGCTGGAGAAAATCACAGTCGCGCCCCCTCCAAGTTGGAAAATCCGCCTTTTATCGAGCCCGAACCAGAGTGAGAGATCGCCCGAGACCACTGGTACTTCAGTGAAGTCGGCGCCTTTGCTGAGCACGTAGTAAAATATGTAGAGTCCTCCAAATGCCGCCTGAAGCGAAATACGCGAAATATTGATCTCTCCCATGACCGACGGGTAAGCCGTGGAATTGAAGTTGATATATAATTATCAGCTTCTATATTACCATGCCCCTCCCCCGCGCGCCACGCCCATCAATAAAAAAAGCTGCTCCTTTCGAGGGCAGCTTATATCCCCAAGGGGAATCGAACCCCTGTTGGCGGGTTGAAAACCCGCTGTCCTAACCGCTAGACGATGGGGACCTTGGCAGATCATCCAAGGCATAATCAATACGCTTTTACCCTGGCGACCGGCAGTGAAGCTATCAGAATTTTATCGAGCTGTCAATATATTCCAGAAACTCGAGCGGTTAAATCTCTTCTTTGGCGAAGTGCTCCGCGATTTTCTTCTGAAGCTCGAGCGCAAGATTGTTGTCGGGCTTTATGCGGAGTGCAATTTCACAGTCTGTATGCGCCTGCACGTAATCGCCGAGCTGCCACCAGCACAGTGCGCGCCGGTAGCGTGAAAAAAAGTGGTACGGATGAATTTCGAGGGCTTTTGTGAAATCATCGATCGCCTGTCTGAGCTCTTGCTGAATACTCTTCACGACGCCTCGGTAGTACAGCGCCTTGTAGCAATCGGGGTCGAGTACAAGACAGCTTGTAAAATCTGCCAGGGCGCTCGCGTACTTCGATTGCGCAAAATATGCCATCCCCCGATGCTTGTAGACTACCGCGGATATGGCTGGCTCTGGTTTTCTTGCGAGTATTTCAGAATAGATCGATATCGCGTTTTCAAAATCTGAACCATTGTGCGCGTCGAGTGCGGAGAGTAACAGCGTGTCGAGATCGAGATTGGACCACTTACTCTGGACAATGTCTGAGGATTCGACGCTGGACGTCTTTGTCGAGTCGTGTTTTGACCGTACCGGCAAAGGTAGGCTCTCTTTGAGTTCCTCTGAGAAGCCGAACACGATCGAGCTCGCCTGTTCTATCTTTCCATAGAAAGCCTCGCGCCTCTTCTTGAGTGCATCGTTCAATTTCTTCTGATAGTCGAGGATTTCCTGAAAAATGATGTCGGAGAGCGTGAGTGTCGCGTTGAGTGCGGCGAGCTTCCGCTTGAGAGGTTCGTCGAATGGCGTGAACTCCGCCTTATACACCAGCTCATGCTCCACTTCTGCCCAAGCTTCCTGAAGTATGGTCCTGAGCTGGATCTCGATGACATTGCGTTCGAGGCCCTTGCAGAGCTCCAAAACTTCTTCGGGAATTTTAATGAGAACATGAGTAGACTCATATCCAAATTCTTTGAATGATCGGTTCTGGCCTTTTCGTTCGATTTCGATCACGTCGTAGTGCTGCGATATTACGGATTCGACTTCGTCCAGATCTCTCAAGAAGGGGCAGATAATGCGCATTGCAAGCACATCGTTTACGGGAAGCGGTGGTTCGTGCATATCCCACGCGTTTTTTAAGAGCTTAATCTTTTTTGAGAAAAAAGACTCAAAATCTTTCACTCGGCTCTTAAAGGTAGGATGAATGCCCTTGCGCTGCAGTAGTCGAGAAATTTCCCGCAGCACCTTGGTCAGGGCTTCTTCATAATTCGCTCTATTTTTTGCATACAGCTCTGCGAGCAGTGCTTTATCAGGAATGCTCTCGATATCGCTCATATGGCTAAAGGTAGCATGTTTATTTGAAATTGACAAACAAACTCCGCGTCGGCTTGAGGATTGATTCCAAGAAGTGAGCGCTTATCGAGAGAGGTTGCTGTTGATGTAGAGATAGATGCGGTAGCTGCCAGGAATGGTGGCTCGGAGACTCTCTTCGATCGCGTGCTTGAAAGTCGAGTATTCAGGGGAAAAGCTTACCACATCTTTGACTGAGAAGTCCAGGAAAATCGCATTGTTGCCCGAAATCACGCGCTCGAGCTCGATATTGGAGTGAATGATGGGCTGTAATTTCCTCGAGATCGGTCCAAGAAGGAGTTCGTGCACAACCTCGGTCGCCTTCGTTTCCAGAGAACCGATCGGCGCAATGGCGCGACGCTCTACCGCGAGAGTCTGGCTGTCTCGTTTGGGGAAATAGAGCTTCATACCGCTGTACTGGAGACTTGGTCCTCGCCAGAGGACAAAGGCAACCCCGACAAGGATGATGGCAGCAATGATATAACGCTCGATGTGTTGTTGATTCTTCATTTCACCCATACTATTGTTCAAAATGTACTATAAAATCGCAGACACCATTGTATATGGCATCGGCGATTCGTCTCAAGTAAGGCGATTGGGTGAGAAGCTCGGCCTCTTCTTTGTTGGTCACAAAGCCGACTTCGATTAATATGGAAGGCATCTTTGCGTTCCGAACAACAAACCACTCTTCGGCGCGTATGCCACGTGCTGGACTTTTATCGCCGATCATGGTTCCCAAGCGCTGGTAGACCTTCTGTGCGAGTATGATGCTCTCTGTAGTGAACTCTTCCTCCAGCATCGTGTTGATAATGGGTGCGATGTCCTGGCCCTTTTCCTTCGCTGTTTTTTCGTCCACCACCGTTCTACGATAGTTTGGGTTTAGATACCAGACTTCGTACCCACGCGTATTTTTGTTGAAGGATGCGTTGGAGTGAATGGAAATGTAGATGACTGCGTCGGTCACTCCCAGCTTAATGTTGTTTGCCATGTCGACGCGGTCCTCGAGGCTCAGATAGGTATCGCCCTTGCGCGTGAGCAAGATAGTCCGCTCGGGATAACGAAGGCGAAGTAAATCGGTGAGACGTTGGGCGATCGCGAGATTTACATCTTTCTCTTGAAGTTTGAAGCCATCAAATTCACCGATCGCACCCGGATCTTTTCCGCCGTGCCCCGGATCTATTACGATCGCTTTCACAGAATATTTCGTTGAAGCACTTGGTTTCGTCGCATAAAAATTCTTGAGGGCGTCAGCGAAATCTTTCTTCACCATCACCGTTCCCTGTCCTTCATAGGGCGCGGGGACGCTCTTCACAATGCTCCAGTCGAGGAGGATATACGGTATATCTGTGCCGAAGCGAACACTCTGGCCACTCCTACTGAAAGTACCTGTGCGTGTCAGAGGGTCGTACTCGAGGGTAGCTCCCAGCGAGGTCGCGAGCGAGGTTGCGCTGACATCAGCTGGAGGCTTCTCGTCGTTGGCAAAGAGCGTGCGCGGGAATAATAGGGCTAATGCAGACATCACCATGAGGAGAATCACGCGTTGTTGCACCACTCTCGCGAGGTTCGCAGACATCTGTTCCTTTTAAGATTCCAAAAAAGAATCTATTGCCCAACAATAGCAAGGATTAAGAAACCTGTCACCCCAAGGCATCGTTTTTTAATTTTTTTATTCATGTGGGCCTTGCGCCCTTCTCCAAGATACGCTATATAAGTCTACGATGCTACCACTATATATTGTAGTGTTAGGTGCCCACACTAATATAGATAGTGTGGTTTTCGATTTAGGAGGATTGTATGAAAGTAAAGCGATTATTTACAAGGTCAGGGAATGGCCCCTATGAAGGTATAACTTGGGAAAAACGCACGAGCGAAATTCGAAACCCCAACGGCACCGCCGTGTTCTCGATGGAATCGGTCATTGTCCCCTCGTTCTGGAGCCCCATCGCAAGCGATATCCTCGCTCAAAAATATTTTAGAAAAGCCGGTGTCCCCATCGACAGAGCCCGCGACTGGTCGAAGTACGTTCCAGCCTCACAGTGCGCGCTCTCCGATGTGTACCCCGATGATGGTTCTGAACACGATGCCCGTCAGGTATTCCATCGCCTCGCCTACACCTGGTTGCTCTGGGGCAAAGAAGCTGGTTATTTTGACTCTGATGCGGACGAAAAGGCATTCTACGATGAGCTCTGCTATATGCTCGCGCACCAGATGGCTGCCCCTAACAGTCCGCAGTGGTTCAATACCGGACTTTTCGCCGTGTATGGCATTGAAGGGCCCGCGCAGGGACATTTCTTTGTCGACCCACGTACGAACGAAGTCGTAAAATCTGAATCAGCGTATCAGCGTCCTCAGCCCCACGCCTGCTTCATCCTCGACGTGAAAGATGATCTTGTCAACGAAGGCGGGATCATGGACCTCGTAACGAGAGAGGCCAGGCTTTTCAAGTATGGTTCAGGCACTGGGTCGAATTTTTCCAGATTGAGGGGGGCTAACGAGCGTCTCTCAGGCGGCGGTGTTTCCTCAGGCCTGCTCTCATTCTTGAAGATCGCCGATAGATCCGCGGGTGCTATAAAGTCCGGCGGAACCACCAGGCGCGCTGCCAAGATGGTGATCCTTGACGCCGACCACCCCGATATCATGGAATTCGTGCACTGGAAAACAGAAGAAGAGTACAAAGTCGCCTGTCTCGCAGCAGGAAGCGGCATGTTGAATCACTATGCAGAGGCTATGATCGCCGCCATCGAAGAAATGGGGAGTGACGATGAGCAAAGCTATCTCCTCAATCGTAACGCCAAACTTCGACAGGTGGTAAAGCTCGCCCTTGATTCAGGCGTGCCATCTTCATGGATCCACCAAGTGCTCACCTATTACTCTCAGACAAAGCAGGCTCCGCGTCTTCCGCTCTACAACACGGCGTGGGAGTCGGAGGCTTACAACACGGTATCCGGCCAATCTTCCAACAACTCGGTGCGCGTGAGCAACGAGTTCATGTACGCTGTCATCGACGACCTGGACTGGGAGTTGATCGGAAGAACGACGCAGAAGCCCTTTAAGAAAACGAAAGCTCGAGAGCTTTGGAACCTAATCGCAGAATCCGCGTGGCTCTGCGCGGATCCTGGGCTCCAATTCCACACCACGGTGAACGAGTGGCACACCTGCCCTGCCGATGGAGAGATTCGAGGCTCGAATCCCTGTTCCGAGTACATGTTCCTCGACGATACGGCATGCAATCTGGCCTCGTTCAACTTGCTCTCATTCTACGATGAGAAGAGCAGGAAATTCGACGAGATGTCGTATCGACACGCGATCCGCCTGTGGACGATGGTGCTTGAGATCTCTATCGTTATGGCACAATTCCCCTCTAAGGAGATCGCCAGAAAGAGCTTCGATTACCGCACCCTAGGCCTTGGATACGCGAACCTGGGGAGCCTTCTCATGGTGATGGGTTTGCCCTACGATTCCGACAAGGGGCGAACGGTATCCGCGGCGCTCTCGGCGATCCTTTCGGGCGAAGCGTACGCGCAATCCGCACGCATGGCGCAGGAGTTCGGCACCTTTGCACGCTATGAGGCCAACCGTGAGCATATGCTCCGTGTCATACGCAACCATCGTCGGGCGGCGTACAATGTAAACGCCGAAGAGTATGAAGCGCTGACAGTCCTTCCTTTTGGTCTCGATCCTCTCCTCTGCCCAGAGAACCTCGCCCACGCAGCACGTGAGTGCTGGGACGAAGCGCTCGCACTTGGAGAGAAGTATGGCTTCAGAAATGCGCAGGTAAGCGCAATAGCCCCGACCGGCACCATCGGGCTACTCATGGACTGCGACACAACCGGTATAGAGCCGGATTTTGCGCTCGTAAAGTTCAAGAAACTTGCGGGCGGCGGTTATTTCAAGATCATCAACACTTCGGTTCCTCCCGCGCTTAGAGCCCTCGGCTACTCTGAACAACAGATACGGGAAATAATCGAATACGCGCTTGGAAGTGGCACACTCGAAGGAGCTCCAGGCATATCAAGGACGGCGCTTCTTGCGAAGGGGTTGCCTGAAAAGGCCCTCAAGAGCGCAGAGAAAGCGTTAAAAAATGCGATAAGCCTCGAGAGCTGCTTCTCCAGCTATGTGATAGGAAAAGAGGCACTCGAGTCCCTCAACATTTCACAGGAAGAAGCGCAGTCTCCTGGTTTCAGCCTGCTCGCGCGCCTGGGATTCACTGAAAAGGAAATAGAGGCAGCCGAACTCTTCGCCTGTGGAACAATGGGCCTCGAAGGCAGTCCGCACTTGAGCGAGGATCACCTCGCAGTCTTCGACACGGCGACCCCCTCGGGGAAGCGAGGCAAGAGGAGCATCTCATGGCAGGCTCACATTGCGATGATGGCCGCTGTACAGCCCTTCATAACCGGAGCCATCTCCAAAACCATCAACATGCCGAACAATGTCAGCATCGACGATGTAAAGGGCGCGTACATGCTCGCCTGGAAGTCGATGCTCAAATCCATCGCCCTCTACCGCGATGGTTCCAAGCTCTCTCAACCGCTCGCCGCGCTCGCGCCCGGTTCCGACCTCATCGCGGATTCCATCGTTGCCCTTCAAACCGGAACCGAACCTGAACAGGAATCTAAAGAACCAGTGCAAGACGACCAAAAGGAGCGCTCGATCGCCGAAAAGTCCTCGGCATCCGCACCAGAACCCGAACTCCCGGGATTGCCCTCGGCACCGCGCAGTGTTCGTCGCGCTCTCCCTAACCGCCGCAAAGGGTACACGCAGAAGGCCAAAATCGGCGGCCACTCCATCTTCCTCCGAACTGGCGATTATGAGGATGGAACGCTTGGTGAAATTTTCCTCGATATGCACAAGGAGGGAGCTGCTTTCCGGAGTATCCTCAATTCTTTTGCCATCGCGGTATCGTTAGGCTTGCAGTATGGCGTTCCTCTCGAAGAGTACGTTGAGGCATTTACCTTCACACGATTTGAGCCCAACGGCATAGTAAGCGGCCACGATTACCTCAAGATGTCCACAAGCGTGCTGGATTACATTTTCAGGGATTTAGCCATTTCTTATCTCCAGCGCTATGATCTCGGACAGGTCAAACCTGAGGATCTCATCGCGACATCGACGCAGAATTTTTCAGACAAGGGGACGAGTGCCTTCGAGAGCGGGCGGCGGCAGAGACCGGCGAAGAAGGAAATCCCGAGTGGCGAACAAAGACCAGCTCAGATCAAAGATCAGGCCATACAGGCGATACGAATCGCACGACAAAAGGGCTATGAGGGGGACCCCTGTCCTGTCTGCGGCAACCTTACGCTTGTGAGGAATGGCACCTGTCTGAAATGCGACACCTGCGGATCGACCACGGGATGCAGCTGAATGAACCTTAAATTCGAGAGGTTAGAGGCTGAGGCGCTCGACAGGTAGAGTCATACAGCGGGCACCACCGCCTCCTCTAGCGAGTTCAATACCGTCAAAGGCCACCGCGAGTCGTGTGTAACTCTCGGTGGCAGCCCTCCCCTCCAGGAATTCCTGGGCGGGCACCACCGCGAATCCTTTAAGCGAGAGCGCCTCCAGGGTGTGCACATTGCATGAGTACATGAGAATCTTTCCCGGCGCGAATGCAAACGAATTGGCTCCAGAGAGCCATTGTTCCCGTTCCTGATACACCGGATGTCCATTACCGCATAAAATCGGCTCAAGATCTATTCCGACGCGCCGCAGCCCCGAGAAAAGCGATTCCTCTTCGCCATACTGAATTTCACCACGCGGAGAAATTTCAAGCCTGTACACTGAGGCTCGAGTCGGCCCCAGGAGGACAGGTTTATACGCGAGCGCAGCATCCCGATCGATCATGGTGAACACCATGTCGAGGTGGATTGTGGCGCGCTCCTTGGGAAGATCTACCGCGAAAATTGTTGTGGGGACTTTAGCGATTTCGGCAATTCTTCTTGCCAATCGATCTACGGCGAAGGCACTTGTGCGTTCGGAGATGCCGACCGCCAATACGTTGGGCGCGAGCACATGAATATCCCCACCTTCCACCGTAATGAGCCTGTTTCTCTCTTTTGGCCCATTGATCAGGAGGCCATCATTCTTGAACGCGGGATGGTGTCTAAAAACAAAGCGCGTAATGAATGCCTCCGCCATCCGCACATCGAAGGTAAAAGCTGCTGAAACGACCCTCGATCCGATAATCGCAAGGCTGTCTCTCATGAAGTATGCATTGGGGAGTGGATTCGAAATAAAACTATGCGCGTTGGAAAAGTGCGCAAGACTTTTCTTTGGGGCAAGAATGCCGGTCAGCACGGAGTGTGCCAAATCTCGAGGTGAGAGGTTCATTAGCGCTTCGATTATGGTACCGATAGGGTTAATCTCGCTGTACTCTGTGAGAAAAAGGCGTCGATTCTCTTCGTTTTTGAGACATTCTTCCAGGAGGTCGACGAGCTCGTAAGTCGTGGCAATAAGACTGAGAAAAGAATGTAGGTTTTTGTATTCATGCTGAACCGACAAGAGTGGAATGATGTCGTTGTAAAGATCACGTTCCGCTTCTCGTGGTGTCATTGCTTCAATTTCCGGCCCTGGATTATGAATAATCACGCTTTTAAGTTGACCAATTTCGCTGTCGATCCTCACGCTGCTCATAGAGCTTGAGTATGTCCTATACAGCGCAAAATGTCTGTACCGTGACCGATGTAGGCAGGATTGCATATGTATGAACCTTCGACGCCGTAATCCTGTAAATCTAGTCAGGTTTTGTGCGACCAGGATGCATCATTATTCATTTTAATACTTATATTGCAAAAAATTATTTTCTTTTTTCATGTTGACGATCCCCTCGCTTCTGATGAAAATATACCTAAGGAGACCCTATGAAAAGAAGAAAAATCATCATCATCGGCGCTGCGGGAAGAGATTTTCACAATTTCAACACCCGATTTCGCGATGATGAAACCTCAGAGGTCGTCGCCTTTACCGCGGCTCAGATTCCCAACATCGACGACCGAAAGTACCCAGCGCTTCTCGCAGGTCGGCTCTATCCAAATGGTATCCCTATCTACGCTGAAAGCGAACTTTCCGATCTCATCAAGCGCTTCGAGGTTGATGAGTGTATCTTCTCATATTCAGATGTACCCTACACCCATGTGATGAAGCTCTCCGCGATTGTCAACGCGGCAGGCGCTTCCTTCTGTATGCTGGGTCCCAAGGACACCCAGATTCGGTCGAGCAAGCCTATCGTGTCGGTCTGTGCGGTGCGGACGGGCTCAGGAAAGAGCCAGACTTCTCGCAAGATCGTGCAGATGCTCATGAGAAGAGGGCTCAAGGTCGTGGCAATTCGTCACCCCATGCCCTATGGCGATCTTGTGGCGCAACGTGTGCAACGGTATGCCGAGATTGCCGATCTCGCCCGTTACCGCTGTACAATCGAAGAAATGGAGGAGTACGAACCACATATCGCGCGCGGCAACGTGATCTACTCGGGAGTGGATTATGGCGCGATTCTCGCGGAGGCTGAAAAAGAAGCCGATGTGATACTCTGGGATGGCGGCAATAACGATTTCTGCTTCTATGTCCCTGATCTTCTCATCACCGTAGCGGATCCTCTAAGGGCGGGCGATGAAATCTCCTTTTACCCAGGAGAGATGAATCTCCGAATGGCGCAGGTCGTTATCATCAATAAAATCGACTCGGCGTCACCGGAACAAATTCAAACGGTCAGAAACAATATCGCGAAAGTCAACCCGAAGGCCACCATCATCGACGCGGTGAGCCCAATATCGGTCGATCGACCCGAGAGAATTCATGGAAAACGCGTGCTCTGTGTCGAGGATGGGCCGACGCTCACCCACGGCATGATGAAGTTTGGTGCGGGAATTGTCGCGGCACAACGATTCCAGGCCGCGCAGATCGTCGACCCTCGACCATACCTCAGCGGAGAACTCGCAAAGACCTTTGAGACCTATCCTGATATCGGCATGCTGCTTCCTGCGATGGGCTACAGCGAGCGCCAAATTCAAGACCTTGAACGCACGATCAATGCCACCGACTGCGATACCGTGATCATCGCTACCCCAATCGATCTCACTCGAATTATCCATGTGAATAAACCGACGGTACGTGTCGGCTACGAGCTTCAGGAGATCGGTTCGCCCAATCTCGACGAGGTGCTCGATGCATTCTGCACAAGTAAGGGCTTGTGATGAGCCGCCAAACTCAATGCATATAAAAAAACTGCCCCTGTAACCGCGAGGCAGTTTTTTTAAAAAAATACAATGGTATCAACTAGGAATGATGGCTTCAGCCGGGCAAACGGACGCACAGGCGCCGCAATCAATGCAGACATCCGGATCGATCCAGCGCGCGTTGTCCTTTTCGCTGATTGCGCTGACCGGGCACTCGCTTTCGCATGCGCCACAATTGGTGCATGCATCGGTAACCTTGTATGCCATATTGAACCTCTTTGTGTGTGAATGTGGATCGTTCTTTTAGAGCGTAGAATCATTTTAACACAGGAATTCTAATTTGGGAATAGGTGGACGACAAGCGCGAGCATGCGCTGGAAGTGCTCGGTACCATCGCGTCGGTAGCTCGAGAAACGTGGGTCGCAGAAGGTGCATCGGTGCGCATTCGCAACATGGATGAGGCCAAGGTCGGCGGCGAGCATCCTGTTTGCCTCGAGCAGATCGAGGAAAAAGCGCGGCTCGCCCTCGCGATATTCTTTACGGACTGTCTCAAGCCCAAACTCCGTCGCGAAATTTTTTGCGCGTTCGCCATCGACCTCGTAACAGCACGAACCAATGGATGGACCAAGAATTATGGAAATATCCCAAGGTTGGCAGCCATAGTGTGCACCCATTCCTTCCACTGCGCAACTTAGAATACCTGTGCCCTTCCAGCCCGAGTGAAGCACACCGAAAGCCCCGCAATGCTCGCAGTGTAGATAGATGGGCATGCAGTCGGCAACGGTGATGCTAGGAACAAGCAAGGGATTTCGTGTGATAATGCCATCGAAACCCGCAGGATTATGATCGAGTTGAACTCGTAGGTCTTCCTTCGATTCAATGAAGGCGACATTCCGCGTATGCTTGAGTGTTATGCCCACTACTCTTTCCGGGGCGATGCCGAGCAACGCGAAGAGCGCGCGGCGCGCAGCGGACTCACGAGCAGGATCATACTTCATGTCGCCAGCGGATTTGAGGCTAAGCACGGCATGGGGGGCGGTATTTGAACTCCGCGGGAATGAAAATTCCACATACTGCGTGTTCATCGCTGAGTCCTTTCTTTAATCGCTCTCAGCGTCGATTCCCGTATGGAGAACCCACTCATCGACAATCCGGTCTTCATCCCGCAACATGACAGCGTGCGCCTCGAGCATGAGCCTCTCAGCTGGAGTTCCACCATAGATCATGTCGCCTGCGATGGGGAGCCCCATCCATGCGCTGTGGGCGCGGATCTGATGGCGAAACCCTTTGCGGATGCTCGCTTCGAGGAAGATCGTCTTGGTACTGTGGTCGCGGACACCTCGAAGAAAACATGTCTCATAGAGATTCTTCGTGGTCACTTTACGCGTTTTTTGGAGAAAATCGGGCGAGATGCAGGCCACGCGCGCGCCGCGCTCCCCATATCCCCGAAAATAGCTCTCCACCCGTCCCTCTTTTCCCGCTTGAATATCTGCAAGGAGCGCGTCGCGCTCGCCTGCCCGCGAAACAGGCATTGAACCCGGCACCCCCACCATCGACTCAGAACACGCGAGCACATAGTGCTTCTCGAGCGCACCAGACTCCTGCGCCCTCAACATGCGCTCAAAGACCTTCCTTGTGAGTGCGAACAGCATAATTCCCGAAGTCTCGAAATCGAGCCTGTAGAGCATGCCAAGCTCGGTGGCAAAACGATCGCCAGAGAGCATCGCGCGGCCATTGAGACCATCCAGCTCATTACTTTCGACCATCGCGCTCGAAAGAAAAGCATCGATCTCCTCAGTGAGTTCGCGATGAGGAAGCTCGCGCGCGTGCGCCACGAGCCACTGCACCATCGAGTTACCGGCCTTGCCTTGCCCCTTAGTGTGCGCAACCGAATGCCAACCTCGAGGTTTAAAGAGCACCACAAGGCCACCGTGCTCATCGATGACGAATGGTTCGTGAATGGGTGCGAACAGCATGGCTCATTCCATATCTTTATTCTGGAGGCGATAGAGATTCCAGTACACACCGCGTTTTGAGATCAGCTCGTCGTGTGTACCGCTTTCGACTACGTGGCCCTGCCCGAGCACGATGATCCTGTCCGCGTCTCGTATAGTAGAAAGCCTGTGCGCGATCACGATGCTCGTGTGTCCGCGAAGGAGCCCCTCGATGCCCTTCTGCAGCATCTTCTCGGTCTCAGTGTCGATCGAGCTCGTAGCCTCGTCGAGGATTATAATCGATGGTTCATGGGCGAGCACGCGCGCGAAGGAGATGAGTTGCCGCTGGCCAAGAGAGAGGTTCAATCCCCCCTCGGAGAGCACAGAATCGTAGCCTTCTGGCATGGCAGCGATAAACTCGTGCGCATAGACGGCCTTTGCCGCCTGTTCGATTTTTTCCTGCGGCAGATTGAGACCGAGCGCGATATTTTCGCGGATACTTCCCTGAAAGAGAAAAACATCCTGAGGAACGGGCTGGATAAACTTTCGGATACGCCTCAGCGAATATTGTCCGATAGAAACACCGTCGATAGAGATCCTACCCTTCTGAATGTCCCAAAAACGCGCCAAGAGACTCGCGATCGTCGACTTTCCCGCACCCGTGTAACCGACAATCGCGACTTTTTCGCCGGGGTTCACGGTAAAAGAGATATCTTTGAGCACCCACTCCTCACTCTTGTACGCAAACCAGACATTCTCAAGCTGGATGTGTCCGCGTATACCCTCGGGAGCGGTCTTTCCCTCATAGCCTGGCATCTGGTCAGGGAGGCGGTCCTCCACATCGAGGAGTCCAAACACGCGCTCCCCGCTCGCCATCGCACTCTGGAGCAAGATATACTTCTCGGACAGATCCTTGATCGGCGAGTAGAACATCGCGATAAGGTTGATAAAAGCAATAAGGGTTCCAATTGAGATTGTGAGCTTCAAAAAGAGCATTGCTCCTGCGAGAATGGCGACTGCGGTGGTCAGCGTAGACATAAAATCGACAAAGGGTCTGAAGGTGGCATATACATACATCTCGGCAATGTTGGCCTTCAAAAGCTGCTTGTTGTTGTGTCCAAAGTCGCGGCTGACGCGCTTTTCCTGCACGAAGAGTTTAACGATGTCGATGCCGGAGATGTGTTCGGCGAGGAAAGAGTTCACTTTGCTCGTCCATAGGCGCTGGTTGCGGAATGCGTCGCGCGCTTTCACTCGCGCAATCGCCGAGGCGGCGAATATGAAGGGCACTGTCGCAAACACGACAAGTCCGAGCTTCCAATTGAGCACGAAGAGCACCACAAGGGCTCCAACCATGATCGTTGCATCCTTAATGAAGGCGCTCAGCACATCGGTGAAAAATTGACTGATCACCTCGATGTCGCTCGTAAGCCTTGTGACGAGGCGCCCTACCGGCTGCCTCGACAAATACGAGAGCGATTGTTCGATCACGTGGTGGTAGAGCTCGAGGCGCATGTCCTTCATGATCAGCGTGCCGATATGATTCGTGTACCAGGTCATCACAAAAGTGGCTGCGAGCACGGAGGCGAGGATGATCAATAAGAGCAGCGCGTAATGGGCTATAATCGCGCCGTCGCCGTAGCGGAGCGTCGCGGCTTCGTCTGAGGGAAGCGTGTTGAGGAGCGAGAACGGAATCGCGCCCCATGCGTCCGACAGCACAATTTGAGGATATTTTTTTGCGAGTTCCAATTTCTTTTCGGGTAAGGTGCCCATCGGAAAGACATAGCTCGGCTTCTCATCGAGAAGCCCGCCCGCAATAAGCCGGTCTTTCTCTTTTTTTGTGATGCCTGCGAGGATCGAAGCACGCAGGTACACACGCGCTCCGATGGTGAGTTCATCACCAGGATTCCCCGACGGAATCTCGGATACCGAAGCCGGATCGACGCTGTACCACTCGCGCACGAGCGCATTGTCGACCGCACGCTGAATGATTGTGGGGGTCAAAAGCTCGCCCGTGGTGCTCAGCGCAAGCGCGAGGAGGGCGATAATCGCCAACAGCATGTAGGGTTTGAGGTAGGATATGATACGGCGCATAATCTGTGCATCGTAACCCTTGGTAACCGGTTCTGCGTCGAAGAATTCAGCCATTGAGGTCCTCCGAATCCTTTACTTCTTCGCAGGTGGCACAGGATTCCTCTTCAAGCTGCTGGAGCGTTGCGATTCGAGCGTAGAAGCCTTCGGTTTCCAACATGAGCTGCTCGTGCGTTCCCTTCTGGCCGATCTTTCCGCCGTCGAGCACGATAATCTGATCGGCGTTGCGCAAGGTTGAGATGCGGTGCGAAATGATCACCGTTGTTTTTCCTCTCCGCTCCTCGAGAAGCGCACGCAAAATTCTCTCCTCTGTCTCGGCGTCGACCGCGGAGAGCGCGTCGTCGAGCAAGAGAATATCGGGATTTACGGCGAGGGCACGCGCAAGCGCGATGCGCTGCTTCTGCCCGCCAGAGAGTGTGATGCCCTTCTCGCCCACCACCGTTTCCCAGCCATGCGGAAAAAGGTGAAGATCCCGGTCGAGCCCGGCGATCCGTGTGATCTCTTCGAATCGCGCTTGTTTCATATTGGAAGCCGAAAAAAGTATGTTCTCACGGATTGTCTCAGAAAAAAGAAAGCTTTCCTGCGGTACAACGCCAAATGCCGACCTTAGCGATTCAAGGCTAAAGGAGCAAATATCTTTCCCGCCAATAAAAATGTGTCCCTCGCCCGGCTCGAGCATCCTTGGGAGCAATTTGAACAACGTGCTCTTCCCTGAGCCGACCTTTCCGAGTACACCCAGCATCGAGCCCGAGCGCACGCGCACCGATATTTCACTCAGGGCAAAATTTTCGGAATCAGGGTACCGATAACTGAGAGACCGAATTTCAATATCGCCCTGAGGCTGTGACGAGATCATGCGTTTCGATTCCTGGATCTCCGCCTTCGTGTTCAGCACTTCATTGATGCGCTTGAGGCTCGCCGCGCCGCGCTGCACGATGTTCACGGTGAATCCAGCACTCATCATTGGCCACACCAGCATCTCCAGATACGACAGCATCGCGATAATGGATCCAGGCGTCATCGCATTGCGAATGGACGCGTTTCCACCAAAGTACACGAGCAGCACCGTGCTCAGTCCGGAGAGAAAAGTTATAAAGGGAAAAAAGAAGCCCGAAGTTTTCACGAGCTTCATAATCGCGTCCTTATACTCCATGTTGGCTGAGGAGAACCTATCGAAAAAGTACTCCTCTTTCACAAAGGATTTGACCACGCGCACTCCCGCGAGCGATTCCTGAGCAATATTCGAAAGTCTGCCGTAGATATCTTGAATCTTTTTGAAGAGCTTGCCGACAATCCGACCGAAAAGAAGGATTAACGCGGTAATGAGGGGTAAGGGTATAATGATCCACACTGCGACGGCTGCATTGTTCGTGAACATCGCAACGAGAATCATCGCGGTCATAAAAACGCCGTCAATGAGGGCTACGAAACCCATCCCCGTCGCCTGGCGTATCGTGGTGATGTCATTGGTGGCGCGGGCCATAAGATCGCCAGTCGTATTTTTGCGGAAGAAATCGCCCGACATTGAGAGAATGTGAGTGAAAAGTCGTTCGCGCATTTCGGCTTCGATTCTTCGACTCGCAATAGTGATGAAGTACCGCCAGAAAAACCGCCCAATCGAAATGATGATCGCGAGGACAACCATCGCAATGAGGGGCGAGCTCAGAGCGCGGAGCTGAAAATTGCCGCTGACAATTGTGTCGATCGCGGTTTTAATGTAGCGCGGAATAATAACTTGGCTTGCATCAACCACGATGAGACAGAAAATACCAGCAATGTATCTGAATGTATACTTCTTTAAGTGCGGTAAAAGCGTCACATACTCTTTAAACATGGGGTTTTTATTGTAGCGAAGGGGGCAGGTACATACAAGCTAGTTGTGCAGTTTCTGCAGCTTCGGCATAGTACATGCTATGACGCACCAGGAATCGATCATCGTGCATACGGATGGCGGATGTAAGGGCAATCCAGGGCCTGGTGGCTGGGCTTATGTAATGCGCTTTGGAAAACGCTACCGAGAGTGTTCAGGCGCCGATCCAGCAACCACGAACAACAAGATGGAACTCACCGCAGTGATCATGGCGCTCTCATTTTTACTTGAGAGAATCGAGGCGGTGAGTCGACCTCGTGAAGACGGAAAAACCGTGCCCTCAGCGTGGACGAAAGCCCCCATCATCATTTTTACGGATTCGATGTATGTGAAGAACGGCATCAGCTCTTGGCTTGTCGAATGGAAGAAGCGCGGCTGGAAAACCGCGGCAAAAAAGCCTGTGATGAACCAAGAACTCTGGCAGCGCCTTGATGCACTCTGCCAGCGTCTCAATCCGCGCTTCGAGTGGGTAGAAGGCCACGCAGGCAACCCCGATAATGAGCGATGCGATACCCTTGTAGGGCTGGCGATTAAGGAGCTCACGCGAGCAAACACAGCTTTTTAAGACGCTTGGCGCTTGCTTCGGCGTAAAGCTGAATGGATTACGGCAGCGTGCCGAGAATATCGTTCGCAAATACCTGCCCTGCAAGAGTTCGAAGGGCGTTGGATAGCGCATCTCGCTCCGATGCCCCCATACCCTGCGCACTCTTGCTCGCGGAGTACAGCGTTGTGCCGTTCGCAAGATCGTACACATTCATCGATCCACTCACCGAGGCGATAAAGTAGTCGCCGTCCTTCGATACCGCGCCGATATCGATCGATGCAAGGGCAAAGCGCTGCATATTTGGAGGCGCCAAAGCTCTGAGCTGCGCGATATCCGGCGCTGAACTCGACGGTGACGCAGCATCCGCTAAAACAAAGCCCTGTTTTACGAGCGCTTCTTTGAGGCTGAGGCTGAAAGTGCTGAGGTCGAGGGTAAGCGCTGCTTGTTGGCTGTTCGCACGAACTGCGATTGCCAGAGGGATGTTTTTAGCTGCCGACACAACGCTATAATTCGCGTATGCTACCTTGCTCGACAAATCAGCTTCCACCGCGTCGCTATAGGGCAATGCCCACGATGGCAGGCTGGAAAAAAGATCGCTAATACTCGCGAAGTCTATTTGCACCGAAACGCGAAATTTCCCCGCGATATCGATGGCCTTGAGAGTAAATGCGGCATCTCCATTCGTATCGGTGAAGGCTTGGGTGGTTGCGGTGCCCACTCGTCCAGAGGAGAGTTTTTTGGGATACGCGATGGAAAGGGGCGCGCCAGCAACAGGCTGCGAGGTCCCACCATGGTTTGTCGTAAGCCTCGCAGTAATCGTCGGTAGCGATCCGCCGAGAGGAATCTGGGAGTTCGATCCTGAAACGATGGACAGCATGAGTGTTGCCGCGATGGAGGAAGCTTTCTTTGCGTTGCGCTCGAGCTTGATCTGAGCATTGTCGATGTCCGATCCAGCCGCGGCGGTCATGGCCTCAGCGTAGAATCGAATTGCGTCAAGCTGCCTGCCTTCAGCCGCCGCAGCGTCGCCCTTCTGTTCGGGAACCGCCACGGCATCAAATTTCTCTTTAAAGAGAGCTTCGAGACGCGCTTTCTCCTTTTGAAGCTCCTTCGTTTCATACCGCGCGAGCACATGCACAGTGTAGAGGCCGGACTTTGCATCCTTATTGATATATTTCTCGACGACCTCAAAACCTGCAATGCGGCCCTGAGACTCCGTCTTCACGGTCTGAGTAATCTGCGCCTGGTAATCGCTAAGCGAGGCCTTCGCCTCCGCACTCGATGAGACGCTGATCGAGACGCCCATGTACTTCATAATGCCTGCAACGAGCGAGGCTGTCGCGTCGCCAATGGTGGTCGCGCTGTCGGTGCCCGAGGAAGAGCCCACAAAGAAGGTGTATTTTGAATCGGGTTGCGGGGTCTGCAGCACCCATTGCGGAACCTTAGGCGCGCTTGCGCAGCCAGAGACGATTACCGCGATCGCCGCCATAAGAACGACACTACGCTTTTTCATGATACTTTTCCTCAAGAACCAACTGTGCTCGCCGGCGGGGAACCCGCGGCATGAAAAAATGCCCTGGCGCACGCTTGAATGAGTACGGCCAGGGCGGGAAGATACTAGACGTCACTCGCCGAAGAAATCCTTGGCAACCGTATTCTGTACGAGATCCATGGCGCGCTTTTGCTCAGGAGTCGGCTGCTGCACTCCAGCCAATTGCGAAAGCATCATATCGAATTGCTTTTGCAGCATATCTTTGGTGATCGCCCAGAGCTGAATGACGCGATAGATCTGCTTATCGGGCTTATTCTCCGGCGTATAGGTCTGGACCTTTACCCACCAATCGGATTCCTGCCGGAACCCGGAGAATTTGGCCTCGCCGACACTCGCCACAAAGCGCTCTCCGTAGGCTCCAAAATTCTTCGAGTCCGCATCCGCCACATTTGCGCCTTTGAAGGCATCTTTTACTCTCGTAGACAGATAGCGGGCAATTTCAGTATCTGCCTGCATACGTTCAGCGAGTAACTGTGCACTCTGGAGATTCTGAGCCTCGAACTGCGCGATAAATACGACATAGTCCTTATAATCGGCCAACTTTTCAATATCCTTGTATCCCCCGAGAATCGCGAGTTCCACCCATTTCGGCGTCCTTACGCCGTAGGCGGTTCCCTTATCCTCAAGAAGTACTTCGCCCTTTCTCAACGGCGCCTTTGTGCCACACGAAGCCAAAATGGCCACGAGCAACAACACTAGAATAACTTTCCCTACTTTCATCGTTTCCTCCTATAAAACATCTTTTTATTCAAAATTATTAGAGCCCTGTATTGAATGTGTAGGATCTGCCCCTCATGTAGAGCAAGTAGCTATCCGGAAAACCAGCCGCCGATGCCGCTTCGTAAATCGCGTCCTGTATCCTTGAAGCTGGCATAAATGCATAGAGCGCGAAGCGGGATTCGCCAGGAGCATATGACAGCTGCTCTACTTCCCTGACCTTCTTCGAGAGGTTACGTTGAAATTGCGCGATCGATTTTGCGTCGGGCGTGTTCTGGAGAATAAGTTCGTAGCGCACTCCCCTCGTGGCAACTGAACTAGCCATAAGCGCTTTCGATTGTTCCGTGACCTTCGGCATTGCGAGCCACACCGCTCCTGCGATCGCATTCATCATGGCGGCGTCAGAGGATACGGGGCTGAAGGTCTGCGGGCTCAAGAACGAGATTGCACCAAGGAGCGCGGCAGTAGATGCATCAAAAATCTTCATGCTGCCTTGAGCTGAACCCGACCAACTCCCAGGCCCGCCTCCAAAGCTCGTTTTAGCATCGATTTCAAGGTAGATGTCTGCGTTGAGTTTCTGCGCGATATAGGTAATGATATCGATCGAACCGCCCGTTTCGGATTGATAGGCGCTCATCTGGTCTTTTTTATTCTTTTGAATTTGGTCGAAGTCGATCACCGAGAGCCCGAGTTTCTCGATGAGATAGCGGTTAGCCTGTGAAACGGCCGCCTTCGCAAGCTGCGGATCGAGCCCCGAATTTTCGTTGTAGTATACGAGGTAGCTTATCCTATTGAGGTACGTTTGAAGGAACTTAGCTTCGTCGGGAGTAAGTGCGTCCGAGGCAAAGGCAGTAGTCTGCTGGATCGGCGTGGCGGCAAGCGGGGGTGAGCTCCCCGGCACTGGCTGGCCCTGAACAATCCCCTTCGCAGTCGCGTTGGGATCTTGCGTCGGCACTGGAAGGCTCGATGGCATATCGGGAGTCGAGGTGCTCTGAACAATATTCTTTGCCTGTTGAGATTCAGCGCTTGGGCCCTTTACCGGGGGAGGCGGAGATGCGCAACCAGCGAGCCCGATAATGATCATTGCCGTTATCAGGAACGAACGTACGATTATATTAGTTTTCATATTAATGATATTATCGAATATCTTTTTGTTACTTGCAAGGATAATTTTAATAGTTATACGATTCATCAACCGCTGCGAGGATCCGATGCGAAGCGCGCACACTTGTGCAGTGCCATATTTTTTGCTCATGCTGTACGCGGCGCTCTGTCTTGCGGGACTTGGCGCGCAAACTCCTCAATCAAAAGGAGATAGGCAAAGAACCGCTGGTGCTCCGCAGCATCTACTTCACCGAGACAGGCTGCGGCCACTGCGACGCATTTCTGTACGCGCAGAAGCAGAAATTGGAACAGGAGTATTCTGTTCGCATCGAGTTGGAGAAGCACGACATACTTTCGACAGAGGGATATGCTCTCTGCGTTCGTATGCTACGTGAGCGTAACCTGAAGTTCACCGTGTTTCCAGTGCTCTTCATGGGTTCGAATGTCTATCGGGGGAGCGACGCGGTCGCGACAAATATTGTTTTGGAGATCCAACATTTCAAAGTGAAGGGTACTTACCTCCCCGCGATGCAGCCCAGCAATGAGTTTGCGAAAGAGAATACCGAGCATGCCAAAGCATTTAGTCTCGCACTATTGCCCACCTCGCGGTGGTGCGCGTGCTCTCTGCACTCTTCTTTGCGGCGATGGGAATTCTTGTGTGGGTGGTCTAATGAGCGATGCGCGATTCGAACGCGCGACCTTCGGCTCCGGAGGCCGACGCTCTATCCAGCTGAGCTAATCGCCCGTATAAGATTGACTGGAGGCATGATAATTGTTCAGCACCTTCACGTCAAGCGCGCAAGCGTACCACGCGTTGCCTCAAGCTTGGCAAGAATTCCCGTTCCCTTTACATTTAAGGCAATATGTACGGTGAACCGATCATTTTGGCCAGCGAGTCGCCGCGCCGCGCCGCGATTCTGGAATCTCTTCACATTCCCTTTGTAAAAATCTTCCCCTCTATCGACGAAACGGTGTTCGACCACCTAGATCCGGCTGAACGAGTATCAGCACTTGCCGCCACGAAGGCGCGGCGCGGCTCACTGCTATGGGAGGAATCGCGCGAAAAACGCCCCAAAGCATGGGTGGCAGAGGGTCTTGCTGATGTAAAAGCCTCTCCCCGCTTTGTGCTCGGCGCTGACACTCTCGTCGCCTTCAAAACTGAACATGGCTGGGAGACAATCGGAAAGCCGACGGATATTCGCGATGCGGAAGCGATGCTGCGCCGCGAGCGCGGGGTGCGACAGTATGTGTTCAGCGGCATATGTCTTCTCGACATAGAACAAAATCGTCCAGAACTCGCGCTTTCGGTATCCGAAGTGAAATTCGCCCCGATGACCGATGCAGATATCGCATGGTACCTTACCTTCGACGAGTGGAAGGGAGCCGCCGGTGCATACCGCGTGCAAGGTGTGGGCTCCTACTTTATAGAAGAGATCAAGGGCTCGTTCTCCGGCGTGATGGGGTTGCCAATTCATGAATTATATGGCATTCTCAAAAAGTCCGGATATTTGGCTTCTCAGTAATGAAAAGAACAAATACTGCGACACACGGCATCTGATTGCCGTATATTTTCCACCTGTCATTCCGTACGCGAATGGACAGGATGAGATAAAAGGAAGGGGACCGAAAGCCATTTTCGGTCACGGGAGGTCTACGTGGCAGTAGTCACCATGAAAAACCTGCTTGAATCAGGTGTGCACTTTGGTCACCAGGTCAAGCGATGGGATCCGCGGATGAAGAAATACATTTTCGCGGAGCGCAATGGTATTCACATCATCGATCTGCAGAAAACCATTCAGGCGATCAAAGAAGCCTACGACGCGGTGCAGAAGACAGTCAGTTCGGGCAAAACCGTCCTCTTTGTAGGTACCAAAAAGCAGGCGCAGGCCGCGATTCAGAAAGAGGCGGAGCGCTGCGAACAGTTCTATGTCAACAACCGTTGGCTTGGCGGTATGCTCACTAATTTTTCGACGATCCGTAAATCCATCCAGAGACTCAAAAAGATTGAGCGTATGGAAGTAGATGGCACGTTCAACAGTCTCACCAAGAAAGAAATCGCAAGTCTTCTCAAAGAGAAAACCAAGCTAGAAAAGAACCTGGGCGGCATCAAAGAGATGACGAGCCTTCCGGGCATTCTCTTTGTCGTCGACACACGCAAAGAGGCCATTGCGGTTGCTGAAGCGCAGCGCCTCGGCATTCCCATTGTCGCCATCGTCGATACGAACTGCAATCCCGAGGGCATAACCTACCCAATCCCCGGCAACGACGACGCCATCCGCTCCATTAGCCTTTTCACGCAAATTATCGCCAATGCGGTCATCGAGGCAGGTGCTTCCGAAGGCCTCAAGATCATCGAGACGCTTCCGACCGAGGAAGAACAGGAGCTTTCTGTCCCCGCCAAAGTCGAAGAAGACGAGGTTGAGATCGATGTCGAGAACTACGCTGCTTCTTCCGTGCAAACCGAGAAGGAGCCCGAGGAAAATGCCGAAACTGATGCTCCAATCATAGACGAGGACCGTCTCTACGAGGAAAACTGAGCAATTTCGAGGAGAAAAATTGTGGAAATCAAAGCTACGGATGTAAAGGCTCTGCGCGAAAAGACCGGCGCAGGCATGATGGATTGCAAGAAGGCCTTGACCGAGGCCAATGGCGATTTTGCCGCCGCGGAGAAGCTTTTGCGCGAGTGGGGCATGGCTGGCGTCGAGAAGCGCGCCGGCCGCGCCACCAACGAGGGACGCATCTTTGTCGCGCAGAACGCTCACGAGCTTGCGCTCGTCGAAATCGCCTGCGAAACCGACTTTGTCGCGCGAAATCAGGATTTTATAAACGCGGGCACCAAGGTCGTAGAGACCGCGCTCGCACAGAAGGCGAATGCAGCGAACGAGAGCCTCGAAGGCCTCGTGAAAGAGATCGCCTCAAAGATCAAAGAGAACATCACACTCAAACGCGTGGCATACTTCCGCGCGGGCGCACTCGAGACTCTCCACGCCTACCTGCACGGCGAAGGCCGTATCGGCGTCGTGGTAAAGTTCAGCGCAAACGACGCGACCGCTTTCAAGAATGAGAAGGTTGCAGCCTTTATTCACGATATCGCGCTCCATGTCGCCGCCTTCAATCCTATGTTCCTCGATGAGACCAAGGTTCCGGCCTCCTGGCTGGCTGAGCAGAAGGAAATTTTCCAGAAGCAGATCGACCTGGACGAAAAGATGAAGAGCAAGCCTGCCAAAGTGCTTGAAGGGATTCTCGCCGGCAAGGTGAAGAAGCTCCTCGCCGATGTATGCCTCGTCGATCAGGGTTTTGTTCGGGATGAGAAGGTTACCGTCGCGGCCGCGTTGCAGCAGGTTGCAAAAGAGACAGGATTCCAGCTCGCCATCGCGGAGTACTATTTTGCAAAAGTGGGACAAAGCTGATTCGCTTTAACCAATGACCGGAAATAAAGGGTGGTCTGTCTATACCTGGCTGCCCTTTTTACACGCAGTATCGCTGAGCGAGGAGAGAATATATGAATTCGATTAAGACTGCCTACGAAGAGAGAATGAAAAAGACGATCGGTGCCCTTCACGATGAGTTCAACACTATTCGGACCGGCAGAGCCTCACCGGCCTTACTCGATAAAATTCGAGTCGATTATTATGGTCAAAAATCGCCCCTCTCTCAGGTCGCGACGGTTTCCGTTCCCGAGGCCAGATTGATCGTCATTCAGCCTTGGGACAGATCGCTTTTTAGCGAAATAGAGAAGGCGATTCTTAAATCCGACCTCGGGCTCAACCCTTCCAACGATGGAAAAGTACTCCGAATTGCCATTCCTCCCCTTACCGAGCAGCGAAGAAAGGAACTCGTCAAAACAGCACGTAATGTTGCTGAACAGTCGAGGATCTCCATACGAAATATTCGGCGCGATGGTCTTGAAGAGCTTAAAAAAATGCTGAGCGCAGGAGGTGTCGCCGAAGACGAGGTAAAGAAGGAAGAGGCCGAGCTCCAAAAGCTTACGGACGACTATATTGCCCAGATCGGTAAAATTCTTGAAATAAAAGAAAAAGAAATCATGGAAGTCTGAGGATCTCCGAGCATGGATGAAAATCGCACACCTAGGCATGTCGCCATCATCATGGATGGTAACGGGCGGTGGGCAAAACAAAGAGGACTCGCGCGCACAGAAGGGCACCAGGAAGGGCTCGAGGTTGCGAAACGGATTGTGCTCACCGCACGGCTCGCCGGAGTACGTTTCATTTCGCTCTATACATTTTCCACTGAAAATTGGAAGCGAACTGCCCAAGAGGTTGGTTTTTTAATGTCGCTCATCAGGATTCACCTGATGAAGGAACTCGATTTCTATCGTCAGAATGAAATCCGCATCATCCACTCAGGAGACCGGCGGGCTCTCCCCCGCGAAGTGCTCCAAGAAATTGACCATGCGGTCGAGGATACGCGGCACCACGATGGTCTCACGGTAAATCTCGCCATCAATTATGGCGGACGCGACGAGGTTCTTAGAGCCGTGGAGCGCATGGCGGCCTCGAAATTCCCCGCAACTATTGACGAAGATGCGATAAGAAGCCACCTCGACCATCCAGAACTTCCTGACCCAGATCTTATCATTCGAACTGGTGGCGAAATGCGGCTTTCGAACTTTCTTCTCTGGCAATCAGCCTACAGCGAACTCTACTTTTCTCCTAAGTATTGGCCCGATTTCACCCCTGAAGATTTCCTGCAGGCGCTCGAGAGTTATGCACACCGCGAACGTAGATTTGGAGATGCCCGGTGAATACGAATACGAGAGCGAGGCTGCTTCTGTTTTTTATCGGCATACCACTGTTCGCCGCGGTGCTCTTCTTTGTGCCCTTCGCGCACTATGGGGTGCTCGCCGCCCTCATTCTCGCCGTTCAGTATCTCTCTTCCCTTGAAATTCGAAAAATGCTCCCGGCTGGCGGACTCACGGACCCCGGTGTTTGGACTTCGCTTATGGGAATTGCGCAGTCGGGGCTCGTCTACGCGCTCTGCCTTGCGAATGTAGAACCTACACACACTGCTGAGGTCATCCTACTTTCCTTCTCTGTGCTCCTCAGCGTTCTTCTTGCGCCTCTCGGTTTTGCAAAAAAAGATAAATTTCAGGAACTACTGAAGTTGGCTGGCTCCGTGTCGCTCATCCACTTTTACACGGCTCTTTTGCCGAGTCTCGTCATGCTGATCGCCGCTGGTTTTCCCCAGGCGCGCAACGCCATTATCAGTTTTGCCATGTTGACCTTCGGGAACGACAGTCTCGCGTGGCTCTTCGGGAAATACCTTGGAAAGAATAGGAATATCGTTGAGGTTTCGCCAAATAAGAGCCTCGCGGGATTCCTTGGCGGTAGCATCGGTTCGATCGCGGCAGCTTTCATTACGCTTGAGCTTCTCGACGCCGCGCCGCACGCGGGAGTCGCTGCGCTCGTGGTGCTCAGCATCGCGCTCGGTGTGGGAATGGCGTTTTTTGTAATTGCAGGAGATCTCTTCGAGAGTGCGCTGAAGCGCGCGGCTGGCAAGAAGGACTCGGGATTCATTGTGCCTGGGCGCGGGGGTGTATTGGATTCCTTCGACAGCCTCTACTTCAGCGCCCCGTTCTTCGTGGCGTTTTCATTCTTATTCCATTTATTCGGGCTCTGATTGAACGAGGGTGGGGATTTGAATTCATTCAGTGTGAAGCGTGTCGTCGTACTCGGGGCCGGTGGTTCGATCGGCAGGCAGACAATCGATGTCATCCGCCAGAGCTCTTCGAGCACGCATAGACTCGAACTTGCTGCATATACGGTCCACACCAATGCTGATGAGGTTCTTGCACTGAAGCGCGAATTTCCTCTCGCCGGAGCCGCGTGGACAGGAGACCCACACGCCGCTCCGGAAGGAACCGAGTGGGTTGGCCCCACTGCCTTAGAAGCTCTGCTTTCTTCAACCAAGGCGGATATCGCGGTGAATGGTATTGCCGGAGCCGCGGGGCTCTCCGCGTCAGTGTTGGTGCTTAATTATGGAATGGATCTCGCCCTCGCGAATAAAGAGTCGATTGTCATGGGCTATCGACTTCTCAAGGAACTGGCGGATTTGCATGCGAAACGTATTTTGCCGGTCGACTCCGAGCATGCAGGCCTCTTTCAACTGATTCAACGCATTGGTGCCTCGGTTATTACCGATTTAACGATCACCGCCTCCGGCGGCCCATTTCGAACGCTTCCTCTCGATCAATTACCTCATATGACGGCGGACGATGCGTGCAAACACCCAGTATGGAAAATGGGTAGAAAAATTTCCATCGATTCGGCTACCATGGCGAACAAGGGCCTAGAACTCATCGAGGCCTCACACTTATTCGGCATGCAGCAGCGAAACATACATGTCCTCATTCACCCTCAGAGCTACGTACATGCGATGGTGAGAACACTCGATGGCGCACACTATGCGCAAATTTCAAAGCCTGATATGCGCTTACCAATCCATGAGGCGCTATTCTGGCCGGAAGAAGAGGCCTCTCCCTTCGGCATTGCCGATCTCGTAGGTAGGTCGCTGGAATTTTTTGAGCCTGAAGAGAAACGCTATCCTTTGCTTTGGATCGCACGTGACGCGATTGATATGGGCGAGGCCGCCTGCATTGCTTACAATGCTGCGAATGAGATCGCGGTCGATCGCTTCACCAAGGGGCAGCTGGGTTTTACGCGCATTGCGGAGCTGGTTTCTAAAGTGCTTGAGCGCAACTGGAATTTGCCGATTGACTCCTTCGAGGATATATTCGATATCGATATGAAGGCACGCACCATTACCTCTGATCTTGTGGAGCATCTCGCATGATCACCATTCTCCTTGGACTTATCGGCCTCTCGCTCGTCGTGATTGTGCATGAATTTGGACACTTCGCAATCGCGCGCATAGTCGGCGTCAATGTAGAAGCTTTTTCTATCGGCTGGGGGCCTGCGATTCTCACCAAACGCGGAAAGCGAACCGAGTGGCGGCTCGGCATTCTCCCCATTGGCGGCTACTGCAAACTCAAGGGCGAAGATAGCTTTCGCACCGCGCTCGACCAGAATCTTGCCGCAATTCCCGCAGAAGCTGGTAGCCTGTACTCAGCGCATCCACTCAAGCGAATTGCAATCGCGATAGCTGGTCCCGCCTTCAACATGCTCTTCGCGGTCTTTGTTTTTATTATCGTTGCGGCGATCGGCACCTCGATACAAACGGCTCCTCACCGAATCGTCCTTTCGAGCGAAACTGGCGCCCTACTTCAGAGCGATGCGCAGAATCCCGCGAACGCCGCGGGATTGCAAACAGGCGATATCATCACCGCGATCGATGGACAGCCCATCGGCGATTACAGTGATCTTCAGCAGATTATCGCGAGTAATCCCAATAAACCTCTCCACCTTGTTGTCGTGCGCGATGGATCGAACATCGACATCACAGTGACTCCGCGCCTCGATCCGAACTCCGGTGCGGGGATGATCGGTGTGTATGCATGGATCGACCCCGTAATCGCCGCCGTAAAAAGCCAGAGCCCCGCCGCAATCGCGGGCCTTGAACCCGGCGACCTTATCACGGCGGCTGACGGAAAATCTGTGCGAAACACTATCGACCTCATGAACGCACTGAGCGCATCGAGCGGAAAGGTTGCCCTCACCGTGCTTCGCAATAATCAGCCTATGACGGTCACCATTGTTGCGAAAAGCCTCAGCGATACTGGTCTGCAGTTCAAAAGCATCGTAAAAACCGACAAGGCGACTTCCTTCCCCGACGCGATTGTCCGGGGTTTCAAAGAGACAGCATCGACCTTCACTCTTACACTGAAGAGCATTGGCCTCCTCTTTCGTGGTGTAAATGTCTTTAAAGCCATTTCCGGGCCTGCGCGGATCACATACCTCATCGGATCTGCAGCCACCGAGCAGTTCAAGGCGGAGGGACTGGCTGGGCTTGTGCCCGTCTTGAGTTTTCTCGCCTTCTTGTCGGTAAGTTTGGCGATCATGAATCTGCTGCCTCTCCCCATCCTCGATGGAGGGCTTATTCTGATGTTCATAATCGAGCTTCTGCGTCAAAAATCGCTCAGTCCAAAGACGCTTTACCGCTATCAGTTTGTGGGCGTAGCGCTTGTGCTGGTGATTTTCGCCATTTCAACACTGAGCGACATCTTCTTCTTCACCGGGAAATAGGCGCGCCGCAACGCTTGTCCTAAGGCGAATTTCAAAGCTCATTCCAAGATGCGTATCATGGCGCCTCGCCTCACGCCGCCGGTAAGCCTGCATACTCATGAGCTGCGGACATTCTGAACGTAAGCCATGCGCTATTTGTGCTCGTGGCGGTCCATGTTGACGAATTTCGCGTAACTATTTTTAAACCATACCGATGTTCTGCCAATCGGGCCGTTGCGCTGCTTTGCGACGATGAGGTCGGTTTCGATCTGGTCGCTCTGTTGATCGTGGTTCTTCGTCATCTCGCGCTCGCGGTGCAGGAAGAGAATGAGGTCGGCATCCTGCTCGATCGAGCCGGATTCACGCAGATCAGCGAGTGTGGGCTGTTTGCCTTCCGCTTCGCGCTTGAGCTGAGACAGCGCAACCACAGGGATGTTAAGTTCGCGCGCAAGTGCCTTAAGGCTGCGAGATATAGCCGAAATCTGCTCCCAGCGGGGCAAATCCGCGTTCTCGTGCGTGATCAGAGTGAGATAATCAATAAAAAGTATCTTGATGCCGCGCTCGAGGACGAGCCTGCGTGCCATGGTCCGCAACTCGAGGAGCTTCATGTTTGGCATATCAACAATATAGAGCGGTGCCTCGTAGATTCGGGCAGCTGCCTCCATTAGGCCATCGTAATCTGTCGTACGAATTCTGCCGGTGCGAATGCGCTCGGCGGGAATCCTTGCCTCTGAGGAAATCAGTCTGAGCATGATCGCGGACTCGGACATCTCAAGTGAGAAAAAGGCAGTTGGAATTTTAAGATCGATCGAGGCGTGCGCTGCAATGGTGAGCGCAAGCGCGGTCTTTCCCACCGAAGGTCTCGCTCCAATGACAATAAACTCAGAATTCTGAAGACCGCTCGTCATCGCATCGAGATCGGTGAGGCCGGAGGGCACACCCGTAAAGGCTTCAGGATTCGTGCTGAGTTTCTCGATGAGGAGCATGGTTTCCGTGACAATTTCCTTAGCCGAGTGATATTCCGCGGTTCGCCTATTTTGAGAAATTTCGAAGATCTTCGCCTGAAGCTCATCGAGCACACGGTCGATGTCCATCGTCATTTCGTACGACATGGCGGCCATCTCCGCCGAGAGCTGTACGAGACGACGGCGGGTTGCCATCTCCTGGACAATCCGCGCGTAGTACTCGATGTTTGCAGCGGAGGGGGTGAATGAGGCGAGACTGGCGACATAGGCCGATCCACCCACCCTCTCGAGACTTCCTCGACTCCGCAACTCCTCTGCGATGGTGATGAGGTCGGGCTTGAGCCCTTTCTCGTGCATGGCGAGCAGCGCCTCGAAGATCTCCTGATTCGCGGGCTCGTAGAAACTCTCAGGCCTCAGTAATTTTAAAACATTGTTAATGGACTCAGGGTCGAGGAGAAGCGCTCCAAGGCACGCCTGTTCGGCGTCTCCATTATAGAGGGGTAATGTATCTTTGAGTGTCTGTCCTGCCATTGGGACCGCCTTGTGAAATTGAATGAGCGCGCAATCTGCACTCTATATGCACCAGCCTTCGGGGTCAAGCGAAGAAGTCGGATGAAAAAATGCCCACCCCCCTCGGGGATGGGCAAATACAGGCTTATAATGCGTGATATTTTTTACTTTTCGTGGTGCAGAGCCGCCACCAGGGATAAAACTTAGTTCAACTGACCGCGGTTGACAGCAGCCTCAAATGCAGCAGCCTGCTCCTCGGCGGTGGCTGGCTCGGTCTCGACGCGCTGGCGCCGAACGCGGGGCTTTTTCCCCTCGCCGCTTTCAGACTTTTTCTCCTCAGAAGATGCGACAGCCTGCGCTTCGACAGTGCACTTGAGAATCGCCTCTTCCTTCTCGTAGAGGTGGATGAGGACTTTGTAGTTCCCCACGGATTTGATGGATCTTCCAGGCACTTCGATCTTCTTACGGTCGATCTCGATGCCTTTTTTTAGAAGCTCGTCAGCAACACTGTGGTTTGTCACGGCGCCATAGAGCTTGCCGTTATTACCGGCGGGCATCGTGATGACAAGCGTTTCAGCCTCGATCTTCTCCTTAAGGGAGCGAGAGGCAAGACGCTTCTGTTCCTTAATCGCGAGAATTTCCGCCTGGCGCTTCTGAAGCATTCCTGCGGTCTTTTGGTTGTAAACCATCACCAGTTTTTTAGGCAGGAGATAATTGCGGGCATACCCGGGAGCAACTTCCCTGATGTCACCAATTTCTCCTAAATTTTCTATGTCCTGATTCAATATAACTTTCATGTTCAGGCTCCTTTGCGAATTCGATATTGCAGCCACACCTCCGATACACCGAGGACCGGTAAAAGGATGGCGATGGCAAGCCCAACTTTTGTGTCGAGCAACATGAGTGTGACCAGCATCACCAGCGTAAGGCCGATGAGGCGGCGTAATCCCTTTGACGTTAAAAAATGTGAAATGAACGATACACCCTGAATCGCATACCACGCGGCGGCGGTGAGCGAGAGATTCCATGCGAGCATCGCGATAAGGCCGCTCAGTTTTCCATAGAGCACCGCGAGAAGGAGTCCCCATGATGCGATGCTCGGCCACAACAACCACGAAGGGACGTTATAGAACGAGGAAGGAGCCTCTTGCCCATGGTCGCTGATCTGAATCCTCATCGAGTTTAACCTCGTACCGAGCCACCAGCTGCCTGCAAGAATAAGCCAGATTGCCGCGCCGAAACCGTTCATGATTACCGAAACGGCAGGACTGACATAGCGCTGCTCTATCGCGGAGACATCGAGTTCCGTGACACCCTTTGTTCCTCCCGCCGAAGCAAGAAGTTGAGAAATCATCGCGGCGATAGAAGACTGGACTTCCTTCGTACCTATACTGGCTTCCAGAATGAAGCCAAAGGCGATCGAGAGCGCAATGGTTGTTAGGGTCATTTTTATCCAAGTCTTTAAAGCAATACAATTCAAGATGCAGATTGCGAGCAAAAACACGGCTGGGGGCAAGAGTGTTTCCGCGAGCACTGACGCTTGGAGAACTCCATAACTCGAAAGCCGAAACGCATTACCAACCCCAATGACGACAATCGATGTGAGCAGAGAGAAGAAACCCTCTTTTTTGCCCTCTCTGCTGAAGATGTATTGAATGGGGATAAGGAACGCGACCGCAAGGAAGCCACTCGCATAGAGGAGCCCCGACAGCAATCCCGATCCCAGGAAAGGCGGGAAGTGCCGAGCCCTCATACGGGAACTCGCGGGGGTCATTTCGTGCTGGGCTTCCATGCTCTTTGTACGCTCTCTCAGGGGTATTTCTTGAAAATCACTTCACCACATAGGGCAACAGCGCAAGAGCTCTGGCGCGTTTAATGTGGACTGCGAGCATACGCTGGTGCTTTGAGCAGGTGCCGGTGATCCGGCGTGGAAGGATTTTTCCGCGCTCGGTGGTATAGCGTCGCATGAGGTCTGCGTCCTTGTAGTCGATCTTCACATTCTGCGTGCAGAATCTGCACACTTTCTTGCGGAAGAAACCTTTGCCTTTGCGCGGGCCATTGCGGTCATCCTGGTCCCTGCGTATATCCTGCTGATCGGCATCGCCACGCGATACCTTCGCTTCTTCAATATCTTTCATCTCATCCATAGTAATCTCCTCATTAGAACGGAATGTCATCGGTGAATTCATCGACGCTCGGGGAAATCGGCGCGGGGCTGTTCGAAGATTCCGGCCTTGGTGCCGCACTTTCGGAGGGATATCGTCGACCATTCATATCCGAAGCCTGAGGCGGAGAGCCAAGCGGGCGAATTGTCGATGCGACGATCACTACTTTTGATCGCTGCTGACCATCCTTCTCCCAGCGGTCCTGGCGAAGTTCTCCCTGTACCGCAACCTGGCGGCCCTTGAGGAGATACTTGCTCAGTCCCTCCGCGCTCTTGCCATAGAATTCGATATCGAAATAGTGCGGCTCATCGACCCACTGATCATCCTGCTTTTTCGAGCGGTTTACCGCGATGGAAAACCGGCAGATGGGGAAGCCGGATGGTGTGTATTTAAGCTCACTGTCGCGAGTGAGACGTCCCACCAACACAGCAACATTGATATCGCTCACGATGTGCTCCTTTTTCCAAAGCCCAGAATGGCGTTATTCTTCAATTTTGACGACGAGGTGCTTCAAAATTGATGGGCTAAGTTTGATTGCGCGCTCGAGAGTGGCGATTGCATTCGGCTCCATATTCATGCGGTACAGCACATAGTGCGCGCGCATCTTTTTGGCAATGGGATATGCGAGCGGTCTATCTCCCATATCATCTTCTTTGACATCAGTCGCCTTGAACTGCGCGAGCAGCTCGGCAACTGCCTGTTTGCCTGCCTTGAACTGATCTTCTTCAGAGTTCAAGACAGCGACAAGTTCGTACTGTCTCATTCATTCCTCCCTGTGGACGTACGCGCCCGTACGGGCGCTCATGATCCGGTGGCTAGGACCGGATAAAGAGGGCCTTGTCTATATATCATAAAAGGATGCAAAGAGCAAGCGCCGACCGCTTGCACGACAAACATTTTGCCCGCATAATAGTGCCGCTTTTGCTTTTTTAGCCCAGGTCGATCATCATTTGGAGTTATTATGCCGACTATTCAGCCACGGGTACTCAAAGGTTTCCGCGATTCTCTCCCTGAAATGGAATTGATGCGTGCGGCGCTGGTAGACAAGCTTGAGAAAGTTTTTAATCTGTTCGGGTTCGTGCCAATCGATACCCCGGTGCTCGAGTACGCCGAAATATTGTTAGGGAAAGGCGGCGGCGAGACTGACAAGCAGGTGTACCGCTTCCGCGATCATGGCAATCGCGATGTTGCGATGCGCTTCGATCTCACGGTCCCCTTTGCGCGTTTTATGGCGGAACATGTTGATCAGCTCTATCTCCCTTTCCGACGCTACCACATCGCGAAGGTCTGGCGCGGCGAAAACACGCAGCGCGGACGCTACCGTGAATTCATGCAGTGCGACTTCGACATTGTAGGCACTGACTCCGCCTCGGCGGATGCTGACATCCTGCTCACCGCCGCGGAGGCGATGAAAGCCCTCGGTGTCGGCGATTTTATGCTCAGAATCAACCATCGTGCCCTCTTCAACAGATTTCTGGCGCATATCGAAGCCCAACAAGTCTCGACAGAAATTCTCCGTACTGTCGATAAACTCGAAAAAAGTGGCACGCAGGCTACGATCGATCTCCTCTCAACCCTTATCGCCCCGAATCTTGCGCAGGAAGTGATCGCGTTTATCCAAAAAGAAGACAGCTTCGAAAAAACGCTGGACAAGATGCTTTCGTACTGCACACCAGGCGATGTCGAGGCTTCAATAGCCCGCGATCGGCTCCGCGACATCATGGACTGCGTCAGCGCAGCCGGCTATGAGCAGAATGTGGTGCTCGATCCGAGCATTACCCGAGGGCTCGACTACTATACCGGCATGGTGATGGAGACAAGCCTTACCGTGATGCCCGAGATTGGTTCCGTGTGCTCGGGCGGCCGCTACGATGAACTCGCCAATCTCTACACCGAACGCCGATTACCTGGAGTCGGCGCCTCCGTGGGCCTCGACAGGCTCATTGCCGCGCTTGAGGCTACTGGCACCGCATCGAAAACAGACATTTCGACCGAAATTCTCATCATCAACCAGGAGAATGCCACCCTGCGGGAGCTGCACGCCCTCGCGGCAAAACTGAGAAGTGCAGGTTACTCCACCGAGGTGTTCCCAGAGACAAAGAAACCGCTCACGCAGTACACTTACGCTGAAAAAAAGCGCATCCCTCTCGCGATATTCGCAGCCAGCCCGAGCGGTCCCTTTACCCTGCGTGTACTCTCTCGGCGCGAAAATCTCGATGTGAGCGATTTTGAAGGATTGCGCGGCATACTTGAACGAGAGCTGCATGGATAGGACTGAACCTCAAAATCTCGAACCAAGGCCCGATGGCAGAAGGCTTCTCGATGGAAGCGTGCACTCTTATGTGCTTCGCTCTGGGAGAATGACCGACGCGCAGCGCCGCGCACTTGAGATATTTGGTCCCGATTTTCTTGTAGAATATCGCGAGGCTGAACTCGACATCACCACGCTTTTCGCTGAGCATAAACCGCTGATCCTCGAGATCGGTTTCGGGATGGGTCAGGCGACTTGGCGCATCGCCCGAGACCGGCCTCAGTTCAACTATATAGGAATCGAGGTGCACACACCTGGCGTTGGGCGCCTTATCATGGATGCCAAAGCCGCGGGGCTCACCAATCTCAAAATCATCCAGCACGACGCGATTGAGGTTCTCCGCTCGATGATACCGCCCGCAAGCCTCGCCGGAATTCACGTGTTCTATCCAGATCCATGGCCGAAAAAGCGTCACCACAAGCGAAGGTTTATGCAAGATGGGGTCATCGAGCTCATGGCTCAGAAACTTGTACATGAGGGATATCTCTACTTCGTAACTGATATCGAAGAGTATGCGCGCTTCTCGAAAGAGTCGCTGGATCGGTGCGCGCTACTGCACACTCCTTTTGAGAGCTTTGCACCGTATCAAGAATGGCGACCTGAGACAAAGTTCGAGCACCACGCGGCACATTCGGGGAGAGGCAGGTTCGAGCTTCTCTATACCCGCATCTGAAGCTCCATATCACGAATCAGCGGAGAATGCTTCGGATCAGAGCGCGCTGAAGAATTCACTGAGTCTCCGATAGAGTGTGCCAATTTTTTCTTTGAGCTCCGCCGGGCTGTCCAGTTTTTCAGCATAATCGACGAGAATTTCGGCGCTCGCGAGGCTCTGATTGAGGGACTCCGTGAAAGTTCTCGATGGCTGATACCAGAAATTGCCTGCACCATCGGAGTAGAGCCCTAAGAAGCCATACTTGCCCGATTTGCGGAATTTCGCAACGTGCAGGATCATATCGAAAGATTCGGCGAGAGACGCGAGTGTCTTGCCTGTGGGCTCTTGTGTGTTTTCAAGCGAAAAATTTTTATTTTGAGGCCAACTCGTCGAGAGATCCTTTTCGATGTCGATGAACTTGAGCGCCTTCAGTACGGTCGAAAGTTTTTCGCCAGAGAAGAGCCCTCGCTTTTTATATTCAACCCTGGCCCTGAAACCTTCAGCGAGGGCCTCATCGCTTGCCCCGATACGAGGAATAATCTTCATCAGTTTGTGCCAATCGAGCACTACTGTTCGCTTTGAGCGTTTGGACCGCTCAACAGAAAAGACTTCTCCGCCGAGAGTGAAGGTGTCGATTGTACCAACGATTCCGCCTTCGGCTGGAGCGGTCTCGAATTTTTTCTTTTTCTTCTGGGCTTCCGCTCCACTCTCAAATTTCTGTCCTTTGCCGTTCGCCAGCACGTGGCTTCGCTCCCGCTGCTTTTGCGTTTTCTGCCACTGCAGGTCGGCAGGCTTAGTTCCGCGAAGGGCTATGAGTCGCTCAGCAAGTTCCGGCGAAATCTTGTATAGTTGCTGTTTTGAGAGGGGCGATACGGACATTGCGTACATCCTTGTGGTTCGGACGATTTCTCCGGCCACGATAAAATCGGCGTCCTGTCTGAACATTACAGATCCAGGGTGAATCTGGATTCGTTCGGCGGTGAGCGAACTGAAAAGTCCCCTCCCCTGCCTAGCGCAGACAAACTGGATGAGACCGCGACTTACCGCGCATATATAATCGGAAATTGTCCCACCTGAGCCAATCGGCACTCCGAGATCCGAGACAATGATCTCGAGCTGCTCCTTAATCCGCACAATCTCGCGCAGCGTTCGCTCGTCGAGGTAGTTTTTCGCACAGAAATCAGTCTTGTCGTGCGCAGTGGAGAAGGCTTCGAAAAGTTGTAGATAGGAAACGAAGTCGCCCATCGGATCACGGAAGCGGTGGTGAGCTGCCCTGGCATCCATCTCTTCACCTGGCGGCAGAATGTAGGGACTTGTCGTTGAAAGAAAGGCCGCTGCGATGAGTGTCTCATGGATGACATCGGGGTAATTCTGAATCGCCTCCACGATCATTCTCGAGAGCTTGGGGAGAAGCGGGAATTCGCACATCATCTCGCCGATCTTCGTAAGCGTACGATCCGGATTGAGTGAGTCGAGAAGATTAAGTACATCGATCGCTCCCCGGATCGCGCTCTTGGGCGGTTTTGTGATGAAATCGAAGCGCTCAAAATCCGTGATACCGAGCTCAGCCATACGCAGGAGCACTTCGGAGAGATCCGTGCGGTGAATTTCCTCGGTAGGATACAACGGCCTCGAATCAAAATCACTGATGGAGTACAGGCGGTAGCAGATTCCTGGACGCGTTCTGCCTGCCCTACCCTTCCGCTGATTGCAGGATGCTTTGGAAATTGGCGTCTCGATGAGGCTCGCTGTGAATGTCTTTGGGTTATAATAGTTTATTTTTGCCAGCCCCGAGTCGACAACTACAGTGATACCATCGATTGTCACGCTCGTTTCGGCGATATTCGTTGCAATGACCACCTTCACCTTGCCTTTGGGCGCGGGATCGAAGACTCGCTCCTGTTCATCCTTTCCTAGCCTCGAGTAGAGAGGGATACAGTAGAGTTTCGACGCCCAGCGACTCGTCATGAGGGTTTGAAGGCACTCCTTAATGGTTTTTTCACCAGGGAGAAAGATGAGCATGTCTCCGGGCTCAGCCCCCGCATCACCGTCGAGCACTCTCCCCACAATTGAGAGGATTTTATTGTAGAGCGCCTCATCCGAAGATCGAAAGTAACCACTTGCGGGTTGCAGGGTCCCATCGCGACGCGAACTTCCACGGATTCGGCCAGGTTCGTGTGCCTCATCTCTTGTGGATTCGCCTTCAGCCTTCGTGCCGCGCGCATCCTCGAGGGATTCGAGCGCGACACGGATTGGATCATAAACGACGCGAACCGGGAACATCGGCGCTTCGATGCGAACCACCGGACACTCGCTGAAATATTCGGAAAAAATATCGGCGTTGATTGTCGCCGAAGATACAATGACTCGGAACTCGCTGCGCGACTCCAGTACGTTCTTGAGCAGGCCAAGAATAAAATCGATGTTGAGGCTGCGCTCGTGCGCTTCGTCCACCATAATCACTGAGTATTTCGAGAGATAGGGATCGAGTTTCATTTCCTGAAGCAGAATGCCATCGGTCATGATCTTTATGGCGGTTTCCGCTGTTGTGGCATCTTCGAAGCGCATCTTGTACCCCACGATGCCGGGCACTTTCGTATTAAGCTGCTTTGCGATAAAATCGCTTACCGAGAGCGTCGCGATGCGCCTTGGTTGCGTGATGCCGATCATTCCATTGGCTGCATATCCTGCCTCGTAAAGAATGATCGGAAGCTGCGTCGTTTTTCCTGAACCAGTGGGGCTTTCCACCACGATGACTTGATTGGTCTGAAGCGCTTCAAGAATTTTCGCTTTTTGTTGATAGATAGGTAAATCATGAGGATTCATCATAACTTCAGTGTACTAATAAGTCGCGAAATTAACCAGTATCCAGCTTTCCTCAGAGAATCGCTCTCTGCTACACTGTACGCGTGCAACGCGACGACTTGTTTTCCGAATCCACGCCCTTCGAAAAACCGCTGACTATCTCGCAGATTACCTCACTCATTCGTGATGATTTGGAGCGCCGTTTTCCGGACATCGTGGTTGAAGGTGAGATTTCAAACTGCAAGGCAGCGGCATCTGGTCACCTGTACTTCTCGCTTAAGGATGAAGAGGCGGTGCTGCAGGCAGTAATGTTCCGGCGCGATCTTCTCTCGCTGTCCTTTGTACCGAAGGATGGCATGAAGGTTACGGCGCGCGGCGGAATCTCGGTGTATCCTGGCCGCGGGCAGTACCAGCTCATCGCAAGGAGTATGAGGGAAGCCGGAATTGGCGATATCCTTGCGATGCTCGAGGAGCGCAAGCGTCGATTCACGAGGGAAGGCCTTTTCGATGCTAAAAGGAAAAGACCGATCCCGCGTTTCCCGTGCAGAATCGCTGTGGTGACCAGCCCCAGAGGCGCGGCGGTGAGAGATATCATCCGCGTAGCGACAAGGCGCAACCCTGGAGTGAGTATCCTCGTGCTCCCTGCCCTTGTACAGGGAGAAGAAGCCGCTGCCTCGATTGCGGCGAGAATTCGTCAGGCAAATGCGTGGAAGCTGGCCGATGTGCTTATAGTGGGGCGTGGAGGTGGCTCGATCGAAGATCTGCTTCCATTTTCCGATGAACTTGTGGTCCGTGCCATAGCGACATCGGAGATCCCGGTCATTAGCGCGGTGGGACACGAGACCGACTGGGCCCTTTCGGATTTTGCGGCAGACCTTCGCGCGCCGACACCCTCCGCGGCGGCGGAACTCGCATGCAGCGATCGAGCCCTTATTTATCGTGAAATTTCGCACTTCTCCGCAATCATAGCCCAGAGCATGAACCATGCAATAGCGCGCGAAAGACAGCGTCTCGCCTCCCTCTCCCCGCGCGTCATGGAGGACCTTTTAATTCGTCGTCACCTCGAGTTGAGCCAGCGCTTCGACACTGCGCTCGATAGGCTTACCACATCGTTGCGAGAGACTCTGGAGCGCTCACGCACGAGACTCGTGATCGCGGAAAAATCCATTGAACTCTCGAACCCTCGAGAAATTATGAAGCGTGGATTCTCTGTCGTTCGCGTGCGTCCCGCCGCGATGACAGGAACTACCGAGAAATATAAAATCATCCGGTCCGCCGAAGAACTTCATCCCGGCGTAGGCATCCGAATTTCATTCTACCAGGGCGAAGCCGACGCGACCGTGGAGCAGCTCAGGCATTCCGAAAATAGGAGCGAATGATATGAAGGACTTTGAAAAGAAAATCGCCCGTTTGGAGCAGCTCGCGGAAAAAATGAGAGAGCCTGATACCACACTCGAAAAATCATTCGTGCTGTTCGAGGAAGGTGTCGCGCTTGCGCGCGAGCTAAAAAACGAGCTCGATGAGCTGCAGGGGAAGGTTGAGATCCTCCTCAATAGCCTCGAGGATACGAATACTGGGGAAGGTGTTCGCCCAACTGTTAAACCATTCGATACAGAGGGCTCCGGGGATGAAGGGTCGCCTCTATGATGGGAAGTAGCGACTTGTCGGAATCAGCGAGATCGAGTTCCTTGATAAGCTCAAGGGGTAACCAAGCTGCTTCGCTATGCTCCTCCAGCATGCCAATCGATTCAGGTGCTAACTCGATTTCCCATGCGGCAAGCGCACGGGTTTTGCCTCGGTTAGTAAAAATACTCTCTCCCAAAAAACTGATTACTCTGATAGACGCGCTGAACTCCTCTTCGAACTCACGCACGAGGGCTCCTTCGTCTGTCTCGCCAGCCTCAACCTTCCCGCCAGGAAATTCCCAGCGCAGACTCATCTCCGTGATGTCGGCCTTGCGCCGCGCGATAAAAAAGAGCTCACCTCTGCGCGCGATTCCCGCTACCGATCGTGCTTGCGATCTATCTCCCACAGAACTATCCTCCTTCGCTCAAGACTACTCATTGATCACATTCCGCGTCCACGTGTTCAATCTGCGACGTGATGATCGCACATTCATCGGCGAGTTCTGTCGGTGTGAACCAGCCCTTTTTTGTCGAAAGCCTCATTCCCGAAATGCCGTGCGTCAGCACCGCGCCGACTACAGCCTTCATCGCTTCATTTAGGATATATTCGGCATTTTCAGAATCGCCCATTCCCTGCTCCCTATGCTGCGCTATGTGGCGAGCGACAAGTCCGCCCGCGAGGCCTGCGAGCACGTCTCCTGACCCCGCGATGCCTAAACCTGGGGCGCTTCCATCGAAGATGATACAATTACCGTTTGGCGCTGCGATGTGCGTCGTTGCGGCTCGGAGCGCGACTATTGCAGAAAGACGTGCCGCGAGCTCGCCCAGCTGATGCACCGTTTCCGATGCGTCGAACTCAGCACCGTTTTTGTTGATATGGATATCTTCAATAAGGGGCAAGAGATCCTTGAACTCACCAGGGTGCGGTGTGAGGATGAGAGGTCCGTTGCGGACTTGCTGGCCGCCATTGAGGATGTCCGGGGCGATTTTTGCATAGAGACGCAGCGCGTCCGCGTCGAGGAGTAGCGGCGTCGGTGAGGCAAGAAGCCTTCTCAGTGTCGCGCTCCTCCGAACATCGGTACCCCATCCGGGGCCTGCAACAATTGCATCCCAGCTCTCAGGCGAAAAATCACGGTCTTCATACACCCGGACAATAGCCGCATCTCCCACCATCGACAGATACACAGAGAGGAGCTCTTTGTCGCAGAAGAGCGCGATATATCCTGCTCCCGAGGAGACTGCACCCCGAACACAGTGAATCGCCGCCCCGGCCCCTTCTCCGCTCCCGGCAAGAATGGCCACCCTCCCTCTCTGCATTTTGTGAGCCCAGATTGAGACCTTGGGGAGGTATACCTCTGCATCCGATGGTTCAATGAGGAAGGCATTTGAGCTCGATTTTTCGGTCCATAGTGGGAATATCCCTCCGACGGGCAAAATTCTCCCCGCAAAGGGCCTCGCGGCTGGCATGTAGAGGGCCTCTTTCAGCGGTTCGATGCCGAGAGTCAGGTCGGCGCGCACAATCGGATATTCGCGTTGCCACGCGTCGCTGAGCCCTGATGGAATGTCGATCGAGACAATGCGCGAGTGTACGTTTTTCCCCGTTCCACGAAGCTCTGTCAACGCGTTGAGCGCGGCAATCGCATACGCCGCGTTCGTTTTTGCGGGGCCGCGAGTACCTGTCCCCAACACCGCATCGAGCACCACATTGTAGCGCGAAAGTTCGCGCGCGAGCGGCAGTGTCTCGTCTTCTCTTGCATCGTAACGAATAACAGAGACTCCGCAGCGTTCTGCTCGCATAAGATTCTTCCGCGCCGATTCTTTGAGCTCTTCCCTCGCGGGAATGAATGCGGCGCAGTCTTTGAACCCCTCAATTTTCGCGCGTCGCAGCATCGCCAGCGCATCGCCCGCATTGTCGCCCTTTCCGCACACCGCGGCGATCGAAGTTTCCACCAGTTCGCGTCGCGCGCGTTCAGCGTGCTGTCGGTCAATGCCTTGTTGCACTAATGCGCCGACCGACAATTCCGTGCGAAGCACCTCCCAGAGTTTCCCTGAAGCAATCTCCATCAGCATCTCGCTAGAAAAATCGAAAAGCTCGCGAACATGCATGTCGAGTTCGAGCGACTGTCGCGATGAAAGAAGCTGGCGCATCCCGGTGGACCTCCTTAGCTACTATAGACTTTCATTGATGGAGGGAACAACTCTATTGCAGGGGAAGCCCCCAAGAATACATACGAAGCGTCGACGGTAGCTGACTTAAAATGGAAAATTGTTTGTCATCGCCTACCGTGTAGGTAACGAGTTCAGCTCCCTTGTCGGGTACCATGAAACCGCGTTTCCCTATCATTTTTCCTTTTGGGCTGTAGCAATACATCTCGCCACCAAGCCCGTCCGAAGCCCATTTTACGGTGAAAACAACGTACGATTTCGCGGCAATGAGCTGCTGATCGATTCCACTATCGCTCACCGTACTCTGCAGCGCGAAGGAATCGACAATTTCTCCATTGCCCGCATCGATCACGATAATCCAGCTTCCGATCGGATCTATCGTGAGCGCGATACCCGACTGTGGATCTGATTTTTCGAAGTAATAGTTCATCTTGAGAAACAGTGAACGTGTGCCTCCGATGAGGCTCGGGTACTCTGTTTCCATTGAGACAATGATCCTCGATCCAGGGCTTGAGGGATATTTCTGGACGAGCGGTGCAGGCGTCGGTAGATTTTTATCCTGGAGAGCCACTTTGTTCAGGAAACTTCCCGCTCGATCGAAAAAATATACTTCCAGACCAGTTTCGGACATTCGGGAGACTGCGAGATCGTCATTCTCGAGCACCGTCATCGCGATAACTCCCGAGAAAGTTGTACTACCCAATCCCTCTTTTCCCAGCGGCTCGAGCTCAGTGCCGCTAGAATCGAAACGTCGGATGACACCCGCATCTTCAATGTAGAGCATTTGCCGCGAGTCGACCGCGAGCAGCGCCGGATCAGTGAATTGAACTTGAATCGCAAAGCGACCGAGTTCCTTGGCTGAGGAGAGGTCGCCGATTTTCAAGTTCTTAAGTACGAGAGGAGCACTTCCCTTCTTGGGATCATACCACATCGCGAGCGTCTGCCCATACGAAGACAAGCGTAGTATTTTACCTTCATTCCTACTTAGAAAGTAGAAAATCCCCTTGTTCATCGTGAGGCCGATATCGTTCCTTGTGGAAGCCGAGACATCAAGAGATGAATCCGATTTGCCATAGCCGATATCAAAAAGTGTTCGCCCCTCAGATATCTTGGCGGTGCCATGACATCCGAACAAGAATAAAACACATGCGAATACCGCGATCAAAAGCAATGATTTCGTCATTACGCGGATTATAGCATTCCTTGACCCTTTATGAGAACGAAAGTATTCTTAATGCATGTCTGGAAACATCCTCGCAGCGCTCCTTGGTTCAAAAAAAGAAAAAGATATTAAAGCGGTTCTGCCGATACTTCACCGCATTAATGCTCTAGAACCATGGGCACTCTCGCTCTCCGACGCCGATTTTCCCGCAACTACCTTGAAATTTAAGGAACGGCTTGCTTTGGGAGAAACACTCGATGACATCCTTCCCGAGGCATTCGCCCTCGCGCGAGAAGCTGCGCGCCGGATTCTCGGAGAGCGTCCCTTCGATGTGCAGCTCATCGGCGGAATCGCGCTCCACCAGGGCAAAATCGTTGAGATGAAAACCGGTGAGGGTAAGACACTATCCTCAGTTGCAGCGGTCTATCTCAATGCTCTGCTTGGGAAAGGCGTGCATGTCATTACCGTAAACGATTATCTAGCAGAGCGCGATAGTCAGTGGATGGGTCAGATCTACACTTTTTTGGGGTTGACCGTAGGCTGCATCCTCTCATCGATGGACAACACCGCAAGAAAACTCGCCTATAGCCGAGACATCACTTACGGGACCAACAATGAGTTCGGATTCGACTACTTGCGCGACAATATGGTATGGTCTCTTGACCAAAAAGTGCAGCGCGGGCACTCGTTCTGTATCATCGACGAGATCGATTCCATCCTCATCGATGAGGCACGCACCCCTCTTATCATCTCAGGTGCCGCCGACGACGACACATTCAAGGTTAACGAGGTAAATCGCCTCGCGCTTTCCCTCACAGAGGTCAAGAAAAACCCTACAACAGGCGAATACCCCGATGAAGCAAAAGGCGAAGAACTTGAGGGCGACTTCAAGATTGATGAAAAATCCAAACGCGTAATGTTCACTAGCGAAGGTATGAACCATATCGAGTCGCTTCTTCAGAAACGTGGTCTCATCAAAGGAAGCCTCTTTGACCCCGCGAACTTTGAATTTGTGCACTACTTTACACAGGCTGTCCGATCCCAGCACCTCTTTAAAAAGGATGTCGACTATGTCGTTCAGGAAAATCAAGTTCAGATAGTCGACGAATTTACTGGACGTATTCTGCACGGGCGCCGCTACTCCGAGGGGCTCCACGAGGCGATCGAGGCCAAAGAGCGCATTAAAATCGCACGTAGAAATCGAACTCTCGCGACAATAACCTTTCAAAATTACTTTAGATTGTATGAAAAACTAGCCGGTATGACTGGAACCGCAGACACTGAATCGGAAGAGTTTAGCAAAATATACAATCTCGATGTCACTGTAATCCCCACCAACCGGCCAGTTGTTCGCATAGATGAGAACGACCTTGTATACCTTAATGAGGCCGAAAAATTCGATGCAATCATCAAAGAGATCAAAGCGATGCACGACAAGGGGCAGCCTATCCTCGTCGGCACTGTATCGATCGAGAAGTCGGAATTGCTCTCCTCGCTCCTCTTGCGGAACGGCATACGTCATGAAGTGTTAAACGCGAAGAATCACGCGCGTGAGGCACTGATCATTGCGGAAGCCGGTACGAAGGGCTCCGTGACTATCGCTACCAACATGGCAGGGCGTGGAACCGACATCAAGCTAGGCGGTAACCCTGAGTTCCGAGCGCGGCGAAAGGTGGGTACCGAGGCCTCCGAAGAAACATATCGAAGAATGCTTTTGAATGAGTACCAGCTGTGGGCTCGAGATTACGAGGAAGTCCGCGCCCTCGGCGGGCTGTGTGTAATCGGTACAGAGCGTCACGAATCACGGCGTATCGACAACCAGCTTCGGGGCCGAAGCGGCCGACAGGGCGATCCAGGACGTTCTGTTTTCTTCATTTCACTCGATGATGATCTCATGCGGCTCTTTGGCGGAGAAAATTTCAAGCAGCTCATGAGCAAGGCGGGGATGAAACCCGGAGAACCGATCTACCACCCTCTTCTCAACAAATCGATCGAGAGCGCTCAAAAGAAAGTCGAACAGCGCAACTTTGAAATACGAAAGCACCTCCTCGAATACGACGATGTGCTTAATAAACAGCGCAATTTTATCTATGAGCAGCGGAATGCCATTCTTGGAGATCAGAACCTGATCGATCGGGTCAAAGAGGCAGCGCTCGAGATGCTCGAAGACCAGATCGAGGCTCTCACCCAAAATCTTAAAAATACTCCCTCAAAGGCCATAGCGGAATTCTGTTCGTGGCTCTTCGACACCTTTGGCATCGATATTCCTGCCAAGACTGCCGGAGAGTATCATCAGGCAGGAACCCTTCTCGACGAAATACAGAAGTTGCTCAACGCTGACCTCGCTGCCAAGATCGAGGCAGTGGGTATCGACAACCTCAATGTATTTATACGCTACTCCTACTTGCAGGACATCGACGAAAAGTGGCTCGACCATCTGGAATCAATGGAGGCTCTCAGAGAGGCGGTCTACCTGAGGAGCTATGCCCAGAAAAATCCTCTCCTCGAGTACAAACTTGAGGGTTCCGACATATTCGAGTCGCTCATACTATCGATCCGGCACAATATCGCCTCAAAGGTGTATCGTGTGCGGATCAAAGAGAGTGTTCAGACACAGGAATCGAGCGCGGTTCGCACCCCGAGAATCGAGAGCGCGCAGACGAGTCATCAGAGCGTAGGATCGTTCAAAGGAGCATCGGAAAGGCCGCAAGAGTCTGCAATCGCCGCTGCATCCGCGCCAGTATCGGCCACCGTTGTCCGTCAGGGTCAGAAAATCGGACGCAACGACCCCTGCCCCTGCGGCTCCGGCAAAAAGTATAAATACTGCCACGGCAGATGATGCGATGAAGCCGCCGGCACACCGCGGCCACCGCATCACAACGGAGCAAACTCAGTGTCGCTTAACTGCGAAGAAATCGATCTCATTCTCAAGGAATTTCCCCTCAAGGGGCTTAAGATTCAGAATATCTTCCAGCCATCCTACGATTCCATCGTACTCGAACTCTATGGACACGGAGCACTACATCACTATTTTATTTCAACCGCACATAACGCGTGCAGGCTCCACCCCTTATCCTCACCTCCTCCGAAAAACGAGCGCCCCCTCCGCTTCATGGAATTGCTTCGCTCAAGAATACGCGGGGGCACAATTCTTTCCGCGAATCAAATTTCCAAAGACCGTATCGTAAAGATTGATGTAGTACGATCGAGTGAAGACGGCTCCCCTCTTCTGCTTCATCTCTACGCCAGGCTCTGGAGCGGCGCAGGTAATGTGCTTCTCGTGTCGGACGATGGAATCATCGTCGACGCGTTGCGGCGTCTGCCCTCTCGAGGCGAGACATCAGGCGCGACCTTTGTATTTCCTCAAGCTCGTGATCCTGGCCTCGCGCAAAAAACGTATAAAGTGCGTGATATCGAGGGAGAAGGTCTCTTCTGGCAAAAGATCGAACATCTATATGGGCAATCGAGTGGTCACCTCTCGCGCGAGGCACTCCTCAAGAACGCACGCGAATCCTATGGGCGGAGAAAATCCGTACTCGAAGCGCGTCTTTTACAGCTTGAGGCCAAAGAAAAGGAGTACGATCAGTCTGAACGGTTTCGACAGATTGGCGATGTGCTCCTCGCAGGCTATGTCACTGAAATTCAGGCAAAAAAGGCCTTCGCACGTACATTCGATTTCTACGAGAACAAAGAAATTCTTGTCGAAATCAACGCCGACGCAACTCCGGCTCAGAATGCAGCGATCTACTATGAGAAATACCGCAAGGCAAAGGCCGGCATCGATGAAATTCGAACTGAACTCTCCCGCACGAAATCGTCGCTCGACCAGCTCTCTGCATGGATGGCTGACATCGAAGCAAAACAGGATCCACTCGCGATTGCCAAGGAGCTCCGTGTGGGGGGAGCCGCGCGCGCGAAAGAGAGACCTAAATTCCCCTTTCTGAATCTCGAGTATCGAGGATGGACCATCTTTGTTGGTCGCTCCGGCAAAGAGAACGATGAAATTCTCCGTTACTACGCGAAAGGGTTCGACCTTTGGCTACACGCGAGAGATTATTCCGGTGCGTACGTGTTCGTGAAGGCGCAGAAAAATAAATCGATTCCACCCGAAGTCTTGCAGGCCGCTGCGAGACTTGCATTGTACTATTCAAAAGCGAGGAAGAATCTCGGAGGCGACCTTCATATCACCCAGGCAAAAAATTTAAGGAGAGTAAAGGGAGGACCTGTAGGCATGGTAATTCCATATCTCGAGAAAAATCTATATATTACCTTCACAGAAGCCCAAATCAGGGAAATCTTTGAATCCGCAGGCGCCAAAGAGGAGGAAACCAGGATATGAGACGATACGCTTTCTCATTCGTTGCGATTTTTTTCGCGTTCACACTGTTCTCCCTTGTGGCTGTTCCTCAGGAGAAGGCCACAATTTCGATGATCAAAGGGCCATCGGGACTGAGTGGGGCTTGGATGATGTACGAACTCTCGCGCACGAGCCCTCAGGACTTTTCTTTTCTGCCAGTGGCGAGTGCCGACATGGTGGTCGCGAAGCTTCTGAGTGGTGAAATCGATGCGGGGGTGCTGCCGGTCAATGTCGCGGCAAAACTCTATAACGCGGGAGCGCCCATTCAGGCGATCGCGGTCGTTGGCGAGGGCATGATTAAATTTCTCACGAGCGACAGTACGATCCAATCGATCGAATCGCTGAAGGGTAAGACAGTCTACATCGCAGGTCAGAAAGCGACTCCCGACTATGTATTTCAGTTTCTTTGCGCCCAGAAAGGTCTCATATCAGGGGTAGACTACACCGCGGTATACAATCTCAGCTACCCAGAAATTGCTGCCGGTCTGGCGGCTGGCAGAATCGCCTCAGCGGTACTTCCTGAGCCTTTCTCAGCCCAAGCCCTTCTCAAAAATCCCTCCCTGCGCGCCCCTTTTGACATCACGCAGGCATGGAGAGCATCAACAGGCCAAGAGAATTTTCCTATGTCGCTCTTTGTCGCGCGCGATGAGTTGATTCAATCGTCGCCGGGTAAAATTACGATTCTGATGGACTCGTACCGAGCCTCAATCCAGAAAGCACTCAACGATCCGGTAGGAACTGGAAAACTCGCTGAAAAGCTCGACCTTGGCGTTTCAGCACAGGTCGCCGCATTATCTATTCCAGTGTCCAATTTTGTGTTTAGGGACGCGCAGAGTGCGCGGCCAAGCATCGAGGCGCTCCTCAAGGTATTTCTACGCTTTGACCCAGTGAGCATCGGTGGAGTGATGCCAAGTCAGGCATTCTACTATGCGACGCGGGATCAGTGATTCGATACGGCACTCACTACACTGGCGGGGCCTTGGTATCGCCATTTTTCTCATTGTTTGGGAATCAGCCTCGCTCGTCGTGTCCAGCAACCTGATACTTCCGGGGCCACTTCCGGTGCTTCTAGCGCTCCTTGAAATGTGCCGAAAGATGTCGTTCTGGATGTCGGTGGGCGGATCTTTTCTTCGCGTGCTCGAGGCATTCACACTCAGCGTGGTATTGGGCATTTTGACGGGTACGCTGAGCGGAATTCTCCCCCAATTTAGGGCTGTGCTTTCGCCTATTATGACAGGGATACGCGCGACTCCGGTACTCGCACTCATTCTGGTGGCTATGTTCTGGTTTCCTTCTTCGCAAGTTCCTGTATTCAGCGCGGTGCTCATGGCCTTTCCCATCATGCACACCGGGGCGGAAATTGGTGTTCAGGCGACCGATGAGAAACTCTTGCAAATGTCCCGACTCTTCTCAGTTCCATGGAACACAGTCCTGTGTAAGCTCAGAATTCCCTCTGCGATGCCACATCTCCTCTCCGGCGCTAAGAATGCCCTTGGGATTTCGTGGAAAGTCATTGTTGCAGGCGAGGTGTTGAGCCAACCACGCTTCGCGCTTGGAACGGGCATGCAGGAGGCGCGGCTTTCGCTTGAGACTCCGAGTGTGTTCGCGTGGGCCCTCATAACCATAGCGCTGTGCGGATTGACCGAGTATTTGTTCGGAATTCTCATACATAGACCTAGCCACGACGTGCCTCGGTCCGCGAAACAGCTTCTTGCCACTCAGAGTACATCATGAGCTTCGCAGTACACGACCTCACCAAGAGCTTCGGTTCGCTGCGCGTGCTCGACTATATCGATTTCTCATTCCAGGAATCTTCAATTATCGCCATTCTCGGACCGAGCGGTTGCGGGAAGACTACTATTCTCAACCTTCTATCGGGAATTGCGGCTCCGGATTCCGGTACACTCGAGGGGTTCGCGGGGAAGAACTTCTCTTATTGTTTTCAAGAACCTCGGCTCCTCGATTGGCTCACCGTAGAAGAAAATATGCGCTATGCGCTCGATTCGCGCCTACGTTTAGAGCCTGAGCGGACAGCAACCCTGTCGAGAATCGATCGCTTTCTCAAAGAAGCGGGCTTGGCTGACTTCGTCTCGTACTTGCCACGCGAACTCTCCGGTGGAATGCAGAAGCGGCTCGCGCTCGCGAGAGCCTTCGCGAGTCCCTCGGACATTCTCCTTCTCGACGAGGCATTCTCAGCGGTCGATCTCAAGCAACGCATGGAACTCATGCGCACCTTTCTTGGGCTCTGGTCGGACGAAAGACCGTCAACCATCATCGTAACGCACGACATCCACGACGCCCTCTATCTCGCGCACAAAATCTTCGTGTTGAGCCAGCGCCCTTCCCGAGTTATGGGATCACTCGAGATCAAAATACCTCATAAGGAAAGATTTTTTTCCTCTGATGCGATGGCGCGGTACGAAATAGAGCTCTACCGGCTCCTTGGTTTTGACCGCCAGGCATAAGATTGAGCTCAGCCGAGAGCTGCGTGCTTTTCAGGTTTTTCACCGTCCAACACCCGCGCAGCTCGCGCACAGGCGTCCACAAGGAGCGTGGGGCTAAAGGGTTTGTACAGCACCTCAATTTCTGGAAATCTTTCCGCTGCGGCGCTCGATTCGTATCCCGTCATGAAAAGGCAACGCTCGATCTGCGATTCGCGCTGTATTCGCTCCCAAAGTTCAATGCCGGTCATGTTCGGCAGCACAATATCGCTCAGCAGCAGGTCGAACTTTTTAGTAGTGCAGACAGAAAGCGCCTCAGTGCCATTCTCGGCTGCCGTCACCTCGGCTCCGGCTCTGCGCAGCACTCTTTTGCAGATTTCCCCGACAGAGGGATCATCGTCGACCACAAGGATTCGCATACCCTTGAGCAATGCTTTTTCAAATCGATCTTCGTTCTCTGGACCCGCAGTTCGAGTTATGGCAGAACTGTCTGCGTCGCTCGCTTCCCGGATCGGAAACATAAGGCTGAAGATGGTACCTTTCCCTACCTCGCTCTTGACACTCAGCACCCCACCATTCATCTTGGTGAGCGATTGTACGATCGAGAGACCTAAACCCGTGCCTTTCCCCGCTTCTTTCGTGGTAAAGAATGGTTCAAATATGCGCTCGTAAACGCTCTTTTCCATACCGCAACCATTGTCTCTGACATCGATTCTTGCATGAGGGATAAGGCTCGTATACGCTCGCTGGTGTGGGGCGCGGGCTTGACCCGCCTCGACTGTCAGTGAAATTTCAATCCTAGGATTGTCTGCGTGAGCGAGCGCGTCTCTTGCGTTGACTACAAGGTTGAGAAGTATCTGTTCAAGGTGCCCCACATCGATGAGGACTCGAACAGGTATTTTCGGGAGCACAAGGGTAAGCGTGATATTTTCCGGGATGAGGCGTTTCAGCATCTTCATGCTGTCCGCGAGGATTGCGTGCAAATCTATAGTCCTCGGCGCAAACGACTTTTTTCTCGAAAATTCCAGAAGTTGCTTAGTGAGCGCGGAAGTCTTTAAAATCGCCTTTTCTATACCTTCAATATCTTCGTGTGCACTCGAGTTCTCTGGAATATCGAGTTTCATGATCTCAAGATTTCCTGTCATTGAAGTAAGAAAATTGTTGAGATCATGGGCTACCGCGCTGGTAATTCGGCCGATCTCCTCCTGCTTCTGAGACTGAAAAAGCTCCTCGCGTGTCCGTTGCAGCTCAGTGATATCAACAATCTCGATCGCGATCTGAAAGTTCTCCGAAAACTGCGCCAAAAGCGATATGCTGCAGATGATATCTCGGATTCCCGCTCCTAAATCCTTAGTCTTCAGTTCGCGCTGAAAGAGTTCACCCCGCGCTACACGCTCGAGCACCTCGCCCCACTCAAAATCGCTCAAAAAAAGATCCTTGATCGTACTCAGTTTCGCCGTGGGGAAGCTCCGCTCGAAAACACTGTTTCTTTCCTGAATGGTCCCATCGCTATCGACGATGCATCGTGCCGAGAGGCTGTACTGGAAAAGATTTCGATACCGTCGCTCGCTTGTACGCAATTTTTCTTCCATGCGCGCGCGATAGAGCGCTGACTCCACGACGGCGAGCAATTCCTGAGATGTAAACGGTTTTACGAGAAAACCTAGAGGTTCCGCCTCGCGAAGCTTGGGAAGGGATTTAGATACAGTATGATCGCTCAAAATGAGACAGCGTACGCCGTGCGAACGCCGCATTTCGATCGCGGTCTCGATTTCTTTCTGCTGATCATCACCAATATCGATGAGAATGAGACTGTGGCTCAATGGCCGTACTCGTAGCAGCGCCTCTTCAGCAGATCGAAAAATTTCGGTGGCGGAGAGCTTCGCATGCTGAACTGTTGTCGCGATGTCGAGGGCGATGATGCCATCCGGTTCTAGAATCGCTATTGTCTGCATGCCTCTGCCTTGCGCGCATCATCACATGCGCGGCTCACATTGATTAAATGATTGTAGCACTGTCTGTTGAAAATTCCAGGTGTATGGTACGCTCAAAATATCCGCTTGAGCGCGATTTTGCCGAGATTTCGAGAATGATGGTGTTCGTATTTCGATTAATCTGAAATTTGCTCACTTTGATTGAATCGTTTTCACTGAGTCCTAGTTCATCCGCGGCCTCCGCCGGGCAGGTCCACTGCACTGTATAGAGACCCTCCGCGCTTCTCGAATCTTCGAGCCGGAGAAGTCGCGCCCCCATCAATCCTTCGAGAATAATGTTTCTCTGAATTGAATCCCAGGCATGGATCAACGAGGCGCCATTGTCTTGACACAGTGGCCTCAATCTGCGTATCGATACAAAATTGCGCTGCGCGTCGATGAAACAGAGCGCCCCTTCCGGCACAACCGAAAGCTGAAGCTGAATGGAGGCGATATCTTTCGATGGGACGCCGTTCACCTCCTTGAGTACATCTCCCACTCTAAACGCAGAGAGGTTGGGATCGAGGTCCGTGAGCACAAATGGATTCTGTACGCTCCCCTTGCCGAGCATCAGGCCGAGCCGCTCATGCTTTGTCTCCTTACCTTTAAAAAGGCCGGGAAGCGACGCCACAATCCATTGCACGGGTAGGGCAAAATTTATATTCTGAAATGAGGGGAGCCCCGCAAACACCATGCCAACCAGCGTCCCATTGGCGGAAAAAAGAGGACTTCCAGAGTTACCCTGATTCACTGGTACATCGATTTGGGCGGCTTCGCCGTAGCTTATGATCTTTCTGTTTAACGAACTCACAATACCTGCGGTGACACTATTTTCAAGCCCTACGGGAGAGCCGACCGCGAAAATGCGATCGCCTGCCTGAAACTTGATGTCCGAGGGGAGGAAAATCGTGTCTTTGGCCACCTCCTCGGATTGAAGGAGTGCAAGATCCATTTCCTTATCCCAACCAAGTACCTTGGCCGGCACTTTGATCTGAGGGTTCTCTGAAGGGCGAATGCTCATCCGAGAGTAGCCCTTATAGGATGGATCGACTTCGCTCTGAATTACATGATAATTCGTGAGGTAGAGGCCATTGTCGATCTGGAACGCGGTCCCCAGCACGCGATCCGGCACGCTGTACCCTGACTGTATCTTAAAACCTCGATCGACATAGACGGTCACCACGCTCGATACGGCTTGCGCGAGCCACTTCTCGCTTGGGACGGAACTCGGAGTGGAGTTCGACGCAGTACCGCCATTCTCACTGTGCGCCAGCGAGGAAAACCAGTGTTGAGCATCAATGTCCCCGCGCTTGCTCGCTCTTAAAGCCCAGCGCGAGTAGTACTCCGAGGGTTCTTGCGGCGTAAAGAGGCCCGCTGTGAACGAATCGAAGGCCGGCCACCGCTTCACCGATGCCAGCGCGGGATCGGCGAGGAGTGCCATGGATAGTTTTGCCTTTCCAGCGACAAAGCCTCGCTCGCTGAATTCTTTCTCTGCCCCGAGAAATACGAGCTGAAGTTTCATCTCTTTTGAGCCGATCGCGGTGTAGCCAGAGGGGAGTAGCGCCTTTAGTTGATCGTAGGGTGCGCAATACTGGAGAATCGAACTAACTGAGTACGAAAGCCGCACTGCATTATCTACATCGTTAGCGTGGAGCGCATCTTTGAATGAATGTTCAATATTTTCCAAAGCGCGTTGAAAGAGGGCAAAGGCCTCTTCACCGAGCACATTTTTTTGGAAGGAATGCCCCTGTTCCCTTTGCTCTTCAAAGAGATTTGTGAGCGTCGCGATCGCGCGCTCCGGGGCATTCTGGACCAACGCCTCAATTTTAGTCCGCATGGTTTCAGAGGCGGAGGCAGTTACATCGTCTGCCTTTGGTTGGAACGAGGAGCAACCCCCCAATGCTGCGATAATAAGGAGAGTGAAAGAAATTACTCGATGGAATAGTCTCATATCACCAGACCGCGCCCGCCCGTCCCTCATTCCAGCGCGACTTTCCCATCGAGAACACTCTGTGCGAGCGTTTCGTCTTTGTACTTGCCATCGGGAAGACTGAGCAACTCGCGCACATCTCTGTCTTCAAGTGTCTCGATCTGCATGAGCCTGTCCGCGAGCTTTAAGAGACGATCCTTCTCTCGCGTGAGTATACTCATCGCTTTTTCAAGTGCGGAGCCGAGAATTTCCTGAATGGCGCTGTCGATTTTCTGGGCGGTCTGCTCAGAATATTCTTTGTGTTGGGCAATTTCTCTGCCGAGGAAGATAGGCTCCTCCTCTTCGCCGAGCGAAATGGGCCCGATACCTTCGGCCATACCCCACTCGCGGACCATTTTTCGCGCGATTTCAGTGGCCTGCTTAATATCCTGCGCGGTGCCGGTCGTAGTCTGACCGTAGACGATTTTTTCCGCTGCATACCCACCGTAGGAAATCACGATTCTATCGTAGAGCCACCCATAGGTGCGGGAATAGGTATCCTTATCCGGAAGCGAAAGCGCAAGCCCAAGCGCTCGACCACGCGGTACAATAGTAACTTTGTGCAGCGAATCCGAGTTTGGAAGGAAGTAATGAAGAAGCGCGTGCCCAGACTCGTGGACCGCGGTTGCCCGTTTTTCCTCTTCCGCAATGACCATGCTCTTTCGTGCCACGCCCATGAGAATTTTATCACGAGCATCCTCAAAATCGTCCATCTCCACGATCTCTTTGTTCTTTCGAATCGCGAAGAGCGCCGCCTCGTTGACCATATTCGCCAGGTCGGCGCCGGATGTTCCAGGAGTGGCTCGCGCGAGCTTGTCAACATCGACCAACCCCGAAGCGGGGATATTAGCCATATGGATTTTAATGATTTCCTCGCGTTCATGCACGTCGGGCATCGCTACCACGACTTGGCGGTCAAAGCGTCCCGGCCTTAGTAACGCAGGATCGAGCACATCGGGACGATTCGTGGCCGCAAGCACGATAACACCATCCTTTGTATCGAAACCATCCATCTCAACGAGCATCTGATTCAATGTCTGCTCACGTTCGTCGTGACCGCCTCCCAAACCTGAGCCTCGTGTGCGCCCCACGGCATCCAGCTCATCGATGAAGATAATGCACGGCGAGTGCTTTCTCCCCTGTTCAAAGAGATCGCGCACTCTGCTCGCACCAACACCCACAAACATTTCCACGAAATCCGAGCCGGACATGTGGAAGAAAGGCACATTGGCCTCGCCCGCCGTGGCTTTCGCGATGAGTGTTTTACCGGTGCCCGGCATTCCCACAAGGAGTACGCCTTTGGGTATTTTGGCGCCCATTTTTACGAATTTTTTTGGGTTTTTAAGATAGTCAACCACTTCCATGAGTTCGAACTTGGCTTCTTTTTGTCCGGCGACATCGTTGAAGGTGACCTTTTTTGCGCTATCATTGTACAGTTTTGCCCTGCTCTTGCCGAAGCTGAAGGCCTTGTTGTTTCCCTGCATCTGCCGCATCATGATCCATATGAAAATAAAGCCAAAAATCCAGGGTGTGAGTTCAAAGAGCACCTGAAAGAGACTTGTGCCGCTTATAACACCTGAAACACTCACCCCCTTATTCAAGAGCCTATTCATGAGCTCAGCATCGAAGTAAGGAATCTGTGTGGTGAACGACATTTCCTGGCCGTTTTTCCCCTTCAGCAAGCCGTCGATTGTCTTTTGGTCGAGAATTCGTACTGTTTTTACCTCGCCGAGATCGAGATACGAGAGAAACGATGAATAGGGAATCTCGCGAGCGTTTTCCTTCTGTCCAAAGAACATATAGACGCTAAATAAAACAATGAGCGAAAAGAGCACCGCGAGCGCGGCTTTATTTCCTCTGGGTGGTGAGGGTAGCTCAGGTCGATTATCATTCTTGGTATCATTCTGCTCAGGCATTAATGAATTGATCTCCTTTCATTGAAAGAAAAATATACACTATTTGGACACTTTCGCCCAGCAAGGGCTCTCGGAATACATTGCGCTCTTCCGCGCTGAGTCCAAGCGCAGTGGGGAGCACCGCAGCAATACCTAAATCATCCTCTATAACTGGTACCGCGGCACGGAATGGGCGAGGCAGCCCCACCCGCTTTATTAACGATTCTAGTTTTTTCCCCCCATAAGCGCCGCTGAACCTATCGCCAGCTCTCATGCTTCTGATAACAAACGGAATTTTAAGAGGTATCGCGAATTCCCGCCCCTCCACAGATCCAGTCGCATTCGCTTCATCGTTCCCATGGCACCCGGCCCTATGCATCGGCTCTGGTGCCACGTGGACACGGAACGGTCCACATTGGTATTTACCGAATGAAGGAACTTTCAAATAATAACTTTTCTCGAGAAGTGCGGCATCGAGCCAGGACAGCGCGCGCTGATCAGGGGAAGACGAAAATCGCGTTGGGCCTAGAAATACAAGGAGATCCCTCTCGATCGCGAAGGTATTGCCCGAGGCTTCGATTCTTTTCGCACCCTTGTCAATTCCCGCCGCGAGGTGCCATAGCCCTCGAAATCCCATCGTTCGAACTGCCGGCAAGGATTCCGTAAATTGTCTCAGGACTTCGACGCGTACCACCTGTGATTTTCTTCGCAGCTCATTGAGATCTAGGGCTCGCCTCCCGTCTACCTCTCGCTCGATAACCAGGAGCTTCGCGCGCGCGTTGTTTTTAACAAGCTTGTCGAGTTCTTCGATCTGTGCTTGGTAGCGCGCAAAGGCTGGACGCCAAAATGAAAAGTGCTCGTCCAGTACCGGCATAAGGATTTTTCGAACCTTGTTTCGAAGGTAAAGTGCCTCAGCGTTGGTCGAATCTTCTGACCACGCAAGACCAATGTGCGTAGCGTAGAGGATAAGGTCGCTTTTCGGAATTTTGAGAAAAGGCCTGAGAATAACGACCTTAGGATCGACCAAGAAAACCCGCGACAGGTGCATTCCTGCGAGTGTGCTTAGTCTTCCTCCGTGCACAAGCCGCATCAGCATCGTTTCGAGCTGGTCGTCCATGTGGTGCGCGACAAAAATTGCCGAAAGACGATATTTTTTTGCGATGTTCGCAAAGGCACGGTATCTGAATCGCCGCGCAGCCGCCTCGATGCCGCATTTTTTCTCACGCGCAAATGCCTCAATCGCCCCCCTGGGCACAGTTACAATACTGAGCGCGACTCCCCGCTCCGCACACGCGCGTCGAACGAGCTCGAGTTCTGTATGGAGCTCTGTCTCAGGCCGCAAATTGTGGCACACATGGATTGCCCGGACATCCTTGGGATTCGCAACCCGCGCAACCACATCGAGGAGAACACTTGAGTCGAGGCCGCCTGAGAACGCGACCCCCACCGGCATAGAGATATTCTCTATGGTGCTTCGTACAGAGGAAAACAGTTCGAGCTTCACTCTCTCCAATAGTGTTCCCCCGGTCATTGTGACGCGGTACGGCTCTTTACGAAAAAAACAGCCTCTCAGACAGAGAGGCTGGAGCATTAATGAAAAACTCGATGTTCCGCGGCGCCAATTATTTTTGCGCAGCCTCAGTCGCACCCTCAGGCGCAGCCTGCTCAGGAGCCGCCGCTGTTTCCGCGGCTGCCTCCTCGGGTGCCGCTGTCTCAACTTCAGCGCGGGCAAACTTGATGATGGCAATAACCGTCTCAGGGTTCGTGAGCAGTCTCACGCCCTCAGGGATGGCGATATCGCGCAGATGAAGCGCATGGTTCGGCTCAAGCTCAGTGATATCCACTTCGATCTTCTCGGGAATATTCTCAGCCTGGCACTCAACTTCGATATCGTGGATCGCGTGTTCCAGGATTCCGCCTTCTCGTACACCCTTCGCAATACCAACCAGGTGAAGAGGCACTTTAACGTGCATCTTCTGGCCTTGCCCAACGAGATTGAAATCAATATGGAGGATCTCCCCCGAAAGATTTGCCCGCTGAACCTCTTTCATGAGCGCTGAATATTTTTTGCCATCAAGATTCACATCGATAATCATGCTCTCGGTGAGATGCTTCGCTTTATTGGAGAATGCTTCGCGCTCGAGAAAAATCGACATCGGCTCGGCGTCTTTACCGTAGAGCTGTGCGGGTACCTTTCCGCTCTTGCGTGCCTGATTGAGCTCTCCCTTTGTCATCTTTTGACGAGAAAAAGCTTTCAGCTGGATATGTTCCATATCAATAACTCCTTAAGAAATTTACATCTACCTGGGACGGCAGGATTCGAACCTGCGCATGCCGGAACCAAAATCCGGAGGCTTACCGCTTGCCTACGTCCCAATTACGGATGAATATTATGCACTATATTCGGAAATGTAAAAAATGTGAAGATCAGTCAAACTCAGGTACGGTGGAATCGCTCGGCGTGTCAGACTCGTACGCGGCAAGAATCTTCTCCTGCAGCTTGGACCGAAAGTCAGGGCATATTGGATGAGCGATATCCTTGTACTCTCCAGTCTTGGTTCGTCTGCTGGGCATCGCAATAAACATACCGCTCTTGCCTTCGATGATTTTCACATTATGCACAACAAAACATTCATCGAACGTCACAGTTACATACGCTTTAAGTTTACCTTCAGAGCTTACTTTCCGGATACGGATGTCAGTCACTTCCATAGCAAGGACGCTCCTTGTCTGACCATGTACCTTCGCTGCAGTTTTGAATATAACTTACCTTTAGGCTTCGCGCAAGCGGTTGTGTCGCAAATATTCTTGTGGTAGGGAGTAAATTATGTTTCGCGCGCCTTTGGAGGAGCTCGGTGAATTTTTTCGAAGCTTCGACGGCGCTATCGTTCGACGGAAATGTACCATAGAAAGACGAGCCTGAACCACTCAGGGAGATAAAATCCGCGCCGCACTCTCGCATGATCTCGAAGAGCAGCGCGTATTCAGGGTAAATTTTTCGAAGCACAGGTTCAAAATCGTTTTGAAATGTCCAGGATGACGTGGAAAGCGCATACTTCGCGACGAGAGAATCCGTCGGCTGAGAAACGCAACACATTTCGCCAGGATTTCGGGTTCCGCGCGGGGCACCAAGTTCGCCCGTATCTCGGAGCATGTCGAGCATAGCGTAAGCCTCAGGTGTCTTTGAATCCCAGTAAGGTTTTACGATGAGCAACCCATAATCTCCCCTTGGTTCGATTGGCTCGACTATGTCTCCTCTACCCCGAACAACAGCCGCGCCACCATAGATGAAAAAAGGCACATCCGAAGCAACGCCGGCTCCGATATCCGCGAGCTTCTCGCGCGATAATCGTGCGTTGAAGAGCATATTGAGCCCGAGTATGATCGCAGCCGCGTCGGCGCCCGCTCCGCCAAGCCCTGCACCCGAAGGAATTTTCTTGGCTATTCGTGCTTCTATCCCCCTCTGTGCCGGGCAGGCGCCGCATCCTTGTTGAAACGCAACAATGGCTTTATAGACGCTCGACTGTTCGACCGGACAACCGAAATCGCCGTGAATGACAATACCTTGCTCATCAACGAGGCTAAGAGTGACCAGATCAGCGATATTCACATTTTGAAAAATACCCTCAATGTCATGGTAGCCCGAGGCTTGTCGTTCGAATACAGTCAATCCAATATTTATCTTGGCGTAGGCCTGAATTTCTATCCTTTGCATTTCTTTGAATTATAGTGCAACACCCTGTACGCCAAAAGTCCCGTTAAGATGCATTTCTGTATTTTTTCCTTGACAGATTTTTATTTGCCCGATAAATTTTGCCATGCCTCTGTATTGACGCGCTCGAAGATTCTCGTAATATTACACTTGCTTCATTACAGAGAGACCATGTAAGGGAGGAGCGCATCATGAACCACAAGACTGCTATGACCGCCGATCCGAAGGAAGAATTCGAACTGATCACCACAACCAGTGGAAATTCAGCCGATACCATATATTCTCTTCGTCCAACTGTTCGATTTGATGGCGCGTATGATGACGAGTTCGATTACGACGGGGAAGAAGAATTTGAAGACGACGAAGACCTCGAAGATGAGGACGATTTCGAAGACGACGAAGACTTTGAGGATGACGAAGATCTCGACGAGGATTTTGAAGAAGACGAAGACTTCGACGATGAAGATCTAGAGGATGAAGATTTCGAAGACGATGATTTTGACTATGATGATGATACTGACGAGTGACAGCTCAATTGCATAAAGAAAAGGCGCAGCTTTTTCACTGCGCCTTTTTTATTGTCCACTAATACATCAGTTTATTGTTCCAGAGCGGATACCGGGAATCGAGGCGCATTGAACCAGAGCGATTCAAGATCGTAGAACGCGCGGGCCTCTTCGCTCATTATGTGGATCACCACATTCCCGGCGTCCATAAGGAGCCAGCGCTGATCGTCGGCGATTGCGGGCTTATTGAGCAGGGATTCACCATTCGAGCTGAGATACTCCTCAACATACCGTTCGAGACCTCTCATGTGAGCCGAACTCGTGCTCGTCGCAATGACGAAATAGTCCGCCCACCCTGCGGTCTCGGCGATATCCATCACGAGAACATCGCGCGCATTGTGGTCCGCGAGAATTTGCGCCACCTGATACGCGAACGCTTTACTGTCCAACGCAATACCTCCCATTAAAATCCTTTCCCAGAATAACGGTAATATTTGCCTTTCGCAGGCCTGGCAACGAGCCTGCATCTCCAAAATTTTTGCAGCCTATCGCCCCAGCGACCTGCTGGAACGCGCTCTTATCTCCATCATTGTCATACATTATGGTTTTCTCATAATCGAATGAAGGGGCGTTCCCCACAGAGACCACTTTGTAGCCATAACTCTCGAAGAGTGTCGCGGCGGTGTTTGCGAGACCTTTTTCCCCTGAGCCATTGAGCACCTCGATGGTAACCACCGCTTTCTGCATTGTGCCGGAGTCTTCGGTGCCGAGAGCCTTCGCAGTCTGGCTTACGACATCACGTGCAAGTTCGCCATCGTAGTAGGGAAAGAGCAGCTTTCGGTCCTCGAAAGTCTTGAATGACCCTGAAATAAACTGCGTCATAATCATGTCGACATCGATTTCAGCGAAGTACTTGAAGAGTTCCTCGCGGGTTCGCGTACTGAAATCGCTGCGGGGTTGAGACGCAATGAGTTTAAATCCACGACTTTTGCTCAGAGTGTCTGCCTCTTGCGCAAGCTGACTTAGCATGCTGAGGAGTAATTTTTGTTTTCTGCTGATCTCTTCGGTATAGGTGCCGGCTGAAAGTGCGTACTGCAGATATTGGTTAGCCTTGTCGCCATCAAGCACAACTGATCCGCCGGGAAGCGAGACACCCTTCGCGGTCTCATCGCCCAAGACTGGATCGGGAATAAAAATCTGAACTCCTCCAAGAAGATCGATCGTCTTCGCGAGCGAAGCCTCATCGTATACAAGCCAGCCGTCTATGGGAAATTTTAAGTAATCGCCGATTTCCTTGACAAATCTCGCGGGGTTGTTCCTATCGTACACGGAATCAATACTGCTCATCTTGTCCGCGCTCTTGAGTATTATGCCCATAGATGGAGGAATATCCATGATGGCCGCCTTACGTCTCGACGGATACCAGATGAGAAGTTGGTTCGACACAGGCTGCTTATCCTTTTCGAATACGATGAGGATGTCCATGGCCTGATCTTTGCGTATCACAGCTGAGACGATGCCCTGCTGAGTGAGGCGCAGAATAAAAAATCCGCCTATCAATGCGATGGTGAGGATAATTGCCAGGGGAATAGCGCTCCGTTTGAGGATGCCCGATTTGAATGCGATCATCTTGCCAATATCCTGTGGTACAGTTCTTGCGTATATGGGGCCAGGATTTTGCCTGATTCCGAAAACCAGCGCACAACGCAATCGACAGTATATGCGAAGAGATAGTCGAGATCGAGGCTCCCAAGCTTCTCTTCCGCATCCAGAGGACGCGACCGGCGAGGTTCGAGCTTGTCCGAGATATAAACAACTTTTGCGCAGTCGGACATCCGCTCATCTGCGATGCTGTGGAGGGCCACAGATTCGAGGATGGTTCTGTCGCGCACACCAAAATCTCTGTAGAGGATACAAGCAGCTGCGGGCCCGTGGATCATTTTTTCTCTAAAATTCCGGTCGGCAAGGAGCGCCTTCATCGATTCGTAGTTCCTGAGAAAATCGATCGCCTCCCATTCCTGCGCGACAAGTGCTTCTTGTGTCTCAGGACTCAATTCGCGGCACATATCGTGCGCGAGGCCTGCGACATAGCAGACGCGCTCATCAAGCGCGAAGCGACGCGCGAGCCCGGCTGCGGTGCGCGCAGTCGATTCACAATGTGCCCAGCGCTTTGGGGTGAGCATGGCTCGGGTACGTGCGCTCACCGCGTCGGTAAGTTCAGTGTTGTCTGTATAGCCCATAGGATTCGATAATGTTCCGAACTCCGGATGTTACGAGCGAACGCCACGCGCCGCCTGCCGCTACTCTGTCCCTTACGATGGTCGAAGACACCGCAACAATTACATTGTCGAGGTAACGGTGTCGATACGAAAGTGGCAGACGCTCTCCGTGGAGCCGGTGCGCTACGATTATATCGGCCATCTCCAGGATTCTCGAGGGGTTTTTCCATGTCTCCAGGAAATCCGGAGCGAGGTCGTCGCCAATTACAAGCCCGGGTTTCCCCTCGACTTCTTCGCGTGCAGCATAGAGGTCGAGGGTGTCGACCGTATAGGAGATACCCTGCCTTGCGATCTCGCAGGTATCCACGAAGAGCGTGGGCCAACCCTCAATACACTGGCGCAACATCTCTAGGCGCAGATCCGATCCGGGATCGTCCTTCGGAATTTTATGCGGTGGGATAGAGGCGGGAATAAAGGCAATCCGATCGTAGGCACCCGTCGCCAACACCTCTTCAGCTAAAATAAGGTGGCCAATATGCGGGGGGTTGAAGGAACCACCGATAATCGCGACCTTCATGTGCGCGGTTCCTCATCGTCAAACGCAACTTCATCAAAGAGCGGTTCTTCCTCCTCGGCCTCCAATGCCTCTCCCGCCTCTTTCGCTTCAAACGCGATTACTTGCTCGAAAAATGATTGTTTCACGGCATCAAGACCAAAGTCTGAAATAACCGAGATACCAAAAATTGTTTCTTCTGGGAAGCTGGCCTTGAATTCTTCGTAGTGCTCCTCAGACTCTGGAAGATCCATCTTTGTTCCAAGGAGGATCCGTGGCTTGCGCGCGAGCGTGGGCGAGAATTGCTCGAGCTCGTTGAGAAGCGTAGGAAAAGCGGTTTTCCAATTCTCATCCGAGAGATCTACCATAAATGCGAGGCAAGCGGTACGTGAAATATGCTTTAAGAAACGCAAACCAAGACCTGCGCCCTCGTGCGCACCCTCGATGATGCCCGGGATATCGGCAATAATGAGGTCGCGCTCGTTGACCCTGAGCACGCCGAGATTTGGGATCTTCGTGGTGAAGGGATACGAGGCGATCTTTGGGCGGGCATTGGTAAAATAGTCGAGGAGGCTTGATTTACCCGCATTGGGAAAGCCGACGAGTCCAATGTCTGCGATAAGGCTCAGTTCGATCTTTAACTTTCTTTCCCGCCCAGGCTGACCAGGCTGTGCGTAGCGTGGTGCCTGGTTGACGGAATTCTTAAAGCGTGTATTGCCCCAACCGCCCTTCCCGCCTTTAAGGAATATCCACCGCGCATTCTCTGCATTTAACACGCTCGCCGATTGTTGAGCGCGTGGATTGAAATCCATTAAAATTTCATTTGTGATGGCATCTTTAATGATCGTTCCAGGCGGAACTTCAATGACAATATCTTCACCATCGCGGCCGTGCATGTTTTTACCCATACCAGGCTGGCCATTCTGAGCTCTAAACACTTGCTTGTAGCGGAGATACGCGAGTGTTCTTAGGTTGCGCTTCACCTCGAATATAACATCGCCGCCTCGTCCGCCGTCTCCACCCGCAGGACCACCCATGGGGATAAATTTTTCACGCCTGAAGGCGACACATCCATCGCCGCCCTTACCGCTCGCCACAGTGATAGTCGCTTCATCGGCGAATTTGATCACAGAACACTCCCTTGTAGAGATACCTCAGCATAATAAAAAACCGCCCCTCATGCTACGGGAGCGGTTGCCAACTCGTAAGAGAATCACCAATTTTAGGCTTGAACGATGGGCTCCACATCGACAATCTTCTTGCCCCTGAACTCGCGGTACTGCACGGTTCCATCCACAAGCGCGAAGAGCGTGTCATCCTTGCCCATACCGACATTCTTGCCTGCATTGATGCGAGAGCCGCGCTGGCGAACGATGATCGTTCCCGCGTTGATCAGCTGGCTTCCGTACGCCTTAACTCCAAGATGCTGAGGATTTGAATCGCGACCATTTACACCTTTGTGTGGCATTGCTCATTCCTCCGGTTGTATAGAACGCCTCAGGCGCCCACAATTTCGTTCACCGTAACCACGGTGTAAGGCTGTCGGTGACCATGCGTCCTGCGGTAGCCTTTCTTTGGCATATATTTGAATACGACGACCTTGTCGTCCTTCATCTCTTCTTTTACTGTAGCTTTGATCGAGGCGCCTGCAACATACGGTGTTCCAACTTGGATCTTCTCTCCCCCGAGAAGGACGACTTTCTCAAATACCACAGAGTCACCAGGATTCGCATTGAACCGATCGACAATAAGATTCTTGCCCATCTCGGCGTGATATTGCTTTCCATTGATTTCAACAACTGCGTACATATTCATTATCCTCATACAATGTTCATGTTAGGCCCATTTTTATACACTTTATCCTGCGGTTGTGTCAACAGGCGTTCATTCCTCTCAGTCTTACATGGCTTCAAGGAAAGGCAGGCAGAGAAGCTCGCTCACTTTTTGCAGCGATTTCTTGACTATCCGCACCATCTCAAGCCTCGTCGCGGAAACATTAGGATCTTCATTATTGAGTACGGGATTGTCCCTATACCATGCTGAAAATTCGCTTGAAAGCACGTGCGCGTATCCCGCGAGCATCGACGGATCTTTATTTTTCGCGGCTTGCTCGATCGTCGCCGAAAGTTCAAGGAGCATTCTCGCGAGCATCCAGTCTGCGTCGCCCTTGAGGAAGGTAGGGCTGACAGATCCGAGGGATGCGTTGCCCTCGCCCGCTTCGTACTTGCGGAGAATAGAACTCGCTCGAGCGCCCATGTATTGAATGTAGGGGCCTGTATCGCCCGTGAATGAGAGCGATTGTTCAGGGTTGTAGAGCATATCTTTGATTGGTGAGACCTGGAGAAGAAAATAGTGCAGCGCCCCCAGCGCGATCTCTTCAGAAACAGCACCAAGGTCGCCCACCGCTTCGGCCCTCCCTTTCTCGGCGATCTCTTTTGCGGCAAGTTTTGCAAGTTCATCGATGAGATCGTCGGCGTCCACCACCGTGCCCTCGCGTGTCTTCATTCTGCCTGAGGGGAGGTTCACGAGGCCGTAGGAGAGATGGTAAAGTCTCTCAGCCCACGAGTAACCAAGACGTTTCAACACCTCGAAAAGAACCTTGAAGTGGTACTGCTGCTCCGAGGCAACCACGTACACGAGCTCGTCGAAGGGCCAGGTCTCGTACCGCATAATGGCTGTTCCAATATCCTGAGTGATGTAGATGCTGGTGCCGTCTTTCCGTAGAAGAACTTTTTTGCCAAGGCCGAGGTCCTCGAGATCGATCCAGATTGCTCCGTCTTCGCCGTAAAAAAAAATACCACGCTTAAGTCCCTCGAGCACCTCTTTTTTGCCCAAGGTATAAGTCTCGTGCTCGAAGTGAAACTCATCAAAACTCACCCGCTGCCTGGCATAGGTGGCGAGTATGCCATTCACAGCCCAGTCGTTCATCTTCTTCCAGAGAGCCACTACCTCGGGGTCGCCGGCCTCCCACTTCTGCAAAAGTACCTGAGCTTTTTCTTCAGCCTTGGGATCTTCCTCTTTGAGCTTATTAAAGAGCACATAGTACTTGCCTACGAAATGGTCGCTCTTAAGGCCTTCATTTTCGGGCGTGCGCCCCTCACCGTAAGCCAGATACGCGAGCATCGACTTGCAGATGTGTATGCCCCTGTCGTTGATAAGGTTGACCTTCTTCACCTCAGCGCCTGCTGCCTTCATGATCCTTGAGAGAGACTCGCCGAGTACGTTGTTCCGGAGATGGCCAAGATGGAGTGGTTTGTTCGTATTAGGACAGGAGAACTCGATCATTATCTTCTGACCATTGAACGCATCGCTACTACCCCACTCAGCACGCTGCGCGCGATCGAGCAAGTTGCGGACAGCGTTCAACCTATCGAGAAAAATATTGACATAAGGACCCGTTGCTTTCATTTCTCCCGGCCAGTCCTTGAGAGCAACCGGCGCAGTACCCGAGGTGTTACGTGCAGAAAGCTCCAGCGCGATCTGCTGGGGAGCCATACGGAGCTTCTTTGAGTAGACAAACATGGGAAAACCGATATCTCCGAGTTCTGGCTTGGGAGGCTTTTCCGCGATAATCTCTTGTTCGCTGAAGGTCAGACCGGCCAAACCCTTCGATTCAGCGAGATTATTCAATTCCGCCGCGAGCGCGCGCTTCCACGCATCAACATAGTGTTCCATCAGAAGAGAGTTATACCGGTTTTAAGTGAGTCTGTGCAATACGATATCCTTTTGCCGGGCCGTTTCGCCTCTAAGCACCATGAGTGTCGAAGAAGGTATACCAAAATACTCGGCGACAATGTCTACAACTGCGCGATTCGCCTTCCCCTTTTCCGGAGCGGCTGTCACCTTAACAAGCAGCCGCCCCCCGCGAAGCCCGCATATTTCGTTTTTAGGTGCGTGAGGAATCACCACAACCGCAAGTACCACCACCTTACCCTCGATGTGCAGCGCGGGCTTCGCTTCGGCCATCCTCCGCGCATACTCATCGGCGTTTGCGCTCATGGTGTGAGATCCTCCTTGAAGAGCTCGAGGAATCGCGCCTCATTGATGATCGGTACGCTATACTCTTTTGCCCTGCGGTTTTTCTCCGAGCCTGAGGATTCGTCATTGGTCACGAGAAAATTGAGGTCGCGTGTCACAGAAGATTTTATAATGCCCCCGCGCTCGCGCACCATCTTTTCTGCCTCCGAGCGCTTTAACGTCGCGAGCTCGCCCGTAAAGCAGAAACTCTTTCCTGCAACCTTCGAGGTGCCGGCGTCCACCTCGAAAGAGGCCTTTATGCGCACATATCCCGAGTCGACGAGCTCGCGCATGTCGCTCTCAAGCAACCTGAGCCCGTCGTAGAGCGCTCGCGCGGTGATCTCAGCAAACCCCTCAATGTTCTCAAAGTCCTGGGGGTGCGCCGCCAGAATTGCGTCCAGTGTACGGTAGCCGGCAGCGACGAGCTTATCCGCCATGAGCGGGCCGATGCCTTCGATATCGAAACCTGCGATAAATTCGGAAAGCGTCACTTCCGCACGCCCGCGAATGTTGCGCAAAATCTTTTGTGCGATCTTCACACCCATCCTGTCGAAGACCAAGAGCTCATCCACTGTCAGCGTGTAGAGGTCGGGGATGCGCACCACTCTTCCCGCATCAAAGAGCTTTTTTAGGATAGATGAGCCAAAATCCTTGATATTGAGCACGGAGAGCCACTTTTCAAGTCGATGGTAGGATTTTCCGGGACATGCGGGATTGGGGCAGTAGAGACGGGTATCGTCGTCGATGAGCCTGGTGCCGCAGAGTGAGCATTCTGTTGGAATCGCGATTGGCATTGCGCCCTCAGGGTTTTCGACCACTGACTCGATTTTGGGAATTATCTCACCACGCTTCGTGATGACCACTTTCGAGCCGATGGTGAGGTTCATCGCGCGGATCATGCCAGGATTCACCAGGTTTGCCCGCTGAACGGTGGTGCCTGCGAGCTTAACGGGCTCAACAATTCCTATAGGGGTTACGGTTGCGCCAGATTCGCTCCACTCTACCTTGAGGAGTGTCGTCACCGCCTCTTCCGGGCTGAATTTAAACGCGATTTGGAGTTCCGGCCTCAACTTGGAGGCGTCCTGACGATCGATCTTGTTTCCCTTTATCACGAGACCGTCGATATCGTAGAGAAGTGACGGCCGCTGATCCATAATTTTTGCCCGATAAGCGATTACCTCTTCCGGAGTCGTATATTCAACAGTCGCTACCACCTCAAAGCCCATCCGCTTCAACCACGCGATCTTCTCGCGCTCCGTCGAGAATGGAGCCGCCTCGAGATCCAGGCTCACCGCGTCGTAGCAGATGACATCGAGGTCTTCCGCGCCAATGCCATCTTTTCGCTTCATGAGCCCATTAGCCGCGTTTCTGCAATTCGCCTTGTCCGCATATTTCTCAACGAGCACCCGTCTCGACATGAGCACTTCGCCGCGTACCGACCCCGTGAAGGGCTCGGGGAGTACTTTCGGTACCCCATGCATTCGCCTCACATTCTGCGTGATCTCATCGCCGATTTCACCATCGCCGCGCGTGACGCCACGCACAAAAACGCCCGAATCGTACTGCAGCTCCATGCTTGCGCCATCGAGTTTGAACTGAACAAGGTACATATCGTAGCCGATCTTCGACGCCCAGGCGAGGAAGGACTCAGGATCGGTCACCTTAGAAAGGCTCCCCATCGTCATTCTATGTTTAGACTTTGGCCAACGATCTGACGAATCTTCACCGATTGCTGAAAGGAGCGCATTTTTAGGGTCGATCTTCGCGAGTTCATCCCAGAGCGAATCGAATTCTTCGTCGCTGATGACCGGCTGGCCATTGTAGTACAGTTTCTGATGTGTCCGAATCAGCTCTTCGAGCTCCTGAATCCGAAGATTGCGCGCATGTTGAAGGTCGTTTTTTCCTTTGGACATACTGCAATACTAACGGCAGAATCTCATACTGTCAAAATATCCACCAGCATTTCTAGAGGATTTCTGATTCCTGCTGACGCGCGAATAATGAGTATGCTATGCTCGCACTATGCAGTATTTTGCGATTCAAATCGTGACTCGCAGGGAAGATGACTGGCTCAAGCAAATCGAACGCCGGCTTTCCGGAGTTCGATTCCACAAAATAATGAAAAAAATGTTCATTCGCAGGCACGGGAAAACAAAACTTGAAGAATCACCCGTATTCCCCGGCTATATCTTTTTTGAGTACGAGAGCGAGGATTTGCCACTCGATATCCTACACGTAATCCGGCACTCGCGATTCTTCATACGATTTCTCCCAAGCAACGAGTTGCCCCGTCCTTTGAACCTCAAAGACAGCGAGATCATTCGTCACTTTGTGCACTTTGGCAGCCTCATTCCGCCATCCCTGGTCAGATTCGACGAGAACCAGAAAATCCGCGTTATTCAGGGTCCGTTGCAGGGAATTGAAGGCTTTATTGTAAAGGTTGATCGACGCAAGCGGCGGGTCAAAGTGAGGCTCACCATCGCAGACTCTGTGATGACCCTCGATCTCGCCTATGAAGTTCTTGAAATCGAAGAGACCTCAGCTGAGGGGAGCCATAAGATATCATGAGAAAGCACGAGTCCCTTCCCTTCGAACAGATTTCTGTTGCCGGCATGGTGTATGCATATATTATCCGTTCAGAGAAAGAAATCGGCCAGATACGCGGGATTACTACACCGCCACTGCCAGAGGGTTATAGCCTTCTCACCGCCGATCAGCTGCCCTTTCATAATGAGCTCAACATCGGCGATATCACGATACCTCTCTTCGCCACAAAGACAGTCTCCTACCGAGGCGAAGCCGTTGGGCTTCTCATTGGGCCAAACCCGCTCATCGTTGAAGAGCTCGTCTCATTGACTGTGGTAGAATGCGAAGGAGTGCGCGAGCCTCGTTCAGACTGGCACACATTCTCTTCCGAACACATCGCCGCGAGAGTCGATTATATTCAAGCCGCATCAAAAGCGACCGAATTGAACATAGAAGGTGACGAAACCCAATATTCCGGCGATAGTGCTGAAGAGATATTCGTGCACAATTCCTTTCTACGAATAGAACCGCACCCTTTCACCTTCCACAGCGGTTTAGGTGCTCTTGCCGAGTGGGACTACGATAAACTCAAGGTAGCCTGCCCAACGCTATGGCCTGAGCATGTGCGCACGTGCATTGCAAAGCTGATGAATGCGCAGGTTGGAGATATTGAAATAATCCAGATGCAGTTGCACGACAGCTCAGAACTTTATACCTGGTTCCCCTCGCTTCTCGCAGCGAGGGCTACCGCCGCAGCATGGGCTCTTAAAAAACCAGTCAAGCTGCTTATATCTCCCGCGAGAGAGAAGCATTTTTTACCCTATGTCCATGGCATCTCGATTCATCTTGTGACTCGATGGTCGAAAAAGAACCACCGGCTCCTCAGCGCCGACTGCAGATTTGCAATCCCCATTGGCGCGTATTCCATTTTCGCGAAACTTTTGATAGAAAAAACAGCTCGCCTCGCGCTGGAGAGCATTCCCAATGCGAACCTTTCCGTAACCGGCATCGCTGTGAGAACCGAGGCCATTCCTATGGGCGCCACAGAGTGCATTTCATCCGCCGCGATCTACAGCCTCTTTGAGGCGCACCTCGCCCAGGCAGCCCGAGAGATGGACATTAGTGTCATCGAGCTCTCGCAAAGAGTCTTTTCGGGTAATAGGTTCTCGGACACCGAGCCCAAATCACCGGAGCGACAACTTCTCGCGCTTCGTAGTGCGCAGGCGCTCCTTGCACGCAACGATTTTTACCGTAAATATGCGGCCTATGAACAGATTTTCAAGCGAAACCCAGGCGGCAAAGAGGCGAAACTCCGCGCGCTTTCATTTTCGACAGCCTACCAGAATTCGCAGATTTACATGCCGTCTTCTGGTCAAAAGGTGCAGGTTCAGATCACCCTCGATAGAAATTTAAAGACTGTACTCGAAACGGACGCAGCGTATGGTTCTGAGCGCCTCAAACTATCGCTCCGCCAGCAGATCGCAAACAGCACTAAGACTCCGCTCTCGCACGTGGCGATTGAGGCGATGCAAGAACCACACACGGGTACCATTCCCCTCATCTCATCCTCGGGAATCGCTCTCGTGAGCGACCTCGTGCGCCGCGCCGAAGAACGTATACAACGCATGCGCTTTCGCGAAGGTCTCCCGCTAAGTGTGCGCACCTTTTCCCTTATAAAACAACAATCCGAGCGCGATGCACCTCCCCGTAAAATCGCCTCTCACCCCTCCATCGGTTCGGCGATTCTCGAAGTCGAGTACGATATGCTCACTTCGACTATCCAGAACATCAATTTGGACATATCGGTGTACGCCGGTAAAATTCTTTCGCCGAGTTCAGCGCGTTCTTCGCTACGAGCTTCCTGCGTAGAGGCGCTCCGAGCCTGCCTTATCGGCGCGTCGTCTGCACACTCCATTGTCACGCTTTATGACTCGGTTCTCGCGAGGAGCAAAATCAATGTGAGCCTCATTGAAGATGAAAAGGCGGTAATTGCGCGGCCGATAGGCAATCTTGCATACACTCTGATCCTGTCGTGCTTCCTCGGCGTGATCCAGCAGTTCGAATCGCCGCAGCGACTCGCCCTTCCCCTCAAGCCGGCCTCGCTCATGGTGAATATTGGAGCGCAATCATGAATATCGAATTTACGCTCAATGGAAGTACCCAAAGTACTAATATTTCAAGCGCTGAACGCGCAGTCGATGTGCTTGTTAGACATTTCGACATCCACAGCCTTTCCGCGAATTGCCTAAGCGGGAAATGTGGCAGCTGCCTGATACTCGTCGATGGCAATCCTGTGTATAGCTGTACCTTGCCTGGCTTTCTGCTCCGAGAGAGGCGGGTGGAGACCTTGGAAGCGTTTCAAAAGACCAAGGAATTCGTGGTTATCTCAAGCGAATTCCAGAAAGAAGGCATCGATGTGTGCTGTGCTGGCAATAATGCATTCATGCTCATTGCGCTCTACCTTGCGAGAAAATCCATCGCACCGTCCGACGATGATATCCGCGAGGCCCTTGCGAACGCCTACTGCGATTGTCTCGCGCCTGAACACTACATTCGCACGCTGCGAACGGCGCTCCACCGCCTCGATACCGCGAGAAAAACGCCATGAATCTTAGCGAAATCCACTACCCAAGGTCAGTTCAGGAATGCCTCACCTTGATCGAGAAAGAGAAACAGCTGAGGATCATCGCAGGTGCGACCACTTTCGGCATTGAACAGCACACTCGATACCTGTCGTTCGAACCCGCAATTGCTTGTATCCACTACATTCCTGAGCTCTCCTCTCTTCAAAAAACTGAGCGAATGATCTCTATCGGCGCAGCCTGCACGCTCGCGTCTCTCGAGCGCATATACCCCTTTGATCGAACACATGCTCGTGACCTTCTGCGGTCGATAGGTACATCCGCGGTACGCGAAATTGCGACAATTGGTGGCCATATCATGTACCCGAAGCGATTTCTTTCGTTGTGGGCTCTGCTCGCAAGCCTCGATACTGAGGTCGAGTTCCGCTCTCTTTCAAAAACAACCATAAAAAATATCTGGTATCTCTCGGATCAAAACGGCCTGCCAAACTTGGAGCGGAATATGCTGCTCACCCGCGTCAGAGTGCCACTCCAATCGCTTGATCATCTCTTTATCCGAAGAGTCGGCGCGGGCATCTTTCCTGAGGGAGACGGAGGCTACCTCGTATCGACCGCGAGTATCAACCGCCGTTCCGTCGCGAATTTCAAACTCGTCATCGCGGGAGAGCGTGCCTTCCGGGATTATGAGGCTGAACAGAGAATTGCGTCTTCGCCCTTCCCTATCTCGAATAAGACAATCCAATCAGCTACGCGACTGTATGGTGAGAGTCTACGAAAAGGAGGGCACTGGAATACAAAAGTGCTTCTCCCGCTCATTGGCCAGGCCCTCCAAGATCTCCAGCGAACGAGTGTATGAGAATCAGCCATGTCTGAAGAAACCATAAAAACCGGCACGCTCTACCTTATTCCCACGCCCCTCATTCCATATTCTCCTAAGACTTGGGAGACTGAGCTGCTACGCGCCACCATGCCACTGAAAACAGTGGAGAGACTTCATAAAATCACTCATTTTATTGTGGAATCCGAAAAAAGCGCAGTACATCTTCTCTCGCGGCTACTCACGCCTGAGCAATACTCGAGCATCATTTTTTATCCGCTCGATGAACATTCTTCAAAGCGCGACCTGGACGCTCCACTCGAGGTGCTCGCTCAGGGCAAGGACTGCGCGGTACTCTCAGAGGCAGGAATGCCCTGCGTGGCAGACCCAGGAGCGGCACTCGTGGCAGCAGCCCACCGGGCTGGTGTCCGTGTATTTCCTATGGGTAGCGACAGCTCCATCATCATGGCGCTCGCCGCCTCAGGCCTCAATGGGCAATCCTTCACCTTTCTCGGCTACCTGCCGAGAGATGGAGAAGAACTGCACAAAAAACTCTGGGCTGAGGGCAACGCCTCGCTCCGCGATGGCGTATCGAGGATCTTTATTGAAACGCCGTATCGCAATTCGAAAACCTTGCGCGCGTGCACAGCGGCTTTACCCGACGCAGTCCAACTTTGCTGTGCGGGAAATCTTGGCACCGACGCGCCTTTTGTGCGTTCGGCTCCTGTATCAATCTGGAAAAAAGAAGGTCTCGAAATCCCTGAGCTTCCCACCGTTTTTTGCTTTGGCGTTTCAGCCGCCTTGCCACGAAGAGATCCTGTGCGACGAGTTATACGCCTCAGCCGGCGAGAAGAGAGAGGCGTTCCTTGAGATAGGCGCTCTTCTCGTGGAGACCAATGGCCTTTGTCTGTATCAAAATAGCGTTAGGCTTCTCCGGAGAGAGCTTGATGGAGCCCGAAGACTGCCGAATCAGGCGAAGTAGTTTTTCCACCGATATCTTCGACACTTTAGAAAATTCGACGCTTACGGTTCCTTTGCGCTCTCTCAGGCTTGAGATGGAAAGCTTGCGACAGAGCACGCGCATCTCCGCGAGCGCAAGCAGCGACAGTGCCTCCTCCGGAATCGGGCCGAAGCGCTCCGTCATCTCCTCTTGAAGCGCGTCGACTTCCTCTTGTGTCTGTACCGAGGCAATCCGTTTGTAGATTTCCATTTTAACCATCGGAACTGAAATATAGTTGTCGGGAATGAATCCGGAGTATTCGAGTTCGAGGTAAGGCTCCTCCGCCACTTCTTCCTGGCCCGAGAGCCTCGACACGGCATCGTCGAGCAGTTTCAGGTAAAGGTCGAAACCGACTGCGTAGATATCGCCGGATTGTTCACGCCCCAAAAGGTTGCCTGCGCCGCGTACCTCGAGATCCTTCATTGCGATCTTAAAGCCCGAGCCAAGTTCGGTAAAATCTGAAATAATCTGGAGTCGTTTCATCGCGAGCTCGCTTAGGGCACGCTTGTCGGGATAGAGAAGATATGCGTAGGCCTGTCGATCGGAACGCCCGACACGTCCTTTGAGCTGATAGAGCTGTGATACTCCATAATTATCAGCTCTATCAATAATTATTGTATTGACATTCGGAATATCGATTCCATTTTCGATAATCGTGGTCGAGACGAGCACGTGGAACGCGCCATGAATAAATCGGTGCATGATCGCCTCGAGGTCTCGCGGATCCATCCGGCCATGTGCGCTCTCAACCAGGGCCTCGGGAACGAGCTGTCGTATGAACTGCTCGATCTCGGGGAGTGTCTCGATTCTGTTGTGGAGATAGAAAATCTGGCCCCCACGCTCTATTTCAGCGCGAATGGCGCGTGCGACAAGCTCGGGCGCGTACTCTTCCACAAAGGTTTGGATCGACTGTCGCTCCATTGGAGGAGTGTTGAGCACTGACATGTCACGTATTTTCAAAAGGGACATGTGCAGTGTCCTCGGAATGGGGGTCGCGGTGAGCGTGAGGCAGTCGATACCCGCCTTCATTTCCTTGAGCCGCTCTTTATCCTTCACACCAAAGCGCTGCTCCTCGTCGATTACGAGGAGGCCCAGATCCTTGAAGCGGATGTCCTTCTGAAGAATCCTATGGGTTCCGATTACCATGTCAACGCTGCCATCGCTAAGGCCCTTGATGATTTTCGTCTGTGTCTTTTTATCGATAAGCCTCGAGAGGAGTGCTACCCTGAGGGGAAACTCGCCGATGCGCTCAAGAAAATTTTCGTAGTGCTGCTCCGCGAGAATAGTTGTAGGGGCGAGGAACGCCACCTGCTTTCCCGACGTTACTGCCTTGAAGCAAGCACGCATCGCAATCTCTGTTTTCCCGAATCCGACATCGCCGCAGACAAGTCTGTCCATTGGCTTCGGACTCTCCATGTCTTGCTTCACTTCATTGATACAGCGGATTTGATCTTCGGTTTCATCGAAAGGAAAAGTTGCCTCGAATTCAAGCTGCCACTCTGTATCGGGAGGAAAAGCGTAGCCCGAAGAGGCCTTTCGCCGCGCGTAGATCCGAATCAGACGTTCGGCGAGTTCCTCAACCGCCTTGCTCACCCGCTTCTTACGCGTTTCCCACGACTTTGAGCCGAGCGAGTCGAGCTTCGGCGCCTCGCCCTCATTGCCGATATAGCGTTGCACGAGGTTCGCTTGTTCGATCGGCACGAAGACCTTCTCATCACCTTCGTACTCGATCTCGATATAGTCGCGCTCGAGACCTAGCACAGTGAGTCGTTGTATTCCGCTGAATTTGCCGATGCCATAGTTCACATGGACCACAAAATCGCCGGGACTAAGATCGATGAAGCTCTCAATCAACGAGCTTTTCGCCTTTGCAAGCGATCGGGGAACATGTTTTCTGCGCCCAAAGAGCTCGTGCTCTGCTAAAACGCGCACCTTCAATACGGGGAGCGTGAAACCAGAAGACAGAGGGCCAACCGCGATGGATATGTCCTTGTCTTGAAGCAGCGATCGAATGCGCTCAGCCTGTGGATCGGTGGAGGCAATAATCCACGTCTTATACTGATCTCGCGCGAAGCCCTCGAGCTCCTCTTTGAAGAGTCGGATGTTGCCAAAATAGGAGCGCGATGGTTCTGCGCCGAGGGAAATGCGATCGTTCGCGGCATCCAGCCCTCGCAGGGCGTAACAATACATCGTCGAAGGGTAATCGCTGATCAATTCAGAAATATTGATCAGGACCGCCTGCGGAGGCGGAACAACCATTTCGCGAATCGCCATTCTGTACATTGCTGCGTACTCTTTTCGGAGCGTCTCCGAGAGCGCTTCAATGCGCTCTCGCGCGACAACGACATAGAAGGTGGAAGCGTCAGCGTACTCAAGGAGATTATACATACGCTCAAACGCGAGGGGAAACCAGAGTTCTTCGCCTTGTACATCGCCACCGTTGAGGAGTCTTTCGGTGAGCTGCTCGAGGCGGCCATCAGATACCGCGAATTCTGTCGCGTGTTGTTGTACACGCGCTACCGAGTCTTGGTCCCACACGACTTCCTTGAGCGGGCGGATAGAGATACGGTCGAGTTTCGCGTTTCCTGACTGGGTCGCCACGTCGAACTGCGTAATCTTCTCGATTATGTCGAAATCGAAATGAATTCGTGTCGCGAACGGCTCTCCCGGCACGAAAATGTCGAGGACTTCTCCTCTCAGCGCGTATTCGCCAGGGAGGCTCACCGAGGGAACGCGGAGATAGCCAAGCTCGGAGAGCGCATCGGAGATCTGTGTCGGCTCGAATTGGGCTCCCACCTTGAGGTGGAGGGTGTGGGCGCGTACGTACTCAGGAGGCGGAACGGGAATTGCTAGGGTTCTGGCGGAAACAACCGCGATACTGTAATCGCCTTCGGCGAGGCGTGCGAGCGCCGAGGTTCTCTCGGTGAACATCCTTGATCGACTGGGGATCGATTTATAGGGTGCTCCCGTCCATGATGGAAAGTTCAGCACATTCACACGGGTAAGTTCGAGATCCCTTCCAAACTCATCCGCCTCCTGATCCGAAGGGAGCACAACAATGCATTTTCGCTTTATCTTCGAAAGAAGCACGGCAAGGCTGAATGCCAGAAGCGAGTTCTCAGAGTTTTGGAGATGAAGGGGAAATTCACCCCGCGCTATCTGCGCGCGCATCGATGCGAGCGCTGGGTTTCGAGAAATAGTATCAAATAATGCTTGCAGAATATCGGGATTCATCGTATGCTTTTCCGTTGCTTGCGGGGCTAAGTATAGCTGCAGATGCTTTCGTTTTCTACGGGCCAAAATAAGAATAATTATGCTTGCACTATTATTAATAGAAGAAGATGCCGTCGCTGATACCGCGATCAGAATCTTGAGATCTGAAGACATCTGCACCATTCGCTTCCGCGATCCACTTCGATTGCTCGACGCGATACCGGACCTCAGGCCAGATATCATTATGATCCGACACCGCGATTTTCCCCTCCACACTCAGATGGTCGTCGGATTCGTCCGATTCTATCAAGCGCTCTCTCGCTGCAAGGTACTTGTCATTAGTTCAAGTGCGGATGTCTTGAAACAGACGACAAACATCGCTGAAGACCAATTCTTGAGGGATCCCTCGACACTCTCTGCAGCTGCGCTCGGCGCCTTAGGTTCGTCCGCCCATCGAGGTAGCAGGCTCGTGGAGAGGGCTCAGCGCATTCTGAAAGAATAACATATCTAACTTGCATTTTTATAAAATTCGCTATATAATGATTATATTATGGAAACAATGCCAAAGCCCTGCAATGAAGAGCTATTGTATCCGTACGCTCAGAAGTATAAGGCGATAGGACACCCCATTAGGCTTAAAATTCTCTGCCTTATCGCGCACCAAGAGGTGCCATGCGTGGGAGATATTTGGCGCTGCCTTGAACAGCCGCAGCCAGTTATTTCTCAGCATCTCGCGATTCTAAAGCGTTATGGCATTGTCTCATCTGAAGTAAATAAGACACGACGCATTTATTCAATCAGCGATCCATTTATTCGAGCTATGGTCGATTCAATGATCTGTGAAATTAATGAAAAAGACACAAAAGGTTCAAATTCAAGGAAATAGGTTGAGCGCGCAATGAGGCTGTGCGTAATATGACTGCTCAGGAAGCTGTAGTAGCACCAAGCAGGGAATTGAGCTCTTCTTGGAATGCGCTGTCTGCGTTCTGGACATCAGTTCGCCGCACGATTTCTCCGTGTTTAAAAATCAGCACCGAATTACCTGCCCCGGTAATGCCCAGATCCGCATGCCGTGCTTCCCCGGGCCCATTTACAACACAGCCCATCACCGCCACTGAAATGCGGGCATTGAGCGAATAGAGCCGTTCACTCCACCGCGCGACAAAGGCATGCGTATCGAACGAAGCCCGACCGCAGCGCGGGCATGAAACAATTCGAATCCCCTGCTGCCCACCATCGACACACGCGAGAATCTCTTTCCCCGCGATCACTTCCTGTTCCATTGTATCCGAAAGAGAGATACGAATAGTCGCCCCAATCTTCTTCTTGAGAAGCGGAACCAAGGCAGCGGTATTGCGAACAACGCCCGCCACAAGCGGTCCTGCCTCGGTTACGCCAAGATGAAGCGGATACGGATACTGTGCAGCAAACAGCTCGTTTGCACGGATCACTGTTTCTGGGTTATTGAGCTTGAGCGATACCACAATGTTGCTGAAATGCATCGATTCGAGCACTTCGATTTCGCGGGTCGCAGCTTTAAGCGCGGCGAGTGCGCGGTCGGGCTCTCCTTCCAGATCCTTTGGAAGAGAGCCGCCGTTTATGCCTATCCGAATGGGAATACCCTTATCGAGCGCTTTGGCAGCAACCTCGCGAACCTTCCATTCTGCACCGATATTTCCAGGATTTATCCGTACCTTCGCAATCGGAAAATCCATACATCGCAGCGCGATGCGCCAGTCGAAGTGGATATCCGCGACAATAGGCATAGAAGAAACACTTGCGAGCATACCAAGCGCTTCGGCTGCCTCAATATTGGGCACCGCAAATCGAATAATTTGGCAGCCAAGCGCTTTCAGTGCATCTATTTTCTTTGCTATTTTGTGAAGGCGCTCGTCATCCGGACCATAAAAGTTAGGAAGTGGATCTTTCCACATAGTCTGGATGCTGACAGGCCAGCCATGGCCCATCAGCACTCCACCGACTTTAATTACTTTCGTTGTTTGCATTATCAGGACTTAAATGATTTGTTCACACATTGTATAATTATACAAGTAGCACAAATCAGACGACACTGAAAGTAAAGGCAAGTGTAAACAAGGCGACAGTTTCCGTAAGGCCGATGACGGTTATATAGTTAGCAAAGCCTTTACCCGTTTCTCCAAATGCATCGCACGCAGAGGCAGCAGCCTTACCCTGTGCAATTGCAGACATACCTATTGCAATTCCCGCAATGATGCCAGCCGTGAGAATAAGCAGCACATCCTTTGCAGAGTTAAGAAGCCTTCCCATAAGAATAAATCCATAAATTGTCTGGGTAAGCGGAGCACCGGCAAAAGCGACTAAAAGAAATGAAGCTGGCTTATTCTCTAAATAATTCCGCTTCCAAGCCCCAATCGCCGCCATGCTGGAAATTCCTGCGCCAACTCCAGAGCCGATGGCCGCAAAACCAAGCGTACATGCTGCTCCGATCATTGCAATGTTCATATCCAAGCTCCTCTAAAAAATTATTGCATCGACACTGAAGGAACTTCTTTTTCCTTCAATGGATTGTATTTATAACCGGACCATTCCATTCCGAGATGCCCGGAAAATTCCAACATATTAAGCCGAATGCCATGCACGAGTATTGAAAGTATAGTCATTACAAAATTCAGCGAATGACTTGCAATAAGAAGCACAACAGCAAGTAATGCTTTGATAATAAAGCCAACCACAAAACCTGCGAATCCTCCGCCTAAAATACTTGCCGCCATTCCATTCACCGTTTGCGAAATCGCCAGCCCCGCGAGCCCTACCGCCCAAAGCCTTATATAGGAAACAATATCGGCAAAGACACTTACTGTTCCAAGAAAGATTGAAATGATTCCCTTAAGGCTTTCTATTAGGCTGGAGCCTAAAGCTCCGGTCCAGTTACTAAACACAAAGACAAGTACAAAACCGATCCCAATACTTACAATAGCCCAGGAAGCAATAGGAAATCTCTTGGCATCGACTACGAGATTAAGTGCGACATTGAACATGCCTGCCAACAATAAGAGCGAGCCGATTTGCGAAAGAAACTTCAAATTCGGAAAATCACGCTTAACATTTTTAATGTGCGCAATCGAAAGCTGAATAAGCCCAATTAGAAAACAGATTGCTTTGATATTGCTTTCCGAATCTGGACTCTGGCCATTAATCCATGGAATAGAAATATGCTGTAGCACAGACGGTAGATGGTCAAATGCGATTCCAAACCAAGAACCCGTTGCAGCGCCCCAAAGTAATGTCACTATACCAAGGACAGTAAAGAGTTTCTGCGCATCATTCGCTTGTCCGCCTTTTCGCTTTGCTTTTAAAATAGAAGCGAGTGAAGCAAGCATGATGACCATGCCATAGCCGCCATCGCCAAAAATCATTGCCGAAAAGATCAAGAAAAATATAAGAAACCAGAAAGAAATCTCATATTCATAGTAATTGGGAAGAGTGCCAAGAAAATCTAATACTGGTTTAATGATACGGATTGCTGGGGGATTTTCTACGAGCGTTGGCGGCTTATCCTCACCCGATGGGTCATCGAATGCCACGGCCCATGAAAAATGTGCTGCCATTTTTGCAAGCGCATTTACTTCGCGCGCAGGAACATATCCTTGCAGATATGCAAATTGAGCCTGATTTGGCATTCCCGAACGCAATCGCTCCATTGTAAGATTCGCTTCTAGCTCATTAAGAAAAGACTGCAGGGTTGGCAAGTAGGATGCATATGCGCGCAGTTTGGATTCCATATCTACTCTGCGTTGCAGAATCGAAGCAACTTCTTGTCGCATAGCCGAAACAGGCATTTCTGGCGGAATAAACTGCTGAAAGAATGGTGGCAATTCTGGCAGCTTTTCGCCTTCTTTGACGAGCAACGCAATCCGAAGTTTGCCTTTGGGAGATTTTAATTTGATATATTCTTGATTTTGAAGAATTTCAGCTCCTTCTTTGGGAGTAGTTTCAAAAAAATATATCGAATAACCGATTTTTTCACAAACATTGAGCAATAAAGAAGCTGAAATTTCTCCCCAACTTGCAGCTCTGTCAATTTCTCGAGATAAAAAAGTCAGTCGATCCTTCATGGAATCGAGTTCATTTTTAAGGCTCAGAATTTCTTTAATAATCCTTTGCCCTTCCTCATTCGATCGAGGCTGTTTTTCCTTAATGTTCGGAATGACTGATTTCGATTTTTTATTCCTATAATTCGATAACAGGTAAAGAGCCGTTTCGACTTCTGCTTTTTGCCGTTCTAGTGTTTGGTAGGTTTCTCCGCTCCCTTGGAGTTCCTCGACATGTGCAATACCAAGTGAACGGAGCCTCTCTGGGACGGTTGTTCTGTCTTTATCAAGAACAATAAGGTAAAATTTCTTCATCGGAACGATCATCGCTCGGCTCCTTCAACTTTACGCTTTGCTATTTTGCCCCTCACAACCTGAGCGGTTTGCTGATCGCCGAGATATATGCGGATTTTGCGAATATCGGCAATAGTTTCGGGAATTTTTACCTTTTCAAAAAGATTGACACGTTGCGTCGTGATGCGAAGCTCATGTGCAAGGAGCTCTCGTTGTCTGGATACTATTTCCATTTCAATCTGAGTCCGCAAAAGCTGCTCCATAAGTGTCAATGCTAAATCTATCCACACAGGAGTCGCATACAGGTCGTAGACCGACCGCTCGAATTCAATACTCTGAAAGACAGGGATTGTCACGCCAGCAATATTGCCCTCGTCTGTGCGTATAGAGACAATCCTCAAGAGTGGCTCTCCATTGGGCATTCGTGCTTTTTTCTGTTCCGAAAATACTGCAATCCAGGAATCATACTCTTTTTCCAGCGTTGCTTTGCGAGCCGTAAGCTGTTCCAGGCGAGTCTGCACGCTGCTGACTTCAATCTGAAGCTGCTGCTTCTTGAGCTGAAGCGTCGGCAGATAGCGCTGGTACATTTTGAGCGCATCTTTTTTCTTTTTGAGCTCGTTCTTGGTCAGCTTTATTTTCGCCATTGTGATTCGCCTTTACGCCTTCATGTCTGGTGTTATTTCCGTCCGACCCAGAATTTTTGGATCAAGTCAGAGCGCAAACCAGTTTCGCGTGGCTCAAAGCATTCTGCAAGCGTTTCCCAGCACTGATCAAGAGCCTTTTCAAGAGGAATATTGACCGAAAGATCCATCATTCGCTGCTCGAAGAGCTCGCCGTATTTTAAAAGCTTGCGATCCCATACACTCATTTGAAAGCCCATCGACTTCTTTTCCAGCGTATCGCGGTAAGCAGCATAGAGTTTGATCATTGCATCCATAATCGAGCGATGGTCCTCGCGCGTCTTGCCGTTGACCATCTGCTTGAGGCGAGAAAGCGACCCAAAGGGATCGATATATCCACCATGAAGATAGAACTGCCCCTCGGTGATGTAACCTGTGTTGTCCGGGACAGGGTGGGTGACATCATCGCCTGGCATTGTCGTGACTGCAAGAATCGTTATGGAACCAGCATCAGAAAAATCGACAGCTTTTTCGTAGCGTGCAGCAAGCTGCGAATAGAGGTCGCCAGGATAACCGCGGTTCGAGGGAACCTGCTCTTGAGTAATCGCAATTTCTTTGAGTGCGTCAGCAAAGTTCGTCATGTCGGTGAGAAGTACCAACACATTCTTGCCCTTTAGCGCAAAACGCTCCGCAACCGCAAGCGAAATATCCGGCACCATAAGGCATTCGACAATAGGATCCGCGGCGGTATGCACAAACATGATTGTCTTGGAAAGGGCCCCGCCTTGCTCGAGCGAATCATGGAAGAAAAGATAATCATCGTATTTTAGAGCCATGCCGCCGAGTACAATGAGATCGACCTCCGCCTGCATGGCGATTCGAGCTAAAAGCTGATTATACGGCTCGCCGGAAACAGAAAAAATCGGCAATTTCTGGCTCTTTACAAGTGTATTGAACACATCGATCATGGGGATGCCGGTGCGGATCATCTCGCGCGGAATTATGCGTTTGTAAGGATTGACCGAAGGCCCCGCAATAGTGATGAGATTATCCGTAAGCATTGGCCCACCGTCGCGAGGCTCACCTGCTCCATCGAAGATGCGACCTAGGAGATTATCTGAAAAGCTCACTTGCATGGGGTGCCCAAGAAACCGTACCTCATCGCCGGTAGAAATACCTCGTCCTCCAGCAAACACCTGGAGATACACCATTGCTTTCTCAAGGCGGATTGTCTCCGCAAGCGATGAACCATATCGCGTCTTGACCTCTGCCAGTTCGCCATACGCGACATCCTGCGCCTTTACCGCAATGACATTGCCTACAATCGATTCAATTCTGGAATATATTTTGTTCATCTCTCACTCCAGCGCGCTGATTGCTTTTAAACCACGGCTTTCGAACTCGGGATTCCTCTCTGCTAATGCCTGCTCGACTTTTGCATACAGTGAGCCATACATTTCGCTGTCTTTTGGAGTGCCATTAAGGTCGAGCATTGTCTGCCGCAAGTCATAGAAAAATTCTCGTGCATCTTCTTTGTCTTTATACTTGATCTGGGATGCAAGTATTTTCAGGACCAGAGTGAACATATGCTTCTGGCGATCCGGCGGGGCAGCAGCATCAACTGGATCGAAGGAGTTCTGCTGGAGGTAAACAGCATCGAGGAATTCGCTTTTGAGATATACCACATAATCTTCAAGGCTTGTCCCTTCTTCGCCGACGACTTTCATCATCGCGCTCACTTCTGCACCGTGTTCGAGAAAAGAATGAGCATATTGAACTGCTCTCTTCGGCATGATGCCTTCATATTTCGACCACGAATCGAGCGGGTGAATCGCAGGGTATTTGCGCGCATCCGAACGCTCGCGGGAAAGGCCATGAAAGGCCCCCACAACTTTTAGAGTTGCCTGAGTGACAGGTTCTTCAAAATTGCCGCCTGCGGGAGAGACGGTTCCACCGATAGTGACAGAGCCTTTTTGCCCGTTATAGAGCCGCACAATGCCGGCACGCTCATAGAATGCAGCAATAACCGATTCGAGATATGCAGGAAACGCTTCTTCACCGGGGATTTCTTCGAGGCGGCCGGACATTTCACGCATTGCCTGTGCCCAACGGCTAGTAGAATCTGCGAGCAGAAGGACATCGAGACCCATTTGTCTGTAATATTCCGCAATAGTGACCGCGGTATACACTGAGGCCTCGCGCGCAGCGACCGGCATTGACGAAGTATTGCACACAATAACAGTCCGCTCCATTAGTGAACGACCTGTTTTAGGGTCGATGATTTTCGGAAACTCCTTCAGGGTTTCGACGACCTCGCCTGCGCGTTCGCCACATGCCGCAATGAGCACAATGTCGACTTCTGCATTTCGGCTCGTAACTTGCTGAAGGACTGTTTTACCCGCGCCGAAGGGGCCGGGAATGCAATATGTCCCACCTTTTGCAACCGGGAAAAATGTGTCGATAATGCGCGTCTTGGTTACAAGTGGCTCTGAGGGCTTAAGCCTTTCGGAGTAGCAATCAACCGCACGCTTGACCGGCCAGGAGAACCACATTTTGATCGATTTGGTATTGCCTTTTGCGTCGACTACCTGCACCACATTCTCTTCGATTGTATAATCTCCTTCAGGGAGAATATTTGTAACTTTCCATTCTCCGTATACGTCGAAAGGCAGCATAATAATGTGTTTGAAATGAAGCTCAGGAACCCATCCGAGAGCCATGCCGCGCTGCACTGTGTCGCCAACTTTTACGAGCGGAGTAAAATGCCACTTTGCTTCGCACGAAAGAGCTTTAAGGTAGAGACCTGGTTCTAGAAAATAACCCACTTTTTCGGCAATTTCAGGGAGCGGGTTTTGAAGCCCATCATAAATCTGCCCAAGCAATCCCGGACCAAGTTCGACAGAAAGCAACTCATTAGTAAATCGGACTTTATTCCCGACCTTTATGCCTTTGGTTATTTCATAGACCTGTACCTGAACTGAATTACCACGAATACGTATAACCTCACTCTTGAGGCTTCTCGTCCCCGTTTCGATGTAGGCTACCTCATTCATGGTAACATTTCCGTCAGTTTCGACAGAAACCATATTTCCGTTTACTGCAGTGACGATTCCTTCTGTCATGTTGCCACTCCGGTGTCGAGCGCGCTGTTGGTTACATCCGCAGCTGCGTCGATGATATCTTGATAAAAAACCCTGAATCCTTCTGCGCCCCTTTCTCTCTGAAAGGAGATGCAGCGGGTTGCAATAAGCAGTTTTATTTTATACCCAATTATTGAATCAATCTCAAAAGGCGAAAGTGGCGAAAGTCTTTCTACTGCATTCCATCGTTCTCTCTCGAAGGTGAGCTCTGCCTGCAAGGGATCAGAAGCAGAGTGAATAGCTTGTGCAGCTTGCAGCGCATCCGCATCGGTGCTGCCTGGCCTTATCCACGGTTCTGGATCCCATTTGAGTGCTCTTGCTCTTAGCACGGCCAATGCATTGCGAGTACCACGCTCCCATTTGAAAAACGCTCTCAGAAAAGGAGATTTTTCGATTTTTTCTTTATACTCGCCTCTCACCACAGCTTCCGCTGTCTTGATCAGTTCTCTATCGCGCTTGTCAACGAAGCGTTCGCAGAGAGCGTCGAATTCTTGAGCTGAGAAAGGAGGAGACGATCCAAATGGGAAGAATGGCAAAGTCGAAGCGAAATACCAATACCGCTTCATTTCAGGTCAGGCTCCCCGAAGCTTCTTTTAAATATTCAGCGAGAAGCTTGTTCACCCGAACCGATAGAATTTGCGCAATGCTTTCGGCAGTAAAATCAAACTGGACCGCAGAACCTTCAACTGCCACACGGAATCCAGCATCGATTGCAGGATAGGGTTTGAAGCTTATCCCACGGGAAAGCTCTTTTGAGAGCCTTGCAGCAATGGAGGCATCAATGTTTTCTTTAAGCGCAGGAGGTAAAAGCACTTCTATATCGCCGCTCTGACTGGATGCAAGGATTCTTACAACTTCTGGGATGATTTGCGCTGCCATTTTTGCATCAAATGCAGCTTCTATATCGGCAGTCAATGCAGATTCGACAAATACGCGCACACTCTGTTTGAGCGCAATCATCGCATCCCTTGAAGCCTGAAGAAGGCTTTCCCGAGAAGCAGCTTCCATTGATTCGATTTTGCGTTTTGCCTCTGCGAGAAGATCTTCAGCCTCTTTCTTCGCCAGAACAATCATTTCTTCAGCTTGAGCGTGCGCTTTTTGGACGATCTCATCCGCTTGTTTTTTTGCAGTCTCTATACCCTCGTTCCGAATTCTCTCAAGAAGCTCTTGTACTTGAATCTCCATTGCAATTTCCTCTTGATACGTAAGATCTCTAGATTGGCAGAGGTATGGAATCGATTTTCTAGCAAAGTCTTCTTACAGAATTTGCTGAGAAACCGGATAAGAATATCACTCACACTGCCTTATATAAGAATTACTATATATAAAAAAATCTTAAATAAAATCTCACATGCTAAAAATCAGTATATATCGATAAGGCTTGTTTGGCAAGGTATAGAATGTTTCAGTTTCCTCTTGACATGATTGCTTGCTTGCGATTAAATCGCGCTAGTCGCGAGAAGCGACATTTTCAAATCGCGACCGTCGTACCGCGACGGCGCACCCGCAGAGACCCGCAGCGCTTGCAAACCGGCAAAAGCCGGAGCAGCACGACGGTTACCTCTGCCCCTGTCGCGAGAAGCGACATTTTCAAATCGCGACCGTCGTA